>NZ_JBEBMT010000005.1:0-9349 GCF_043196705.1 Halobacteriovorax sp. HFRX-2_2
TCATGGGCCTTAAGATTTGCAAGATCACAATAGTAACCGACACTAAAGCGAGAAAGAATTTTGTACTGCTTAACCTTTGTAAATTGAGGAAATGTACGGTTTTTAGGTGTTTGTAAAACACCGAAGTAATTTTCAAGTTCATTTAAGATAAATGAATTCTCTGTATAGATAGCATCAGGAGTAAGGCTGACTTCACCGATTTTGACTTCTTCGCTAATATAGACAACTTTCCCCATTGGGTTAGTATTTTTATAGCTGACGTCATCAACAATAATATTTTTCTTATCCGCTAGCTCTGTAATATTTTCGACTTGAATAAAACTTAAGTCTTCACACATTAATTCACCTAGCTTATCAAAAAGCTCTTGTGCAATAAATGTGTAAACTTCAATTCTATTAGTCATCTAAGCACTCCTCCCAATATCTTCTTGAGAGAAAATTTCATTGAAGTAGCGATAGTCTTTTACATTTTCTAAAATGGATTTAAAGATGACTTCAATATCATTGGAGTCAAACTCTAACTCTAAGGCGAACACCTGATCATGAACCTTATGCCATAGGTTACTAATATCGTCGTCCAAGTTATAGTCGAGCTCAAAAAAGTCCTTACTTAAACTCTTTAGATACTTAATATTCCCATAAGACTCCTCCAGGCCTGCTAGCCTATCTGTTACGCTTGTTCCATTACGGCAAACATATGAGAAGTAAGTCATTAGGACTGTATTAAAAATTTCCTTTAAAAAGTTAAAGTCGAGATAACCAGATACTAGTGACAAGTAAACAACAGAAGAAGCGATAACTTGTGCCTTCTTAAAAGTGATAGCACTTGTTTTAATAAATTCTTCTTCAAGGTTTATCTTATCATTGTTGAACTCATAGAAAGTTTCATGACAAATAAAAACGAAGTCTAGTGTTGAAGACTTCTCACCTTCTTTTAAGGCGCGGTAGAAGTCCACCAAAATAAGATTACGATAACGTAGCTTAACCTCTTCTAACTGGGCCTTTTGAAGATCCATAAAGTGGTCAATGACCTTAGAGACGCGCTCTTCATCGATGATTATTTTTTGAAAGAATTGATCGTTTTGTTGAGAAAGTTTTTCTACTAACTCGAGATTTGCAAACTCTCCAGCACGGCCTATAAGAAGGCGTCTGCCACTTGGACGTGACCAATACAACTCTCCCTTAAGTAGAGGATTGTTTTGTATTTGATGGAGGCTTAAGTTTATCTCTCTCATAATCCCGTAAGTTAATAAAATTAGGGCCTATTTCTAGGCCCTCTTAACAATATTTATCGGAATGTTGAGTAAATAAATTAAGCTATTTTTTAATAGTAGAGCGTTTTCCTACGCTTTACCTTTAAGCTTTGGATCTAGAGAGTCACGAAGAGCATCTCCAAGAAGGTTTAGTGCTAGAACAAGCACAAACATCGCCAGTGTTGCCGCAGAAAGTTGCCACCAAACACCACGAGCAAGTTCAAGTTTTGAATCATCAATCATTGTTCCCCAAGATGGCTGTCCTTGAACACCAAGTCCTAAATAAGAAAGGATAACCTCAGACTTAATCGCCTGTTGAAATCTTAGAGAGAATTGAATGATAACAATGTGGAAGATATTTGGAAGAATATGCTTAAACATTCTTCTCATATTACCTGCACCAAGAGCTGCCGCTGCTTGGACATACTCTCTTTCCTTGTGACGAAGAACTTCACCACGCACAAGACGACATAGACCTACCCAAGAAGTTACCCCAAGAGCTAAGAATAATGACGACGTTCCTTTTCCTAGTACCATTGTTACGGCAAAAAGAAGCATGATATATGGAATCGATGCAAGTGACGTGTAAAACCAAACAATGATTTCATCGACTTTTCCACCAAAGTATCCGGCCATAAGACCTAGAGTCACACCAATTACAGTTGAGATCATTGCTGTTGAGAAACCAATCCCAATTGCCATCTCTGCACCTTTTAGAGTTTTATAAACAACAGAGCGTCCGAAAATGTCTGTTCCAAATAAAGCATCGGCACTTGGTGGCATATAAGACGCACCAATTTCTTTTGACCATTCACCTGCAATTACACCAAAGAATGTAAGTGCAGCTAGTAATACATATAATCCAATAACAACCATACTGAAGACTGCGGCTTTATCTTTTTTAAGCTCAGTCCAAGCATGTCCCCATAGTGATTTTGATTCGCTTGATAAATTTGCTGACATGACAACTCCTACTTTAACCTTACTCTTGGATCAACGATTGTATATAGAATATCCGTAATTACTGTGAAGATGATATAGGCCATTGCCGAAAGAATCGTCATTGCCTTAATAACTGGAAAGTCATTATCAAATACAGCTTTTACAGTTAATCCACCTAGCCCTGGAATTGAGAAGAAACTCTCAAGAAGTAGAGCACCTAAAATAAGGAAAGGGATTTGAATAACTACATATGTAATAATTGGAATTAATGAATTTTTTAAAACGTGCTTTAATAGAACGACTCTTTCACTAAGACCTTTTGCACGAGCTGTACGAACATAGTCTTGGTAAATATCATCTAGAATAACTGTTCTAAAGTAACGAAGGTCAGGACCTAAGTTTAATACGACCATAATAATAACTGGAAGAATTACGTAAGGAATAAAGTAAGGGAATCCATGTTCGTAACCTGAAATTTCAAACCATCCTAGCTCATATGCAAAAAACTTTTGGAAGAAAAGAATATATGCAAGAGATGGGATACTCATTAAAGAAACACTTACAATAACTAACGTACGGTCAATTGCTTTTCCTCTAAAGAACGAAACAACAATTGCCAGTAAGATTGATAGAATAGTCGAAATTAAGAAAGCTGGAAGAGTTAAAGTTAGTGATGGAACAGCACCCTCTTTAATCATTTCAATAATACTTTGCTTAGTTGCCCATGAACGACCAAAGTCGAATGTAAATGCAGACTTTACGATACCAATATATTGTTCAACAAGAGGACGATCTAAACCTAGCTCGTGTCTTACCTCTGCAATTTGCTTCGCGCTTGCGTGCTTACCTAATAGAAGTTGGGCAGGATCATACCCAGAAAGGTTAAAGATTGCGAAAATAATTAAACATACCCCAAGAATAATAGGGATCGTATAAAGTAATCTTCTTAAAATATATGACCAAGTATTCACAAAAACAGCTCCTTAGCTCTTACTTATTTAAAGCGTTTCGCTTATTTAAAAAAGCAACCATTTCGATTGCTTCATTAAATAAGCGCCGGAGAGATCTCCAGCGCTATAAATCAATTATAATTTTGATTGCATATTCTTTTTAGCTTCAAGATCAATATCTAGGTATTGAGCTTGACCAGCTTCAAAGTCAGTTGTGATGTAGTTCCTTAACCAGCTATGCTTGATTAGGTATGACTGACGGTGAACACCGTATAGCCATGGAACTTCTTCAGCTGCCATCTTATTAAGCTGCTCATAAATTGCTGTTCTCTCAGGAGAATCTTGCATAATTGAAGCTTTTGCGAAAAGTTCATTGAACTTAGGATTGTTGTAACCTGATCCGTTAGCACCTGGTGAACGATTTGGTCCGTAAAGAAGCTGTAGGAAGTTTTCAGCATCTGGGTAATCTGCACCCCATGCGATTCCGTAAAGCATTACCTGACGAGCAGTGATTTTCTTTTGTAGCTCTGGCCATGAGTTTTGAACAACTTTGATATTTACACCAATTTCGGCCATTTGTTTCTTGAATAGTTCACCAATTTGTCTTGAAGTTGAAGAACTTGGACAGTCATAAGTAATTTCTGGAAGACCTTTACCTTCAGGGTAACCAGCTTTTGCAAGAAGTGCTTTAGCTTTTTCAAGGTCACGGCTTCTGTAAGGACTTACGTAATCTGGCATATTACCAGCGATCCCCGGAGGAACAACTGATTGTGCCGGAAGAGCTGTATCATTATAGAATAGCTTATTAAATTCTTTAACATTGTAAGCTAGAGCAAGAGCTCTTCTTAGGTCAACATTGTGAAATAGTTTTAGATCATGATTGAATGCTGTGTAAGTAACATCTAGAGATGGTGAAACTGAAAGCTCAATTCCTTTCTTAGCGAACTCATCACCAAGTCCCTTACCTGGAGTAACAGCTGATTCAAAGTTATCTTTTGGGATACCAATATAATCGACTCTACCCTTTAGGAAGTTTAGCCATCTTGGTTGATCTTCTTTGATAATATTAACTTCGATTTTTTTTACGAAAGGAACTTGTTTACCTGCGTACTTAAGCATGTGCTTAAATTCATCACTTGCTTCAGTTGGGAAAAGTTTTTTTCTAAAGTTAGGGTTTACCTCGTAAGTAAATTTCTTTGCAGACTGACGGAACTCCTTAAGCATAAATGGCCCTGTACCAACTGGGTGGTTAAGGAATTCTTTCCCGTAGTGATCTACAACTTCCTTAGCAACAACAAATGTGAATGGCATTGCAAGAGAGTATAGGAATTGTGGGAATTGCTTCTTTAGTTTGAACTGAAGAGTATACTTATCAAGAGTCTTTAGTCCCTCAACAACTTCTGTGTAATCAACAGTATCTTTTTTAGAGTTTTTCTCACGCCACTCATCAAGACCTACAATTTTGTCTTGAAGTAGCCACCAACCAAGCCCCTGAAGCTTTGGATCAGCAAGTCTTTTAATTGAGTATACGAAATCTTGTGCAACTAGCTCACGACCTTTACCATCTTTAAAAGCAGCATCATCGTGAAATAGAACACCTTGTTTAATTTTGAAAGTATAAGTTAGTCCATCTTCAGAAACTTCAGGAAGAGATTCTGCAAGGTTTGGCACAAGCGTGTATGGTCTTTTTAGATAATGATACTCTAGTAGACCTTCATAAACACGACCAACTTCATTTGAAGAGTACTTGTCGTTTGAGTAAATTGGATCCATTCCCTTCACTTCTGAAGTAACGGCCAGATGTAGAACTTTCTCACTAAGATCTACTTTTTTTGTACATGAAACAGTTAAAGTTAAAAGTCCCATGATTAAAAATGAAACAAGATTCCTTGATTTCATAAACCATCCTTTGTTCAAAAAATTATTGCATAGAATAATACTAGAGTAATTTATACAAGAGATAAGATAAATTTACTAGAATTTATTAGGAATCGGTGTTGCGCTGCTAGATAGATTCACAGCTATCGACGATTAAATCTAAGGCCAAAATTCTCTGCTCTTTTTGTGGATTCTTTGTGTGCCTAATACCTTCGAGTCTGATGAATTTATATTCATTGGCCTCGAGCTGGCTGAAGCTTGCGTGATACTCATACTTTCCAAGCATCTTTCTCTCGAAGTCTACATTGCCATTGCTGTAATGTGTAAGCTTGCCCTCAAGACACCCACTGTCACAATAATTGCTGTCGACATTTTTCAAGTCACTGAAGAAGAGACGATTTTTAAGTAAAAAGTCATCTAAAATTTTTAATGATGTATAACGCCCTGCTTTCATTAACTCAGTTGAGATTTTCTTATAAAGAGTTCCTTGAACTGGTCTAGTTGCGTCGAGTGGAAGAATAAGAGTTTCTTGTCCTTTGAAAGGTACATCAATGGCCAAGCTAAATGTCTTTTTATTTAAAATGGCATTGTATGTAAATCGGTCCTGACTTTTGCCAAACTTTAAACGGCCTCGGCCTTTAAACTCTTTACATAGTCCACTACTAAGAAGCTTATGGGCCACAACTTTATCAGTTGAGCCCTTAGCATTTATGTCTTCTTTAATTGGATTTGTTGTACAGGATATTAACGAGATGCCGGCAAGCGCACAGAGTCCAGCTTTTCGATATAATTTAGAATTTCTTCGCGTTCGTTTACTTTCGTACAATTTTTAAGTGCCTCGACATAGTATTGACGAGCCTTTTCTGGCTTCTTTAATGAAGTATATATGAGCCCTAAGTGCTTTGCAATGACCACATCATCACTAACAAGAGCAAATGCCTTCTTAATTTCGCGGTATGCTTTTTGATACTCACCAGTTTTATAATAGTACCAACCTAAAGAGTCTCGGATATACCCATCTTGTGGATTAAGCTGAACAGCTCTTTTAATATAAGCATAGGCCTTATCCATATGAACACCTTGCTCTAAGTATGTGTAACCTAGAAAGTTTAGTGCATGAGAATTATTAGGATCACGCTTTAAGATATCGAGCATGATCTTTTCTGCTTTTGTGAAGGCCTTATCTTTTTCATATAAAGACGCAAGATAGTATGCGTGGCCATCAGTATAGCTATCGTGCTCAATTTGAGATTCCATTAAAGCAATCGCTCTTCCAAGGTCTTTTCTATTTTCATAGTAGCCCGCAAGAATAACTTCTAGTTCAAAACGTAACTCTTTCGATGCTTTTGAACGCTCTTTCACGAATTCAACAAAACGCTTTTCTTGAGAACGATCTTTTTGAGCATAGGTATTTAAAATATTAGCAATCTGAATATTAGACTCATGAAAGAGAGAGCTGTCTTCTTTAATACGTGAGAAATAAGTTACAGCTAAGTCACCCTCATTAGACTTCTGATATAGACTTGCTAGGTAGTACAGAACCTTATCAGAATCTGGTATTACAGAAAGGATCTCTTTAAAGATACCTTTTGCATCTTCAATTCTTTCTGTCTCAGTATAAATAACCCCTAGTCTCACTTTCAAATTTAAGTTCTCAGGATCAAGGGCCAAAAGCTTCTCTAAGTATGGAACAACCTTCTCATACTCTCCATCTGAGAATAATAAATTCACGTACTTTCCAAGAGCTGTATAATTACTTGGGTCATACTTTAAGAACTTATGATAAAGAAGTTTTGCAGAGTTGAAGTTTCCTTCTTGCTCATAGATCATACCTAGAAGGATCGTACTCTGCTGATTTGTTGGATCAAGTTTTAAAGAGTTATTAAAGTACTTCTTCGCATTCTTGTAATCAGACTTTTCAAAATAAATCTTACCTTTATGAAAGGCGTAATCACTTCGATTATCACGATCTTTTTTAGAGCAGTAACTTAATGTTCCAACTGCTTTTTTAAATTTCTTTGCATCAACATATGCCTTCGATAAGTAAATACAAGCTTCGCTTAGAATTGGCTTAGTTTTATAGACTAGTTGACGGTATAGCTTAATTGATTTCTTTGAACTACCTAGGGCCCCATACACTCCTGCAAGTAGCAATTTAGCCTTCACCTTAATTTCTTTATCTGCATGTTTAATAAGGTACTCAAGTTCCTTCTTTCCATCTTCTAGTTGGCTCGACTTGATTAGCTCAACAGCATACTTTTTTCTCAGGTAAATATCTTTAGGTTTTAACTCAACAACGTGCTTTAAAATTAGAGAAGCTGAAACAGAGTCACCACTTAATGAAGCATCTGCTGCTTTTAGGAACAGGTCACTTGCAATAAAGTTCACTGTTGCCTCACCCTTTGTCTTTGCTTCCTCTACAATTTCCGAAAGAGACTGATCAACGAACTCTTGGGCCCGCCTTGCCTTCTCAATATCAGTAATCGTACTTGAAAGCTGAGATTCTTCATTTATCTTAGAATCAGAATCATCTTTAACACTGCTAGTCGTCGCACAACCAACAAGTGTTACTAAAGCTACGGTGCAGAGTGAATTTTTAATGAAAATTTTAAACATTTAATATCCTTGGCCTTACTGCCTCAATCACTCATCGTCCTAAATAGATATTTCTTAAAGAAAATTAATCCTTAATTTCGTAGGGGCAACATAAGTAAGTACTCAAGAATCAACAACTTGCATTAGCTCGACCTAATGCATGATAAATAGTTGAAATCATGGCAAATAAATGGATTCTCTTTGAATTTAGATAAAATTAAGAAGCCTATCCCTTGACAGTTACTGTCATAGACTGTTACTTCTCTGATGCAAATTTCAAAACGCTCAGCAATAGACACAGCGGGAAATCAATAAAATCTATGAACACCAACCTGTCTTTTGTAATAAGTTGAACTTGTAAGTATTTAATTTTACTTAATATGTCTTAACGGTGAAATTTATACAAAAAGCTTAACTATTAGAAAGCGTCGTGTTAATTATTAACTCGTTTTAGCTCAAGAGAATTCTAAAATTAAACTTGAGATATATTCGTAAACCAATAGGGGTAGTAGAATGAATGATGTAAGAATTATTAAAAGGTACCAAAACAGAAAACTTTATGACACACACCAAAGTTGCTATGTAACACTTGAAGAGATCGCTCAAATCATCAGAGAAGGTCACGAGATTCAAGTTATTGATAACAAGACTAAAAACGACATCACTTACATGACTCAAATTCAACTTCTTTTTGATCAAGAGAAAAAGTCAACTAAGCCAGGTGACGTAGAACTTCTTAAGAGAGTTATCCGTGGTGAAGAAGGTACATTCACTGGATACATTAGAGGTCTAGAAGGTATTGAAGCTCCAGTAGTTGAAGAAGCTCCAGCTCAAACTTTCAACGCTTTCAACAGTGCAGCAAACCTAAACTCTTCTGTTGAAACTACGACTACTTTAAACTAATATAAGGCAGTTATTACTGCATATATATTTAGTTTAGAGGGTGAAATGATTTCTAAAATTTCAAAATCTATATTAAGGCCTGCAGTTATTCTAGCAGGCCTTTTTATTTTTGGTGTTCAAACACAAGCACAAACAGTTAAACAACTGACTTCTTCAAAATCAGCGAAGAAGAATTCAGATGCTGCAGCAGCGGCGGCCCTACTTAGTGGTCAAGAGCTTCACATTCACTCAGTTGGGATCGGAATTGGTCAAACACTTCTAATGAGTGATCTAAAAGATAACGGTGAAGATAAAATTACGGCCGAATTATTCTACAATTATAAGGCTTCTTACTCATTTGATTTTTACGCCAACCTACATTATTCAAAACATGAATATGAAGGCACTTATTCGAAAACTGCAGGACTTCTTTTTGGAGCGAAAGGAAAGCTATTTCATTACGATGCTTTCCAACCATTCCTTGCAGCAGGTCTTGGATTTTTTAGACCTCAGATTAAGACTGAAACGTATAAGTCAGATGCAAAGACAGTATTTGGTTATCAACTTGGTGCAGGTGCAGACTTTGATTTAAATAGAAAAATCTCTGTTGGTGCTATGGCCACATTTAACGATCCGTTTGATGTAGATCAAGAGAATCGCTCAGATGTTGAGGGATACTACTTTAAAGTTCTACTTACGGTCTTCTACAAATTCTAATGAAGTTTAAAGACTTATATATCGTCACGGGAAAAGGAGGCGTTGGAAAAAGCCTCACTTCCCTGGCGCTTACTAAGTCGATTTCTGAACTTAATCATAATAAGAATGTCTATTATTTCTCATTTGAACAAA
>NZ_JBEBMT010000005.1:9446-10932 GCF_043196705.1 Halobacteriovorax sp. HFRX-2_2
ACTCACTTCCCTGGCGCTTACTAAGTCGATTTCTGAACTTAATCATAATAAGAATGTCTATTATTTCTCATTTGAACAAAATGAGGATAAAGAACTTATCAAGTCTCTTGATATCAATACCGTTGAACTAACTCACTTAAGCTCAGTCCAAGAATATATTGCTCGAAAGCTCAATTCTAAAACAATTGCAAAGTGGATTGTTTCAACTTCTTTCTTTAAGGCCCTCTTTGATATGGTGCCAAGCTTTGGCCAACTCATTTTTCTAGGGCACATTATTGATCTTGCAAAAGACGAAGAGAATATTGTGATAGTAGATGCACCAGCATCTGGTCACCTTCTTTCAACAATTCACTCACCTAAGGTCTTTAAAGATATTTTTAAGATTGGGCCAATAGCAAACGATATCGATAAGATGCATAACTTCTTAACGAATAAAGAACACACTCAATGTGTCGTGGTTAGTATTCCAACAGAGCTTGCTGTTGAAGAGGGAGTTGAGTTAAGAGCTGAACTCACTGACGAATACAATATTTCAACAATTGAAATTCTCAACTGTGACTTAACTTTGAATAAGTTCCCTGAAGATGATACTCCAGACTTTATTAAGGTAAAGATTGAGAATCAAAAACAATTACAGAAGAAGTTTCAGGTAAAATATGATCTCCACTTCCCGCTAATTATTGCTCAAAATCAAGAGCAACAAGTGGAGGCGTTGAGTGATTTAATTATAGAAAAAATGGATATCTTTAAATCCAAATAGGCTTGCTAGTGAAGGACTTTAAAAAAATAGAAATTTTTTGTGGAACAGGAGGCGTTGGAAAAACAACGATCTCAGCATCCCGCGCCTTCTCATTAGCCGCTGATAATAAGAAAGTTCTACTAATCACAATTGATCCGGCCAAGCGCCTAAGACAGCTTTTAAATTTAAAAGACCAATCTGAAATCGTTGAATTTAAAAGTGAAGAGATTTCTTTTGATGTTCTTCTATTAGATTGTAAGTCATCTTTTGAAAAGATTCTTGGTTCTAAAGTTGATAATAAAATTTTAGAAAATCTAACCAGTTCAAGAGGTGGTCTCAATGAGATTCTTGCAGTTCTTGAAATTCAGACACAAATTAATCGCAATATCTATGATGCAATTGTTGTAGACACAGCACCAGGAAAAAACTTTTTAGACTTCCTAAATTCATCAAAGAAGATCAATCGCTTTTTCAATAAGACTTTTGCAGAAGCTTTTAACTATATAACAAATCAGAATAAGCCAGGACGTTTTTTCAATCGCATTATTTCAACAGGAATTGAAAAGTTTCTAAGCTACTTAGAAAGCGTCACAGGACAGGGCTTTATTAACGACTTCCTTGAGGCCATTTCAATCCTCTATGGAAATCGTGAGAAATTTATCGATGGTTTAAGTGTAGAAAAGACATTAAATGATCCAGCTCACTCTAGGTGGTACTTAGTAACCTCGGCCGAACATATGAAGGAAC
>NZ_JBEBMT010000005.1:11029-99506 GCF_043196705.1 Halobacteriovorax sp. HFRX-2_2
ACTTGAAACAAAGCAAATCTTTGACTCAATTCAGGCCCAAATGGACACCGAACGTTACCTCATTATCAATAAATCATGGTATAACAACCTCTCATCATGGCAGCCAAAAACGGCGAAGATGAAAGAGTTTAAGAAAACAATAATTAAACAAGAAGAAATAAAAACTTCCATTTCGAAAAAGTCTAATATCGAAACTCTAACGTTTCCAGATCTTGTGACTTTTGATCCTATAGAGCAATTAAGGGCCCTACAGAAAAATTGGAAGCAAACGGAGAAAGAAGTATGATGAAAGGTGCTAAGGCAAACGTTGTTGAAGCAATTGGTAATACGCCAATCGTAAAATTAAATAGTATCGGAAAAGATACAAATTGTGAGTTCTACGTAAAATTAGAATATATGAACCCAGGTGGATCAACAAAAGATCGTATCGGTGCTTATATGCTTGATCGTGCCGTTGAAGAAGGCGTTCTTAAACCAGGTGGAACAATTATTGAAGGAACATCTGGAAACACAGGTGTTGGTCTTGCAATGTGGGCAGCAGTTCACGGTTACAAATGTATTTTCGTACTAGCTGACAAGCAATCAAAAGAGAAAATTGATAACCTAAGAGCATTCGGTGCAAAGGTTGTTGTCTGTCCAACAAATGTTGAACCTGAAGATCCACGCTCTTACTACTCTGTTTCTAAAAAACTTTCGGAAACAATTCCAAATTCATTTTATGTAAATCAATACGATAACCTACATAACAGAAATACTCACTACACTTGGACTGCTCCAGAAATGTATGAGCAAACGCAAGGTGACTTTGATGTTTTCATGGCAGCAGTTGGTACAGGTGGAACAATCAGTGGATGTGGCCGTTACTTCAAAGAAAAAATGGATAAGGTAGAAGTCGTTGGTGTTGACTGTGTTGGTTCAATCATCGCCGGTTACCACAAAACAGGAGAGATGGGTCAAGCTCACTCATATGTTCTAGAGGGTGTTGGTGAAGACTTTATTCCTGAAAACTACGACTTTGATCTAATTGACGACTTTGAAGTTGTTAATGATAAAGAATCATTTCTTATGACAAGAAAGCTTCTTAAAGAAGAAGGTATTTATGCTGGTGGTTCTGCTGGTGCCGTAATTGAAGGTGCTCTAAAGTACGCAGCTAAACAAACTGAACCAAAGAAGATCCTAATTCTTCTTCACGATTCAGGAAACCGTTACGCTTCAAAAATCTATAATGATGATTGGATGAGTGATGGTGGTTACCTTGATTCATCATTTAATGTTCAAATCTCTGAAGTATTAAATACTCTAGGTAAGGACGGAAATATTATTACAGTACAAGACACGACAACAATTGGTGAGGCCATTACGCTAATGGAAGAGAAAAACATCTCTCAAGTTCCTGTTCTAAACAAGGACGGTGATGTACTTGGTCTATGTACTGAAAGAAGTCTTATTAAACCTGTTATCATGGGCGAGTTCCAAAAAGATGATAATATTTCACTAGCGATCACAAATAAATACCGTGTTGTTGATTGTAATGAACTACTTGAGACTGTAGCTGATGCTCTTCTTAAGAAGGAAGTTGCAGTGATCACGAAAGGTGGAAAAGTTTCAGATCTACTTTCTGAAATTGATGTTCTTCAATACATGTCTGAAAAAGGCTCAAACTAATGAAGAAGCGCACACTGAAGTCTGCAGGTAAGTCATCAGTGTGCGTACATGCTGGTGGTCATCCAGATAAAGAAACAGGGGCAGTTATGCCTCCAATTTATCAGACGACCACCTATGCTCAAACAAGTCCGGGAATTCATCAAGGCTATGAATACTCTCGTTGCCACAACCCTACTCGCAGCAGACTCGAAGAATCACTTGCAGCTCTTGAAAATGCAAAGTATGCACTAGCAACCTCAAGTGGTGTCTCAATTGAAATGCTTATTATGCACGCACTACCAGTAGGTTCAACCATCCTATGTGGTGATGATGTCTATGGTGGTACGTACCGACTTTTTACAACAGTCTTTAATAAAATTCATAATTACATTTTTGTGGATACGACAGATATTAAGAAAGTTGAAGCGGCCTTAAAAGAGCATAAGCCTAAACTTATATGGGTTGAAACTCCAACTAACCCACTCTTAAAAATTTCAGATATCGAAAAGATATCAAAGCTAGCAAAAAAGCATAAGGCCATGACTGTTGTTGATAACACATTCATGAGTCCTTACTTCCAAAATCCACTTAATTTAGGTGCCGATATTGTCATGCACTCAATGACAAAATATATCAATGGCCACTCTGATGTTGTTGGAGGTGCTTGTATGTTAAATAACAAAAAATTCTATGAGAAGTTATGGACATTACAAAAGTCACTTGGCCCAACACAATCACCATTTGACTCTTGGCTTGTTCTAAGAGGAATTAAAACTCTTGCGATACGTATGGAAGCTCATGCAAAGAATGCTATGAAAGTGGCAAAGTACCTAGAGTCCCATCCAAAAGTCGAAAAAGTCTCATATCCTGGCCTAAAGTCTCACCCACAACACAAGCTTGCAAAAAAACAAATGTCAGGCTTTGGTGGAATGATCACCTTCTTCTTGAAAGGTGATATTAAGAAGTCTAAAAAGTTTTTACAAAAAGTAGAGATCTTCTCGCTTGCTGAGAGTCTTGGTGGAGTTGAAAGCTTAATCGAGCATCCGGCCATTATGACTCATGCTTCTGTTCCAAAAAATGTTCGTGAAAGTATTGGTCTGACAGATAACCTTATTCGATTATCTGTCGGTATTGAAGATGTCGATGATTTAATCGACGACCTTGAGTCGGCCTTTAAATCGATCTAGAAACTACCAGGTCCAGCATTCTCATCAATTTGAAAATCACCAGAAGATTCAGTTGTTGAATCTACCTGAGTACTCTCTTCTTTTGTTTCAGCTTTTTCTTTGGCCGCCTTAAATTCAGCTCTCTTTCTTTTGAGATCTTCTGGAATTCTTGCAATTGGCTTTTTTATCATTAGGTAATCATAATTACCATTACGGCCAAAGACTGTATTAGCATTTAAATACTCTTCAACTAAAAGCTTTGCACAAAATACACGGCCATGATCATCATTAAGACTATTCTTTGCACCTGAAGCGAAGATTAGGCCATCATCCTCAATAATCTTTTTAATCGTTTTATACTCATCACAAAACTCATTTGAAGTCGCGTGACACTCACCTTGTTTGCGATAAACATCAACAGAATTAGAAGTCGATTTCACGTGGATTGGATCACGACAAATATCAATAAGCCAATTACGATTCATGTACTTATACTGGTTATGAGCTATCTCTATTTCACACTCTTTCTTGCTAATAGTAATTGTCTTATTCAAAAGACCAAATGGCGCCGATTTATGTTTTACAGAAACATCAAATGTCGATTGAAAACACTCTGTTCCAGTAAAGGCCATGGCCCCAGTTGTGACAAGAATAATGATACTAGATTTTAGAAATTGCATTTTTATCTACCTCTACCATTAAGATGGTTTGATCATTTGGTAAGAAATCATCTTCATTATATCCCTTTTTACTCTGAAATGTTAATTCACTAATTAACTCGACCGGAGACGACCAATTTTTCTTAATAAAAGAAATATATTCTTCACCATTTACGATATGGTCATTATTTTTAAAGTATCCAGGAGACAGTAAAAGAACTCCTTTTCCTTTTTCTAATTGTATACTTTCTTTTTTAATTTCATATGAGTTAGGGAAGCTAAATTCATTAGACTTAATAAGAATATCATTATGAGAGAGAATTTCATGGCCGCCAATATTAACACTCTCAAGTGTGAGATCGGCCAGAGTTAATTTCGCAACAAGAATAGAAGCTTCTCCAAATTCAGAAAAATCTTCTTGGCGACTTTCTAGATGATTGAGAATCTTATCCATAGAAAGAGTGCCTTCTGCCTTCCATCCTTCAATCATTGTTAAGAAATTTCCAATTAACATATATGAGGAAGCGTGAAGAGAGATAATCCACACATCTCCACCAACCTTAAAGAAGTCAAAGAATTCACCGCCATTAGATGTTCCAGCACAAAAACGAGAAGTGATTCCAACACCACGGATCTTTTCACTTCTAAACGGTGCCATATTCTTATGCATCTCTTTGATGCTTTCTACTTGCCCAACAAGACCTTCCATAACACTATTCATTTTATAAAGAAGTTTCTTTTGTAATTCCATGGCCTTTAGCCCTTCAACAGCATTCTTCATGTTGAGCAGGTTCTCTTCTACTGTTTTATCAGCAAAAAATACTCCTAGGCACATTTCATTTTCTAAAATAGATTTGTCGATCTGATCTCCATCATTGAATACAATAATGAAATACTCGTCGTTTGATACATCGACTTGTGATTTGGTAAAGGCAACTTGACTTGCTGCTGACTCGTTATTTTCTTCTGAAATTTCTTTATTAAGATCTGAAAGCTCTAACAATTCTAGTAGATTATTGAGCTTACCTACGGCAATTTTATCGAGATTCGTCTCGACGATTCTAATACGCATAACTCTTCCTAAGTATTTAAAATTAAATAGCGATGACACGAATTTTTGGCATCTTGAAAATCCATTTTAGCATATTAAGCGACCAATATCATATAAATGAGCCGATTAAATTAAAGATTCCTTAAGAATGACCCGAAGAATTATTAGAATATGGGTATAACCCGACTGTAACACTAGGTCTTATAAATGAAGAAGAGTAAAATCGTAAATTTGGGAGAGAGACGCAAGAAAGCTAGTACGCGCAAAAGCACGTCAGCAAAGAAGACTCACTCCAAAACAATCTCTGGAAAAACCGTAGTTAATGCTAAGGGTGCAACTGATGACCCTACACAGAGATTAGAAGCTGAAAATAAAGCATTAAAGCTTGAGCAGAAAAAGATTTGTGAAATGGCCGCAAGAACAATTCTTCATGCCCTAGATTGTAAAGACCATTATACTTACGGACACAGTACACGTGTTGCCTATTTTAGTTTAACTCTTGGGAAAGAAATCGGACTGAACGAAGATGAATTATATGATCTAGAACTTTCGGCCCTATTCCATGATATTGGTAAAATTGGTGTACCAGACGAGGTATTAAATAAGCCTTCAAGACTTACAGAAGATGAATTTCTTCAAATGAAAAGTCATCCAGAAAAATCATTTGAAATCCTTCAAGGATTTACTCACTTTGAAAAAGTTGCAACATTTGCAAAATATCACCATGAAAGATGGGATGGGCGTGGATACCCAGACGGACTTAAGGGTGAAGATATTCCATTATTTTCTCGAATTATTCTAATTGCCGATACTTTCGATGCTATGACATCAACTCGAGTTTATCGTAAGGGACTTGATTATGAAGTTGCTTATGCTGAGCTAGAAGAGTTCTCTGGATCACAATTTGACCCAGAGTTAGCAAAGGCATTTGTAAGAGCGATGAAAAAAGAAGAAGTGAAACAAGAAAAGACTTTCACTCTTACAATCATCGACGGCCTATTTAAGAAAGACGCCGCTTAATTACAATTTGGCGTTTCAGCAACAGTATTAATATAGTACATCTGTAGAGTTCGACAGTCGTATTCTGATGCTAAAATCTTAGAAGTTGCGCACTCATTAGGCTTTCCTTCTTGCTTGGCCCAGTTCATATTACCTTCACATTTAATATAGGCTTCGCGATCAACACAAGCCCAGTGCTTTCCTTTACAGTTATAAACTAAACCTTGGCCAAACTCCGTATACTTTGGAGGAGCTACATAATCTAATTTCTTAACAACTTCTTCTTTCTCTTCCTCTAATTTATCAACAATTTTATCTAATTGATTATCGAGGGTATCGGCCTTTTCTTCGTCTTTATCATCTTGTTCTCCAAAACTGATATTAGAATCAACTGGAGTTGATGGGATAATGACTGGCTCAGGAGCAGGCTCAGTATTCTTTTCACCAAGATTCAAACTAGGTTCAGGTTGTTTTTCTTCTACCTGAGGTTCACTAGGAACCACTGCTGGTTCTTGCACTTGAACTTCAGGTTCTTGTACTGGTTGAACTTCAGGAGCAGGCTCAGGTTGAACTTCTTTAGTCGGCTCAGGCTGAACTTCAACTTGTTGTTGTGCTGGTTGCTCGACTTGAGGTTCAGCTTGTTCCACGGCCTTTGGTGACTCTTTTGTTTCAGTGACCTTCTTTGGTTTCTTCTTACGAGGTTTTTTCTGTCTTTTGACAGGTGGGACTTCCGGTACCTCATTATCACTTTCATCATTTAAAACAAATTGATCGATCGCTAAAAGAGCAACTGCAACGATAAGAACGATTTTAATTAGCTTACTTTTATCTTTGGCCTTTTTATCATCATCCTCATCTTCGTCATCGTCTTCATCATCATATTCGTCGCTATCTTCGTCTTCTTCATCTTCATCGTCTTTTTCTTTAGACGCTTTTTTCTTTAAAAGCTTAGCAAGGAATGGAAGCTGTTTTTCAAGGAAGGACTTATCTTCGTCATCATCCTCGTCCTCATCATCTTCTTCATCCTCTTCACTTTCAAGATCCTCATCGTCCTCATCTTCATTATCAGATGATTTTTTCTTAAAAAGCTTTGCTAGAGATGGGAAGTACTTTTCAACGAAAGATTCATCTTCTTCGTCTTCATCATCATCGTCGTCTTCCTCGTCATACTCTTCGTCTTCCTCTTCATCATCTTCATCCAAGACTTCCTCTTGAGATTGTGGAGGAATAACATCAGCTGCATCGAAGTCATCTTCAAGTTCAGTATCTTCTAATTCTTGGGCACTAGGAATTTTAACATCTGTTGATGTTGCATCATCAAAATCAGAATCAGAATCATCCTCATCAGATTCAAATTCATCTTCTTCAAATTCTTCGAGTAGCTCTTCATCTTCTTCAGACTTCTTTAGCTTCCCTTTCATCTTGTCAAAAAAACCTTTCTTGGCCACAAATACTCCTAATCTAAACCAAAGAACTCTTCCATTTTACTGTATAATTGAGAATCCTCGAAGGAATATTATCTATTTAGCATTCTTGTCCAACTACTTAACTCGGTTATAGTAGCAAATATTTTTTACGAAAGGTGGTGATAGAATGACAGAATCTTTATTAAGATACTGTTTATCACCAAAGTGAAGTGTTCCCTTACCTAGAGTTTTCGTTACATTGAAAATAACTTCACCCATGGTGCGACGATAATTTAACTCAACAAGTGGGCAAAGTTTTAACTCTCCACTCTCATCTTCATAAATCATATTATCGAATTGAATTTTTTGTATTGATTTATTTGGTAAGTTCTCTTTGATTAAATTGATAGTAGAGTTGAGGTCGAATTCCAATCCAAGCTCATCTAAATCGATCAGACATCCACCCTTAAACTGTCCATTTGGACCAGTTAAATTTTCTACAACAAAGAAGTCATCAGTTTTTAAATCGTAAGTAACCCCAAATGTTTTTATAACCTTAACATATTTAGACAGAACACCAGGTAAGTTCACACGCTCTAAATCCGCATGATTCTTAATAATCTTATTACCAATTCCGGAAAAGCTTTGATCAGGACGGTAGAAACGCCTACCATGAATTTCAACACTATCACCTTTATTGATAATTAGATCTTCTAAAGGCTTATACCAACTGGCCAACCAACACTTGGAGTTTAAAAGCTGGGCATTGTTAAAGTCTCTAAGATCACCCCACCAATTAAAATAATTACTCAAGTCTGTTGTTACTGTCCCTGTTATAAAACCAAAATGACCTAAGCTATCCAAGTACTCTTGTGAATAACTTAATTTTGTACAAAGAGTATTTTCACTAGAGTCATTAACTAAGAAGAAGATATACTCCAGCTCTGTTAAGTACTTATCAATTTTAATTTTTGGATTATTAGCAGCAAGTGCAGCATCAAAGTCGAGATTAACACGATACTTCACTTCCACTCCTTGCGATTTGTGACGATAAATTCATCTTTAAAGTTCTCAATACGAGAAATAAAGTCGTCATCCATACCTGTTCTTACTCGCCCCTCACGATCAAAGATCATTCCCTTTGCACGTGCAGGAGAAAGTAAATCTGGTAGAGACTGCACATAGAATTCCCATAAATTACTTTGATTACGCCACTTATTTAACCAGTGCACACCAAAGCCAACATGAGAAATCTCATCTTCGTAAACAACATTTAAAATTGCTGCTGACTTTTTGTCATCAACACCTTGAAAAATATCACGATAGAATTTTGCAAAATCTAAGTTGGCCGCTTCAAAAGTTAAGGCCATCACAGCAAAGTACTCTTCAAAGCTTGTGATTTTTTGCATCTGTCGCCAAAAGAAGTCGTTAACAGGTAGATCTCCAAAATCAATCCCAAAGTCATTCATTCTTTTGCGATAAAGATTAAAATGTTTAATCTCATCATCAATAGTTTGTAGCAGGCCTGAGGCGATCCTCTTGTATTGCGACTTATCTTCTATTGGAATATACATCAAAGCAGTGGCCATCATTTCGATTGCCAAAAGCTCATGATTTGCAAAGAAGTGAAGGGCCATGGCCTTCTTTTCATCTAAATGAAAACTGCCTCTTTTTGGAAATTTTAGTTGTTCGCAAGAGAATATGATTTTCCCCTCTCTCGCTGGACGAAGATCTTTTATTCCATCTTGTGTTTTATGGTAATTTAGATCCGTAACAACATCAGATGTTGTCAGCTTATCTTCAAGAAATGGAGATTCTAGCAATAGCCTTGCGTACTCGAAAGTATTCATTATCTCTAAGGTTTAGAAGTAGTATTTTTTCTCTTACGACTTACATTTCTTTTTCGACTCTGTCCAGGACGCCCTTTACCTTTGAAGTTTCTTCCTGTTGATCCTTTAGAGGCTCCACCCTTCCCAGGTTTACCTTTAAATCGTCCTCCACCAGGTTTACGTCGATTGGCCTTACGCTTCTCAAAACACTCTTCACAGATAGGAAAACGAGAGTCTTCTGGCAGCTTAACACTACATGAAGAACATCTAGCTATAATCTTTTGTGAAAGAAGTTCATTTAGTTGATCGATAGCAAGCTGCTTATTATTTAAGAGCTCAACTTCAGAATAGACAAAGTTTTTATTATTAAAGTGTCTTGAAAGCCATTGATATAGCTCAACACATTTAATCGAAGTTTCAAGGTAATCAATATCATTTGAACCGTGTTCAATCGGTTCACAAGGAATCCCTTCCATATTAACGTATTTATGAAGGATCCAATTATAGAATTGAACATGATCCATTAGGCCCAGGTTTACTGGAGCACAAGCAAATCCAAAGATTTCAGCATCAGTAAGAATACCGTTTGAATCAGCATCTTCTACCATCTCTGCTAACTCAATCATCTCCTTCATATCAACACAATAAAAAGGAGCTTGGAAAGTCATCGTGTTAAATAGACGTAGAAATTCTGAAAGCTTTAGCTTTGGTAAATTATTATCAATTAGTGCTTTGTTAACTTGGTTGAAGATATCAAGGTCAGGACCAACCATACACTGATCACTTTGTTCAAGTGTCGCACTCAATGCTTCATTGATTGACTCAATTCCGTCTTCGACCTTTCTTAGACAAGTTACTGTTCCGCGAGGAAATCTCTGGAAACGTCCAGCACGGCCACCGATCTGCTTTATCTCACTTACAGAAATATCATGTTGATGGCCATCAAAGAACTTAGAAAGAGTTGAGAAAACGACTCTTTTAATTGGTAAGTTCATACCCATCGCAATAGCATCAGTTGAAACGATAACGTCAGTTTCACCCTGATCAAATTTACGGGCCTGCTCTCGACGTACTTCAGGAGAAAGTCTTCCATAAACAATCGAAACTTTATAACCTAAACGCTCTAAGTCTCTTTTATGTCTTAGGGCATTCTTTCTTGAAAATACAATAAGGGCGTCGTTCTTTTGCATATCAGCTAGAACAATTGGATGCCTCTCAACTGATAGCTCAGTCATACGAGTGTATTCATTAATAATTAGTTCATCGCCACAAAGATCAACAATCACTTTAACAAGATCAAGAGCAGAAGCATCACCACAAAGGTGAACCTCATCGGCCATAATATTAACAAGTGCTCTCGTCCATGCCCAACCACGTGAAGGATCAGTAATCATTTGAATCTCATCAATTACACAACAGTCAAAGACTTCTTGTAATCGCGCCATTTCAATAGTTGACGAGTAGTGTGTTGAACCTTCTCTCTCAATAACTTCTTCACCAGTAAGCAGAGTTGTGACAGCACCTTTTGAATTTAGTGTATCGTAAAGCTCTGCGGCCAGAAGTCTTAGAGGGGCCAAGTAGCAACCTTTAGGGACACTCGATAACTTTTCAATTGCGTGATAAGTTTTTCCAGAGTTAGTAGGTCCCATATGGTAGACGATCTTTCTCTTCATTTGCCTGGCATTTGAATGTGTCCAGAACTCCCCAAGATACTCTTGAAGAATTGTCGACGAGACGTCTTTCTTCTTTAGAATGATAATTGATTTTACGAATTTCTTAAATTCACGCTCTAGGTATCTTTCATTTCTCCAGTAATGAGTTGAAAGAGAGCGGTAGAATTTGTCATACTCCGCATCCGTAATTAGATCAGTACTTAGCTCATTTGCTTCTAAGTATTGATCAAATAACATACTTACATTTCTTCGGTGAAGAGAAGCAAGTTCTGATGGATAAGCAAACTCTGATTTAAAATATTGCTTAACCTGATTCTCTAACCTATTTAGAGAAGATCTTTTAATAGTATTTCTTAATTTGTAGAAATTCTTATCGAGAGTTTTTTGAAGATTGAATACGATATCTGAAACAACATGAATTCCATTATCAATCTCTTCTCTAATTTGCTCTTTCGTTGATTCAATGATTTCAACACAACTTTCATAGACTGAATCTCTAAGAAGTGCTCTAAAGTCATTTACACACTTAATACACTGACACTTCAGCTCACTGATTTTATGTTTTGTTAAATCAACATCTGAACGAATAAAGGTTTGAGTCTCATTATGCTGATTTACAACCTTTTGTCCCCACTCATAGAATGTTTTCTCGTGAAGAGAGAGGATATTTTGAGACAGCCCACCATCTTGACCAAAGAAGATTGCTTCCTTTTCTGGAATCATACAATCATCAATAAAAATCAAATCAAGGATATTATCTTGTTTAATTAATAAATTAAAATTGGTGAAGTCTTTGTTAAAGAAATAAACTAAAGATGGATTCTCATCAAAAACTGTCCATAACTTAGTTAGCGTTGACTCAAGAAAGCCAAGAACGACAAGAGCATCTTCACTTGCTCTAACATAACTATCATCATCGGAAAAATTATTGACCTTAATAATCGTTTTACGTTCTGTTTCTATATTTTCTCGAATTGCGGAGAAGTCAGGTAGCTTATTTATTTCTTGTGAGCTCATTCTTTAAGAGTACGTTGAGGGAAGAAATTGTGCAAGTAATCTTAGGTGTTAAATACAAAAAAATACATTATAATTAAGCAATAAACATATAGAGAATGGATTGCATATGATGAAAACATGGCTAACTGAAACTTTTAATATTAAATACCCTATTATTATGGCACCGATGTTTCTTGTGACTAGTATTGATATGCTAGTAGAAGCTTCTAAAGCAGGTATTATGGGTTGTATACCGGCACTTAACTGGCGAACTCCAGAAGAATTTGAAGAAGGCCTAAAGGAATTAAAAGAAAGATGTGAAGGTCCATTTGGAATCAATATCATTGTAAACCAGTCAAACATTCACATGCACAAACAAATTGATCTTTGTGCTAAGTATGCACCAGACTTCATCATCACTTCACTTGGAAACCCGAAAGAAGTTATCGAAAAATGTCGTCCACAAGGAACTAAGATCATCTGTGACGTTGTTGATTTAAAATATGCTCAAAAGGTACAAGATCAGGGAGCCGATGCGGTTATCGCTGTAAACTCTGGTGCCGGTGGGCACGCAGGTCCAACACCTGCAAGTATCCTTGTTCCTCTACTTAAGAAGAACTTAGATATTCCAGTTATCTCTGCAGGTGGGATTGCAACAGGATCAGGCCTATTTAGTATCATGGCACTAGGATGTGAAGGAGTCTCTATTGGGTCACCTTTTATTGCCACTAAAGAATCAATTGTATCTGATGCATATAAAGAAGCCGTTGTTCAATACGGAGCTAAAGATATTGTGATGTCCAATAAGATTTCAGGTACACCTTGTACAGTTATCAATACTCCTTATGTTCAAAAAATCGGAACTGAACAAAATATTGTTGAAAAGGCCATGAGCAAGAATAAGAAGCTAAAAAAATATGCAAAGATGCTTACTGGTTACAAGGGAATGAAGGCCGTTGAAAATGCAGCTTTCGGAGCCACATATAAAACAGTATGGGTTGCCGGTCCTTCTATTGAGTTCATTGAAAAGATTGAAACAGTAAAAGAGATTGTCGATAGAATTGTTTCAGAATTCGATACTTCCGTTGATGAATTCTTAGCTAAAAGATCCTAATTATGTTCAAGCTTCCTAAGGTTTTACGTTATCAAAATTTTAGAAGGCTCTATATTGCAGGTCTGACATCTGAGCTTGGCTCATTTGTTTCAGAAACAGCGCTAATGCTCTTAGTATTTGAGTTATCAAATCATAATAAGAGCTATCTTGGTGCCGCACGTGCAGTATTCCTCTTCTTTCTAACAATCGGAAACTTAATTGGTGGGGTCATCGGCGAGAAATATAATCGCAAGAATGTCCTTCTGTTTACGAACTATATTCGTATCCCAATTATTTTCACTATTATCTTTGCTAAAACTCCTGAAGTGGTCATTCTATGTGACGGCCTGATCGCTCTTTTTACAGGGATGTACAACCCCACTAGACAGGCAATGGTAAATGATATTGTTCCACAAAAAGATATGAATCGTGCCAATGCACTATTTGGCTCGGCATTTGCTGTTCTACACATGATTGGGCCATTTCTTGGTGCAACAATGTTTACGGCTTTTGGTGGTATTAAGGAAGTCGTCGCCCTCGATTTTCTAACCTACATTGTTGGAATCTACTTTATTATGAGCTTAACTTATAACCCCCCAAAACAAGAGGGTGACAGTGAGAGCTTCTTATCTGAAATAAAGAATGGTATTAAATATGCCCGAACACAAAAAGAGCTCTTTGCCGTCATTTCAAATGTCATCATTGAAGGTTTAGTACTTGGGTTTATGTTTCCCCTAATTCTTCCATATCTTACTGAAACCCTCGGGGCCACAAAGCAAGATTACGGGATAGCCTTAGCGCTCTTTGGCCTTGGTGGCCTATTTGGTGGTTGGGCCAGTTCTACAATTTTCAAAGATAAACCTGTTGGGAAATTAATTATTACGACACTCTATTTAGAACCTGTTCTCATGGCAATATGGCTATACACGGCTTCTTATACTGCAACATTAATGATTTTCTTTGTTTGGGGATTTGTTGTATTCGTTCGTATTACAAATCAACTAAATTATGTTTCCCTTAAAGTCGAAACAAAGTATCTAGCGAGAATATTTGCCCTACTAGATCTTGGCTTCGTTGTCCCAAATATATTAGGTGGGATTATCCTTACATTTATTGGAAATCAATATGCTACAGAAGAGATCCTTATTGTCGTCTGTATTGCATTCTGTGCACTTATTTTCCCGAGAATGTTATTTTCAGATATGAAAGCATTATTTAACTTAAACAACGAAACCGTCGATAGGGATACATCAATACAGGATAAAATCTAATTAAAGACAAGGTTATTAAATATGACAACAGTATGGTTAAGAGATGAAGATAAGGCATTTGAAAAAAGAACTCCTCTAACACCAGAAAATGCAAAAAAGTTAATCGATGCAGGCTATAAAGTAGTCGTCGAAAAATCAAATGATCGAATTTTTCCAATCGAAGAATATGAAAATATTGGCTGTGAAATAAAAGAAAGTCATGCTTGGGTTACTGAAGCACCAGTTGGTGACGATATTTTTATTCTAGGCTTAAAAGAACTAAAAGAAACGGATGAATTTCCACTAAAACACAATCATATTTACTTTGCCCATATTTACAAGGGCCAAAACGGATCTCAAAAAGTCTTTGATCGCTATCGAAAAGGTGAAGGAACCCTATTCGATCTCGAATTTCTACTAAACGAAGATAAAAGACGTGTTGCCGCTTTTGGTTACTGGGCCGGCTATGTTGGGGCTGCACTTAGTATTGAGAACTTCTTCTCAAATTCCCCTGCTACTCTGAGGCATTACTCTTCTAAAGATGAGTGGCTTAAAATCATTAACAACAAAAGACAAGGTAAAAGAAACCCTTGTACTTTTATCATCGGGGCCCTCGGACGTTGCGGAAGAGGAGCAAGAGAGTTACTTGATGATCTTGAGTTAGAGTCTATAAATTGGGATGTAGATGAAACTAAGAAAGGTGGCCCATTTGATGAAATTATCAATGCGGATATCTTTATCAATACAGTCCTTATGACTTCAAAAATTCCTCCATTCTTAGATAAGCAATTAATGGAAAAGAATCAAAAACTATCATATATCTGTGATGTTAGTTGTGATCCCAATAGTGACCTCAACCCTATCCCGGTTTACGATGTTCATACAACTTGGGACAGGCCACTTCATAAAATTGAAAGTTCGATTGATCATGAATGTAATATTATTGCGATTGATAATCTTCCTTCAGCGCTGCCGAAAGAGAGCTCGATTGATTACTCGAATCAGTTAATTCCTCATCTACTAGAGCTTAAGAATGCGAAGGAATACTTCACATGGTCACACGCTAAAGAGATTTTTGAAAATAAAAAAGGCTCCTAAAAGGAGCCTTTGCTTTATTTGTTAAGGGCTAGATTAAACCACCACGTCTAAGTAGTGCATCAACCTCTGGCTCACGTCCACGGAACTTCTTATAAAGATCCATTGGGTGTTCTGAACCACCTTTTTCAAGGATATTTTCTCTGAAACGGTCTGCAATTGTTGTATTAAAGATCCCCTCTTCAAGGAATAATTCAAATGCATCTGCATCTAGAACTTCGGCCCATTTGTACGAGTAGTAACCAGCAGAATATCCACCTGCGAAGATGTGACCAAATGAAGTTGAAACCATTGTTCCAGCAACTTTAGGAAGTAGTTGAACATCTTGAGTTGCAAGATTTTCAAATTCTTCTACATTTGTAATATTTGATGGATCACCTGAGTGCCAAGCCATATCAAGTAGACCTAGGCTTAGTTGACGAATAGTGTGACGTCCCTCTCCAAAGTTTGAACTATCTTTTAGCTTTTGTACTAATTCAGCTGGAATTAACTCTCCAGTTTCATAGTGCTTAGCAAATAGGTCTAAGCATTCTTTTTCAAATGCCCAGTTTTCCATAATTTGTGATGGAAGCTCAACAAAGTCCCAGAATACATTTGGACCAGACAGCATACGGTACTGACACTTAGTTAGGATACCGTGAAGCGCGTGACCAAATTCGTGGAATAGCGTTGTCACTTCATTGAAAGTAAGAAGTGATGGCTTCGTTGTTGTTGGCTTTGTAAAGTTACAAACATTTGCAATGTGAGGACGGATATCTTCACCGTTAAGAACATATTGTTCTCTAAATGCTGTCATCCATGCTCCACCACGCTTAGATGCACGAGGGAAGTAATCACCGTAGAATAGTGAAATGAAATTTCCATCACGATCAGTAATTTCATAAGTCATTACATCTTGGTGATACTTTGGAACATTAGATACTTCTTTAAAGTTTAGTCCATAAAGCTTAGTTGCAACTTCAAAAACACCATTTAGAACATTTTCTAACTTAAAGTATGGTTTTAGCATTTCATCATCAATGCTATATCTTTCTTTCTTTAACTTCTCATAGTAGTACATATAGTCCCATGAAGAGAAGTCTTCCACTCCGTCTTGCTCTTTAGCATAGGCTTTAACTTCATCCATATGCTCAATTGCTGCAGGCATTGCTTTTTCTTTTAAGTTATTTAGAAGATCAAAAACATTTTGTGCACTCATGGCCATACGTTCTTCTAAGATATAATCAGCGTGGCTCTTGTATCCAAGAATACCAGCTCTTTCAAAACGAAGCTGAGCAATTCTTTTTACGTTTTCTTGATTATCAAGTTCATCACCTTTAGCACACTTAGTCCCAGAAGCGATTGTCATCTTCTTACGTAATTCACGATTTTGAGCATAAGTAATGAATGGCCCAAAGCTTGGGTAATCTAGAGTGAAAACCCACTTACCTTCGTGACCCTTTTCAGTTGCTGTCATTGCAGCAGCTTCAATAAGTCCTTCTGGAAGTCCTGCAAGATCTTCTTTGTTATCTAGAACCATTTCAAATTTATTAGTCTCTTTTAAAAGGTTGTCAGAAAACTCTAGACCTAGTTTTGAAAGTTCTTCATCAATCTTTCTTACTTTGTTCTTATCTTCTTCACTTAGAAGAGCACCATTTCTTACGAATCCTTTATAGATCTTTGTAAGAAGAGTCATCTGCTCAGCATTTAAGTCTTCATTTTCTTTGTTATCGAAAACAACTTTAACTTTTGCAAAAAGATCAGCATCAAGGTTAACGTCGTTACCATGAGCAGTTAATAATGGAGAGAATTCTTTTGCGATTTCATTCATCTCATCATTTGTGTTTGCTGACTTTAGGTTAAAGAAGATCATTGAAATATCTTCAATTGCACTTCCTGAGTTTGCATATGGCTCAATGATATTTACAAATGTAAGTTCACCATCAAAGTTTTTAATCGCTTCGATTTCTTCTTTGTGAATCTTAATTGCTTCGCGAATTGCTGGCATGTAATGCTCGTTTTTGATTGTATCAAATGGTCTTGCACCATGTGGATTTGTGAATTTTTCTAATAATGGATTAGACATATAAACTCCTAAATGAATCTTATTAAAGACATTACTCCGAGCGAAATTTAATGGCCATTAAGGCCGCTAGAACTAGCCAGAGTAACACTGATATTATTAGCATATTTTGAGTAAAAGCCAAACTTGTAAACACTAATAGTAGAGCTGAAATACCCATTTTTGACGCACGGTAGACAACCATATCCACGATATACTTGGCCCCGTACTTTTGTTCTTTGCTCAAAGGGAAATATAGCATCTCCTTGGCCGCCGAAAAGATCGAATAATCTAAACCTTTAAAGCCTACAAATAAAATTGCTGTTCCGAGTAATCCCAAGTATTCCATGCGATCCAAAATAATCAGGATAAAGAAAACAAATGGAATAAAGATATGGACTGATGAAACTTTAAAATATTTAAATGCAATTGGAATAATAACAATTTGAACAATTAGTGAAATGGCATTAATCGATGAATAAATATTGCCAAGATAGGCACCCTTCTCATTAGCATCTTTAAATACTTCAAGTCCTAGATTAAATTTATAATTTGCCAAGTTAATTACCACTTGGGAAAGAATAATTAGTCCACAAATAAAGAAGACATAAAGCTTCTTATCTGCGAGTGAAGAGATTGGAGACTTTTCTTTGAGTGCTAAGAATTGCTTTTGGGTAAAACTAAAAATAATAATAACTAGAGCTAGAATGAGTAGGCCACAAGAAGCAGCATAGAATACTCCCATCCCCTTCATTAGCTTTGTCGTAAGGAGTCCTCCAAAGATTCCTCCAAGAGAACCCAAGGCCCCTAGTGGACCATAGACGAGTTTTGCGACTCTAAAGTCAATCACAGAGTTAAGATACCCCAATGATAAATGGACGACTAAAATAATATAAACTTCCTTCCAAACGGCAAAGACAGCGCTTCCGTAAGCAACTCCATTTCCAAGTGCAATTAGAGCGCCTCCCATAAGGGCCAGCGATATTGCCACAATCCCATTAAAGATTATCGCAATGGAGAAGTACTTTTGTAGTTCATTGATGATACTAACGCTGAGACCAAGAAACATTACCGAAGATAACCAAATCCACGGTGTACTCTTAGCGCCAAAATTCTGAATAAAGAGAGCAGTTGAGCTCGAACGAATCATTGGGTATGAGAAGAATGCTAGAAAGAGTGTAAATGTAACTAAGAGAATATTTCTTCTCTCATCTTGAGATAGCCCAAAAAGACCAGCATTGATCTCCTTAACGGCCGTAATAATATTTTTCATTATTCAATCACCATAAGAGAGTATTCTTTATTTTCAAGCTTAGTCAGCGAAGTTAAGTCGACCCATTTTCCTAAACTAAAAGTTAAAGTCGTTAATTGGTCCTTATTCTTCTTACTTCTTAAATCGAGAAGATAAATACTCCCCTTCTTCTTACAAATTGCATGATAGACTTCACCGCCGAAGTCCATTTCAAAACTATTGCCTTGAGAACTAATAATGTCCGAGAGCTGCTCGTTGACCTTATCATTAAGCTTTGTCACTTCTTTCATTTTGAATTTACACATCTCTTGAGTGAAATGAGACACAGAGCTTTTCTCTAACTCATTTGGAAAGTATTTATTTACTAATTTTCGAAATAATTCTTGGCGATATGATTTAACTTCTAAGTTTAAGCAATTCTTATGAGAATCAATTTTGATTTTTTCACCATCAATAACGTATTTCAACAGATCCATACGAATGGTATGAATTGGCCGTTTACGATTAAAACAATACTCAGTTGCTGATGCAGTTGATAGTGATATGCCCAGAATTAAAAGAAATAAGAATTTAAGCGTCTTTCTCTTCCTGTAAGTACGTATCACCCTTTTGACCTTCCATAAATTCTTCAGCGGACTTGTAGTCACAAAGACTTAAAGTTGTCTGAAAATTAAAACCTTTAGGAAGTTTACCACTTTTTGCAAGATCGTCACATGAGCAAGAAAGTGTCTTCATGAATTCAAAGAATTTTGTACTAGTTTCCTCACTTAAAA
Organism: Halobacteriovorax sp. HFRX-2_2; assembly: GCF_043196705.1. Taxonomy (NCBI): domain Bacteria; kingdom Pseudomonadati; phylum Bdellovibrionota; class Bacteriovoracia; order Bacteriovoracales; family Halobacteriovoraceae; genus Halobacteriovorax; species Halobacteriovorax sp. HFRX-2_2. Next base: position 29,957 of record NZ_JBEBMT010000005.1, read on the forward strand.
GGTGCTCAATCATACAAGAGTCTTTTTCAGCAACTGCTTCTGAAACACCAACAAAGTCTTTTAGGAAGTAATAAAGAAGAGTACGAGAAGTTAAAGTCTTGTGAACTTCATCGTGACCGTCATCAGTTAAGAGAAGAAATTTTGTATCATCTTCCTCTTTAACTAGATTACGTTTTTTAAGATTATTAAGGGCCGTTGAAACTGATCCCTTAGTTAAACCTAAGTCTTTGGCAATATCTGTAACTCGAGCATAACCCTTGTCTTCTTTTAGCTTATGAATTGCTAAAAGATAGTGGACCATTGAGTGAGATAACTCAGCTTCACGCGGTTTTTTGTCATTAGTATTAGCTTTTGTTGATGTATTTGCCATGATATTTCTCACAAATTAGGTTATGCCTTTAATCTAGCAATTTCAGGTATTTTTGGCAACTAATGGCCCCTAGAAGATGCCCCAAATTATGTGCATCGTTTTTTCAGATTTCTAAAGCAACCACTTGCATAACCCATTGAATTTACGTGGTTTTTAATGAGGCATATATTACAGACCTCCCGAGTAACACCACAGCGTGTTAAAATCAAAGAGAATCTAAATAATTGGGGTTAGCTAATGTTGAGGCCAAAATCAAAAATATTCACCACTCTCGTGACGTTATTTTTAGTAACGAGTTCAATATTGTCTTATGGACAAAATAGCAACTACGAAGCTCCTTCGGAAGCCGATGTTGAGTCTGGAAATATTACGGACAGAGATAAGCATACAATGGAGAATTATACGCACGCCGGTTATCAGCAAAGAGAAGCTGATGAAAAGTGGGCCGAGGAATGTGGGACTTCTCAAGAGTGTGAAAGTATAAGAAAGGGTGGCGATGCAACTGACGGTGAGAAATTCATGGGAATGTCACCTTCAATGTTTAAGGCCGTAGGACAAGCCTACTCTATTATTATGCCGGCCATGTCTCAAGCTGGAGGCGGTGGTAAATTCAATCAAATCGATGTTGTGACTAAGAAAGATGTTGCTGCCAAGTACAGTGATAAGGGGATTAGTTTTAACCAAGAAGGTAAGGCCGAGGCCATGGCCGACTCTAGTGCTACACCTGAAGATCTAAAGGAAGCGCAATCAGAACATGACAAAGCAAGCGAGAAAGAAGGTACTGATTATTGCCAGTATATTCCGATGGGGGCCGAGGTTATTGCACGTGTGACTCAGCAAAAGAGTGATGAGTTTGCGCTTGCTACTGAACCAGATGTTGAAAATGCTCAAAGCCAGGCGCTTTATAAGCAAGCACGTTCACACCGTGATCGTCAAAAGTCTGTTGATATCCAGAGGAAAGGATGGGGAGCGACGACTGTTTGTTATATTGCCTCGATGGCCACACAAGGTGGATTCACAAGTGGCTGGAGTAACTGGGTAAAGCTAGGTGCTTCAACTCTTATGACGAGCTACTATATGTGGGAACACAAGATGCATGGTGATGCTGCTGACAAGTTAAATAACGTTGCCAATAAATTAAGTGGTAAAGGTAAATGTAATCCTGTTTCAGATCGTGATTGCTATTGTAGCCAGCCTGAAACAATGAATGATGTTAAGTATTGTTATCCGCAAATCAGACAAAGAACTGCTCAGAATAATAATTGGCAAGTTACTTGTGTCGACAATAATGTGAAAGAAGACCTTAACTGTACTTGTCGCCAAACAAATTCATGTCTCGATTCAAGAATCTCATCAAAGATTGGAGGAATGTATATTCCGGGTGGACTTGGAACAAGTCTAGATGACTTCTATAAAATGACAAACGGTATATCGACTCCAGGTGATAGCTCAAATAGCTTCAAGTCGACGTCAGGAAAGATTTTTGCGATGGCCAACGATAAACTAAAAGAAGGGCTTAACAAAATCAATCTACCAGATAATTACAAGAAGAAAGATGCAAAAATCGCAGAAGGCTTAAGACAACTTGGATTTGATGGTGCCGTTGCAAATGCGATTTCTGCGACTCCTGAGACGAATGAAAGTAAGTCAGCTGAAGCAAAACTTAAATCTCGTGCTTCAGGCCTTAGAGGAAAGTCTGCTAAGTACACTGCTTCTTATAAACCAAAAAATAATGGACTCTACTTTAGAGGTGGTAGCGGTTTAGATAATAAAAAGAAGAAAAAGAAAAAGACCGTAAATCCATACGCTCACCTACTAAAGAAGAAAAAGAAAGATAATGCAAATGCTAGTGCAGAAATTTTAGACTTCTCACAAAGAGCACAAAGAAATGCAGGAATTACAAAAGATAAATCTAGTAATATTTTTGAGATCATATCAAGAAGATATCGTTACTCAGCGACTAAGAAATTAGGAGCACAATAAAAATAAAAGGTTGTTTTCATGGAAGAAAATTACAAATTACCAATTCTCATTTTCGATGATGAATGTCCACTATGTGTCAGATTCAAGGATTCTCTAGCACGCTTAGAAGAGGCCAAGTCTGTTAACTTTGTAAGTGTTAACGATGAAAAGCTCTATCAAGCTTATCCCGAACTAAATAAAGAAGAATGCCAAGAAGTTGTTCACTACATCACAAGTGATAAGAAAGTTTTAAAGGGTGACGAAGTGATCACTCACCTTGCTAAGCTATACCCACTTGTAAATAAGTTTAGCTGGCTAATTGAAAGCAATATGGGCCAAAAGGCCACAAGCTACTTTCACAAGACAACTAGTGCTTACAGAAGAATGCTAAAAAGAAAATGTCCAAGCTGTGTAAAGCACGCTTAACTAACGAACAAGACTTCGACGAGAAAACATACTGCGGTTAAATGGCTCTAGTGTTAGGGCCGTTAAAACCCAAGTCAAACAAAACTCTGCAAATTGCACTTTATTATCACTAGGAATAAAAAGTGTAATCACAAGAAGAATCATGAAACTTATAATATGAGTTGCCTTTGGAACAGGCAGTGCAAATTTATCAATGAATTGCTTTGCCTTCTCAACTTTAAGATATGAAATAGGAACAGCAAAAAGATAAATAAATAGAATAACTCTTAGAAAGAGGTTCCAAGACTCATGAGAAACTCCACGAGCAATTAACCAATTTTGAAAATTTGTTTCGAGAAGAACACTATTGATATCCCTAAACATTTCAGGGGAATTCCAATCAAAGATACGTTGTCCCCAACTCACCTCTTCCAAGGCACAGATAACATAGAACACACCTTGAACAACGAGCATAAGAAGAAATTTTGAATCTCTAAATTTTGCGAGAACTCTGCGTCTGTAAAAATAACCAAATGAAATGAGACATAGGCCAACAAAAGTAAACCATTCGAGTAGTCCATTTTGTGCGCTAAGTACTTTATCAAAATAAGCTAAATCAGTTCTTGATATATATAGGCTATAGATACCAATAACTAAGATAACAAAGAATGAGATATATTCAGTCCATTTAACTTTAAACATAAGATTAATTTTCACCGAGGTCAGTGAACATGTCAATGCGAGTCTGATGTCTGCCGCCTTCAAACTCAGTCGATAGCCATACCTTAGTCATGGCCAAAACTTCTTCACTAGTTGAAATACGGCCACCAAAGCAAATTACATTTGCGTTGTTGTGCTCACGAGAAAGCCTTGCTAGATCGACGCTATGACAAAGAGCTGCTCTAATTCCTTTAAACTTATTGGCAACCATGCATACTCCAATTCCCGACCCACAAAGAAGGATACCTTTCCCCTCTTTTTGCACGGCCTTTGCTAAAGCGATTGCATACTCAGGGTAGTGACATGAATCTGTCGAATGCGTCCCAAGATCCTCTACTTCATAACCTTCTTCAATTAAGAATTTCTTAACTGCTTCTTTTTGTTCGAAAGCACCGTGATCTGTCGCTAGGAAAATTTTCTTACTCATTATTTGGACCTAAAAGTAAAAAGCCTCCCGAAGGAGGCTTGAGTATTTGTTAAATTAATAACGGTAGTGTTCTGGCTTGAATGGACCTTCAACTGGTACGCTGATGTATTCAGCTTGTTGAGGAGAAAGAGTATCGATTTCAACATTGATTCTCTCAAGGTGAAGACGAGCAACTTTTTCATCAAGGTGCTTAGGTAGCATATATACTTTGTTCTCATACTTACCAGCATTATCCCAAAGTTCCATTTGAGCAATTACTTGGTTACAGAAAGAGTTCGACATAACAAATGAAGGGTGCCCAGTTGCACAACCAAGGTTAACTAGACGACCTTGAGCAAGAAGGATGATTCTCTTACCATCTTTTCCTGTGTATAGATCAACTTGTGGCTTGATATTATCTTCTTCAAAGTTATTGTGAAGGTGCTTAATATCGATTTCATTATCAAAGTGACCAATGTTACAAACGATTGCACCATCTCTCATATTATCAAGGTGAGATGCATTGATTACGTGGTAGTTACCAGTCGTTGTAACGAAGATATCACCTTCAAGAGCTGCTTTATCCATTTTCATTACTTCGAAACCTTCCATTGCTGCTTGAAGAGCACAAATTGGATCGATTTCAGTAACGATAACTCTAGCTCCAAGACCTTTGAAAGATTGAGCTGAACCTTTACCAACATCACCGTAACCAACAACAACACAAGTCTTACCTGCGATCATAACGTCAGTTGCACGCTTGATACCGTCAACAAGAGACTCTCTACATCCGTAAAGGTTATCAAATTTAGACTTTGTTACAGAGTCATTGATATTGATTGCTGGCATCTTAAGAGTTCCGGCCTTAACTCTTTCATATAGTCTGTGAACACCTGTAGTTGTTTCTTCAGAAAGACCTTTGATTCCTTCGATTAACTCAGGATACTTGTCGTGAACCATATTTGTAAGGTCACCACCATCATCAAGGATCATATTAAGTGCTGATCCATCTGCCCACTTAAGAGTTTGCTCGATACACCAGTCAAATTCCTCTTCGTTCATACCTTTCCAAGCAAAAACAGGAATTCCAGCAGCAGCGATAGCCGCAGCAGCTTGATCTTGAGTTGAATAAATATTACATGAAGACCATCTTACTTCAGCACCTAGCTCAACAAGAGTTTCGATAAGTACAGCTGTTTGAATAGTCATGTGAAGACAACCAGCGATCTTTGCACCTTTAAGTGGCTTTGACGCTCCAAACTCTTTTCTTAGAGACATTAGTCCCGGCATTTCAGTTTCAGCGATTTTAATTTCTTTTCTTCCCCAGTCAGCTAGAGAGATGTCTGCTACTTTGTAATCTGTAAAGCTCATGTTTCCTCACTTTATGTATGAATAAATCTTAATATATTTTATGTCCGAAACTATAACAGTATATCCGTCAAGTTTGAAGCCTATACAGAGGAATTTAGCCTATTTTATTGAGGAAAATGAACGAATTTTTACCAACTTAAGGCTTTTTCTTTGACACATACCTAAATAAAGCATAAATCTCGCCTATGGAAAATTATAAGAAGTCGAACAAAGTCATTAATGACAAAAGTTTTTATTTTGCCTCATGCCCGAGAGGTTGTGAACAATACCTAGTAAACGAGCTACGAGCCAACGGAATCGAGGCCAAGGCCGGCCGTGGTGGAGCTGCATTTAAGGCCCGCAACAAGGCAACTATTGAATATATTTTCAATGCTAGAATTGCTTCTCGTGTTTTTAAGGAAGTTGGCTTCTTCTATATCCGCAACGAAAAACAAATCTACAAGAGAGCAAGTGAGCTTCCTTGGGAAGATTATATTACTCCAGAGCAAACTTTTAAAATCAATACTCTTTTAGATGGAGAAAGTAAGGAGCTTTTCAGAAGTTCAATTTTCTTATCTCAAACTCTAAAAGACTCTCTTGTTGATTATATGAGAGAGAAATTTAATAAGCGTCCAAATGTTGAGACTAATGAACCAAATGTGAGCTTTCTTCAACGTGTTGAAAAAGTTAAGGAAGGTTGCAAGGTTATCATCTATGCTGACATGGTTGGAACTTCTCTTGATAAACGTGGGTATCGTGAAAGTGGTCACCGCGCACCTCTAAGAGAAAACTTAGCCGCTTCCCTTGTCGCTGAAACAAAATGGGATTGCCAAGGGCCATTCTACGACCCAATGGCGGGTTCTGGAACGATTCTTATTGAAGCAATCTTCTACTACTTAAAATTATCGCCGGCCTTCTTAAGGCTTAAGCAAAATACAACGCCATATTCATTTACTGGGCAACCATGGTTTCACGATTCAAACCTGGTTGATTGGTACTTTGATAAAGTTCACGAAATTATGAAGGACTCTCAGGAAAGAATTGATTCAATTCCAAGTGATAAGTTCTATTGTAATGATGCCGATGTTGAAAACTTCAAGCTAATGAGAACTCACCTTCTCAACTGCTTTGGCCGTGTTGACTTCGTAAACTTTGGTTGTGAAAACTTCATTGGCTCTCAAGCGCCAGCAGGCTTTGAAAGAGGTATGATGCTATTTAACCCTCCTTATGGAGAGCGTATTCAAGCAATTGGTGGTCTTGATATTAACGACTTCTATTTCGAGATGGGTGAAACTCTTAAAAATAACTTCAAGGGTTCAACTGCATTCATTCTTACGGCTCATGGGCCACTGAGAAAGAATATTCGTTTGAAAACAAGTAAGAAAACTGAGTTTCTAAATGGTGATATCGAGTGTCGCTTACTTAAGTATGAGTTAATTTAAGTTAATACTTTAGAATATTGATATCCAACATATAGAAGGAAGAGTATTAAAACTCCTCCAATAAGAGTTTTCCTACTTAAAACAGCTCTATTGTTTTTTCTGAAGAGGTAAGTAGAAAATACTGTCGATATCAATACACTTATCGAATAGAGAATAATTATATGTTTCGAACTAAAGAGGCTAAAAAGCAAATTCGTAACGATTACAGTCGTTAGAATAAAAATAATTACTGTATTAATGACTTTTAACATTTTCTCTATCCACAGCTTGATCTACTAATTCCCTTCTTACACCAATGCAATTTTGGAAACCAGTCTCCGAAAAAGCACCAAGAACATGATACATTCGATCAAAGTTATCAAAGTTGCCTTGAAGCTCGCTTGCTTTATCAAGTATCGCTTTATCAAATGCCTTATTACCAACATGAGTTTTATCAATAGAGTAACCCTTTAATGAATTTCTGGATACTTCTTTTATACGTACTTCACCTCTCACAGGAGCACCAATAGCAGATAAAAGAACTTCCCCTGTAGTTTTCGGAACTAAGTCAATCTTAGTTAATGTATCACTGCCTGGTTGACCAACAAATAAAACACGATGAGCAGTAAGATTTCCAATAATAGGTATATCAACGGGTCTTGATGCTTCTATAGCATTAAAGCCTGTTGGATCAATGGAGTTAACAGGATCACCATTCGAGTATCGAACCCCATTTCCGTCGTCTAGATTAATCCCAGAAAACGTCTTAGGGGAAAGGATGCTCATATAATCCAAGTTGGCCCACTCACCTAATTCACTTAAATAAATTCTAGAGTCAGATACATAATAATTTTTTGCTCCTCTTGGCATAACCATACCAGCAAAGCGATAGCGAATATATTGAGCATTTTCTGACTTTTTAACAACTGTTTCTGTTAAGTCCCCATAAGCTGAGTAATCAAAATAAGACAGCATCTCACCTCTGTCATTCATAATTGCTCTTACACTATGTCTCCAGTCAGTTAGGATATGAAAATACTCTTCTTTGTAAGGTCTTCGACGATGACCTGTTTCTTTAACAACAAATGCACCAATTAATCTACCATCATTGTAGATATAGCGAACTAGAGCATCGCCAATAAGATGTGTATCCTTTTCGTAATAATACTCATTCCCAACACCTAAAATATCGCCATAACGGCTATAAGAGATACTCTTTTCATCTATAGAAACAGGTGAGTTCTTATTAAATTTAATTTTTAAGTTGTTATATTCTTTAATACGTCCTAACTCATCTCTTTGAATTGAAGGCTTTAGGGAAGTAATTAGCTTGTTAGCACCATCATAATTATACTTTTCTGATTTACTTGATCCGTCAGAAAACTTTGTTATACGAGAAACGATAAGATTGTCCTCATTATAAGAGTAAGTCTCATAAAAGAAATTATTTTCGATTTTTTCAATTCTAAATTCTGGACCATAGCTCCACTTCAACAAAGTTTTACGATCATCAATCATTAATTCAGTCATCTTTGCACGACCGTCATACTTAATTCCATCGACAAAGGTTAAATAAGTGTCTTTCTTTGCATACTGATCCTTACAAATACTATATTCTTGATTACTCCATGAAATAGGTGAAACGATACGTGACAGCCGTCTCTCAGAGAAACAAGACTGATAAGATTTACTATTATCCATAACAAAGAAACGGTTATTTCCGAGAGCATCATACTTAAAAGACATTTTGAAATTTTGTTCATTATTTGAAATTTCACTTCTTAGTTTAAAATTATGCTTAAACTGAGATTTTACTGAGAATTCAGCTCCCGCTTGGAATGAAGTGAGATTTCCGACAGCATCATATGTATATTCAACATTATTATTAGCACCATTAAACTCGTAAATTCTCATTTCATGGTCTATTTTTTCAATGAAGTTATTATGTTTTGTTTCATACTTAGTTCTATTTGCTTCATAGATTAAAGCACCATCATAGTAAGCGAGAGATGGTTTATCGAATATATCATAACCATATGTAAATTTATCATAAGAGGAAACAAGGCCATTTATTAAATATGATCTCTGAAAAGTACCGTTGTCGTGCTTTAATTTATATTCTTCATTCTTTAAACCTGTCGATACTTCAAATTCTTTTGCAGAAGGAAGTTTTTTTATCGACCTATTTTCAACATAGTTGAAAACTTCATTCTCATTACGTTCAACATTCTCAATATTTAAAACTCTGCCAAGAGAGTCATTTGTGTACTCCCTTAAAGGAAAGACTTGTCTCTTTTTCGTTTCTAAATTGTAGCCATCAAAATAGAACTTCTTCTTCTCTCCGAATTCATCAAATTCGAAAATCCCATTTAACACTAAGTTTTCATGATAAAAGTCGTAGCTTTGAGTCTCATTGCCATATAGGTCAGTTACGACTTTAGACTTCTTAGTTATCAGACTATCAAGATAGTTTTTTTGACGATTGGTACCAATAAATAAATGAGAACTTTCTTGTGCATCATCACTGTAGATAAGTGTTTGCTGTCTAGAGAATAATTGTCCATGTTGCTTTTGGTAGTAGTAAGTAGTTTTGTCTTCAGTCATAGAGTCAGCTAACTCACTAAAGTCATTATACGAGAATCTCTCCATTTCATATAAACAATCTAAACCACACCCAAGGTCATATGAACGAGTAATATAGCGATCACCGTAGTTATTATATAGATCCTCAATTTTATCTACAGGCTGCTTATTTCGATCCGTTGTAATAGTCGTATATTTTAATAACCCACTTTCAACTGATTTTTTCGTTTCAACTTTAATAGTACCATCAAAGACCGACTCAACTTCCCCTAGAGAGTTCCTCTTAGTTACTTCATTCAGTAATACTTTGTCATCACAAAGACTAACCTTCTTAGTGATCATCTCTAAGTTATTTCTTCTAATTGAGTAATTCGTACAAATTTTTGGTGTTGCTAGCCTTAAAGGATCGGCTTCAATCGACTCTACTAAATATACTTTTCCATTTATAGAATTAAATACTTGAGATAACGTAAATTCTTTTATGTCTTCGTTTCTTATTTGTTTTATAACTTTCTTATACTTACGAATACCCCAATCTTGTAATTCTAAATCTTCAAGCTTAGTCTCAACCTTCTCGTAAGTTTTACCTTCCTTACTTGAGCGACCTAAAATGGATAACTCATTGTAGAAGTAAGGTTTATTATTAAATGAAATCGACACTTTATTTACTGTATTATAACTTCCTTCAAAACTGGAAATACCATCACAAGGCTGTTTTAGGCACTGAGAAGAGTAAGCATTATAAGTTTCAAATTTTGGGCCAATATCGATTTGAGCAAACTCTTTAAAAAAGAATTTACTCTTATTTCCATTTGAAACTTTTGTTTTCACAGAACGAAATGATTCAAATCTCTTTCTAAACTTACTCGAAAGTTGACCTTCATATGAGAATAAAAATTCTAGTTCTGAATCAACATTCTTCATCTTTGAAAGTGTAAATCTACCATTTTTACTAGTATAGTCTAAGCTCCAATTAGCCTTATTTCGTAACTTGTAATTTTTCAACAGCTTTAAAGTTGGAACATAATTACATTTCTTATATCCACCATGACCATTATAGATTTCAAAAACCCCATCTCCGTCAATGTCGTAAGCTACAGTTGCTCCATGTCCGGCAGCATAAGGAATCCCATGTTCTCCAAATCTAATATTATTATTTCTAAACTCTTTTTTGAATTTATTTAAATCATTTTGGAGTCTTCTCAATACCTCTTGACGACGAAAGCCTACCTCTCCAGAGATTTGACTATAATTAACTGATACAAACTCATTAATATTATCAAGTTGATTCTTTTCTCTTAACTTGAAATAATCTTCAAGTTTTAACTTATAGTTTAGATCCGAATAGCTATAAAAAGATTCAGCATTTCCGCCATTCCCAACATAGAACTTATTATCTGTAACAAGATCACTAACACCATCACGATTTACATCGGTAACAATTGTTCCTCTTGAGCATATAAAACCGATCTCTCTTTTTGTGTACTTAACTTCACTATTGCTAAAGTATGATAAGAAAACTTCACCTTTCCTTTGTGAATTACAAAGCAAGTAATCAGTATAACCGTCACTGTTAATATTAACAGGAATAAGACTTGCATCTTCAACTAAACGTCTATCTCCTGGGTACTGATACTTCACTTGTCCAATATCAAAGTAGTCATAATCCTCAAATAATAACTTCTTATCTCCTACCTCATAACCATTCTTTCCAAGTATCCCTAAGCTAACATATATACTAGTACGCCAAGCATCCTTTGTTTCAATAGTTATAAAGTCTGTGATTCCATCGTCATTATGTTGCACAGGAAGAATAATTCCGTGATTTATTTCACCTTTAGTGTACTCATCAATAGACTTTACATTAAGAAGCCTAAACAGCTCTTTTCGTGTATAAACCTTTGCCTTTCGTCCTGGAACAATCGCTAGGATATCATTTCCTGTTACTCTTTTGTATTCATACTTCCCATCAAGAAGCTCTGATTCGTCATACACCTGTTTATCTGTGACACAAGAATATCTATTATACACATCATCACTAGAAAATGATTCATATGTTCCTGTGAAAAAAACATTATCGTAAAAATGCTTATTAACAACGAATCGATCCCAGCCAGCACTTATCAAATAACCTTGGTCATAACGAAAATTAATAGCTTTTTTTATGTCTTGGCGACCACTAATAAAATTTCTCTGACTTTCATCCACATCGTAAGCAACCGTCTTAAGACACTTGCGACTTTGACTTAAGACACCAGCATATACAAATGGAATGCTTCGATATTTTTGGCTGCTAAATAGTTCGCAATCCTCGTAGTTAAAATTTATTTTGACAGTATTGTATGTAATTTCAAGTAAAAGTGATTGATCCCATTTATAGTATATTTCGTGTCCTACATAGAATGATCTTTCATAAATGAGCTTTCCTGTATTCACATCAAATAACTTAATATCACCATTTGGATATGTAAGTTTGTTCCCCTTTAAATTTCTATAATTTAAAACACCTGAATGAGATTCAAGCTTTGCAAAAGTATTGTGAAATAATTCACTTCCATCACTACTATTAAAATATGACGTTTGTCCTTTATCATGAAGAATGTGTGTGTATCCTTCTCTACCCTGCTTCTTTTCTAAATATGGCAAATCAATCGTAAATCCAACTCCATAACCAAGGTTATTTTGAAACCTTGAATTATAATTAAATCCAATATTTTGTCTTATGTACTCAGTTCTTTTTTGAATTGGAATTTGAAAACCAACAATGGCATCACCCGTTGATGAAGCCTGGTCAAAGAGTTGCATTTGATTTTCATTAGAGTTTTCAGTAGATACAAATCCGTAACTATTAAAAGTAATCATTAATATTAAAGTCAGGATCTTAAACATTGGCCTTAATTCCGTTGTATTATTAGCTATTTATCTCTTAGATAAATAATAACTCAATAAAAAACGACCATGGCCAAAGTTGAACATCTTACAATGATGTCAAAAACATAAACAGATGTAATTTCAATAGGTTAAAGTAGAAAAGTGGGCCTATATTAGGCCCATTTCACTTATTAATTAGATCTTAGCTTTCTAAGAATTCAGTTAGATTCATCGCAAGCTTAGGAAGGGCGTATTTAAGAAGAGCATTCTTATTTACGACTTTATCCTTATGCTTTGTCGACTTAGAAAAGAAGTATGTTCCAATATCAGAATCTTTTAAGAATAAGGTATGTCCTTTTCCTGCAAACTTTCTAAGAACGTAGTCTGAGTCCAAGAGACAAATATCTCTAATCATAAAATTACGTGCAAGATAAATGATAATTACACTTGCAGAGAGATCACAAAGTGACTTTCTAACCTTTACACCTTTTGGTGAAGTTTGATCACCCCAGTGAACGACAACCTCAATTCTTTTTTCACCAACGTAGAAATCAAAGCCACGTTGAGAAGTCGACTTCTTCTGCATTAGTCCGAAGATACACTTTGCGTACCACTCACCTAACTGCACAGGGAGCTTCTTACCATTGAAGATAATACGTTCATCACGAAGGATGTCATAAACCTTATTAACTGTTTCAATGGCATCAAAAATTCTTTTATTATCTGGTAAGTGAATAATTAGAACTTGCTTAGCATGAGTTCTCTTCATCTTGCGAGAGAATTGCTTTTCATACCATTCTAAAAATTCTTTATCACCTACAAGCTCTAAGGAGTCATAGATAAAACCACGGCTCAGTAAGCCTTCCTCATCAAAGCCTTCAACTTTCTTCTTCATGAAGCTTAAAGGAGCATACTCTCCTTTTTTCTTCATAATATAAACATTGTCTTTGTAGTAGTCTGTACTACCACGAGTCGCCTCATTAAATAGGTCGACACCTTTTTCCATTATTTCCATCTCTCACATACCCTTGTGCTTAATCTTTAATTAAACATTAATCGAAGTTAAATCTTCCTCGAAGTTTAAAACACTATGTGCGAGTCCAATATTTCTAGTTAATTGGTACTGACAGAAAACTTTAAAATCATCGATTTTAGACTGATAATATTTCTTCTCTTCTTCACTTGTTGCTGTCTTTAACTCGTTTTGAGCAATACAAGCGTGTTCAAGAAGTAACCATGAAACAACAAGGTTTCCACAATAGCTTAAGAAATCAGTTGCATGTGCAAGTACTGCACTCTGATTTTTTGCTGCCATGAAAGAACCAAATTTCTTCACAACTTCTTCACTCATTTCCATTGATTTTCCAATCATTGAAACTTCGTGTGGATAAGCCTTCGCTTCTTCTCTATTCATTGTTGCGTGAATCTTCTTACCAACATTAAAGAATGTTTCACCCTTATCCATTAGGATTTTCCTCATGACAAAGTCGATGGCCTGAATTCCATTTGTTCCTTCATAGATTGTCGCAATTTTTGTATCGCGCATAAACTGCTCAATTCCATACTCTGTACAATAACCATAACCACCGTGAACCTGAACACCATCGCTGGCGATATTCACACCTTCATCTGTACAGAACCCTTTACAGATTGGAGTGAATAGAGCGATTTCTTTATCCGCTTCTTCATCACCCTTTTCGGCCTTATCAAATAGATTTGCCGTATAAAGAGACAAGGCCCTAAGCCCGCGTCCAGTTGATCTCATTTTAAGAAGCATTCTCTTAACATCTGGCATATTAATAATCTCAGTACCAAATTGAGAGCGCTCTTTTGCATATTGCTCAGTTAATTCAAAACAAAGATTTGACTGTGCTTCACCTTGAAGTCCGCAAAGAAGTCTTGCTTCATTCATCATGATGAACATATTCTTCATTCCATCAAACTCTTTCCCAATGAGTTCACCAACACACTCACCATCTTGCCCAAATGTAAGCTCACAAGTTGCTTGTGCATGGATTCCCATTTTGTGCTCAAGCTTCGTACACTTAACATTATTTGACTCACCAGTTTCAACGTTAAAGCGTGGGACGATAAATAGAGAAAGTCCCTTTGTTCCTTCTGGTGCACCTGGAGTTCTAGCAAGAACGAGGTGAATATTATTTTCGTAAAGATCACTCTCCCCAGAAGAGATGAAGATCTTCACACCATTAATTGCATATTTTCCGTTATCAAGAGGCTTTGCCGTCGTGTTTGCATTTCCAACATCAGATCCCGCACCAGGCTCAGTAAGACACATCGTGCCTCCCCATTCTCCTGTCATCATTTTGGTAACGAAAAGATCTTTTTGCTCTTGAGAGCCAACCTTAAGAATTACATTCATGGCACCTTGAGACAGTCCGTAGTACATCGACCACGCAACATTTGAACCAATTGCCATTGAAGTACATGCAACTTTCATTGCGTGAGGAGCTGGCATTCCACCAACCTCTTCAGGATAACCAAGTGCATACCAACCATTCTCATAGAAGGCCTTATTTGCTTGGTGAAAAACTTCTGGAACAATAACTTTTCCATCAACGTGCTTTACGCCAATCTCATCACTGATCTGACGAGTTGGATAAATTTCATTTTCAACGAATTTATCAAATTGAGTTAGGATATCTTTTAAATCAGCTTCACCATACCCAAGCTCGCTTGCTTCGTCTTGAATTTTGCACGCTTTAAATAGATTGAAATTCACATCCATTAAATCTGTACGATACTTTGCCATATAATAGTCCTTTTTTAATACTAAAACAGTTCTATTATAATGGATGTTCAGATTTCATGCACGTGTAGACACAAAATAGCCGGAGTAAATTAGGTTAAATTTAATAAAAAAGCGCAGACATTGCCGCGCTTTTTTGTCAGGTATAAATTTAAAGTCGTTTTTTATTGATTAGTAAGCAGAAACTCCAACGCTTGTAGCTCTTACAACAGGCTGGTTCATTAGTGAGCCTCGTAAATCGATAATCATTTTCTTACTGTTAACAGTGATCATCCAAACTGGTGAGTAAGCTGTAGCAACTTGGTTACAAAAATTATAATTTCCATTAAACTTGTTTCCAACCCAGTTTGCATCGTTACACATATTATCTTTGTAAGATACGAAACCTGCTCCATAGTACGTCTGAACATATTTAAATAGTCCATTATTAGCATCTGACTCTTGAACTTTATTTGCCAAGAAGGACGCTAAAGAAGCGATATTTGCTCCAAAACCACTATCAATAGATGCTCCTGCATTACTACGTGCAATTGTTCCATCATTATTTAATCCTCGATAACCACTTAAGCTACTATTGTTACTTGAAGTATTCGATGAAGTACAAATAGTCCCAAGCGATAAACCAAAGATTTCGAAGTCATCACAGTCTTGTGAATTACTATTACTTGCTGAGTTAAAATCGCTAACTGTATAAATACCGTATTGATAACCGGCCATGCTAGGTGTACCAAAATTATTATTCACAATTGCTTGAGATAGTTCATCAGCACTACTAAGGCTGCTTGGTAGACCTCTTGCTGTATCAACATATTCACTTGCTGAGCCTGCAGGGAAATTTCCATAGTTGAGGTTACCTCCAGCGCCACCTCCACTATCAGATCCACAGCTGACAAGCGAAGCTAGAACAATAACTGAAAGTATTGTGTTCTTAAGGTTAAGTTTCATAGTAATCTCCAATATTCTCTGTGTTTGTGTGTGTTTAAAGTATTTGCCTATATATATACAAGTTGTGTGCCAAGTTTTAAGATGAGATTACAGTCCTTTAGAAAGTCGTGGTGTTTAAAAAGTGAACACGATAGAGTATTTTGTCTAATCTTTGGGTAGTATTAGAATAAGGACTGAACAAGCTTTTAACGGGAAAATATTTATGTCGATCAAAAATATTAGTGAAAAGGCCCTTCTAATCATCTTAGATGGCTTTGGAATCAGTGAAAACACAGAAAAGAACGCGATTCGAGATGCAAAAACTCCAGTTTTGGACGGACTGTTTAAAGATTATCCATATACAACAATCCAAGCAGGTGGGGTTTTAGTTGGTCTACCAAAGGGAGTTGTTGGTAACTCTGAAGTTGGCCATATGAATCTTGGAGCTGGTCGAGCAATTCGCCAGGACCTTGTCCGTATTAATGAGTCAATTAAGAATCATACTTTTGGTGAACTACCTAAACTAAAGGAGCTCATCGACGTTGCAAAGAAGAATAACAATCGAATCCACTTAATGGGACTTTTATCTGATGGTGGGATTCACTCACATATTGAACATACAAAAGAAATCATTAAGTGCCTTAGGAAAGAAGGCATTGAAGTTTTCTTACATGCTTTTATGGATGGACGAGATACACCACCGGCATGTGGAGAGATGTATCTAAAAGAGATCGTAGATTTTGAAGGATCACACTTTGCTTCTATGCAAGGGCGCTCAATTGGAATGGACCGCGATCGCCGTTGGGAAAAAATTAAGAAAGCATACGATATGTTCCTAGGCTATGGTGAAGTAACAGACTTATCACCTCTTGATTACCTTAATAGTGAATATGAAGCTGGCCGCACAGATGAGTTCGTGGCACCAGCTCTCTTTAGTAAGAACTATGCTATTAAAGAAGGAGACTGCGTCTTCTTTACTAATTATAGACCAGATCGTGCCATTCAGTTAACAATGGCATTTAACTATCCAGAGTTTACTGAGTTTGAAAGGCCATTCTTTCCGGCCATGTTTCTTTGTATGACACCATTCATTCCTGATGAAATGGAGCTTCCAATTTTATTTGATAAAGAGAAACTTCAGGGAACAATGACTGAATACTTAAGTAGCATAGGAAAGAAGCAGTTAAAGATTGCTGAAACAGAGAAGTATGCACACGTCACATTCTTCTTTAATGGTGGAGAGAAGAAGCCATTTCCAAATGAGGAGCATTTTCTTATTCCTTCTCCTAAAGAAGTTTCGACTTATGATGAAAAACCACAAATGAGTGCGCCAGAAGTAACAGAGCAATTAATTGCAAAATTAAGTGACTTTGACTTTAGTGTTGTAAACTTTGCGAACTCAGATATGGTTGGTCACACAGGAAAGTATGAAGCGGCAGTTAAGGCCATTGAGACATTGGATGAATGTGTTGGGAAATTAGTCGAGAAGTGCCTTGCGGAAAATATCACAATTGTTATCACAGCCGATCACGGTAATAGTGATCAAATGACACATAAAGATGGAACGCCACATACTGCACACACAGGAGCACCTGTACCATTTTGTGTTGTTAATAGCGCATTAAAAGATAAAGCTTTTACAATTGCACCAGGAGACCATTCACTAATGGATGTTTCTCCAACGTGTCTTTATATTATGGGGATTGATCGTCCAGCGAGTTTTACTGGCCATCATATTTTTGAATAGGAATATTTATGAGCGAAGTTGAAAAAGATGTAAAGTCGATTAAAACAATTGCTGTCCTTTGCAGCGGGGGCGACAGCCCAGGAATGAACTGTGCGATTAGAGCAGTTGTTCGTACTTGTGTTGCAAATGATATTGAAATTTACGGAATTCGTCGTGGATTTGCAGGTCTTCTTGAAGGCTCACAACACAAGATGGATGCTGCAAGTGTGGGAAATATTCTGCAAAAAGGTGGAACAATTCTACAAACTTCTCGTTGCCCTGAATTTATGCAACCAGAGATTAGAAGAGAAGCTGCCCACATTCTTAAAAGAAAGAATATTGATGCACTAGTTGTTATCGGTGGAAATGGATCATTTAATGGAGCTTGGGAGCTTCACAAGGAACATGGTGTTCCAGTCGTTGGAATCCCAGGAACAATTGATAATGATATCGAAGGAACAGACTATTCCATCGGTTTTGATACAGCTGTACAAACGGCAATCGAAGCAGTGGATAAGATTCGTGATACGGCCCACTCTCATGATCGTACTTTTATTGTCGAAGTAATGGGACGTAAGTCACCGGCCATTGCTCTACACGTCGGTCTTTGTACTGGTGCTGAAAATATCATCTTCCCTATTCAAGATGAGAGTAATGTCGATGTTGATACAATTGCCGCAGATATTAAACGTGGACTAAAACGTGGAAAAGGTTCTTCAATCATTATCGCTGCCGAAGGTGAGACTGAAGGTCTTTCACACTATGTTCACAACAAACTATTAGAAGATCATAAAATTGATTCTCGTGTTTGTATCCTTGGGCACATCCAGCGTGGAGGTAACCCAACGGGGCGTGACCGCTTTATTGCAACTCAAATGGGACACCTTGCAGTTAAATCGCTACTTGAAGGAAAGACTGCAATTGTAACTGCTGAACAAAATGGTCAAGTTGTTATCGAGGACTTAGAGAAGTGTCTTGGTAAGAAATTTGAAGTGGAAGAAAAATACGTAGACATGGTAAGAACCCTGTCAAAATAAAACGAAGTTTAAAAGTATGACAAATATTTCAAATAAAAAATTATTTATTATTTTCACATTCCTTTTTTCAATTCTCTACTTCTGGGATATTGGAAATATCAGTGCTCCAAGGCAAGGAACTGAATCATTATATGTTCAGATCTCACAAGAGATGTATGACACAAATAATATAATGACTCCTCACTACCGCGGAGAAAGACATTGGTCGAAACCACCAGTTCACTTCTGGCTTCCGTTTCCGATTTATGTACTAATGGGAGAATCGTCTCTAACAGGCGCTCGTGCTTCTATGGCATTTTTAACAATCGCCCTGGGAATTTTAGCGGCAGTTTGGTTAAAGAGAAGATTTAGTGTTGAACCACTTTTGTCACTTGCCTTCTTCTTAGGAAGTTATGGTGCAATCAAGTTTGGCCGAACATTTATGATGGAGACATCACTATCGCTTCTTCCATTTATTAGTTCACTCTTTCTTTTTGACTACTTAAAAACAAAAGCAAAGAAATACTTTATCTGGGCAGTTCTCTTTGGAGCAGCAGCTGCGCTAATAAAAGGGCCTGTTACAATTGTCATGAGCTTTCTTGCCATGTCACTTTATCAAGTCTTCTTATTCAAGAAAGAAAAGCGCTTTATCATTAAAGAGTGCTTTTTCTACTTTCTTTCAATTACAGTCCTAAGTTGTCTTTGGTACTTCATTAGTTATTTAAACTATGGAGAAGAATTCTTTAATTACTTCTTTGTAAGAGAAAATGTTGGAAAATTTGATCAAAAGCCAATGCCAATGATTAAGGTATTCCAGGGCCTTATTCTATATGCACTACCATGGCTACTTGTTCTTCCATTTGCTTGGAAGAAAGTTAGAGAGAATTTCAAAGTCCTAAATGATGAAACATATTTCTTCTTTGTCCATTTTCTATGTTTCTTTATCACTTGGTTAATTCCATCACAAAGATCGCATCACTATGCAATCCCATCGATTCCATTTTTAATGGCGTTTATGCTATTACAAATTGACCTAGAGACCATTAGAGAGAAGGCAAAAGGTATTCTTTTAATCTTCTTACCAATCAACCTACTCTTCTTGGCCGTTGGTTTTCTCCTACTGTATTTTTCGGATGGAGTAACAATCGTTGCTAACTTACTATTTGTTTCTCTTATTATTGTGACAAATATTTTTATTTTCAAAAAGAAAATGCTTATTGCTTTCAATACAATGGGACTTTATTTAATTTTTCTTTGGTCAGTTGTTGCTTCACAATTCTATATTTTACCAGTTCCACAAGCCGCTCATGGCCTTTTTAAAGATAAGACAGTGGCACTAGTAGATCGTCGTTCATATTTTCATGAACAAACATTAGAGATGAATGTTGAGCCGATTAAATATAGTCAAATTGCAACTTTCTTAGAAAAGAAGAATGCCGTTGTGATTACTGCTGAATCAAAAACTCCACTTGAATATCGCAAGGATCTTAGAACTCTTGCAAAGTGGCAAAAATGGAAAAGAAGAGTAAAGTGGCCTCATATTAAGGCGGCGCTTAAAGCACGCTCTTATGAACCATTAAAAGAGGAAGTTTACTTACTATCAAAGTAATGTTCTTCAATCTTCTTTATGATCCACTCCGGATCATCAATAGGTAAATCGTGTCCCGCTTGTTCGTGAAGTTCAAGCGTGGCACCAAGCCTTTTTGAAATTTCAACACTACATTTATAATTTGCCAGCTTGTCTTGTTTTCCTGCAAGTAATAAAATATCGGCCTTTATTTTCTTTGGAAGACGATAGTGAGACGCCGCAATTAATTGTCTAACAAAGTTAACTCGATTAAGTGGCCTCTCTTCAAAGTAAGCTGCATAAGCATCAAGTAAGTCATCAGATAACTCTTTCATTTTAACTGTTAATGAAAGGGCCTTTCGTTCACGCTCGCGGTGATCTTTATTAAAAACAAGTTTTGAAAACGTTCTCATGGCCTCAATAGACATACGGTGATAGATCTTTCCAGAATCACTCGTTGAAGTATTCAAAAGAACCGCATGCTCAAAGTCATCGGCGTGGCGCTCACACCAATCGAGGGCCATCATTCCCCCCATTGAAATACCAATAACACTCCATGGGCCCTCATTTTCTTCTTTAAGCTTGAGCCATTCATCTCTCATATCTTCCACATAATCAGAAATTTTTAAAGGAGACTTCTCTTCGTTCTTGCTACCAACACCTAAGTAATCAATGGCAAAGACCTTTTGTGTGCCCTTCATTTTTTCCACATATTCTGGAAATTCATACCAGTGACGACTATCTCTTGCTAAGCCCCTAAGAAGTAACCAATTCATAACTTACCTTTTCACCCATGCCTTTGAACTTCCAACAGCTCGAAAGAGAAATTTGATTAACATAATATGCCTTCTCATCGTTCGATCATAACGATGAGATTTGAGAGGATTAAATAAACCTCCTCTTCTAAAAATCTGTAATGGATTCTTTTTAACCCAAATCCAACTTCCCATCTCAAGGGTTAACGGAAGATAAACTCCGTCTGGATTCTTCGCTATATACTCATCATATAGGTAATCCCAAGCATCACCCTGAATCGTATAGCTCTCAGAAGTCGGCTCAACTCGGTAAATATGATGAGGATGAGTTTCATTTAATAGGTACTCTAGATTCTCCATTTCCGTTATATGCTTAAATGGCGTAAGCGTTCGAGCATATGGATACCAAAGACGGTCTCTAAGACCAAAGCCTGAGTGAAAGTCCACGGAGATGGCACGTTGAGAAGAGAAGATATGCTCTCTCACATAGTCCACAAGGGTTTGAAGTTCATGCTCCATTTGCTCGCTATTTCCCTGATACCAAGGAAGCTTCTCTGAGAGTTTATGACCAGAAAGTAGAAATTTAGTCTTCTCATGAGTTCGTGATGGTGAGTTTCTCATGAGATCAACATTATTGGGATTAGAGCGACGGTGGTGATACATCCCCCATGGATTGATCAGAGGAATGGATACAATTCTAAATTTCTCTAGACTTCGTCTTAATTCTTCATCCCAAGAAAGCTGCTTAAATAGTGAAGAAAGATATGTCACGACAACTTGAGTACCGACTTTTTCAAGACCGTGAATACCACCAAATAAACCTAGAACAGGAGCACTAGTATCAGTGCTGCCAATTTCAAAGCTATGAATTGGGTAGCTATCACCTTCGTGACTGATTCGGGTAATTTCTCGACAACGAATTAGAGGATCTTCGATATTAGTTAACTCGCTTATGGCATTTAACTCATCGAAGTCCTTCATCTTACGACCTCTGGAAAGTCTTGTCGTTATAAGGGAATAAGAAGATAACGAAGAACATTGCACATCCTACAAGCTCTCCAACTTCACCTTTTTTACCATGATCAATTAGACTTACTAAGATAAACATTAGTAGGTAAAAGAATGAGTGCATTAACTTTGGAACAGGAACGGCAAAGTCATCAACGAGGTATTGAATAAATCCAATTGCTCTATATAAGAACGGAAGAATTAATACATAAACCCCAACGATAATTCCAATGATAAGACCAAAGATAATTTTATTAACTTTAAAGTCACCAAACTTTAAGTTGTGAAGTGTAATATCATTTTGCGTATTGTACTGCTGAAAGAACTCAGGTGCTGCAACATTGAAAATTCTCTGTCCCCAAGCAATCTCTTCTCCAAACCCAAAGAAGAAAAGGGCAGCAAATCCAAGAAGTGCAAAAGAGAACAACTTTGGCTTCGTACCTTTTAACTTAAAGTAGCGCCATAGACAGACAAATGAAACAAGTAATAAATAGATGGCCTGCTGTACTTCTAAGAATCCATCCTCAACGGTATAGACACCCGAAAACCACTCTGGGTTTGCACTTGCAAAATACATCCCAAAAATTACCATATGGGCGATTGATGTTAACACTACTGCTTCAAATATATTAATCTTGTCTTTAAATATGCTCATTTCGCCATTATAGTCACCTCTTCGACCAAAGGCAATAATAGTCATGACTAACGCTGCGCACTCTTTTTCGAAATAACTATGAGCATTTTGGTAGCTGGGCCCAACCTGTTACATATCTTTGCGAAACCATCTCTCGTCTCATCTTCCAAGCTTGATTGTCGACTCCACATGCCATGGACCTAACCATGCCGCTGCCTTCTCGTCGGTTTATCTTATCAATAACTTCCATTAGTTTCACACTTCGTGGATCATCCAATTCTTCAAAGAGACTTTGTTGAACAATCTCTGAATCAGAAAACTCTCCTAACTTAACCCCGGCCTTCTTAAAGCAGACTCCCATGCGAAAGAGATCATCAAGGGCCGCCCATGCGTATTTAATAATTTTTCTTGTGTCACTTGTTGGGCCAAGAAGCTTTACCTTATCTCTTCCATAGTAAGGAGTTTGATCAACCTTATGTGGATCGCTTAAGCAAAACACTTCAATTGTTGAGCATAGGCTTTGCTGGTTACGCATCTTCTCACTAGCATTTGTGACATAATTTGCTACTGACTCTCGTAAACTTTTTAAGTCCACAACACTTGAGCTAAAGCTTCGAGAACAAAGAATTTCCTTCTTCTTAGGCTGGGCCTCTTCTAGCTCAAAGCAAGTAATTCCTCGCAGTTCATCTTGGGTCATACGCCCTAATTTTGTTAGAAGCTTTTGGATAACATGAGTATTTTTAAATTTCTTAAAATCATATGCTGTTTTCACACCAATACTTTTAAGCTTAATACTATTCTTTCTTCCGACTCCCCAAACGTCTTCAATCGGTGTGCGCTGAAGAGCAATATCCTGCAACTTCTCATCTAAAATACAAACGACACCTTGGGCCTTCTGTGATTTTTTGCCAATATGATTGGCCACCTTCGCAAGAGTCTTAGTTGGTGCAACACCAATACTAACGGGAATCCCAGTCCACTGAAAAACTGTTTGGCGAATACGCTGACAGTATTCGTTTAAATCTCCGCTTACACCAGTTAAATCAATAAAGGCTTCATCAACAGAGTAGATCTCAATCGATGGAGCGAAGGTTGCGAGAACGTGCATTACCCGATCACTGATATTTGTATACAGAGAAAAATTAGAAGAAAAAACATGAACATTGTGTGACTCACAAAGCCTCCTTACTTTAAAGTATGGGTCCCCCATTTTTACTCCCAAGGCCTTAAGCTCAGGAGTGCGAGAGACAAAGCACCCATCATTATTTGATAAGACACCAACAGGTTTATTTCTTAATCCAGGTCGAAATAATCTTTCACAAGAGCAGAAGAAGGAATTACAGTCCACCAGCGCATACACTTTTTCCATAAAGGCCTCACAACTCTTTCATGTCACGGGCCACGGCCACAATTGGCCCCCACACCAAGAAGTCCATCTCTTCAGAGATGATAATGTCTCGATGCAGAGGATTGTGTGAGCGCAAAATGGTTTCCCCATCTTGTCTAATGAATCTCTTGCACAAGAACTCTCCGTCCAGATAAACCACGGCAACTCGACCACTCCTTACTTCTAAAGAACGATCGATAACCAGGACGTCACCGGGCATAATCAGTGGCTCCATCGAGTCACCTTGTGCTTCAAAGAAAAATGTCGCAGAACGATTCTGTACAAAACGATCATCTAAAGATTGATAATTTTGTATGTGATCCTCACTGATTCCAAAGAGTCCACAATTTGCAATCGGTAGTTTTGCTCTAATTTTCTTTTCCATGAAAGTTAGTATAACTTACGCATAACTTACGCACAAGCAAAAGAATTACTTTCCTATATGGCAAATAATTACAGTAACTTATGAAGCATCTGGAAACTTTATGATCTCATCAAGAGGAATAAAGTACGTAAGTCCTCGAAGATCCTGAGTGTAGCTTGCAATTACTTTTAAGCTCATAGCATCTAATCTTTCTAAGAAGGCCTGTGATGTTTCATCAAATCGAAATGGCTCGATCTTTCCTCGTGTTGAGATTCTTCCTGCACAAAGACAGTCATTTAAGTTTTGTATAGGAAGGACCCCGGCCATCGACCAGTAAAGAATTAAAAGTGGTAATTCAAGCCAGCGATAGAGTTCTTCTTTAGAACTTAAAGAGGCCAAAACCATATTATCATCAATGCAAAGAACATAGCGCTTCGGTGAGATCTTTAAGTTGTACTTCTTAGAGAGAAAAATAAATTTTTCTTTAATAGACTTCCCCTTTGGTCCAAGACCTACGATTTCCAGACCGGGTACTCCCTTTGAAGCATAACCATAAAGTTCTGTTAAATGTCCCTTACCTCCAAGAGGTAGAAGACCTAGCATTTGCTTGTGCATAATCCCTCCTATCACTAGAAGTGCAAGAGGTGTGAAAGAATTAGAAATTATAAATTACTAGAATTAGGGATCTTAGCTTTTGACTGATAAAAACATTTTAAATGAGGTGGGTAAATTTCTAGAATCATCGCTGAAGAAACTTCTAGAGAGTGAGCGAAGTCTTTCTTTAGGTTCTCACATGAACCTTTAGCATCCTTACAAAATTTCTCATACTTGTCCTTGCAAACCAACTCGAGGATAACAGTATCAGAAAAGTGACAAGATACTTTCCCATCAACAAGATCAAAGCGTGCTTTTGTATAGTTTAATTTTTTTGAAAATTTGGACTCACAGAATTTTACAATTTCAAATTCTTTGCCCATGCAATCAATCTTAGTTGAGGAAGATTTACTCATTAACATTGCATCTTTTACACCAAAGAATTCGCACACCTTTGCGTAGCTGAAAACTTTACGATCAGCGCCCGTAACAAGCTCACTAGTGACACTAGCAAGACAACAGAATGTAAAAAGAAGTGTTGCAATATATTTCATAATAAAAAAAAAGCGCGCCCTAAAAGGACGCGCCTATAATTGTCATATAAATATTAACCTGGGAAAAGACCTCTAAGTCTCATTGCTCTCTCTAGTCTTCTTAGAGCGGCAACGAAAGCGGCCTTCTTCATATCAATTTCATATTTCTGGTGAGCTTCGTAAACATTCTCGAAAGCATCTTTTAGGATGTCGTGAAGTTTCTTATTGATCTCTGAAAGATCCCAGAAGAAGTTCTGTAGACCTTGTACCCACTCAAAGTAAGAAACGATAACACCACCAGCGTTACAAAGAATATCTGGAACTAGGAATGAACCATTCTTAGTAACAATATCAATTGCTGCTTTATTAAGTGGACCGTTTGCACCTTCTGCAATGATCTTAGCTTTTACATTGTGAGCATTCTTTTCAGTGATAACACCATCGATTGCAGCTGGAATTAGAATATCAACATCAAGAGCAAAAAGTTCTTCGTTAGAAATCTTTTCAACACCTTCCATATCAGCAAGAAGGCCACCATTTTTGGCCCAATTAACTGCTTTTTCAATATCTAAACCATTTGGATCATAGATTGCACCTGAAACATCAGATACAGAAACGATCTTTGCACCTTGAGCGCTTAGGTCTTGTGCTGCAGGAACAGCAACTTTACCCCAACCGTGAATTGCAACAGTTGTATTCGTATCGATATTCATTCCAAGTTTCTTTGCAGCAAAGTTTACACAGAATGCAACACCTTTACCTGTAGCTTCACTACGTCCAAGAGAACCACCAACAGTAATTGGCTTACCTGTAACAACACCTGGTACAGTATAACCTTTTAGCTGTGAGTATGTATCAAGCATCCACGCCATTGTTTGTCCGTCAGTTCCAATATCTGGAGCTGGGATATCAATCGTTGGACCAATAATCATATTAATTTCAGTTGTGTATCTTCTCGTTAAACCTTGAAGTTCTTGACGAGAAAGTTTTGTTGGATCAACACAGATCCCACCTTTTGCTCCACCAAGTGGTAGACCAACAAGGGCACATTTAAAAGTCATAAGCATCGCAAGAGCTGCTGTTTCAGCTAGGTCTACACCTGGGTGAAAACGTACCCCACCTTTTCCAGGTCCAAGAGTCATGTTGTGCTGAACTCTGAATCCTTGAAAAGTCTTAACAGTACCGTCATCTAGACGAATAGGAACTGCAACTTGAAGTGCTCTTTTTGGGTGTTTAAGTCTGTCAGCAACGTTTGGGTCTAGTCCCATAATCGCTGAAGATTCTTCTAATTGCGCAATGGCATCCTGGTATAGTGGATTATCTAGAAGATTGCTCATTTTTTAATAACTCCGTTAAGCGTGTAAAATAATGACTAATTTACTTCAAATATAACGGATGAGCCAGCTTTTGGTTGAGGCAAAAGCTGACTTTTTTTGGCGAATTCGGTTAATTAGAAATTGAATGGTGCATGATAATTGACGCGAAACACATGATCAGCGTTACTTCCCCCAACCATATCGATTGAAGACGCTCTGGCCCTTAAGTTATTTGTAATGGCCTGTTCAACATATAATTCTACCGTCGTCCCAGCAGGGTTATAATCAATCGAAGCAATCGTGCGATTATCATTGAACTTTTTCTGTAATTGCATTGTCACGCCATCAGATAGAGAAAGGTGTGTGTTTGCATCGAGATATGGATTTACAAATTTAATCGTTGCAAGGCCTTTTAAAACCTTTGCTCTAAACTTAACTTTAAAATTTGGAAGTAGCTCAGCTTCTGAACTTGGAGAAAGTGTATCTTTCATATTTCCAACAGCGGCCATTGTTGAGCCTTTCTTTGCGGCCTTAATCGAACCTGAAATTCTCTTGTCGATATACTTTAAAAACTGCTTATTAAAGTAGCGCTTTCTCTCATCCATTGTTGAAAGACGGTACATCGTTGTCGTTGAAAGATCCCAATTCTTTACGTATTCATCACGCTCTTGCAGCTGTTGATAGTGATTAGACATACGCTGAAGAACACCTGCTCTATCGTAAACAAAGACGTAATCGAGAAAAGTCTTATATTCTTCAGGCTTTGGCGTATAGTCCACATCTGCATAAAAGCTCTGCGGTGTACGGGCCTTGGCCTGGGTGACCTTAACTCTTGGGTTGAATGACTTAAAAAGTGAAATATCACTTGCGGATGCCTGAATTGTGAACACTAACAAGCCAAATTGGATAAATTTTGAACAGTGTGTGTAGATTTTAGCCTTGTTTACCATCATAAGTCCCTTAAATTACGTTGAGTAATGTCTCTTCTGTATTATAACTTGCAATGGTGATGCCAAGAGTCAAACTTAGGCTAAGAAAATATAAAAGAAGAGCGAGGACTATGCCTCGCTCTCTTACTTTTTATTAAATTTAAAATCTATTAACTACATATCGACGATATTTTGAGTTTCTTTTAGAAGTTGGTTTAGAAGTGCTTGTGTTTCTTTATCAAGCTTTTTCGTTTTTGCCTGTGACTTAAGTGTTTTGATGAAAGCATTTGCCGTTAGTCCCTTAGGAACTTTAGGAGCCTTTTTAACTTTACCAGCTTTTAGTACACCACCATCTTTAATGGCCTTCTTAAGTTCAGCTCTCTTAGTTAGTTCGCCTTTATAAAGCATCTTAGTCAGTTTAGTTTTTAGAGCACCTTTTTCAAGAGCATCAAGCTCAAGAAGAACATACTTTTCAATATTAAATGCTTTTGCCGCTTCCTTTATTTTCTTGCCCATTTTAGCAATCATTAGAGAACGGTGTACTTCTGATTTTGAAATACCAAGTGCAGCTTGGATCTTTCTTTCACTTGCTTTCGTTGCCTTTTGGTAATTTAAAATACCATCAGCTTTATCAATATAGTGAAGCGCTTCTCTTGAAGAGTTTTCAGAGAATTGAATTGCCATTAACTCTTGTTCAGACTTCTTATCAAGAATGAAACAAGGACACTTCTCTTTATTAATAAGTGTCATGGCACGATAACGTCTCTCACCACAGATTAGAACAAGTCTACCAAGTTTATCCTTGTGAAGAACAAGCGGTTGAATTAGACCGTTTTGTTTAATATTTTCCGAAAGCTCTTTTAAAGAACTATCATTAAACTTTGTTCTTACCTGTTCTTTAACAACGATTTCTTTTAGAAAAACCTCATCAAGTTTTGCGCCCTGAAGAAGGCGGTCACCTGATAGTCTTTCAACTACTTTACTATCGAGACCTTCAGTTAGATCGATTGTCTTTCTTTTTCTTTTAGAAACTCTTGGAGCAAAGTCTTTTGCCATAAATTCCTCTTCCCTATGTTGAGACTGTTTTCCTTTAAAGAGGGCCAGTCACACACACATGGCCCCTTTAAAAGCGAAACACATCCATGTGTCTCAAAAATTATAGATTATAGATTTAATGATTCCCAAAGTGCCGTGTAGTCACCATGACCACGAGACTTTTTCCCCATCTTACAGATAGGTTTTCTTAACGAAATTGATTCTTGCATTTGAACAAGATTTCTAATTGGTGGCGTAATATTGAAAGACTGAGCAAGTTCTTCAAGTCTTTGTCTTTCAATTTTTCTTCTAGTATTAACCATTGATGGAATAATTGAAAATTCCAGTGATGGATTTTCAGTTTCTTTAATAATTTCAAAAGTATCCATTAACTCTTCTAGGCCATCAATTGAGTAGTCCTGTGCTTGCGTTGGGATAAGAATTCTATTAGAAGCAACTAGTGCCATAATAAGTTCATCACCAAGCATTGGAGGAGTATCAATTACAACGTAATCAAACATTCCTTGAGCTTGCTCAAGTCTAAGTCTCATAAGCCTTTCCTTACGACCAGCTTCCTTTCTAATCTCACCTTCTGAAAGGATTAGTAGTTTAGAAAGATTGGCCATATGACGGCTTGATGGAATAACAGTGATATTCTTATGAAATTTTCCCTTACCTTCTGATGGAACCATAACGTCTTCAATTGTAACGTCACCGATTAACCACTCAGGAATAAGAGTTCTGTGAATTTGTAGATTAAAAGTTGAACTTAGATTGGCCTGTGAATCTAGGTCAATAACAAGTACTTTGTTCCCTTTATTAGCTAAGTGTGTCGCTAATTGGTAGCACTGCATTGTTTTTCCAACACCACCCTTGTTATTTGCAACCGTAATAACTTCCATGTAAGCTCCCTCGGTCATCCCTTTGACCGTAATAAAAGACTATCTATATAAAATGTTAAGAAAACTATCACGCAACGTCAAATACCTGATAAAACATTTTTTTAACTTAGCGCAACACGAACTGGAATCAATTTTAAGGATGTTCAGGTGACAGGTTGGCCAGAATGTTTTAAATTCCAAAACGTCAATTATATAAGGAGATGACACAATGATTAACTTTATGGAAGTTGGTGAATTAAAAGATTTAATGGACAAGAATACAGACCTAATCTTAGTAGATTGTCGCGAACAAGATGAGTGGGATGCTGGCCATATTGATGGCGCAATCTTTATTCCTCTATCTGATTTCGCAAATCAATTTGGAAGTCACCTATCTGATAAGTCAAAAAAGATCGTTGTTCAATGCCGCAGTGGAAAGAGAAGCTTAACAGCATGTCAATTTCTACTAGAGGAAGGTTTTGAAGACCTATACAACCTTGAAGGCGGAATCCTTGCTTGGGGCGAAAGCGGTTACCCAATCAAATAACTTATTTAAAAATCGAGAAGGAAGAAAAATGTTAGATCTATTCGGAAAAGAAGAAGTTCACCGTCCGATAATTTCTCAAGAGGAGTTATCAGATGAAGAAGTACTAGTTGAGTTAAGAAAGATCAAAGAAGAACTTAAGGATCAAGTTGTGGTTCTTGGTCACCACTATCAACAAGATGATGTTATTGAATTTGCAGACTATAAAGGTGACTCGCTTAAGCTTGCCCAAGATGCTGCTAAACTTGATAAAGACTATATTATTTTTTGTGGTGTCCACTTTATGGCCGAAACAGCTGATATGCTAACTTCTGAAGATCAACATGTAATCCTTCCTGATATGCAAGCGGGATGCTCGATGGCCGACATGGCAAATCGTGAAGAGATCGATAAAGCATGGGCCTTCATGCAACGATCAACTAACGATAAGATCATCCCAATCACTTATATCAACTGTGCGGCAACGTTAAAGTCATTTGTTGGTGAAAATGATGGAACAATTTGTACTTCATCAAATGCACATAACATTATTAAGTGGTCATTTGATCAAGGACAAAAGCTTCTTTTCTTCCCTGATCAACACCTAGGTCGCAACACTTGTTTTGATCTTGGAATTCCACTAGAAGATATGGTTGTTTACAACCCAAATATGCTTAATGGTGGCTTGACTGCTGAGCAAATCGATAATGCAAAAGTCATTCTATGGTACGGATTCTGTTCTGTTCACCAAGGCTTTACTGCAACTCAAGTTGAACAAATTAAAAAAGATAAGCCTGATACAACTGTTATCGTTCACCCTGAATGTAACTTTGATGTTGTACAAGCAGCACACGATAACGGATCGACTGCTTACATCATTAATAAGATTAAGGATGCGCCGGCCGGTTCTAAGTTTGCCGTTGGTACTGAAATCAACCTTGTAAACAGATTAGCGAACGATTTCCCTGATAAAGAAATTACTTCACTGTCACCTTACCAGTGTTTGTGTACAACAATGTATCGAGTTAGACCTCGTTGGCTACTTGCCAGCTTTAGAGCAATTAAGGAAAATAAACCTATAAACATAATTAAAGTAGATGAAAAAACAAAAGAGTACTCATTAAAAGCACTTAATAAGATGCTTGAACTGAGTAAGTAATAGGTTTAATACACAAGAAAAGAAGAAGAGGGACAACATGCAAGAGATTTACGCTGATTACAATGGAAGTGCTCCAATTTGTAATGAAGTTAAAGAGTATATTATCAACCGACTTAATAAGGGGCCATTTGCTAACCCAAATGCCACTCACCACGTCGGCACTCGCGTAAAAGTTGCTATGGAGAATGCTCGTTCAGTTTGTGCCAAGCTTTTAGGTGCGCACATGAGTCAGCTAGTTTTTAACTCTGGTTCAACTGAAGGGATCTCTACTGTTTTTCAGTCTATTCTTTTAAATAATACAAAAAAGAAAATTATCATCTCAGGAATTGAGCACTCAGCGGTAAGCAACAATGCTCAATTCTATGCTGAGAATTTTGGTTGTGAAGTTTACACACTTCAAACAAAGCCAAATGGTATCGTTGATATTGAAGACCTTATCAATCATATCGACGACAATACTGCACTTGTTGCAGTTATGGCCGCCAATAATGAAACTGGTGTTATCCAGCCTTATAATGACATTGCAAAAATCTGCCAAGAACAAGGAGTCGCTTACCTTTGTGACACGACTCAATTTATAGGAAAAACTTGTTTTAACTTTGAAGAGTCAGGTATTGATTATGCAGTCGTAGCTGGTCACAAAATTGGTGGAATGACTGGTTCAGGTATTCTAATTGCAAAAGACCCAACAACTTTAAAGCCACTTATCATTGGTGGCGGTCAAGAGAAAGGTCTACGTGGTGGAACGCAGAACTACCTAGGTAATGAAACTCTTGCAGTAGCACTTACTTATTCGATGAATAACCTACAAAAGCACGATGCTATTAATAGCAAACGTGAAGAGTTTGAAAAAAATATAAAAGCTAAATTTCCACAAGTTGTTATCATTGGAGAAGAAGCGCCAAGACTTTCTTCAACAACATATCTTTCATATCCAGGAATCCACGGACAAGCTGTTCAGATGGAGCTTGAGTCAGAAGGAATTTATGTAACAACTTCATCAGCATGTTCTGACAATAATCCTCAGACATCTAAAGTTCTTAAGGCCATGGGAGTAACTGACGATATTGGTCGTGGCGTGGTGAGAATTTCTTTAGGGCTATGTAACGATCCGGCCCTCTATGATAGAATTGAAAATGCACTTACAATTGCATATGAAAAACTATCAAAAATTAAAAGCTACTAAGGCTTGAGAAGTTACTAGAACTTGAAAAAAAACAAACTACTAATATCTATATTGATACTTATCGGAGTTATCACTTCTTGTAGTGATAGCTCTCGAAAGTATAGCTATATGAAAGCTGAAAAGAGCTTTCTGTCTAAACAAGACTCAGACACTATCTACTTTGCTTATACTTCTAACTTAAATTCAAAAGTTGAGTCTCATAATGATGAATTGATTGTTTCTTCAAAGATTCAATTCGGTGGAGATGCACTTCTTTATAAATTTATTTCGGCCCTTAGAGAGAAGCTTAGTAATCTTGTTTTAATTGATGGTGGTCAAATTCTAGAAAAAGAATATGACCTGGCCGGTGAGTTAATCCTCAACCAAATGGCCAACTTTAATTACGATGCAATTTTATTATCTGATCATGAGTTAATTAATTTAAAAAGTAATCTACTTCCAAGAGAGCTTCCATTTGTGAACTCTAATCTTATTTCCCTCGATACGAACTCAGCTTTTACTCAATACGGGAACCAAGAATATATCATTAAGGAAGTTGGTGGAATTAAAGTAGGAATCATTGGGCTTACACCTTATAAGCCAAAACTAAAGAAAGAGGATGGCCTAGAAGGTATCCTTTTTGACGATATTGTCGCTAGAGTTATTGAAATCAAAAAACAACTTCGAGGAAAAACCGATCTTAATATTGCTCTCCTACACTCTCACACAGAGTGCAGCGATAAGATTGATTACAAGTTTAAGAATTGCTCTCTAGATAAGGAAACAACCGAGAAGATACTTAAGCGACTCCCTCCAGATACATTTGATTTAATTTTTACAGGAAATAGTTTTGAGCCTCATATGCAAGTGTCGGGCTATCCTATTATCTCAAACCTTGGGCAAGGTGAATTTATCACTCTCGTTAGGTTTAATAAGAAGACTAAAGAAGTAAAAGCAGAACAAATTAGAGTTTGCTCTCATTTCTACCAGGCCGTTGATAGCTGCTATATTGATCCAGAAGATATTGATGCTATTAAGAATGTTAGAAAGTCTCGTCTAAAGCTCAGGCCCGCTACTGTCTTTGGCAAAGAAATCTTATAGGCAAATTAGAATTCCCTCATCATTACAAAATGTACTAAGTCCCGGTGAGCAAAATCCCGCTGGAGAGCCATTGAAGCATAAAGACGGCAGCTTCGTATCAAGAACCTTATAGCCTCGAGGACAAGCCGGTTGGTTCTTCGTTCCACACTTATCCTTTCCACAATACTTACTTCCACTTTGCGCACAATTGAAGTCGACAACTTCGTAACTACCTTCCTCACAAAGATCGCACTTATACTTCACCACATCCTTACATTCGATATTTACACCATGACAAAGGGTTCCACTTTTTAGTGTTTTAGTTTTTAAGTAATCCAAACCACCATTAACGTAGACATTACCAAAGAATGATTTCTTTAGCTGATTATTAAAAGGTGTAAACTTTCTTGAGACAGAATGATTAAGTAGAGGATAGTTAAAACTTTCTCCATCAATGATAAGACTAAGCTTTATCTTTTCTTGGACATGAAGATTCATTTTAAAGTCTTTAATTCCCTCTTTCGAATAAATTGCATCATCGCTAAAGCTACACTTCCCTGCTTGTCTTTTTGTGATTCGAGACTCTCCAAGAGATTTGTTAAATGGGGTTTTATAGAAGTAGCAATACTTATTAAAGGTAAAAAGAAGAAGCCACGTATTCTTTGGTTCATAAACTCCCTTACTACCTTGATAGAGTTCATTCATTTCAAAATTTGTTGTAAAGGCCAGCTCATTTGCAAAGTCAAACTTCTCTTGCTGACACGACAAAAGGCCAAAAAGAAGAAATACACTTAGAATAAGCTTCATTACAATGTCCTCATACAACGAAAAGCAATCTTATACTCAGGGCCAATCTCTCTAGAGGTAAAGGGATCAAATGCAATATTATTAAGGCCAAAACCTTCTCCATCCCAATAGCCTCGCATCCCCGTTTGATGAGCTTTTTGATGCCAGCTAAAGTAGAATGAGGCCAATTTGATATTTTCACTAGGATGAATAATATTTCTTAAATATTCCAGTGGGCCACCAAAGACTTCATAAACACCGGCCCAAGAAACATTTCTGCTATCTTTTTGAATATAGTTTTGATCAAGGCATTCACTTGAATAATCTTTTTCACAAAGCTTAAGTCTTTCTTCTTTTGTGATCTCATCGATATGAAAATCTTTCATGCGTTGAATTTCATTTAAGAGGGTTTTGGTGTTCTTTCTCTCCCATGGATAAAAAGGAGCTCTTAAGTACTTTGTTGTCGTATCATTAAGATCTTCAGGATGAATTGAAACAGCATCAAAGACACGGGCACTTAAAATTGATTTTCCTTGAAAAGAACAATAGGCTTCCATTTCATCAATTGATAGGCCGTAGGCATAAGAGTACTTATTTCTCTCTTTTATTTTCTCGGCCGCTTGCTGGGCCAGTTTATGCTTAGAAGCTTTCGCCCAATTTAGAACTTCCCAATTTTGAACATGGTACTTATCAACAAAAATATTGCGATTGAAGTTATCCCATGAAATTGTCACATCCCTCTTATTGGCCAAGAATGGATAATATCTTTGTGGTACGTAAACTTCCTGACAGCTATCAACGAAGCTAAGCTTAAGATCTTCACTAAAGCCTTCGGCCTTGACTGTATAGTCGTAGTAGCGATAACTAGGCATCTGATGGTAGCGGTAACTCCCTTTCATCGTAATTGGTACTAATTTCTTATTAATATGGACATTAACGAGCTTCTTTTCGAGTAAGCAGGCCATATACTCAGGAAAGCATTGATAGTACTGGTCATCGACATAGCTAAGTTTCTTACACATCCCCTCTTTATCAAGGTGTGCATTCTCCCATTCAAACTTCAATGTTTTAACAATTTCGATAATTTCTTCGTTTGAAAGCTTAGGTCCTAAGTTTTTCTTCGTAAAAAACCAATACCCGAGTCCAACACTCAGAATAAGAATGGAAGTAAAGATTATTTTTTTAAACATTTCTCACTTATATGTAACACCCAATCAATGGTAAAATTATAACTAGAAATCCCTTATGTTAAAAGGATTCAAAGGAAGATTATGGATTGGTTAGATAGTTTAAATGATTTAGAAGTTAACGGAAATGAAACAATGTCATTTTTTGACTACTACGAACTCTTTAAAAAATTTCCAGACAGAGAATTAAGACCAACTTCGGCCTATCTTCAGGACATGGTGGATTACTTTGGGCGTGATGATCAGGGACATCTTAATGTTTTTCAAAAAGATGACCAAGATGCCCCAGCAGTTTTTGGCCAATACAAAATCGAAGAAAAAATAATTGAGCAATTAAGAAACTTCGCGGAAGAAGGATTCAATAACAAATTCCTTCTACTCGTTGGCCCAAATGGATCTTCAAAAAGCTCACTTGTTAAGCGTCTAATGAAAGGTGCTGAAGACTATTCGAAAACTGATGAAGGCGCCCTTTACACTTTTAGCTGGATCTTCCCAATCAACACTGTCGTAAAAGGAAACCTTGGGCTAAACCAATCTCACGCTTCAGTTAACTTAAATTCATATGCTTTATTAGAAGACAAAGATATCTCGGCCATCTTGGCCTCTGAGCTTAAGGATCACCCACTTCTTCTTATTCCAAAAGAAGTGAGAAAGGATCTTATTCACTCAGCGTTTAATGATCAGCCAGAGAAATTAGAAGAGATTGAAAAGTCGTATCTAGTACGTGGCGATCTCTCAAAAAGAAATCGTATGATCTATGATGCTCTTTTAAAAAATTATAAAGGAAAGCACGAAGAAGTTCTAAAGCATATTCGCGTTGAGCGTTATACAGTTTCTCGTCGCTACTCTCGTAGTGCAGTGACAATTGAGCCACAACTACATGTTGATGCAAAGATGCAGCAGATTACAATGGATCAAAGGCTGGCATCTTTACCTCCATCACTACAGTCATTAAACCTCTTTCAAATGTCAGGTGAAACGATTCATGCAAACCGCGGAATTCTAGAATACTCTGATCTACTAAAGAGACCACTTGATACTTTCAAGTACCTTCTTATGACAATGGAGTCCGGTTCAATCAATCTTGGTGGGATTCTAACAGAGCTTGATATCTTCTTTATTGGAACATCAAATGAAGTTCACTTAACAGCTTTTAAACAACACCCTGACTTTAATTCATTTAAAGGACGTTTTACATTTATTCGCGTCCCTTATCTACTCGACTATAAGTGCGAAATGGATATCTATAAGAAACAAATTGATAGTATCAAAGACCGTACCCGCTTTGAGCCAGGATCACTTTCGGCCATCGCAAAATTTTCAGTCATGACAAGGATTCGCTCATGTATGAGTAAGCACTATGAGGACAATAAGAAATTATCTGCGATTGTGACGACTCTTAATCCTCTTGAGAAATGTGCACTTTACTCAAGTGATCGCCAGCTTCCTGCGCACCTTAATGTTGAAGAGGCCCAACTTCTAAAACACAATATTTCGAAGGTTGAATCTGAATTTGAATTCGATAATCTCTATGAAGGTAAATTTGGTATCTCACCTCGCGATATTAAAAATATGATCTATCGCCTGGCCGATTTAAATAAAGATATTACATTTATTGAAGTTCTTGATTACTTTAAAAGAATTATTAATAAGAAGTCTGAGTATGATTTCTTAAATATGTCTGCTCATGGTGACTATCACAACCCTCAGAAATTTATTGAATTAATTAATGAAGACTGCCTTGATCAATTTGATCGTCAGTTAAGAGGATGTCTAGGACTTGTTGATGATCGTTCATACGAAGATTATTTAAAGAAATATATCCAAAATATCAATGCGCTTATTAAGGGCGAAAAGATCAAGAATGAAGTAACTGGTAAATATGAAGAAGGTGACACTTACCAAATTAAAGAATTTGAAAACAATATTTCTTTAAAAGAAGACCCTGCAACATTCCGTTCACATCTTATCTCTAAACTGGGAGCTTGGTACTTGGACAACCCAGGACAGCAAGTTGATTATCTAAAGATCTTTCCTGATGTTGTGGATCGTCTCAAAGAATCATTTAGACAAGAGCAAGAGAAGGTTATTAAGAATATTTCTAAGAACTTAGTCTTCTTTGAAGCTGAAAAGAGTGGCAAAGACGTACAAGGTCATATTCCACTAAAAGAAGATATCAAGAAAGAGATTCAACAAATCCTAGATAATCTTCAAACAACTTATGGTTATTCACAGAATGGATCATTTGCGCTAATAAAGTATCTAATTAAAGAAAGATATTAATACTTTATTAGTTTATGGCCATTCTCAATAAGAAATTTACAACGCAAGTATATGAAGTCACATACTATGTTGAGGAAACTCAGCATGGTATGAGACTGGATCAATATTTGCAGATCTATCTTGAGACTTGGTCACGCCAAGAAGTAAAGAAACGTATCAAGGCCGGCGATGTGAAAATCATTGGCCGTCCAGGAAAACATCGACCTTCAACAACTCTCCACTACAAAGAAAGAATCTTCTTCAAGATCGAAAGAACGACACAAGAGGATGAGTACTGGCGTGGTGAACTAATTGAACTCGATGAGAGGCCAGAGATTATCTTTGAAGACAAAGAGCTCATTGTGATGAATAAGCCTCCTTATATGGCCTGCCACCCTACTGGCCGCCACCTCTTCTACTGTGCAACAGTTATGTTTGAAGAGAAGTATGAAAAGACCATTCACTCGATTCACAGACTTGATCGCGAAACCTCAGGGGTTATGATGCTTGGAAAAGAGCCTCAGATTGCAAACCTTATGGGCGAGGAATTCATTCATGATCGCGTAAAGAAATGCTACTTCTTTATTGCCAAGGCAAATGAAGATTACAAAGGTGAGATCGAATTCTTTTCAGACGAGCGTCTTGGAGCTTCAGAGGAAGGACTTAAAAGAGTTTATATCGACTCTTACCCTGAAGATTCCCATGAAGGTAAACACGCCTACACAGACTTTAAGGTTTTATTTAAAGAAGGCGACTATGTCATTGGTCTAGCCTTTCCTCAAACAGGACGCCAGCACCAAATTCGTGTTCACGCCATGCTTAGAGGCCTACCACTTGTTGGTGATAAACTTTATCTTGGTTCATTTGAAATGTTCCAACGCTTTAAAGACAATCTTGCGAGTCCAGAAGAATATGATCAGATGGAGCATAACCGCCACTGCCTTCACGCGATTGGACTTAAGCTTCATTACAAGGGTGAAGATCGCATGTATATCTCCTCTCTACCAAAAGACTTCATCCCTTTAATTAAAGAGAGATTTTCAACTCCTGTTGAAGAAATTGAATCGACGATAAAAGACGCTGCTAAAGATTATTTTTCAGGTAGCTTAAAACCCCGCTAGGCCCTGCATTCTCACTTCCTTCAAGAATTACATGCGGCTTAACTGCAAGCTTATCGAGTACTGATTTAATATTTGAAACACCGATTGATGTCTTCACTTTATCAAACATTGATTGGTCATTAAGACTATCGCCAAAGTAGATTGCATCTTCGGCCATATTTAAATTTGGGTAGAATTTGTTGAAGAGAACCTTTGTTGCATTTGCCTTTGAAAGATTTCCACACCAAAAGTTTAAGTGCACATTTGATGTTGAGTAGTTAATTCCCTCTTCATCCATAAGATGGCAAATTTCATTTTTAAATTTATCATCTTCAAGATCACATAACTCTATAGCACGATCAGCAACTCTTCCAAGTGAATCACTTGTTAGATAAAGGTTAGGATATTTTTCTTTAAGCTTTATACAAAAGGCTTCAAGCTTTGCTAATTCACTTTCAGGTACAAGAAATTCATTTTGAATAAGCCCTGCTTCATCACGCCAACTAATTGCTCCCCCACCTTCTGAGATAACAATAGGAAGTGAAGTAAAGTGAGTGATAAGAAAGTGTGCCCAAGAAATCGAGCGGCCAGTAACAATGACAAAAGGAACTTTCTTCTCATCTGCTAATTTTAAAATATCGAAAAGCTCACTACTCATCTCAGTATGGTGAGTAAGTGTTCCATCAAAATCAGAGAGAATAATTTTTGTCATTGGATAGTCCTGTTAATTAAAAAGGCGACTCTAGGCCGCCTTCTTAGTTATATATAATTTCTGAAAGATATTATAGTGGAAACGATACACCAGCAAGGAATGCTGTGAATGAATCCTTAAGTCCAACTTGAACTTCCATTGTTCCGTTTAGGTGTTTGAAACCTTCGATTGGAAGTTGACCGTTGATACCAGTGTTAAGACTGATTGTTGTATCATAAGTTTTAGTGTCACCATTTAGTGAAAGTCCAACTGGTAGTGAAGCATATGGATAAGCTTCTTTACCCCAGAAAGAGAATCCCTTAGTAACAGTTGGTGCCATTGAGATTTTTGTGATCCCTTGGTCAAACTCAGTTGAACGCTCAAGAATCCCTTTCACAGAAACTCTTGGTTGTTGCATATAATCTGGATAGATTTCATAGTCAGCACCAGCAAATAGTCTTTGTGAACGCTCACCACCTGAGATACCAATCCCACCGTCTACGATTAATTTTTCATCTAGTTTTTGAGTGTAACGAACTTGCATACCCATTCCGCCTTTATCAGACGTAATTCCAGTAAGTTCCGTTGCGATTTGCTTGCTTCCGCTAAGCATTGGCATTGTTGATTGACCAATCCCGTAAGCAAAAATTGAAGCTTGTGAAAGCATCATTAGTGATAGAAATACCTTTTTCATATATCCTTCCTAGTTTTTTGGTAACTTCACTAATCATTTTAATGCCTTGGGGCATTTATATGCAAGATATTCCTAGGACGCTTTGCACAAACCTTACACATTATGCAATTAAGTGTTGACTCATAAGGCCCAAGCATTTATAAATAATTCCACATTCTTATGGTGACCGTAGTTCAGTTGGTAGAGCGCCAGATTGTGATTCTGGTTGTCGTGGGTTCGAGCCCCATCGGTCACCCCATTAAAAAAAAGCCCCTTCGAAAGAAAGGGCTTTTTTTTTTATATGTGGAGAATGATTGGGTTTTGTAGCAACGACAAAGTCGTGGGTGGCCCTCACGATGAGGGTCCCCCGCGAGGCCACGATGGCCGCAAAGCGGGGTCACCAACTCTGCATACCTAGTAACAACCTTCAATAAAATTCTCATTCTCATTAAGACAAAATCTGTAATATGGTTTCCAATTGATTGTTCGGCCATCCACCATCTTGAAGTTAAATGAATTATAGTTTTTATGGATAGCTGACGCTATTTTACCGTTATCATGAAACTTAATTTCACCACCTAAAATAATATCCTTCCCTTGTAAAACAGTTTCCATGCTTTCAATGCGTCCTCTTATTAAATTACCTAGATCATTGAACTCTACTTGACCAGTAAACTCAAACGATCTATCTGCTAAACCTACATTTACAGAGGACTCCGTTTTAACTAACTTTGCAATCTCACCCTCGTAAAAAGTAACCTCACTTAAGGTTTCAAATGAAATGCCATTAAACTCAAGATCTCTAGCTTCTCCAAAATTTATTTTTTTAAAACCAAGGTTTGTCTTTAAGCTAAATGAATTAACAGGGTTCCATTTATTTTGAAAAAACAAAAGCCCGCCGGCCCAGTCAGAAGAAGATGAACAAGTGAAATCTACGACCTTCCCCATAGAGACTTCCAGCTTTATTTTTCTTTTTCCAGAACATATTAGATTCGTTGAGGATAAATTTAAATTTACTTCAACATCTGTATTAATATTTTTTAAGTTACCATTTTTATTAAATACTATTCTCCAAATGTCTCCATTCAGTATTACCAAATCAAGATCATTTAATTTAAACTTCAATGGGTTATTTACAGAAAAGTCTCCCACTTCCTTTATCTGTGAGTTCTTGTAGAATGAGATCGACTGTGCAGGAAAGTCTATCTCATTACTCTCAATCTTTATTTTTTGATTTTCTTTGTAAGACTCTGCATACCCACTTTTTAACTTGAAATCATTATAAAAAGTTAAACCATTTTCTATTCTAGTACCGTTCCTCCAAGAAAAGAGCGAGAAAGTTACTCCATGTGCATCGAAATGACGAAAGTCAATAGACTTAATTAGTTCAACGTAGTCTCTCAGTGATTGGGATGAGAAACTATTCGTACTTAAACGAACGTTAAAATACCTTGCAGAAATAGAGTTCGTGTGGCCAGAAATGTTTACAGCTTCTCGAAGAATTAATTCATGCAAAATAGCTGAAGCCTTAGAAGTATTATCCATCAAGTCCCACAATTTTTTATCTATGGTATATCTTTTTTGACCTGGAAATCTTGGAGTCCTTTGAACAATAACTTGCTCCAAAGAACATGAGGCAGGTATTCGACCATCAATAGTGTCAGGAACATCAATTAAGTTATCTAAAGTGAATTCGGTTTCAGAGTAAAATGAGTTAAACCAATTTCTGTACAATTTTTTTCGGCTCGGGTTTATATCTTCAAGTCGATTTATTGCTAGCTCAACTTTACTTTCAACACTTAATGTCTCGGCTCCAAGATCAATATTTAATCCATAAACAGCTTTAGCCTCATATAGGTCATAAAATTGCACATAGGTCTTTCCATCTGCCTTAGTGCACAGTACACCATCTCCACCATTTCCTGTCTCATGCCCTGCATACACCGCTCTTGATGTGATAATAGACAAAAATAATAATAAAATCTTTCTATTCATTTTCGATCTCCTTACGCTTCCTACTTAAAGGGAATAATTGAACTGACAATTTATAAACTTCTTTTTTACTTCCAGTTTCGAGTTTCTTAGACAATCGCTTTCGAAACGACTTAATCATCTTTTTTGCTTCATCGATTTTAGAGGGGTCGATGGCCATTGTAACAGTGGAAAAATCCCTCTCTTCAATTGGATCATTGAGAACGGAATTCATAGCGAGTTCTAGAGTTTGAACTGTATGATTCTTTAATGAAACATTTAAGATATCTGTAGGTGTTTTATATTGGATGCCTGATGCTTCATAGCTTCCATCTTTGTTTTCCACTAACATCTCAAGTTTTATAAGCCTATCTAGAGCGAGCTTTGCTTCTCTCCGTGAAATATTTAATCTCTTCGATATCCATTCAGGCTGTGCTTTAAAATTTGGAATTTCGGCTAAAGATAGAATCGCAAAGTAATACCAATCAGAAATGGCCTTAAAATAATCCAATGACAAATTAGGTTCTTCTTTAGCTTTCGAACCTGACAATATTTTCTCCGACTCGATAGGATTAACTCCAAGACCAGACAAAATTTTTTGTCCCATTTTTTTTGTAATAGCTCTTTTTCCATTCAATATCTCAGATAAAGCTGAAACTTGAATGCCTAACCTATTAGAATATGCCCTCAGCGAATAAGATGGATTTTTTGCCCTTGAGTTTGCAAATTCATTTGAAAGTCTTTCTATTATCTCGTTTTGCATAAGAAGATTTTTGCAGATAATAAATAGAACAACAATAGATTTTAGAACAAAGTGTTCTGTTTAACTTTTAGAACACAGAAATATTATTCAACCATTTTCCAATACGTATTATTCTTTGCCACAGCCGGATGTGACGCTACGCTCGGGAAAGTTTTGGCCGCAAAGCGGGGTCACCAACTCTGCACTTCAATTATTCAACTTTATTGATAGATACTTTTAATATCAGTGACCGGAATTGAGACGACATCCTCAGGATTATCTATATCAAAAATATCAACACGACTCCCATCAGGAGATAGAGCAATTTCACCATCAAAGTTTTCACCAGTCTTTAGCTCTACTGTGACAAATTCGCCCTCAAATAATTTTACGTCTTGTCGTATTTTTTTGGTTTCCTTAGCACGGTTAATGATCGAGATATCGTAGATTTTCTCATAAGCAAAAGTCATTCTTCTGCCATCTTTAACTGATGTAAAGTTTAGAGTCTTCTCACCTATTTCAAAATCAGAACCAACGATATTAGAAAAGTCATAACCATTATGGTAGTGGATATTAGCTTGTTGCCCTTGTATTTTACTAATATCATCTTCGAGTAGCTTCTTATAGATTTCTATTTCACTCAGAATATCATTATTTATTTTTTCTACCTCAGAGTAACTAATAAGGTAGTTCCCTTTTTTTGAATTAATTTGAAATCCACCACGAGAGTAAGTAGCTATTTTACCTTCTATATTACGGCCATCTGTCATTAGAATACTGACATCACGTCCTACTTTGACATCATAATTTTTCAATAGCCCCTTTAAAGCATGAAAGCAATTACCGATAGGATTAAATGATGCCGTTGAACGTGATACATTAGAACTTTGATTAGAGGCATACCAAACAGCACTAAAAGAAATTGCAATAGCAATAAAACTTCGAATAAGTTTAGCGTTTTCTGATTTCATACAAAACTTATCGTATACTTGAGCCTAGAACTTTAAAGTATAAGAGACTGATATTATGAAAAAAATCCTCGTCATCGAAACATCAGGAAGTGGAAAAACCACTCTTTCAACTTGAGCGAGAAGATGCAAGATCAAGAATATGAGCATCTAAGCTTTCATCATTTGAAGAGTAGAAAAGAAATAAGAAAATTCTTCTTAAAATTTTAATAAACCCAGCCACAAAACCAACGCGCAACACAAAAAAGACATCAAATAAAAATTACACTACCCATTCACCGACCTACTCCAGAGTGCTAGAAACCGAAAAAACAAAAAGGGAGAAGGTATGAAAAATTTATTTTTAGCACTGGCGATTTTATTATCGTCATCATCAGTCTTTGCAATGAAATGCTCTAACGGAGACTATGGAATTAAAATCAACTATGGCTTTTTTAAGCTAGGTCAACGAATCAAATTTTACGAGAATGGAGACAAAGTTCTTAGTGAAAGATTTAAAGAACGTTATGGTGAAAGAAATGGTTCACTTGCTGAAGATGTGGCCTATGAGAAATTTCCATATTCAAGTCGTGACTATATGACTGTCTTAGAAACGAAGAATAGTGTTCTAGTTTATAGTGTTGTTGGAAACGATGATGCTAACCAAGCTGGTGAGCGAGATACAATTATCTTTCAATTTAAAGATAGCAATGAAGTTGTTATGTTTGATATGAATGATGACTGCGAGCTTGCAAAGCCAATTTTCTAGTAAATCAAAAAACGCACAACTTGCTCATTTAAAAAGCAAGTTGTGTGAATATAACTCTTAATTAATTCCTACGCTGCTTCTGACTTAGAAAATACCTCTGAAACTCTTTCACTTTCTGCAAGGATATCTTCATCAATAACTTGCTTAATCTTTCCAGGAATAATTTTACCTTCACCTTCAATTAGCTTTA
This sequence comes from Halobacteriovorax sp. HFRX-2_2, assembly GCF_043196705.1. NCBI lineage: Bacteria > Pseudomonadati > Bdellovibrionota > Bacteriovoracia > Bacteriovoracales > Halobacteriovoraceae > Halobacteriovorax > Halobacteriovorax sp. HFRX-2_2. The sequence goes on from NZ_JBEBMT010000005.1 coordinate 74,726, forward strand.
CTGTTAATTGTGACAGTTCATGTAATTTAGAGGCCAATGAGTTTACTTCTTGGGCCTTATTATATGCTTCCTGAGTGACAATACTATTTTCATTTGCTGATTGACTCAGTTGAGTTACAGCTGAAGTAATCTCATTCACTCCTTGAGACTGCTCAGTAGAAGAACTTGAAATTTGTTTCACTGACTGATTTACATTATCAAAGCTATTTAAAATATCATTTAGAATAACTTCGCATTCCTGAGCGGCCTTAACTCCTTCATCAACAGAAACCTTTCCTTTTTCTACAGATCTTAAAATCATCTCTTTAGATTTATCTACTGTACTTCGAACTTGAGTGATACTTCCAGAAAGAAGCTGAGAGATCTCTTCTGCAGCTTCACCACTCATGGCCGCTAGCTGACCGACTTCGTGTGCAACGACAGCAAATCCATCCCCATGCTCTCCAGCTCTTGCCGCTTCAACAGAAGCATTAAAAGAAAGAAGTTTCGTTTGAAAAACGATATCATTAATGACAGTTGTTTTTTCTGCAATTCTATTAATGACGTCGATTAGCCCTTCAATTTCGCGGTTACTATTTTCAATATTCTTAACAAGTTCTTCATTATTTGATTGGATATCATCCATTCTATTTCTAACAGTATTTACCGAGTCCTTTCCTTCGTTTGCAAAGTTCTTACTTTCTTCAGAAAGAGATGCCGTTTCCTGAGCATTTTGCGTATTGTTGGCAACCATACAAGAGATTTCGTGAATCGAAGAAGATGTTTCTTGTAGAGCAGCTGATTGCTGTTGATTAGCACTCGATAATTTATTTGCAGAATCATTTAATGAATTTGAAACACTATTTAAGTCTTTAGAACTAGTTTGGATTCCTTCATTAATTATAGCGATTGTTTTTGATAGATATGATACAAAGAACACAGCTAAGGCAATCCCTGTAATCAGTGCAATAATAGAAATAATAACAATGACAGTCTTTGCTTCAGTAAGGTGATCTTTTAACCTCGGTCCAAATTTGTCTTGAACGGATTTAATATCAAGCTTTACCTCTTCTATATTACTCGCAATCCTAGGACCTAATAGATCTAGCTTCTCTGTAATAATATTGTTTCTTTTATTAATAATCGTAACTAGCTTTTGAAAATCAGATGAGTAAGACTTCTCTATTGCTAAAATTTGGCGTAGTAATTTACGTCGTTCAGAATTCTGTAAGTTTTTCTCTAGTACACTGATATCTTTTTCAAACTCTCTTAGTTCGTGAACAACTTTATTTACAGAATCTCTATCATTTGTATCAAAAAACTTTGTAACATATAGTCTTGCAAGAAGTAAGTTTCTCATAGCAATACCAGCGTTATATGCGGCCACCATGTCTCTATCCCTTCTAGCTGTAAAAAGGATTCGAGAAAGCTTTTCTTCCATTAATTTACCATTAATATTAAGTTTTTCTGTAACAAGCCTATCTCGTTCTTTCATAAGGCCTACAACTTCATTAAAATGACTATGGTACTCTTTTAAATTTTGACTTGTTGATTGAAGAATCTTAGCACGACTTGGTTTTTGAATATCAAGCAATGCTTGATCCATCTTCTTAGTTGTCACATCAAAGTATTCGTTAAATTGTTTAATATCTTTTTCTGATGATGAAATGATAAAGTCCTTCACATTCATTCTAACCATTAACATATTGGACTGAACTTCACTTGATAAGTTTGAATCCATGGCCATCTCTCGATATGAGAAGAACTCAGAGGCCAAAGTAGAAAAGTTATAAGCAGCATAAATAGATATCAGCGTTATCAAGCTGATCATCGTTATAAAACTACTATATACCTTAAACTTTAAACTAAAGCTGTTTAACATTACTCTCTCCCTAAATATATTTGATATGCAGACATCTCGGTAAACAATTGATTATTATTAAGTTTTTTTATTGTTTGTTATTCGCAATTTGGCATTAACCAACCCTTAAATATTAAAAAAATAATTTCAACAACTTAGGCTTGTAACCTATATTTAAAATAAAGAACAAAAACACTCAAAAAGCCCTACTAGAGCCTCTCTAGACATTTTTACCCACTAACCACTTGAATTTTTATCCATATACTAAAAACTGAACATTATTTATTTTCGGAGATTAGATGAAAGAGATATTTTCTCAAAACCCTGTTTACGCGGTAATGGCCTTTGCAGGAACACTTTTATTTGTATTAAAGATGCTTCTTCTTTTTGTAACGGGTGATGGAGACACAGACTTCGATGGTGATATGGATATCGAACATGCTGATGGTGGTGATGCTTTTACCCTTGTCTCAATACAGTCGATACTAGCTTTCTTTATGGGCGCTGGCTGGATTGGCCTAGCAGCAAAACAAGAGTGGGAATTATCTGATGTTAATGGTGTTATAGCGGCCGGTGTCTTTGGTTTTGTCATGATGCTCTTTAGTTCATTCATCACTTTTCAAATTAAAAAATTTAACAATATTCCAAAAGTAAATATCAAAGAAGCAATTGGAAGAACAGGCCGTGCATATACAAATATTCCTGCTAAGGGTGAAGGTATTGGCCAAGTTGAAATCACAATTGGAAATAAGCAACAGATTCTACAAGCAAGTAGCAAGGGTGAAGCGATCAAAGCATTTGAGAGCATCAAAGTTCACTATGTTGATGACTCAGGAAATTTAATCGTTAAGAAAGCATAATACTTAAGGGAGATTACTCATGCTATTTAGTACTTTTGGAATTATGGGAATTATTGTTGTTCCTGTTTTAATTCTACTTTTTGCGGCCATCTTTTTATCAAAACAATATAAGAGATGTCCTTCAAACCAGATTCTCGTTATCTACGGAAGTGTTGGTAGTGGCCAGTCTGCCAAGTGTATTCACGGTGGTGGTTCATTTGTCATTCCACTACTTCAAGATTACACATATCTTTCACTAGAGCCACTAACAATTGAAATTGATTTGAGAAGTGCACTTTCTAAAAAGAATATTCGAGTAAATGTTCCTTCCACATTTACAGTTGGTATTTCGACAACTGCAAATATTATGACGAATGCAGCTGAGCGTCTCCTTGGCCTATCGACAGCGGAAGTATCAAACCAGGCCCAGGATATTATTCTAGGTCAAATGCGTCTTGTAATTGCAACTCTAGCAATTGAAGAGATTAACCAGGATAGAGAGAAATTCTTAGATCTAGTTAATAAGAACGTAAACCTTGAGCTTAATAAAATTGGTCTTGATGTGATTAACGTTAACATTCGAGATATTACAGATGAATCAGGATATATTGAAGCAATTGGTAAAAAAGCTGCAGCAGAAGCGATTAACAAAGCAAAGGTTGAAGTAGCAGAACAAGATAAAGATGGTGCCATTGGTGAAGCAAATGCTAACAAAGAAAAAGAAGTTCAAGTTGCGAATCAAGTTGCTGAATCAGAAGCTGGTCAAAAAGAAGCCGAAAGAAATAAAAGAATTCGTATTGCAAAATACGAAGCAGAAGGTATTACAGGAGAGGCCGCTGCTTTAAGAGAGCAGGAAGTGGCCCAAGCAAAACAAAGGGCCATTACAGAACAAGGAAAGAAAGAGGCCTTAAAAGAGCAGAGAGTCTTCGTTGCCATTCAAGAAGCAGAGTCTGTAAAAGGTGAAAATGAGTCGAAGGAAAGTATTGCTGAATACGATGCTACTCTAAAAGAGAAGCAAGCAGATGCGGCCAAGCGAGGGGAAGTTGCCCTGGCACAAGCGCAAAAGGCAGTTCTTGAAGCACAGAAGCTAGAGGAGATTGCGAGGCTTGAGAAAACAGAACTAGCACAAGAAGAGATTAATAAGAGAAAAGTTGAAATTACAGCAGAGGCAGAAGCAGAAAGACAAAGAAGAATTGCAAAAGGTGAAGCGGATGCAATTCTAGCGAAATATGAAGCTGAAGCTCAGGGTATTCAAAAAGTTCTCGAGGCCAAGGCCCAAGGTTACAACAAGATTGTTGAAATTGTTGGGGATGATAAGAGACTTGTCCCTACTCTACTTATGGTTGAACAATTACCCGAAATTATTGCTCAGCAAGTTAAGGCCGTACAAGACCTTAAAATTGATAAGGTTACTGTATGGGACGGTGGCGGAAATAGTCACAATGGAAAGAGTGCAACGTCAAACTTTCTTAGTGGGCTAATCAATTCCCTACCTGCTGTGCACGATCTTGCAAAACAGGCCGGTGTTGAGCTTCCTGAATTTCTTGGACAGCTAACACCACCAGAAAATAAAGCCATTGATAGTGTCCCTCCAACAAGTCACAATCAATAAAATAATGGCCTTCTTGGTATTAACTACTAAGAGGGCCTTGTTATTTTTCTAATAGCAGTTCTAACTAACATTAATAAAATTGAAGGAAGAGTCCTCAAATGCCGACGTGGCCTCAAAGGTGTTGAGTCAATTAATTTCTGGATGCGTTCTTTCGGAATTTTAACACGGCCATAGTGAGCGATTAAAAAGTCTGAGATTCCCATATCAATATAACGCTTAAGTGACTTCTTATATTCAGAAGGATTAAAAAGTGGATAAGGCCTTGCTGTAAACTTCGGCGAGTCAATAAAATTATCCGCAACATAAGCAAGTTTAGTACTAGGATGATAGATCGTTAAATCAATATCGGTATGCCCAGAAGTTTCAAGAATTTGCCAAGACTCAAAACCTGGAATATTCATACCTTCGCTTAAAACAAGATCAAGTTCAGTATGTCTTGGAAAGAGTACATTCTTAAATCCCCTCTTCTTATTAACAGCAACCATATAAGTGAGAAATATATCAACGCAATAAGTGAAGAAACCAGAGATACCCTTATACCAGTCATTAAGACCACAAGGGCCAGCAACGGCAACACCAAGACCTTTAAAGTAACTGAGCCCTCCAACATGATCGGGGTGAGCATGAGTTGAAATGACAAGCTTTAAACTTGAAAAAGGTTTTCCAAGATCTTTCTCAATAAAGTCTTTCACAAGCTCTACATCTGGACGACAACAACCATCTAATAGCAGAAGAGAGCCATTCTCCTCCACTATATAGATAGTTTGAATATAACCTTTTAATTCATGTATTTTGTAACTCATAGAATTACATTATACGCACAAAATTCTCATAGCGCACAGGTTTGCGGCCATTAGATAAAGCTGTTTTATAAGAGCTTAGGTTTGAGTGATCAATTGTTCCCCAAACAAAATCTGTCTCATTAGTATTTTCAACAACAAATTTTCTCTGAATTGCTTTAGCTAGTCCCTTACCTTTCCAATTCTTATCGATGAAGATCTCATGAAAATAGATACCATCATGGCCTAGAAACGCAGAACGTTCAGCAGCGATTAGACCAATTTGTTCTCCACCTAAGAAAACAAGTTGTAAAAGTCCTTGCTCCATTGAGTCTTCCATCGATTCATGAGAATTTGCTACTACTCTTTTAGAAAGCTCGGGAACCTCACGATTAAAATCCTCATAACCCTTCTTATACCAAGCGTGATAAGAGTCATCTCTAATGACCTTAAAACTTAACTTTTCTTCATAAGGCCAAGCTATAAGTTTTTTAATCTCTCGAGAAGAAGTGACCATGTGAGTTGCAGCAATCATATCAACATCTTCTAATTCCGCCGATGAGTGGAAACAGATATAAAGAGGGTTAAAATTAGTAAATTGAGGTTTTACACTTTCGTATAATTCTAATGCCTCCTTAGTCGTTAAGCTAAAGTTGGCAAGAAGTTGAACAAACGGAATATCGATATTTCCACCCATGTGGCGAATCCCGTAGACTAGTTTCTTATCACTTTCTAGTTCTATGATTCTTTCAGCGTAATCTTCAACAAGAACTCCCGATACACAAAAGTAAGAATGCCTTGCTTGCATTACCTCGATAGAATTTAGCTCTTCAAATTCTTCTTCGATTTCAACATTTATACTTCTAAGTGCTAATTCCTTAGCTATTTCTAATTCACTAAGATTAAAAGTATTTAATTGTGCCTGTGCAAATGAACACACGTCATTTTTATTTAAATTCATTTATTTACCCTTTGTAAAATTTGATCATTTAAAGGGCATAATTGAAATCTATTTTTGTCTGACTCGCAGAAATAGATTCAAGGTCGCCCAACAGTTTTCCAATTTAGAATATTTCATACTGGCCTCCTTGATTGATGGATATTATTTAATGATGCGGCAAAATAGAACGTTGAAGAATTAATGTCAATATTAATCTTTTTATAGATTTACTTTGGTGTCAGTGGACAAAGGGCATCTAAAATTAAAGATGGCGATTTAGTAAACTCATCAAACCATTTACACTCAACTAACTCGCGGTAATGATTTAAAAGAAAAGTTTGTCCATTCAATCTTTTGTTACAAAGTAAAACAGAGTTCTCTTCTCCACTTTGTAAGTTGGCCAACTTGTCTTGTAAGCTTTTTAGTGCTTCTTCAGTTAAAACTTGATAGATCGTGGCCAGAGCAATTCCTGCACCATCTGTATCAAGATGATTAACGAATAACTTTTTCTCATTTCCACGTAGTGGCCAGTCCCTTAACATTTGATTACGACAGACTTCAAATCGCCCAACGATATCTGATTCATAAGCAATAGCGTCACTCATTAGTCTTGCTATTTCCATGTTTTGATAAAAGTTAAACCACTGAGCTCTATTTGGTTCAGAAGGAATCGGTTCCTTACTATTTCGAACAAGAAAGTCATAAAAAGATTTTTGAAAAACATCATTATAACCCCAAGGAGTATATTCCAAGGCCATATAAAGGCCAGCATCTGACGCTAGCATGGCAGACTTAATTCTTGTAATTAAGGATCTAAATTCCGCTATATCTCTAAGATTTTGAATAGGTATAGTTAAAGGATTCACTCCTCTAAATTCGGCATAAAGAACCGCTGCACGATTAGCAAGTTCTCTATTTAATTGTGCCCTTATCTTTGGTTCTGCAGTTGAATCAAATAAACGAATATAAGCTTCAAGGAGATTTGTGAAAACAGAATCATCACTATCTGCACTTCGATTAAATACAATAGTAAACCATGCTCCTGCGTATTTATTAAAAGAGTTCACATAACCACTTCCACATAATTCACTAAATTTAAAAAAATCACCATTTGTTATCAGTTGATTATAACGTGAATTAATATCAACATATTCAGTATCGCGCTCTCGTGCATATGTTGTTTTATGTATGGCTATCTGTATTGTATTTGTAATCTTTTGATCTTGGGCCCTAAGAATTTTATCAACATGACTACTGTAGACATTATTATAGTACTTACTAAAGAAAGGGTTATAGAGATTTGTACCAATAACCTTCTGATGAAAATCTAACTGAATATTAGATTGTTGCGTCCCTTTGAAGTCCTGTAGATCGAAACATGTATTTGATTGTTTAAACAATTTCCTTGAGAAACCATCTAATAATTTCAGATGTCCATTTAGCTGTGTAACGCGTGGGTCATCAATATACAAAGAAGAATGAAAATTCTCTTCATTAATTGTGTTTTGTAGAGGCAGGGCCACTGCTTTGGCCCCACCTAGGAAAATTATTAAAAGTATATAAGCTATATTTTTCATAAGTTATGCATCATCAGGAATAATGACTCTTGCCAACTCTGGCATACAATAGTTATCTAAAAGAGGAGACACTGGCACCCCCGTTAATCTCGCATCGACACACGCAGGAATATTTCTAAAATGTACCTGATCAATACCTTGTTCATGAATCGATTTAATACAAGCTAGCGCACCTGTTTCGGGTTCAGGAGTTGGTTCTGGCTGTCCATAATTAAATATATAATTTGCGATCAAATATTCTTCGACCTTTTCAGTAGAAAGAACAGCATCAAACGCTTCCAGTGAAATCTCAGAGCTCTGACTATTTGGTTGAGATAAGTTAGAAAAGAATGTATTTTCGGGTTCATATCCTCCACCAAAGTCATCATCAATATTTAAATATTCATCTTCAAGAATTCGGCGACAATTACTTGCCTTAAAGTATTGATCGACTTGTGCTCTATCAATTCGATCGAGCTCGCTTATAATTTCAGCATTGGCCTCTAGATTCTTTTTCTTTTCAAATAGTAATTTTTCTTCTTCATCTTCTAACTCTAAAAGATCTTGGAATTGAGTATTTTCAATCCAAGGAGCGACTTCCATTGTTGTAATACGACCAGCATTTGGATCTTGCATCGTTTTTACAACATCACGTACTGAGTCTTTAAAGCTATCAATATCTGTTGGAATAATATCTGCAAGTTCACCTTTACCAAGTCCGTATGCCCAGATATTAATCTCTAGTCTCTTGGTCTGTGTTTCCGTTCTAAACTCTGTTGAAATTGTTGTATCAGTTGAACCACCTGAGAAGAAACCACGCATCTTCGACTTAAGTTCGAGTTCAAAATTCACATCTCTTTCAACTGATGTTGTTCGATAACGTAGTAAACCTAGGAAGCTCGAGTGACGACCGATTGAGCGTACATAATAGGGACCACAAGAATCAAAGAAACCAACAACGTCCCCTTTAGTTAAAAGACTTGCGGCACTCTCACTTAAATCACTATTTCCTTCTGAAAGTGAATGATAGTAACTATCAACATCAATATCGGCAAAGATATAGTGATAGTGATATGTTGTATTACCCTCTACTTCTGAAAAAACATTTACATTATTTTTTAAGAATAGAAATTTAAAAGTATTCTTTGTTTCAAAAGAGCGTCTATACTGGGTCTCCCAATCTTGTTCAATTTCAATATATCGATATTTTAAATCATATGATGGCTGAGTCGTTTCAATTTTACCCAAACATGTACTTTGATAAGTATTGGTCGCTATCGAGTATCCTCGCCCTAAGACAGGTGAAATTCCTAAATCTTTTAAACGGTTGTCACGAATTACTCTCGATGAAGCAGAAACAGACGTTGCAACCGTAGAAAGTACGGCCAGGGCAACTGCCATTTTTGTTAACTTTTTCACATATCCTCCTATGATATTGTTCAGTCCCGATAAAAAATGTATCTTTAATAAAAGCCACAGGGCAAATCATGTCAATTTAAGCTGTGGTTAAAACAAGACAACAAAAACTAAATCTAAGAATAAGGAGTCACTATGAGTGTAAGCGCGATTGGAATTGCTTGTAAGAATATTGAAAAAACTATTCAATTTTACAACTTATTAAACTTTGATTTTGAAGAATATGGAAAGGGCCATTATGAGGCCACGCAAGAAAATGGACTACGAATCATGCTAGATTCATTCGATTTGCTTAAAGAGATTAATAACGATTGGAAAGAGCCTATAAATTCTGGAATCACTCTATGTTTTCAACAAACAACCCCTAGTGAAGTAGATAAGCTATTCCAACGTATCGTCGACGCTGGTTTTGAAATCGAAAAATCACCATGGGATGCTTTTTGGGGACAAAGATACGCTTCAGTTAGAGACCCAAATGGAAATCAAGTTGACCTCTTTGCTCAGATTTAAGACCTTACAAAAAAAAGGCCCTCGCCAAATGCGAGGACCTCTTTTCTTGCCCACAGACAGAAGCTGCGAGCTGAGCAGTCCTCCCGAAGGATTCCTACCATCTTCATAATAGCATCAAAACAGGTTCATACATTTAATTTCATCTTAATTTTTCATAATGATAACTACGTAAAATCTAACCTATTGTTAAGTGGGTCGTGCTCTAATAAAATGGTTTTAGCTTAACTAGAGACTGGAGAAATAGATGTTAAAGTTTATCGTGCTTTTAAGCACCCTACTAATTACTTCATGTGCAACAAAAGTACATGGCCTAAGGAAGACGGCCGATTTCACATATACAAATGTTCAAGCAGAACGATTAACAATTGCAGGGATAGTCCATACTGGAGAGAACTGGGATCATAAGAAGCAAATAAGTACAGCAAATCAATTTCGTGTCGAATTACAAGAAAAAAGAAGAGACTTACTCGTTGATAATGCATCACCACTGATCAAAAAAATTGGTCGAGGACTCTATCGTGAGATACTACGTGAAATTGAAGAAGATGGAATTCTCAGTGAGAAATCCCTTACGATATTAGGACAAAATATAACGAAACGTCGCTACCTTGTCTTTGCCAGAATTGAAAGTGACATAATTGAAAATGATAGAACAGAATCAGCTATCACAAACGAAGAAGGAAAAGAAACTGGCGATCGTAATTTAACAACGACGACAAGAAGAAGTATGGATATTAACTTCTCTGTCTATGATATTAGAAATAAATACCTTGCCTGGAATGGTATAATAAAGAAATCAGATCGTAATGACTTAGAATACACAATTAGAAAAAGAGACGGTGTAGACAAGATCATTGATCTAGTCTCGGCTTTTTCATCTAAGAAGAACACTGAAAGTATGAATAAGAAATACCCATTCCCTAAAACACCAGTTGATCGTGATATCTTAGCCTATGCGTTTAGAGGCTTTGCCGAAAACTTACCAAGTAAGGACTAATGGAGATTAAATGAAGACAGAATTGATGACATCTTTCTTAGGTTATTGTGCAGTTATAAATATGGGTTTTTTATTACTTTCAACAGTAATGATTCTCATATTCAAAAAACAAGTAATTGAGATTCACGCTAGTATGTTTGGAATTAAAGAAAAGAAGTTCCCTAAGATGTATTTTAAATACCTAGCGAACTTCAAATTACTTGTGATTGTGTTTAATATAACACCTTATCTCGTTTTTAAATTTATTCTATAGAGTCATTACTGTATGACTAATTCAATCTCATCAAGAGGAATTTGCACGACTTCAGTTTCGTCATGAACGCTTGTAAGTTCTGCAAATTTCCTATCAGCAGATAGAACAATTACACCATCTTCAACGTCACCATTAGTCAAACGAACTGAAACAAACTCACCTTCAAATGTTTGTACTTCTTTTCTTGCAACATCAACTGGATCGATAGCAGAGAAGTGATAGATCTCTTCAAGTGGAATCTTATATTTTACACCTTGCTGATCTTGAAAACTAATTGTCACCCCATCTGTTTTGAAGTTATGACCTTTTATATCTTCAAACTCAATATTATTCAGGACACGCACCTGGATTTGATCAGAATTTGTTTTTCCAATTTCAGCAGCTAGAAGTAAACGATAAATTTCAACCGAGCTTAGTTCTTTGCCATTAATTGTTGAGATCTCATTATAAGAAACTAACTGATGGCTACCGTAACCTCTAATTTCAAAACCACTTCGAGTATAGCCTACAATCTTACCATTAACCTTGCGTGCATTTTCTTTTAACACAAGATTAACCTTTGCAAATGGCTCAATTTTCTTAGGTCCTAAGAATGATCCAACAGCATCAAGACAATTGTTGGCAACACCTTCACTAGCGATGGTTCGTTTTGCTTGCCCAGAGTCTGCTATATAGTTTTCAGTAAAGTAAAAAGTAGTCGCACCAATTGCGAGTACGGCAACACCGTACTTTAGGTCTTTTATATTCATGGAGTTCTTATCGACAACTTGAGCAATTTACTTGAGTATTATTTTTACCAAGCTTTAACTGTGACTGTAATGACATCCTCATAATCACCTGTCGATGCATTTGTTGGAACATTCCCTAATTTCACATAGATAGGATAGCTCTCAGCATTGATTGATGTGGCATTATTACGTTGAAACATGAAGGTCTCTTGTCCAGCATTTGAAAGAGATGCGTAATTGTTTGGTCCCACCTTAACTTGATAAGGAACGCTACTTGCTGCATTCTTTAACAGAGAGCCATTCTGTGAAGTCATATAAACACCGAAGCCTACATTACCCTTCACATTCAGAGTTGCACTCTTTACATCCTGACTCGTTAGATTTCCAAAATTCATTATATATTGAGTAGAGTTAGGATCATGAGGAGAACCCAAAGGAACTAAGCTTAGCTCAGCATATCTTGGAACAACTAACTGCAGATAAAAATACGCAGTCGTTTCATACTCAAGTTGGCCGTTGTTTTTAATACTATAGAAACTAATTTGAATATTATCGCCAAAGTAACCAGAGCCGCTTGAAAAGACAGTATCGAGATCAACCTGCTTAATATAAAAATTCGACTGATAAGAGTTGTATCTCACTGGTAAATTAATCACACTATACTCACCAGCTTGAGTTGCATCCGACACATCTTTAAGAACTGTAACCATATTACTGTCACTATATAAGTTATAAGGAATCGAATTATTAGAAGTCGATGCCATACGATTATAGTTCCCAGCTCCACCAGTACTATAGAAGGCCCTAATGACTTCACATTGAGCTGCGTTTCTAGAACGAGAAATTGTAATAGGGTGGGAAACAGCTTGAACGCTTGAAGATATTGTCCCAACAAAATTATTTACGCTAACATTTAAGTCGCATTTTGCCGCTAAAACAGATGAGACACAGAATGTAGCTACTAAAGCTTTAAACAATATCATATTAATTCCCCTCTATCTCAATCGTACCAATATCAATGATCCCACGGGATTCTTGATTTATCGAAATATTTTTAACTTCCTTACCACTTATTTTAAGTAGACTTGTTTCATTATCAACACCATCCACAAAGAAGTAACCTTCTCGATCAGTAAAGAAGACCTTCTCCCCTAACTGACAGATCTCCAGTGCAACCGGTCTTCCATTACGTGTAATTTTCCCCTTAAGACTTAAAAGGCCATTGTCACTAATATTGATAAGATGTCCTGATTGATAAGTCGGATAGAGAACAAACTTTTCTTTCTCCAGTGTTGTTCCATAATCAAGAGCAGTTGGGTCTAATTGTACTTCACGGTATTGATATGGAACCATATCAGTTATTGCAAGCTCGCCAAAGAGTGGAGTTTGAGTGTCTGCATGAACTGATGTTGACTTAATAATGAGCTTTTGATCTTTTAAAGATTCTTTAGTTTTAAAGAGGGCAAAACTATTTGTATTAGAACGAGATTGAGCGTAAGCAAGGCCATTATCATACGCGAATAATGAAGTCGTCGATATCCCGAATCCTATCTGATTATAATCTTCACCATTCTTTTCATGAGCATAAGATGCCTTGAAAAAGTAATCGGCCATAGGCGTTGGCATACTAGCACTTAAATTTAAGCGACTATTAACTTCATCGTCATCTGCGGAAACTGTATATCTCGGCTTATATAGCTCATTACTATTATCTTTTGTGTAAGATATTCGACTTGATTTATTTTCAAAATCTCTAAACATTGAAACATAGCTATTATGAGAAGGAAAAGACCATGTTAAAAAAGCAGAAACAGAGTGATCAGTCGGATTATTTAAATCTTTTGTGCTAGCAGCATAAAGATTTATATTTAGGTTATTAATTGGATTAATATTCAACGAGGTACGGATGAAATTTCGAGAACCATTTCCAGAATCACGATATTCTTCATGACCGGCCCCTAGATTTATCGAGCTATGAGAGAAAATAGGAAATGATAAATTAAGTTGATAGTTATTTTTAATCGAAGGCCCATTATAGTCGGCCGTAGCCCTAAAGTCTCCACCGAAAACTTCATAGCGCGCTGTAAATGATAGATTTTCAAGCAAGTATCCTGCGATATCCTGAAATTGCCAAGTCAAAGAAGTTGCATAGCCACTTACATTAAAATTCTTATAATCAGAATAAGCATTCCCCAGAAAGAAGTTTCCAAACTCTGTAGCAATACCATTATAAAGACCAGTTAATTGAAATTTGTCATCTTTTTGATAATAGGCACCTGTTGAAAATAGGTCAGTAAAACCATATTGAACAAGGCCACTATAAAACTCATTATTATCGACATAACTACGGGTTTTTCCAGAATCATCAGACTTTCTTCCCACACTTAATGAATAATCAAACTCACCTCTTTTTAAAATAGATAGTGATGTTGGGATATTAAATTCTAATAACTGTTTAACACCACTTCCATCATCAATTTCTACACGTACATTATTAATACCATTAACAAGTGGAAGATTTGATAAACGATAATTACCAGCAGGTAGGATTTCTTTTTTTACAAGAGTCCCGTTAACATAAGTGCTAACATTAGATCGTCTAACAATTTGAAACTCTTTCTCACCTTGCGTATAAGGTGTCTCATAGGGATTAATTGAAAACTGTTTCCTTAAATTAAAACCACCTATTGCTTTTGATTGCATAAAGCCTAAACGGCCCGTTGTAGTATCCCCTAACCTCGTTCGAAGGCGTGAGGATTCAAAATCCTTTGTTAAACTAAAGTCTCTTCGCGTCCAATATGGATCGCTACTATCTTCATCATCAACATAGAATCCATTCAACTGCAAAACATAGGTTTTTATATTTAAGAAGGAGTTGATATTCAAAGTTAGAGAATCACCACCAAGATACGAATCACCGAAATTCTTATCAAGAAGATAATTAATCGAACCAGCAAATGGGGCAGCCTCAATAGTTTGACCAGCGTATTTAATTTTTGGGTTTTCTTCTAACGAATAGAAAACAGATTTTAGACTCTCTACAGGTATATCTAATACCACCTGTAATGCCTCAGAATCATAACTTAGAGTATAAGGAATTGTTGAAGTAGCAACCCACTTCTTAGAAGTGTCGACTAATTTATATTTTTCATCCTTAACGATGCCTCTAATCTTTTCATTTAGTATGACACTATCAATATACTTTAACTGGCTTCCTTGAAGTTTTACTGGAATATCCCCAAGAGATTTCCCATGAAGAATAAGTTCTAATTGTGCTTCATAATTAACTTCACCAAAGACACTACGAAATAGCTCAGTTTCAGACTGAGCATAAGCAGTTAAAGGACTCAATTGAGACAGGAATGCAACAAATAGAATTGGTCTATAATTACTTATCAAAAGACGCTCTTAACTCATATCCATTTTTTAGGTTAATTGTATTATTAAATTCAAAGTATCGTGTCGTATTGGCCAAAATATTTTGTCCATTAAGCTTTGAGAGCTCTTTAGCTGGGATCGATAACTTCTGATCACCTTTTACAAATTCAAACCTTACGTTCTTTAGGTATTGATGAGAATTTCCCTTATTAGAAATATAAACTCGAATCTTTTTTCCAACATTATAATGACTCGCTCCAAGTTTAGGTTTAAATTCCTTCTTCGTTACATATAGAACATTCATATACTTGAGCAGCATCTTAATACCACCACGATTCTTATTATTAGTACTTCCACGCTTTAAAGGGACTTGCTCAGCAACAATTCGATAAACTTTTTCAGAAGAGATATTCGTATCTCCCTTCCAATCCACACGAATAGTTTTTCGATCCCCTGGCGAGATTATAAGTTGAGGAGGGAAAACACTCACATCATTTGTCTTAGGAAGGGACTCGCTTCCGTCTTCTTTTTGTATTCGTTCAAATACATTTACCGTTACAGGAATCATTTCAGATGACGTATTTTCGATTTGAAATTGAGTGGCCTTTTGCCCATTGCTTAGATCAATTGTTTGACTAGTAGGCCTGAAAGTAAAAGACATTAAAAGTGGGAAAAGTGCTAATAAAATAAGTAACTTCAAGCTTCCTCCATGACAGCTTAGACCCTATTCATTATACACAAAATTTAATTGAAGATGAATTAGTGAAAGGAAATTTCAATCATTGGATGGCCATTCTTCTCTGACTTTTTAACATCATAAGAATTCTTATCTAGATTAGACTTAATGGCATTATTTGGATCTTTAGTATCGACCTCATCGACCACAACAACGGACGCTGGAACTCTTCCTCTCAAGTGTAATTCCTTGGCCTCACTTCCGTAAATACTGAGTGAAAGAAGGGAGGTGACAAATAAAAAAGGCAGAGTAAAGTATTTCATCACTCTGCCTATCGGATATCTGACTAAAAAACTTAAGTATCAATTAGCTGCAATCGTTAAAGTAACTGTATCAGCGTATTCACCTTGAATAAGGTTTTGGTGATCGACACCAGTATAAGAAATTGCTAAATCCTTATCGACATTCACACTTGCCGCAGATGGGAATGTGAATACATCAGTAGTTGATAAATCAACAGCATTTCCGTCATAGCTTAATGCATAGTCGATTGACGATGAAGCAACTGAATTGTGAACTAGCTTTCCTTGGTTTGCTGAACTAAAAGAAACAGTATAACCACTATTTGAGTTTGAAACCTCGTTTACAGTAGCAACTTTAGAGTCCACTTGAGTAGTGTCTAGAGGAAGAGCAGATGCAACGGCCTCTGGTGTAACACTAATTGACAATAGTGCAGGAACTTGCCCTTTTAAAACAAGAGTTCCAGTTGTTGCCGCGTAAGCAGTTGAAACCATAACGAGTGAAGAGATGAATAAACCTTTAACAATTTTCATAATTTGCTCCTATATATTAAATAGAGATTAACTCTTAAACATACTGAAATTACTGCAACAATCATGCCACCAGTAGCCACAAGATTTCGATTAGATACATATCCATTATCTGCCTATAAATTAATCAAGTGTCATTTTTTGATCAACTTTAGGTACAAAAGTGTAAAGATCTTTGTCTAATTACAAAGATGTTCATATTATAATTTTACCTTTGATTTAAATGCACAGGGAACTAAGAAAATTACTCTCTTTCTTTTTTGGCACGAAGTATCTTTAAACAAGATAGAAATAAAATCACGGCCCCCGCTTCATCGAGGTTACCAATATAGGGAATATTATCTGGAATTAATTCGATAATTCCAGCGGTCGGATTTAGAAGATAGATCCCAGAGACAACAAGGCCTATGAGAGGAAATATTTTAGTTGAAAGTAACTTCATTTATTTTCTCATCAAGATTAGTTTTGCTTAGATAAACTGTAACAAATTTCGTTTCAAACTTACAAAATTGTTAGCGAAACGAGCCTAAAAACTGATTAACATCACTAACAAATACATTTCTTTTACCGAAGTTATAGCAAGAATCTTTAGAAATTGTATAGAAACTCAGGAGAATTATGAAAGCGTTAGTGAAAAGTCTAAGTTTAAACACGAAGATAATTCTGATGGCCCTCATACCATTTGTTATCTTCACTTCA
The DNA here is from genome assembly GCF_043196705.1 of Halobacteriovorax sp. HFRX-2_2. NCBI lineage: Bacteria > Pseudomonadati > Bdellovibrionota > Bacteriovoracia > Bacteriovoracales > Halobacteriovoraceae > Halobacteriovorax > Halobacteriovorax sp. HFRX-2_2. The sequence continues at coordinate 91,779 of NZ_JBEBMT010000005.1, forward strand.
ATCTTTATTGCCTACTCTTATAGCTCAACAAAGTCTGCGCTATTACAGGAAAAGAAAAATCAAATTGAGGATGTGACTAAGACTGCTTATCACTTCCTTGAGTCAATGAACGAAAAAGTTGAAGCTGGTGAATATACATTAAAGGAAGCCAAAGAAATCACAAAACACTATATCGCAACAATACGATATGGACGTGATATGGATGACTATGTTTGGATCAATGACCTTGAACCAAATATGATTGTTCACCCAAGTGATAGCCTAAGAGGAAAAAGTGTAAAAACTTTCGTTGATAAAGGAGGAAAGCCCCTATTTAACGATGTAGTTGCATTAGTAAAAAAACAAGACAAAGGTTTTATTAATTACATCTGGAATAGCAAGGCTGATAGTAATGTATTTGTTGAGAAGTACTCTTACGTTGAGTTATTCAAGCCATGGGGATGGGTACTTGGTACAGGTATCTATGTTGACGACGTTAATGATTATATTTTTAGCGTCTTTCTAAATCAAGCAATGTTCGGTTTTATCGGCCTTATTGTTATTGGTGCATTATTTGCTTTCGTTTTAAAAACAAGTGTATCAAATCCTCTCCTAACAATGGCAAATCAACTTAAAGAAACTTCACTACAAGTCGCTAACGGTTCCAAAGTAACATACAACACATCAACTCAATTATCTGCTGCAACTAATGAGCAGGCTGCGTCTCTTCAAGAAACAGTTGCTTCAGTTGATGAAATATCTTCAATGATACGAAGAAATACTGAATTCGCTGAAGACTCTAAAAAGTCAGGTGAGCAGTCTGAGTACGAAGTACAAAACGGTAAACGCACTATCGATGAAATGCTTTACGCTATTGAGAATATTTCAAATAGCAACACAGATGCAATGAAGAAAATGGAAAGTAGTAACAACCAAGTTCAAGAGATCTTAAATATCATTAAAGAAATTGAAGATAAGACTAAAGTTATTAATGACATTGTTTTTCAAACGAAGCTTCTTTCTTTCAATGCTTCTGTTGAAGCTGCTAGATCAGGTGAAAGCGGAAAAGGTTTTGCTGTTGTCGCAGAAGAGATCGGATCTCTTGCATCAATGTCAGGAGCTGCATCTGATGAAATCAAAGTATTAATTGATGAATCAATCAAGAATGTCGAAGCAATTGTTTCAGGCACAACAGCAATGGTAAATGAAGTTATTCAAAGCAGTTCAAAAACTGTTGATGCTGGAAGACAGAAAGCCGGCCAGTGTAAAGAAGTCCTCGATAAAATCGTTTTCAATGTACAGAACGTAAATGGAAAAATTACTGAGATCGCAAGTGCATGTAACGAACAAACACAAGGTGTAAATGAAATTACAAATGCAATTAGACTCATCGATGAAACAACAATTCAAAATAATAACTCTGCACAAGAAGCATCTCGCTCGGCCGCAAATCTAAAAGGCCAAGCAGATAATCTCGATGATATCGTCAAATTAGTTATCGACCTCGTCGGTGGCAATAAAGCTGCCTAACCATAAATAACCTTAGTGAGTAGGGCCAACGCCCTGCTCACCTCCCTTATTTCAATAATTTAAATTAAACAAGTCAAAAAAGTTTCACTAATCAAACTTTTATTTGACATAATCTACATTGCTGATATTATAATTACAGATTTAGGATTTATATCGGTTAGATGATGTGTTTCAGTATACTTTTATTCACTTCTTCTTTCTTTTTTATAGCAATTCATTCTTATATTTCTTTTTGAACATTCCCAAAGACCTCATCTGACCGTATAAATTTCCTAATCTGATTCTTAACCAAATATCCTCGCCAATTCCTTTACTCTTCGTCTTTTAGCAAAGTAAAATATTTTTATGGAAAAAAAAATTGAAACATTATTTTATTTTATGAATGAAAATGTATCTGTTATTGAAGTAAAAAAGTTGGGATTAGCTGACGATGCTCCAAAGGCAGAAATCTATCACTGGTTCTTTATCTTGAATGAAGAGTTGTCTTTAGAGAAACTTAAGTTTGAATCTTCATTCGTAGATCACGTCAATGGTAATGAAATCAATGTGCGTACATTTGAGAATGCAGAGTTTCGTTTTGATGATAGCTTTGGTAAATTTCAAAACAAAGAAGGCGGCCACATTATCATGAAAGTTCCTAACAATATTCTTCCAAAACCGCTATCAGAGCTTATCTTAAACAACATATAAAGAACTTTTTTCTCTCTTAAATAAATTTTAATAATACTTAACAATGAATTTATTATTTATTTAAGGGAGAGGTATGAAGGTTTTATTTCCGATTTTAATTTTATTTTTTCTAACTTCATGTGCTGCAAAGTATGGAATTGTTGCTGGTGCGCAAATGCCGACTTATGAGGAAAAGACAACTATCGATAACCTATTTTCTCCGGATGTCAGTCTTGGTCCGTATAAAACAGATGGTACGGGCTTTCATATTGGAATTTCAGAAGAAACGAATTGGCTGTTAACAAAAATTTCTTACTATCAAAACACTTATGACGAAGCCACGTATGAATTAGAATCAAGCACAATCAAAACAGACTTGAAAGAAAGCGGTTTAATGGCAACTACGGCCTTTAAGCTCTGGTGGTTTCAGCCTCTATTTGGATTCAAGTACGTTAATCGCGAATATAGTAATAGTGATGTTTTAGAAGATGACTCTTACTTACTTTGGACTTTAGGAATGGATATTGAAATTCCAATGAGCAAACGCTTTTATATATATGGTGGTTATCACTATAGCTCAGGTTCTAATGTAAACTTCATCTACGATACCGACTTTACTGTTACAACAATGGTAATGGGATTACGTTATAATTTTTCGGAATAAACCTTTTTCCAAATTTCGAGTAGTTTAATTGGGATCGGTTCTTTTAATAGAGAAACTTTATATTGATCATATAAATATTTGTCTGCGAAATCTTCTGTTTTTTCAAATTGAAGATTTCGCTTTTCTTGAATATCTAAATCACTTTGACAATTTCCACCATCTTCTTGATTCGCCTCACATGGATTAAAGGCAATACAACCATAAGGTTTATGATCGACACCAAGTCCACAGCCAAAACTTGGATAGAAATAAAAAGGACACGTGTAGGACTTTCTAAAGTATTCACCTGGACCGATTTGAATATACTTATCAAGGCGAAATTCAGAAATACAATCTTCTAACCTTTTCTTAGTTTCATCGTTTAAGAGATCCTTTTCTTCAAGAACGGCCATTGCTTCAAGCGCTTCTATCGAAGTCATTTGCATTGAATTTGCTTCATATGTACAGCAGCGTCCTGTGCATTTAAGACAATCAAGACCAGAAGCTTCATTAGCAAACATTTGTTCAACAAGAAGTTCTCTGCGCTCTTTTGCTGGAGACAATTTTGTATTTGAATATACTTGTTCTAAGACATTTTTAAAGTTCAAAGAATTCCTCTTCTAGTATTAGCTTACTTCCACCTTCACTTCTTTTTACTTCTTCAAAAGAAAGGTGCTCTTTTTGAAAGGCCAACATTTCTTCTTCCGTTATGGCCTTAGTTACCTTCATCTTTTTTAAAATAGAATTAACAGTTGTGGATGCATATTCTGTTAATTTTTTATCTCGAAATGATTGTGAGTAAACCTTTGGATTAGGCAGTAACATAGCTAGGAAAGCAGATTCCTTTGGATTTAGGTCAGCTGGACGCTTCTTAAAATAATACCAACTAGCATTCTTAATACCATATAGTCCTTTTCCAAATTCAATAATATTTAAGTAAGTTTCAAGGATTCTGTCCTTTGTTAACTTCTCTTCTAAGTACATCGTCGTAAAAAGTTCGAAGACTTTACGCTCAAGGCTTCTTTCACTTTTTGTATAAAGATTCTTAGCTAGTTGTTGCGAGATAGTACTGGCACCCCTTAACTTTTCTCCATTTAAGTGATCTTTCACGGCATGATAAATTTGTCTAAAGTCCACTCCTTGATGATCGTAGAATGACCAGTCCTCACTAACGATGAAGGCGTAGTAAACATGCTTAGGCATAGTATTTAGATAGGCCCAATTTCGAGGTCTCTTAGTTGTTACCAAATACGAAGCAATTTCATCTTTTACAGAGGTCTTCACATAGCCTTGGGCCAGCTTATTAATATTAAGCACAGGCACACGCGATAGCACATAACCTGCTACGACAAATAGTGAGATGATAAATAGTAACGCAATTTTCTTGAACATTTAGCGCACTTTAGCACAAAAAGCCGACTCTTGAATAGTCTATCAAACCCAACAGCTATTACGTTCACCAACCTAAATTTAGACACTTACAGCTCGCTAAAGCGGCATTATTTACCCTTTTTTATCAGATCAGCACAAAACCTACGTAAAGGATGACTTTAACCCGATTTTGTTTGTAACCACACACAATCAAACGGAGTTGTTTATGTTGAAGAAGTCATGTCAAATGATTGCGGCATCGTATTGCCTAATGTTCACAAATATTTCCACGGCCCACGCCAATGAGCTTAACGAAAAACCAGCTTTTCCAATTGGAAAGATCAATCAATTAAATGCAAGCTACACAAGCCCTAAAGGAACGGGAACAAGTAAGGAAATTGCAATTGAAGGCTTTGGAGAATTTATCAATCCAACACTCGAAGTAGAAAATTACGGTGGAACGCTTATCTTTTCAGTAGATAATGAGTCATTTGAACTCGACCTTTCAACTCTCCAAATTAATGATGCTGATAGAATTGGAATTTCAAATCTCAATTATAATAATGGCGACACTAATATTGGACTTAATCTAAATCAAGTTCAAGCAAGTGGTGAAGGTTTCTCAACACGTCTTTCTGGAACGCGCCTAGAGTGCCAAAAGCAAAGTCGTGAAGGTAATGAATATGAGCAGCTTCTTCAAAATTGTTTTAACTTTCTAAGCCTAAATGTTGGAAGTGCCTATTTTAAAAGTAACGAAAGAAGTTTCTATAACTTAACAAATGAATATGAAACGCTTGGTAGCGCAGTTGAAATTGATGATCTAAAGCTTAATATCCGCGGTGGTAAATTTAGTGGTCACCTTAAAGGAAATGTTTCAAAAGGTGTTAAGGTTAAGTTTGAAGGACGCTCTTCTTATGACCTTGCTAACAAGATTATCAATATTAGAATTGATAAGGCAAAGGCGGGGCTATTTAATGTTCGTCGTACCATTTTCAAAGAGCTTGAAAGATTTGAAAATGATAAAGTTGAAATCGACGAACCAAATATTTATATAATTCTACAAGATTAATAAAACCGAGAGGATCTTAATTGATCCTCTCCATTAAATCTTCATTTGAATTTAAAATCGTAATTAATTCAAAGTGCTCTTTCGAGATAAATCCCTCAGCAACTGAATTTTCAATATGCTTAATTAAGTGATCAAAGTAACCATTTACATTAACTAAGTAGATTGGCTTCTTATGATATTGAAGTTGTGCCCAAGTTGTAATTTCAAATAACTCATCAAGAGTTCCAAATCCACCTGGATAAGTAACGAAGACATCTGAAAGCTCATACATTCTCTCTTTACGAGTATGCATTGTATCGACTTCAATAAACTCAGTTAGACCTTGATGTCCAACTTCCCAATCAATAAGTGATTTTGGCATAACACCAATAACATGGCCGTCTTTAGCAAGCATCGTATCTGCGATCTTTCCCATCACACCAATTGAGGCTCCACCATACACGAGATAGTGTCCATTACTAACAAGCTTCTCACCTAGGTCTTTGGCATAATTTAAATAAGCTTCACCTTTTCCACTTGATGACCCACAAAATACACATACTCTCATTTTATTCTCCAACTTCTTTATTCAATTCTTCTAGCGAAAGAAGAGATTTAGCGTTCTTCTTTAAATATAAAAAGTACTCTTGGTTTCCACTCTTGCGTCCTTTTATTACACAAGGTTTAAATCCAAGAATCCCAAGTCCCATGGCCTCACATTGAATCTTCATTTCTTCAACTGCCCTTAGAACATAACTATTATCTTTTACAATTCCCTTCTTACCAATACCATCTCTTCCAACTTCAAACTGAGGTTTAAAAAGAACGATCATTTCAGCATCGTCTTTACTGATATCAACTAAATTTTTCCAAATTAAGTTCAGGGAAATAAATGAAAGGTCTACAACACAGAGATCTACGGCCTCGTCTAATTTATGAAGCTCTCTAACATTTGTTCCTTCAAGGTTTACCACTCTTGCATCACTGACTAGGCTTGGTGCAAGTTGCCCATGACCAACATCAATGGCAAAGACTTTAGAGGCTTTGTGGTTTAGGCAAAATTGAGTAAAACCACCTGTACTGGCGCCAACATCTGCAACGAGCCTATTTTCAATGACAACATCAAATGCTTCTAGTGCGCCGGCAATTTTATGAAAGCCACGGCCAACTTCTTCACTACTCTCATTTAGTTGAATGTCATCACTACTTGTAACTTTATATGATGTTTTGGTAATTACTTTTCCAGCAACACTAACTTTACCATCACCTATTACCTGTTGGGCACGACTGCGAGTCGCAACAAGGCCAAGCTCAACGAGTTTTTTATCTAATCTTTCAAAATTTTCTTCAGACATTAATGAACTACTGGTTTGATTTTAATTTTTGTTTTCTGTCCAAGCTCAGGCTCACTGAAAACAACATCTCCTTCAGTCCCCAATTTTAGATTTAGCTCAAAGCTTTTTGAGAGAGTTTTTGATAGGACTCTCCCCTCAATTTTCACCATGGCACCCGGGCCATAGATCTCTTCACTATCAACAAATTGACCACTTAAGAGAAGATCAATTTTACTCTTCATTACAAATCGACTCATCTTTTCTGGCTGAATATTTTCAATGAAGTGAAGTTCACTCATAAGAATGGTTTGACCCTCAAAGTCCTTTTCGTGAGTCATCACAACTTCCACAAAAATTGTGGCATATGTGTTTAGACATAGAAGGAGAAGTACTAAAAACTTTTTAATCATTAAATTCACCAGTATAGACAAGTTTTGTCTGGCCACCAAGGTAGATGAAGCCATCGACTCTTTTGACGAATAGTATACCACCATTTGTTAGAAATTCTATTTCGTCTCTATGTTCATATTCCTTATCCCAGAGCATACAGGCCGCGGCGACATTTCCAGTCCCGCAAGCGAAGGTCTCAGCCTCGACCCCGCGCTCATATGTTCGTATACGCCACTCTCCTTCATCAATTTGATTAATGAAGTTAGCGTTCGAGCCACGAGGAAAGTCCTCATCAAAGCGAACACGTCTTCCAACGGTATCGACATCTACTTCCTGAGCGTCATAGACCATAAATACACTGTGTTCAACACCAGTATTAATATAGTACGAATCTTGAGCGTCTTCATATTTGTTCGAGAGGTCATATAGATCAGCGTCTTTAATGACGGCCATGTGAACCCAGATGACATTACCTTCAATACCTGAAGAGTAGAGCCCACTTCCCGTGGTAAATTTAAAGTCAGTATTCTTTGTTTGCGTCGTACGGCGATAGAAGTCAGTGATAGCACGAGTTGCGTTTCCACACATACTCTCTTCATTGCCATCGGCATTTAGGTAGCGCATATGAAAGTCATACTTGTCACTACTTTCTAAGAAAACAACACCATCGGCACCGATACCAAAGCAGCGCTGACATAGTTGCTGCCACTTTTGTGTATTGCTAACATCTTGGGCCCCATCGCGATTATCGATGAGAATGAAGT
>NZ_JBEBMT010000005.1:99603-114869 GCF_043196705.1 Halobacteriovorax sp. HFRX-2_2
TTTCCATTAGAGCTATACTTACTAAACTTTGTCATGGATTAATCATTTCATTATTTTGCGTATTTGACTACTTCCGCCAATTACACATCGCACCACTGCCACATAGCAAAATTTTGTAGCCAGATTACCAAATCTTAGCTAAATTTATATTTCAAATTACCAACTTATGGGACATTAGCTCAGTTGGTTAGAGCCCCCGGCTCATAACCGGGTGGTCACAAGTTCAAGTCTTGTATGTCCCACCAAATATAAAAACCACCCTTGCGGTGGTTTTTTTATTTGTGCGATATTCAAGATTTTCAAGTTTTGATCATGGAACAAATTGTTGAGGCGGCAAATGCCACGATGGCATTTGAAGCCGAGCATCGCTGACGAGCGAACACGAAGTGAGCGAGAGAGTGCCCCTCGCATAGCATGATATATTCTTGAACACAGGGACCCCCCGAAGGGTTGTTACACTGGAGCGAAAAAATATGCCCAAAGGCATATTTTTATATCGTATATACTAAGTAAAAAAAGATTTTGGTCTAAGTGAGTTCGCGACAGCAAGTCTTGTATGCCGGAAAGCCGCACTTCGCTAGCTCTTCTTCAATCACATCCATCTATGCATCAAAAAAGTGAATCTAAAGCTATTTCAACTCTATTAAATAATGCTCAGATCCCCACCACTTTCCATCGACAAAAGTAAGATTCTCTCTTCTTCCAATAAGTTTAAACCCCATTTTTATAAGGTTTGCTCTTATGGCCTCGTTGAAATCAAAGATACCAGCCTCAACATGAGTGCACCCTTCACGAATTGCTAGTTTTCTGATTTCAGAAAATATATGCTTCGATAACCCCTTTCCACGATGAGATGATTTCCCAATGGCTAAACTTGGCCAACAAACACGTCCCTCTTTATGCATTCCAACAGGATGATTTATGAAAAATGATCCGTATCCAAAATAGTCATAATCATCTTTAATTATAAAAGCGATTTTATCCTCTTTAGAAAATGCTTTCTTAAAGTCATCTACAGAAAAGGAAACGGTGAAGTCTTCATCATCATTTTGAAGGAACCAATTATTTACGACTAATTCATCTGCAAGCCATGAGCAATAAGCTTCTGCCTGTAGTTCATTATTTGGATCAATTTTTTCAATCGTAATATTCATAATTTCTTTCTCTACTCTATTTAGACTAATCAATTCAGGCACATAGATACGACTAAGAATATCTTCCATTTGCATACAAAAAAGCCCCTGTTTAACAGAGGCTGATTTCTACTGCTAATAGAGCCCTTACTCGGGAAGGGGTAGAAGAATTATAACATGAATAAAGTTTCAATAAAAAGTCCTTTCTCCTGCTCAATGACGAGCATCCATAGGGAGAAATCATGGAGGATTTTTTATTGCTAATAGAGTTAGTAATCTGCTTACTTAATCTATTGATTATACTGAGCAAGTTCTAACTCGGGAAGGGAGAGGAATCGCCCTTCTTTTTTATGGACGCTATAAATCTATATTCCAACTTATTTGAAATTTGAATTTATTTAATAACTAAGGGATTATGGACACATAGTTCATAAAGTGACATCAATGTCCCACCACAGATTTTTTGGACGAACATTTCCCACTAAGTTATGAAAAACTCTGATAATCTTCCTGTATGAAATTAAGAGAAGCTACTATATCTGAAATGAATGAAGTTTATATGATGGGATTTGATGCATGGTCAGATAATATGAATAAAGAGTCCTATCTTGAATCTTGTGCTAATTCACCTAAATATAAAAAAGGGACTTGGTGGATACTAGAAAACAATCAATCCGAACTACTTTGCTCACTTATTGTATACCAATTTGAAAGTTTCAATTTTGGAATCGGCTCTATAGCAACTCCAGTGAGTTTACGAGGTAATGGATATGCCTCTGACTTAGTTAGTAAAATTTGTACTCACCTAGAACAAATAAATAAGGCAAAGGCGATATATTTATATTCAGACATAAAACCTGAGTTTTACGAAAATCTAGGCTTTGTCAAAGTGAAAAAAAAATTACAACTTTATAGCTCATCTACTTGTATGATCCGTAGCTCTATTTCATCTGATAAATTTAAAGTTCCAAAATATTTTTAGAATCGAGTGGAGGTACGCAAAAAAGCCTTCTATAGAGAAGGCCTTTAATTTTTAAAATAAATTTAAGACTCAGCTGTGGTGGGATCAATAATAGTTCCAACCTTAGCAATACTAGTAATAGGAAAATCACCCTTATGTGCGTGTTCCCTAATAAGATCTTCATTAGGAGCAATGTACTCACAATAGATCTTATCATTAGTTACATAGCTTTGTACCCACTGAATACTTGGTCCCATTTCCTCTAAAACATCACAAGATTTCTGAGAGAGACCTTGTAGATCCTGTTGCGATAATTTACCAGCACCAGCAAGCTCCCTTTCAATGATGTATTTTGGCATGATAACTCCTTAGTTTAGATTATGTACGATGACAATACACCTAAAGTGTTAACCAACTATCAAAATTAATAGTAGAAAGTATAATAGTGTTTAAACCATTTAGATCAACAACACTGGGAAAAGTTATTTTGAAAAAATACTAATTATTCTCAATTCTGATTTTTTATTGAAATTATTCACCCAAATTTCCCCTCTTCCATACATAAGCCCCGTTGACTTACAGAAAAAGGAATCTTGATCTTGTTTTAGAATTATTCTTTTAATTTTTTTATTAATAATAGAATCGTAATTTTGTATAAATTCACTTTTGCTTTTCACAACTTTTTTCTCAGAAAGCCTCAGAGGATAGTTAATCATACTGGCGAGTTCTGTTTTTTTATCTTCTTTGATATGGCCAACTAACTTGCTGTGAAATTTCAAAAATTCCTTTTTATCTTCAAGTCCAAGAGAATGCTTAACATTACAACCAGAACTTTCTTTTGTAGCTGGAGTCAAAATTGGATCATTTGCAAAAGCACTCAAGCTTATTAAAGTTATTATTAAATTCTTCATATATTTATCATCTCTTATTTTAAACGATATTTCCTTACTTGATTTCAGATATTTTCTTATAAGAGGTCTCAAAAGAAGAAAATAACTCCTCGCATCTATCAATAGCGTCATTTTCAGAAATAGTTGTCTCTGAACACTCTTTTCGAACAACATTATAAGAGTCTAAACTTCGAGCAGCAGATCGTCGTAGTTCTTTAAATTCATCACTTGTCGTTCTCTCAAAGAAAGGCTTTAGAGAGAGCATCTCTTTTTGAATCTTAAGTGAAGCAGAAATATTATCGAGTATGCCTCTTTCATGGTCATGAGCAACTTCGATTACAATATCCATAAGCCTAGGAGGCAACATATTTGAAAAGAGAGCTAATCCTAGGGCCTTCTCAATTCCAATGGAATCATTTAAGACACTGCTTGGATTTGTATTAAGATATTGTGCAAATAATGTTGGTGAAATTTTCTTATAATTACTTTGAGAGCAAATATTAGAACAGAAAGACTTTATCGAGTTAGCTTTTAAAAGATCATCGACAATAATTCGTGCGCTAGTAGCGGCATTTGTCATCTCTCGCATTTTCTCTACTCGCGAGACCTCTTTATTATCCTTCTCATTATTTTTATCGTTTGATTCTTCAATAGCAGCATTAGGGATCACATTCTCTTCATCAGAATTATGTACTTCTTTATTATCATGCTTATTAGATTTTTTATTATTAACTTTAATTACTTGGGGGTCTGCGACTTTAATGCCCTTAACAACATAGACTGTCGTTCCTAAGAAAATCATATAGCTTACGATGACAATAGCTATGATTGCGATAATAAAAACCTTTATCAATTTTTTGAATAATTTTATAACTCTCTCCACTAATTAATCTGTCTTTAGTTAACGGTGTGAATCTTCAGGTACCCAATAGGGTGCTGTAATAATCAAATAAATAAATTCGTCATTACCATCATTTATAAAGGCATGCTTTTCATTCGGTTTCGTATAGACCAAACTTCCGGCCTTAATATGATTCTCGACTCCATTAATAATTGCCCTTCCTGTACCGCTAATTACAAAGTATGACTCTTCTCTTTCTTTATGATAATGCTCGTCTGATTTTGTACCTGCAGGAAGTTTTACAATTGCAACAGTATGGTGCTCACTTGCACCTGTTGAGTCATGCCTTCCAACAAGTACGCTGAACATATCTCCACCTGGAAAAGTTCTAAAATTAACATCTTTTACTGAGTCGATTATTTTCATCAAATCTCCAATAATTTATAAGGTGGCGCGTACCTTTTTCTTAAACTTTTAGAATCGTATCTAAGACCATATCTGATACTTGATGTGATGACCAAGATGAAACTAAATTAGATGTTCTGATATAAACATAGCTAAAAAAACAAGACCCTAAGAACACAAGACATTTAAACTCAAATGGATATTGAGTATGTGTACTAACCATAATCAATGATGGAATAACTATCGCAATCCACTTATTGCGAAATAGTGCTAGAGTAACACCAACAAGTAGGGCCCTATAACTTACCTCTTCATAATAATTAGAGAAAACATTCCCTAGAATACTTTGAGAGTTAATTAGAAATTGAAAATCATATCCGCGAATTAACCAATAAATAATAAAAAGCACAGATAAAGCAAGAGCACTTACGATACCATATAAGAGAGCCGCCTTTATATTAACTAAATACTTTGGGAGTCTTATTACGCCTAATTTGTAAGCAATAAAAATCATAATATATGAGCAAATCGCGCTAAATATTGATCCATAAATAAGTAAGTGACTAAAAAAAAGCTTTGGTTTTAAAACTCCATTTTTAATATAACCATAGAAAAGATTCATTAAAATATCTTTCCCATAGTACCAACTTACATAATAAATAGTTATGGCCATGATAAACACAGCCACTCTTTTTAAAAGTTCGCAATCTTCATAATATAATTTTTCATTTAAATTAGAATTCATAACCTCTACTATCATTTATTCTCATCATTGGTGCATAAATCGTTTTCTCTATAATATCTATACGGTACGCGCCACCTTTTCGAGATTTTGGGTATTTAAAAGCCCTAAGATACTTATACATATGAAAAAGAATTGAAATTCAAACTCAATATAAATAAAGCTAATAAGTTAACACATACTTAATTAGGAATAACTAATACGAAGTCTATTATTTTCAAACCAGGAAAGAATTAGTTCTGTAACTCATTTAATTCACGAAAAGGTGGCGTGTACCCCATAACTAAATTCTTTTTAACAAATTACGATAAGTGCTTAAGAAGTTAAGGCTTTGTTGTCTTTGAGGATATTTGGGAAAATATGAAAAGCTTACTAAGGATTCTAGTAATCCTTTCCTTAACATTTATGACTTACGCTGAAGAATGTGACTACAATAATAGTATCTCACCAGACTTAGAAAAGGTCCTTAAGCTAGCAGGCCAAGTTGAAGATATTGTCAGATATATCCACGATACTCCTCATGAAGGAGATGACCGCAAGGAAAGAACAGCAAGCTCACCTAAATGGCTAGCGGCCGTTGGAAAACTAAATAATCACTGCTCGGCAAATCTCATTGGAAATGATCTCGACGAAAATTCAAGAGTAGTCTCGACGGCCTTTCACTGTATTGATGAATATATTGAAAGTGGAAAACCGATTTATATTACCTTCACAACCAATGATGGCAGAAAAATCAAAAGAGAAGCAGAGATTCATAAGAAGGGCGATCTCTACGAAGATAGAGCAATCCTTATTCTAGATGAGCTTATTTCTTACAAAGATATCCCTCCGTTGGTAATTGGTGACGGTAGCATGATAAACGAAGATGATACTAAGTTAACAATTGCTGGCTACAGTGCAGACACAGGACTTGGTACGAAAGGTAAAAAGCTTACTTATGATGCAGATTGTGTATTTGGAGGAAAGGGATCAGATAAAACAGAAAATCACATCTACTTCGATGATTGTTCTGCTTACGGCGGAGCCTCAGGAGGAGCCGTTGTTTTAGAGGTTGATGAAGAAGGAGAGAAAGTTCCTTATCTTATCGGACATATTGACGAGAGTACAAAGAAAGGTGTCGCCGTAGCATATGGTTATTATGACACCTATTATTCTGAAGATAACTTTTTAAATGAATTATATGATGCAGTCGATGAGTTTAATACCTACGATGACTAGCTACATGTAGGATCAATATCCACATCACAAATTCCACACATCTCTTTCTTATCAGCATACTGTGTGTTTTCACAGTAGCCAGCGTAGTCTCCGTGATCTAAGTGATCTTGGACAGAATTCTTATTGATTGTAATTTCCTTGGCCTTATCTGGATTTCCTGGAGGCACGTGACAGATAATAACTTTATTACCTTGCTTAGGGCATCTAAGAAGTGGTCTTCCCTTGGCAAAGACAGAAGACGTCGTCATGGCCAGTACTAAGAATGTGATTGTTGCTTTCATAATTCCTCCAAAATCTTCTCTATTATACCACCTTACTAGGCCCACACGACATTTACTAAGCTATTAATAAAACAAGAATTTTCAAGATAACTCTAATCAATAATTAATATTCAATAACTCAACATATTGAAATCCTTATGTATAATTGTGAGTATTCAAAAGATTTGAGGGATATATGCCAAATACAAAAATCAAGGAAAGTTACGATTATATTATTATTGGATCAGGTTTCGGCGGTTCGGTTTCAGCACTAAGACTTGCAGAAAAAGGCTACAGCGTTTTAGTCGTTGAAAAAGGGAAAGACTTCTCTGATACTACGAAGTTTCCAAAAACTAATTGGAATCTTCCAAGGTGGATGTGGTTACCTCAATTGAAGTTTTTTGGAATCCAACAGCTGACTTTCTTTAAGCATATCTCTGTTTTAAGTGGCGTTGGTGTCGGCGGAGGGTCACTTGTCTACGCAAATACGCTTCCAAAACCTAAGTCACAATTTTTTAATCATGGCCCATGGAAAAACTTAAATAATTGGGAAGAAGAATTATCTCCTTATTACGATCTTGCCTGGAAAATGCTTGGAGCGCAAAAGACAAGACATCACGGCGATGCAGATCACACAATGCTTGAACTTGCTAAAAATATTGGACGAGAAGATTACTTTGATTCAACAAAAGTCTCTGTCTACTTTGGAGAGGAAGGTAAAGAAGGTGTAGAGGTAGCTGATCCGTATTTTAATGGAAAGGGACCGACTCGATCTGGTTGCATTTCATGTGGAGCGTGTATGACAGGTTGCCGCTACAATGCAAAGAATACTCTCGATAAGAATTACCTCTATCTTGCACGACAACTTGGTGTTGATATCCTGGCCGAAAATAAAGTAATAAATGTTTCTCCATTAGATGGTACTAACGGAAAAACTGGTTACGAAGTCACTTTAAAAGAATCGACAAGGTACTTTGGAAAAACAAGAACATTAAAGGCCAATGGTATTATTTTTAGTGCCGGAGTTTTGGGCACGATTAACTTACTTCTTGATCTTAAGAAGACAACGCTTCCTAATTTATCACCAGCTCTTGGTGATACCATCAGAACGAATAATGAAGCGCTTATTTTAAATACAACTTATAAGAAAGATATTGATATGACTAAGGGAGTTGCCATCGGTTCGATTATTGATATTGATGAGCACTCACATCTTGAGCCAACTCGTTACGGTAAGGGATCGGGTTTCTGGCGTGTACTTATGGTTCCAATGATCTCAGAACCTAATTTCTTTTTAAGAATGATTAAACTGGCGATAGAGCCATTAAGAGATCCAATTAAGTGGTTTAAAGTTTTAACGGTAAAAGACTTTGCAAAGCAGACAAATATTCATCTCTTTATGCAACATCTTGATAGCACTCTAAAGTTTAAGAAGGGCATCTTTGGCATGAGGTCAGTTCTTTCAAAAGGTGCTGCACCGACGGCCTTTATTAAGACGGCCCATCAAATGGCAAAAGAATATTGTAAAATCATTGATGGTAAGCCAATGGTTATGTTTACAGAAACCCTAACAGGAATTCCTTCCACTGCACATATTCTAGGTGGTGCCTGTATGGGAGAAAGTGAGAAAGAGGGTGTCATCAACAAAGACAATAAAGTTTTTAATTACGAAAATATGTATGTCTTTGATGGTTCAATGATCTCAGCAAATCCGGGAGTAAATCCTTCATTATCAATTACTGCAATTACTGAATATGGAATGAGTAAAATCCCAGCTAAGAGTAATTAAGATATTGGTGGCCACTTAAGGCCACCTACTTCCCATGCCATACAACTGAGTAAAGGTCATGTCTGCGATCTTTTAAATTTTTCACGGCCCCATTTTGTCTTGCTTCTAAAAGCGTATCAATTCTTAAATCGGCAATTGCAACCATTTCAACATTTGGTGTTGTGTCCGCCGCTATTCCATCTTTTGCAAAAGGAAAGTCACAAGGAGTTAGGATACAACTTTGGGCATATTGAATATCGACATTATTGACACGTGGTAGGTTTCCAACATTTCCGGCCATGGCGACATAGATTTGATTTTCAATGGCACGGGCCTGGCAACAAAACTTCACTCGACAATAAGCTTGTCGATTATCAGTTAAGAATGGAACAAAGAGAATGTTGATCCCTTGATTAGCAAGGTGTCTTGTGAGCTCTGGAAACTCACTATCGTAACAGATTAAAACACCAATCGGGCCACAGTCAGTATCGATAACTTTAACCTCATCTCCGCCTTCAATATTCCACCAATACTGTTCGTCTGGAGTTGGGTGAATTTTTGCTTGTTCGTGAATTTGTCCATCACGTAGACAAATATAGCTAATATTGTGGACGCGATCCCCTACTTTCGTTGGATGTGAGCCAGCAATAATATTGACGTTATACTTTACCGCCAGACGCTGAAAGAGTGCTTTTACATCTTCGGTGTAAGCGGTCATATGTTCAATTGCAACATTGGCCTCAACTTCTTCGTTTTTAATTGATAATAGCTGCATCGTAAATAATTCAGGAAAGAGGACGAAATCAGCACGATAGTCTGCTGTTACATCAACATAGTACTCCACGAGATCTTCAAACTCTTTGAAGCTAGAGATACCTCGTTGTTGATATTGGACACTAACAACACGGACAGAGTTCTGTTGAACAGGGCGATCCTTCTTGCTCTCTTGTGCTTGGTATTCAGGGTTATTCCAAATTAAATGGACTCCATAACCCATAGACTCTTTATCACCAGGTAAGTATTTTTCAAGTACACCTAAGACTTCAAATCCATTACGCAGCTGAAAGCCAAGAGTGGTATCTCTAATTTTCTTTTCTTTTACTTTTTCAATATAGTCTTCAACACTTTCAACTTGCTTGATTCGACGACGTAAACTCGGAATACGCCCAACAAAGACAATACCTTTTAAGCGCTCGTATTTAACAAGCCTTTTCCTAGCATTATATAAGCGCTGGCCAATACGATGACCACGAATAGATGGGTCAACACAAGTTTCATATCCATAGAGGTAGTCACCATCTTCATCATGAGTGGAACCATAACCTCGTCCAGTGATACTGGCCCATGTATGTTTTTTAAAAACTTTCTTTTCAGACAGAAGAATACTTGCAGAGTAGCCGACAATTTCTCCGTTTAATGTAGCGACAAAATTACCTTCAGGATAATTTGTAATCTGCCCACGAATCATTCCCTTTGTGTAATCATCGGGAAAACCAGTATAGGAGCGAGCAACTAACTCATGAATACCATCAATATCTTTTAAGTTTGAAAGCCTTACTTCAAGCTTCACATCTTTTGTTTTATTCGTCATTTGATCATCCTTGATATAACTATTTTAGCAGTAAAATTGTCCCTTACAAGACTCACTTAAGTGTCTAAAATCGTTGGGAAAAATAAAGCTTTTTTACAATTTTGGACCATGTTACAATTAACAAATGACGGCAAAACGTGATGAATTCACAATCATTACTACATTCAACTGCAACTGGGACTGCACTTACTGCATCATCGATACGCATGAGCGCAATAAGAAGAATCCTATCAGCAAAGAAATGCTTCTTGATAAAGTCTATTCTGTGACAGAAGGGGCACAAGTAAGCTTAAGTGGTGGTGAGCCTGGCCTAATTGATCCTAAGACAATGGAAAAAGTCTTTGATCATCTCGTAAAATTAAATTGTACAATTGATGTTTTCACCAATGGACTCTTTATCAAAAGGTATGGTGAAAAATACCTTAAGCATATCGATGAAGTTCTCTATCACTGTGTGGAATACTTAGATCACGATATTGAATTTCCAGACTTAGATGAAGAGCAAGTCACTTACGTCATTATCGTAACAAATGATAATCACCATCAGGTAGACGACTTCCTTGATCGCTACCCGCATATCTCATTCAAATTAGCTTGTAACTCGAAACACGGTCAAACTCTAAACCGTGGTGACGCCTTTAAGCTCTTTATGAGAAATAAGCACAGAATCAGTGAAGATAGCTTTGAAACGCTCTTCCGCTACCACTGTGATTGTAACTTGATCTAATAATAAACCTTAAATTGATTTTCGAGACCCTTGGGAGTGACTTGAGCAAAGTCTAAAATCACGGCCTTTGGTTTAAGAATTTCAGTCCACTCTTCTTTTCGTAGCTGCGCAAACTCATCATGTGCAACTAAACTAACAATCAGGTCGTATTCTCTGTAGTCTGTTAACTTCTTGGCCTTATCTGTGTATGGATCAAATGATTCAACAATTCGATCAGTATGATTCTTTAGCTCTTCGTACAAAAGAAGTGCTCTAGAATTTCGAGTGTCATTACAATTTCTTTTGTAAATTTTTCCAAGAAGTAAAATCTTATCACCACTTTTACTGATCTCTAAAATTCTCTCCTTCAAAGAACTAACCATCAAATCATTCACTCGACGAGCTTTCAGAATTATTGAATCTTCCTTAGATTCTAAGAAGGCCGACAAGTAATGTGGATCGATACTAATACAATGTCCACCGACTAGACCTTTATCAACATTAGGAAAATTCCACTTACTCCTAGCGAGCCTAAGGGCTTCTTT
The DNA here is from genome assembly GCF_043196705.1 of Halobacteriovorax sp. HFRX-2_2. NCBI lineage: Bacteria > Pseudomonadati > Bdellovibrionota > Bacteriovoracia > Bacteriovoracales > Halobacteriovoraceae > Halobacteriovorax > Halobacteriovorax sp. HFRX-2_2. Next base: position 110,664 of record NZ_JBEBMT010000005.1, read on the forward strand.
AAAATCAATCCCCTTCTTCAATGCGCCCTGATAAAACTCATTCATCATAGCAATACTGATATCTCGAGATGTGTTTTCTAGAAGTTTAGAAAACTCACTTGCCTCAATGTCTTGACTCAATTCAACTCTTCTAAATATTTTATTATAAATAAATTCTAAATCTCTTAGTTTATCTTTTGAGTCACAAGAAACAACCTTCACAATATCTTCAAATTTAATAAAATTGTCATTAGGGCTTACACGCTCAGGCGAAAAGGCGAAATATATGTCATCTCTACCAATAAGTTCTCTAATAGATTTTGTTGTTCCAGGCATGACAGTAGATTCAACAACAATAGTGTCCCCTGGAGACAGGTAGTCTCTAAGGCCTTCAACGGCTTCAAGAACACGACTTTGATCTGGCTTATGATAACTGTCTAACGGCGTAGGGACGGTTATAAGATAGTAATTTGCATCCGCTAAAATCTCGATATTCGAGGTGAATATACACCCGCTGTTAGAGATCTCTTCAGTTGAGAATTGTTCAGATAAGTCGATTCCCTTCTTCAAGGAATCAATCTTTTCGTTATCAATGTCAAAGGCAAAAGTTTTAAAGAATTGTGGGAACCTAACGGCCAAGTTGATTCCCACATATCCGACGCCAATGATCGCGAGTGTTGTATTTTTCATTTCATTATTCTAAAGGCGCTACCGGAATTGAGCAAACCTCTTCATACTTATGTGCATCTTCACCGTTGCAAAGAGCATTCATAAGTAGATTTACTCTAAACTTAAGCTCATCATTCTCACGCTTAAGTTCCTTAATTGCAGCAGTGTTTACAGCTGGCATCTTTGTATATTGTACGCTCTTCATTCCCTTCTCATCTGTTGAGACAACCTCTGGGAAAACCTTTTCAATCTCTTGAGCGATATAACCAATATCTCGTCTATTATTAGCATTCCAAACAAATTCGACACCTCTAATTTCATCGAACTTTTCTAATACACTTTCAAGCTCCACGATATCGTGCTTATATCTTCTATCTGAAGCAAAGTTCATATATGAAGTTCCTTGGAAGTTAATATAAGAAGTACCATTCATTCTAATATTTGCACCTGTTTCAACAGTAAGTGTTTTATTAGCACTCAGAGTTGCCCCTTGTCTGAAGTACGTTCTATTACTATTAAAATTCACATCATACATTGTACCATTATTAAAAGCGACATTTCTTCTAAATACACCATCTCCATAAACATCTAAAGACGCTAACCCTGATGAAAGAACTGCAGACGATCCAACCGTTATAGTCCCCCCATAAGGATTTAGCATAATAAGGTTAGCAGCACCATTTCTCGTCCCCTGTATCGATCTTGTATCAAAAGATATTGAGCTCCTTCCATAAGCCGAAGTATAATCCATTAGCTTTAAAAGTGGACTTCCTGGGTTAGCACTTGATGTCCAACCTGCATTTGAGTTTTCAGGAGCAGTAGGGTCATCTTGACCGATTTCGACTCGTCCCCAAGGGTTAAGATTTAGAGGTTTTCCCTTCGTTTGAATCGCATCGTCATCGATAGACATGTAGTCACTGCCACCTAATGTTACTTTTATTGGCGAGTTATTTCCGTCTTCATTAACGATTGATGCAGAAAACGAGTCACCAATAGTGGCTGCATTTGTCGAATTTGTTGTTGGTGTTGTTTGAATTGTTCTAATTTTTAAGTCTTTACAATCCCCATCAACATCAATAACCCCACCTAAATTCTCACAAGCGTTATTTAGGAATTGATCAGCATCTCCAAAACAAGAATAGATTTGACCTTCATTTGGGCCACTTCGATGGACAACAATCTGCATAGGTATTTTCGCACGACTGATGGCCTGTCCGATAGTATTCTGCTTGACAGCGGCAGCAGAAGTAGCAGCTCTACCCTTTTTAAAGAATGCCTCTAGTGTCACTGATATTTTTGTATATTCATCGGTACCTACTTCGTACTCATCTAAAGTACCTGTTGGATTATCACTACCATCACGTGGTCTTCTAATTCTTATATTATCAACAGTAATAACATCCGCACCTTCACCAATTTCATCTCCAATGGAATAAACGATATTATCATCAGAGTTTTTAATGTCGTTAACTGGAACAACCGCCCAAAACTGCTTTGGTGCACTTGAGTTAGAACCAAGGTCTAAGTTCCCTAGAGTATTCATACATGATACAGGGTCAGATAGAAGCCTTGCTAACCTTTGTCTTTCTTGTTGAATATTAAAAATCTGAGTTGCTCTTTTTGAAGTCTTATTAATATTATCTATAATATTAACGACGGCAACAGACAGAACACCAAGAAGGCCCGCTGCAACCATAATCTCCACAAGTGTGAAACCAAATTGATTTGAATTATTTTTCTTCTTCATTGAGACACCTCATAAACATGCAATATGTTATAATTATAAGTGTAATTAAAATTTGATGCATTATTATTAACTAAATAATTTTACCAATAGATAAAATTACTGCAAGTGGCTGAATTTATGACCAGACAAAAAATGTTAGTGAGTGGTGGACTTGGCTTCCTAGGAAGTGAAATCGCCAAGAATTTCTTTCAGGAATTCGATATCACTATAATCGATAATTTATCAACAAACGTCGTCTCAGTAGACGATTTGCAAGCTATTTGTGGTGAAATATCATACAGAAATATGGACTTGGGCAAGATGAGCAACGAAGATATCGACTGGCTTAATACTGAACTAAAAGACACCACAATTTTCTGTCACTTTGCCGCAGCTGTTGGCGTAAAAAAAATTGATCAATCACCAAGAGAGGCCATTATTAATGAGAATAGGATCAATCATGATCTACTCCCTCTTCTTGCGAAATATAAAACAAAAACAATATTTGCTTCGAGCTCTGAGGTTTATGGTAATCAAGAAAATTGTCGAGAAGATCAGGGCCTACAAATTGGTTCTCCAGATATTTTAAGATGGGGTTATGCCTGTAATAAACTGATGACTGAATTTCTCCTCAAGAGTTATCAAATACCACATATCATTCTTAGGCTATTTAATGTAACTGGCCCAGAGCAATCCCCTAAATACGGTATGGTTATGCCGAAGATGATTCGTGATGCAAAGAAAACAGGTAAGATAACAATCTATGGAGATGGTTCTCAAACAAGGTCATTTTGCCATATTAGTGATTTAATCAATTCGTTGAGGTATTTGATAGAAAGAGATAGCTTTCTCAATCAAACTATCAACATAGGAAATGACAAGAACCGAGTCACGATAGAAGAGCTTGCACATCTAATCAAAGACACATTGGCCCTTAATATTAAAATTGAAAAAATCGCTTTCAATGATGAATATAGTAGTCACTCAAAAGATATTTTAAAAAGATCACCAAATATCGAAAAGCTGAAACAATTTTATCGCCCAAAAATAGCGCTAAGAACAATTATTGAGGATATCGCAAAGAAATATGAATGATTTTAATAAGCCTATATTGATGATTCATGAAGTATACGAATGGATGCTAGAGCTTGATCTATCAGATTATACTATCACCTTTGACGATGGCCTATACTCACAATATAAACACCTAAATCATTTTTTAAAATTTGATACACCAAAAATATTCTTTGTTTCGACGAATATAATTTCACCAGAAGCAGAAAAACAAAATGAGATAACAATTCCGTGTGCTAAGGCCCATGAATCTTATTTTAAAACAGGTAATACATCTAATTATATGAAATGGAGCCAAATCAAAGAAATAGCTTCCACTAAGGATTGCTATATTGGCGGTCATTCACATCAACATAGAGACTTAAGGAGTGGCCTAAATCTAAAAGAGCTACATGATCACCTTAAAGATGATACTGATAAGATGTTAAATGAGTTTGCAAAGCAAGGACTAAACATTAAAGACTTTTGCTTTCCATATAATTACGAAGCGCCTTTGTATAAAGAAATTTTAAAACAGCGTGGAATTGAAAATATATTTGGTCAGGAACGAGTTGCAATAGAGGACCTTAGAAATGCAATATGAAAACGAAAATATTATTGCTATCGGTGAAGGCTCCCCACTTAATATAAATTGGGAGATGGTTTCTCATTGTCAATTTGATTGTAGCTATTGTTACTATAGGCCATTTAATAGTAATACCGAATACACAACTCTAAGTAAGATTATAATTAAGAAACTTAAGGCCATTGAAGAAGAT
>NZ_JBEBMT010000005.1:114966-131773 GCF_043196705.1 Halobacteriovorax sp. HFRX-2_2
TTATCATTAACTTAATTGGTGGGGAACCGAGCCTCCATCCAAATTTCATAACAATTATTGAAGAACTTGAAAGTATTCAAAACTTAAAAGAAATAAGAATCGTCACAAATTTTGTTAAACCTGAAAGCTTCTGGCATAAGCTTCCTGGAAGTAACAAAATAAAAATTACCGCAAGTTTTCATCCAGAGTACCCAAATAAAGGCTTTGTCGAAAAAATTGATCTCTTATCTAAGAGATATCGAATGGATGTAGCTTTTCTCTTTACGAATAAACTAGAGGAATTTGAAAGATATAAGAATATATTTGAAAGCCTCTATAATTTAGCACAAGAAAAGAAGCTTACCTTAAATTGTATCAGACTACATAATGATACAAATGACTCCGTTTCGTACGAAAATTATCAAGACGAAATAGAAGAGTTTATAAAGAATTGTGAACTAAGAGTTACACAACTTGAAAACAAAGAAACGACATTAATTAGAACGGCCAAAGAACAAAAATATATTTCCAAATCTGATTTTTTAAATAATGGCTATAATCAACTAAAGGGTTGGAAATGTGACATTAGGGCCTTTATTATACACTATGATGCTCAAGTTTCTTATGCTTGCAAGAATACAAAAAAACACATTCTAACTTGTGACTTTAAAACAACATCAATCGTCTGCCCATTTAAGTTATGTGAATGCGATGATTATTGGAGTTTTGAAAAGGTGGCACCATGAACAACAAAGTTTTAGTAATCGTTGCACATGCTGATGATGAAGTATTAGGTTGTGGAGCAACAATACATAAGCATATTCTAGAAGATGATGATGTCTATATTTTGGTCCTTACTGATAGTACTTCGGCCCAGGGCAAAGATATCCAAAACCGTCACCAAGAATACTTAAAAGCTCTTAAAATACTTGGGGTAGAAAACCACAAGAAATTATCTTTAAGAGATAATAGACTCGATAGTTATAACCTTATCGACATCATTCAAGAAATTGAAGAAGTAAAAGCTGAATTTGAGCCTAATATTATCTATACTCATTCTTACAATGATTTAAATATTGACCATCAAATTACAAACAAAGCAGTCCTTACAGCTTTTAGATCAACTCCTAGTAACACTACGACAGAAATCTACACCTTTGATATACCTTCAAGTATTGAATATCAGTCTTCACAATTTATACAAGCAAGAAAGAATTATTTTAGTACAATTTCTAAGCAGAACTTGAAGGCCAAAATTCAGGCCATGTGTGCCTACGAAAGTGAATTACATCCATTCCCACATCCTCGATCAATTGAGAATCTCGAAATCCTTGCAAAATCAGAAGGAACAAAATGTGGAAAGGAATTAGCAGAGTCTTTTTATATTGAAAGAATTATTAGATAGAGTAAAACTTTTTTATAAGAGATATAACACAGTTCAATTCGTCTTCTTTTAACGTTTCAAAAAAAGGAAGAGAAAGTGTAGAAGAGTAGTATTCCTCAGCACCTGGAAATTCTAACTCTTCCTGATTCCAATACGAATGTAAATGAAGTGGCCTAAAGTGGATCGATGTTTGAACACCATTATCCTCTAAAAAAGACTTCAACTCATTGCGCTTTCTAGCATGAATGACAAAAAGCGAAGGTATTATATTATTTTCAAGTGCTAGGACTTTAACTTCAGAAATCCCTTCGAGCAATTGAGCATACGATTGGTAAATGGCCAAGCGTTTTGAGATTTTATCTGATAAAGAAGATATTTGATCCTTTAAGAACACAGCATCAATATTTGTCATATTCGCTTTACGTCCAAGAAATTCAATATCATATTCACATCTTGTTTTCCGACAAATACCATGCAATCGACGCTTCTTTGCCTGATTCACTAAACAAAAATCAGATACGATTAAACCACCACCATCAGGAGAGGAAAGAATTTTATTTGGGTAGAAACTAAAGAATGCGGCATCCACTTCCAAGTCGAAGCATTCAGGGTAAATAAGTTGGGCCAGATCTTCGACAACTCTGAAACCATATTCATTCTTTAACTTCTTCATCGCATCTCTGTCGTAAAGGTGTCCTCCAATGGAAACAGGAACGACACAATCAACTTTTTGAGATTTAAGGACTTGTTCTAACGATGTAATATCAATCATTCCAGAGACTGAGTCAACGTCACAAAAAACTATCTTATGACCTAATCTCTTTGGAACTTCCGCCGTTGTCGCAAAAGTATTTGTTGGAACGACAATTGTTGCCTTAACATCTGAAAAGTACATATCTAAAATAATTTCAAATGCTGACGTGGCACTACTAGTACATATGAAATTTGGAAATTTGAATTTTTTAACTAAAAGGCTTTCAACCTCTGCGACCTCTATTCCCCCAGTCCACTCACCACTACTTATAACACGCTTAAGCTGTGCTTCTAAATCAGGACTTGAATATGGTCGAAATAAAGGTATCTGCATTACTTATATAAAATTTTCTCTTGGGCCTCTAATACCGGATACTCACGGGCCAAGATATCCTTTACCTTAAAGAATGGATTATAATTTTTTTCAAAATAAAAAATTGTATTAATATTATAATCGCAGATATACATGAATATTGGTCTACGTTTTTGAATCTCAACATATTTTAAGTCGACAATCTTAATTTCACCGGTATTAATATTTTTATAAACTTTAGAATAGAGTTGATTATAAAAAGGAAAAAGAACATCTTTATCATTCCCCCAAAGATTCTTGGTTAATGTAACGACTGTCTCACAATCACCTTTTTTAAGATCATCCATCTTAAACCAGCCATCTTCTTCGTTATAATATTCAAAAACCAAAAAACTCTCAGACTCTTCCAGTAACGTAGGGAGAATTGTTTCTTTATTCATAACCTTACGATATTTTTTTAATAAATCTTCAAATGTAAAATTAAGTTTACGATCGATATCCGGAGAATCAGTAACAAGAAATTTCAAAGCTGGTTTAAAGACATATTTACGTTTACCAACAGGAATAAAGTAAAAGCTCTTACTTTTTCCAAATCCTGAACCGACAGGGACATCAATATCAAACTCTTCTTTTAATTTCTCTTGAGCAGCGTAGAGAAACTCAATCTTTTTTTCTCTAAATATATGTTCAATATCCATCACAGCTCCTTCATTCTCTTAAAGTACGCGATTCTCTCTCTTACTTTATCATATTTAGAGTTTGGATATAGGTGTTCATGCCAAAAGTAAATTCCTCCTAGCTTATCTTTTGGAAAAGTTGTCACAGAAGCATATCCCTCTCCTACCTGATAATACTGTACAGGATGCACGTTAAGACGACCTTCATTGAAAGCTTTTTCAATGACATACTCTTCAAGAAAGTATTTCTCTACATTTCGACAGTACTTCTGCCATCTTTCATCACCATTTGTCTTATATAGGGCCATGAGTTCTTCAAAGAAGAATTTGTAAAAACCACTGTCTCGGCGAGAAATAATAAAACCAGTATCAAGCGGATTACCCCAATCCTCTCCAATAAAGCGTTGATCCTTTTTTGAAATATCATCATATTGGCCAACGACTATCTTGCCTTCGTTATATGCAATCTCTAATAATTTGGGATCCAAAGGTTTAATAAGATTCATATCAAGGTCGATATGAATAAAGAGATCTTCAGTTAACTCTTCTTCAAGAAGCATTCCACAAAATGGAACATTCACAAAACCAGACTCAAATTCCTCTGTTTCATTGTGATATCTTTCAATATATGTAACACCTAATTCTTTAAATTTTACTTTCGTTTTTTCGCTAACGATATGCTTTGAAGGACAATAGGTATAAATGGGAATATCTTTCAAATCCCCTGCATTCTTACGCCAATTCTCAAAACAGAGAATGGCCTCATCTTCATAATGTCTTTGATTTTCAAATGTAATGCCCTTGTCATCATTAGTGCTTCGGCCATTACTTTCAATCATTGTAATAAGTGCAATCTTCATACGTACTACTTTGTATAATCGATATATTCATCATCTCTATTTGTATCTAGCGTTGAGCAGTGTATCCCTCCGCCAAAAATTTCACAATTTTCTAATCTTACAGGGTGAGGAGTAAAGCCATGCTTATCGAGTAATTCAATAACATTGGCCGCACTTTCACTAACTAGAATATTTTTTTCATCAACGCTAACAATATTAATATCCATTCCTCTTGTACTTGCAAGTTGAATATCGATATCAGTTTTCCCTGATTCAATCACAGGTTCTGCTTTATAATCGTCTGGAAATAAACAATCCCAGTTTTTAAACTTTTGCGGTAAAAAATCCTTTATATTACGATACTTAGGATTCACAAGAAAGGTTCCAGGCTTGAGACAGACTAAAATACCATCGATATGATTATCAGCAACATTAACAATATGAAAATCACTTTCGGGAAAGAATGACTTAACCCACTCAAGACCAAGGTAGTGGTTATATGAGTTTACGTTTACAATAACATCTTTACCGATCCTCAAAAATTGAGCACCATCTATGGCCATCGTATATTTTGAACGATCAAAATTCTTATAGTCACGCTCTGAATTCCATGGACTTAAGTCCATTGTTTCTTCTACTAATTTATTGTGTGGAGATCTAACCCATTTTCCACCTCGGCCACCATCAAATAGCTGATTATAAACATTATAAAGCAGGGTGTTTTCAAAGAAGCGATTTCGAACATAAGTAGGTGTTTCAATAATATAATCTCGATAAACGAGAGAAACGTCACGAACATTACTTGCACTTGAAAGCTCTGTTTTGTAATCAGGAGTCTTGATTGTGACAACTTGCCCAAGTCGATCTGGGCGAAAAACCTCGACACCAAGGTTTTCAAATGTCGCAGCTAAATTATCTAATTGTTCATTACGCTTTAAAAGCAGTTCGTGATTAACATAGTACTCTTGGCCACCATGTTCGAGTCGATCATAAACAGCATGAGTTAAATTCTCACCATAAAAGTGCTGAAAAGTGAAGTCAGCAATTCTCTTACTAATCTCTAGCTCTCGTCCAACGATAATAGAATTGAGTTTACCAAAAGAGGTATTACTTTTAATCACGATATATCCTTAATACTTTCTAAATTATCATATTCAAAATCATTCATATAGAAATCACAATTGAGCTTACATTGAGTTGTATTTCCAAGAGCTTGATAACATCGACAAAATTCTCTTGAGAACTTCACAAAATTAGTAAAGAACTCAAAAGTACTTTCATATGAATAAATATTAATTGGTTTACTAGAAACTCTTGCATAAATAAAAGATACACAAGGGTAGCAATTCCCATCAGAATTTATATATATTCTTTTAAACCATGGTGTTACTGGCAAGGAATATTCTTTCTTATACAAGAAATCCATATTTCCCCTGCTACTTCTATTCTTAGGTGGTTTGATTTTACTTGTGACAAGAGTTGTGTCACGAAATAGTAATTCTAAATCAAACTTCTCTTTAACGAGCTCCGCTGTCGCAATTGCAAATTCTTCATTTAATTCATGACGAGAAAAAATAGGCTCAACTTTTAGAATCCCTCTTACTTTTTCAATATTAGAAAAGACAGTATCGAGACTACTACCACCACGAGTTAGCTCATGAACCTCTTGACTTGGTCCATCGATGGCCACCTGAAAGACCATATTCTTATATTTTTTTAATTTTTCCACATCAAGGTTCATTAAGTTTTCCCCATTCGTTGCAATCAGAATATCTTGAGAAAAATTTTCACCTAAAGCGACAAGAATATTATTAATATCACTATGCTCCAATGGTTCACCATCATTACCACAGATAAAGACTTCTTTTGGGTTGAATTCTTTAATAATAGGAAGAACTCTTGAGAAATCTAATTCTCTTTTATTATTGTGATCTGGATTTAGGCTTGGACAACCCTGGCACTGTAATTGACAGCTATTATTTAAACTAAGTTCTATAAATTCAACAAATTTATTATATTGCATTATAGAATCTCAAGCTCCCACATATCCATCAATCGCTTACAGTTCTTTTCACAAATTTGACAACATTCGTAGTCGAAATTTTGAATCTTCTTATAATCCAAATCCCACTTCTCTAAACGACTCTCTTCAAGCCAGACATAGCATGGGAATACAGTACCGTGCTGATCGATATGAATACTTTTATTATGGTAAGAACGACAATCGATATCATAATCCTTACTACCACTAACCTTTTCACCCCACTTCTTTTTAGCAGAGTTAATAATAACGTCATATTTTCTCTTAAGCTCTGGAGTAACTAACATTTTATCTAAGTTAAAGGGATTCTTATAAACCTCAGTATCACGACGATAGAGAGTTTGCGTTAGGTTGATATTACTGAACTCTTTTAAAAGCTCATCCATACTACCATCTTCTAAATCCTCGGCATTATAATCAAAGAGAATATGCTGAATATAATCGATACCATAAGGATTGGATTCACGAAATGCTTTCGCATTGGCCCTAATATTAGCGAGACTTGTGTTAACACGATAAATTTCATGAAGCTCTTGTGTGGAACCACATACTGTGAAATAAACACTATCATCAGGTCCTAATATTGTTCCTAGCTCGGCCCACCAATCAGGGTCATGAGTATCGCCATTTGTACAAATTTCAATTGCGATATCTCTTTTGCGAAGATAGCGGCAGAGGTCAAAAATAGATCGATAAAGTGTTGGCTCTGAAAAAGCTCCAACTAGGTGAACAAATTTCGCATTAGGAAATTGATCTAGTTGTTCTGTGATTTCATTTAAATGTCTTTCATTATATTTAACTTCTATATGCTTATAGTTTCGTGCACACAAAGGGCACTTTGCATTACAAGTTCCAGTGAGATCTAATTCTATTCTCTCACTACGAATAAGGGCATCATTACTAGCAGACAAAATCTAACTCCATGACATCAATTAACTTTTGAATACGTCTTTCACATTTAAAACAATCTTTAAATTTAAAACTAAGTACTTCACCATAATCGAATACTTCACCAGAGAAGTGTCCTGGTCCTTCATACTCTGCATGACCGTAACAAGGAGATATTTGGCCGAACTGATCAATATAAATTTTTCGATCTCTAAGGCTCATACATTTTATTTCAATATCAGTACTCTCGCCTGGTGTTGGCTTAATATTGAAAAGTGCATCAATGGCCCTTTTTCTCTCATCTTCTGGACGAATTAAGTCCTTATCAAATGACTTCACATATTCATTAAAAGTACGTTGGCCTTCTGTATCAACATTAAATGTTTTACTAAAACGTGCAATAATATTTTGCATTGCCTCGCTTTCATAGTCTTCACGATTATATTTGAACATAATATGTTGGATATGATCGATTCCTTCTTTATTCGTCGAGATAAACCCTTGATGGTTATCTAAAATATCTTGAAGCTTACTTCCAACACGGTATTTCTCATGGAGCTCTTGAGTTGAGCCGCAAATCGTAAAGTAGATACGATCATTAGAAGATAAAATCTCACCAAGTTCTGCCCACCACTTTGGATTGTGGGTACTACCATTTGTAAATAACTCAATGGCAACACCACGTTCCACTAGATAGCGACAAATATCCTTAACTTCAGGATGAAGAGTTGGCTCAGAAATATTCCCTGCCATATAAAAAACTTCAAGATTAGTGAAGCTATCTAACTGTTTTTTGATTTCTTCGAAGCTTCGCACATTACGTTTTAAGAGGTGCCCAGCATGAGCATAATTTCTAGTGCACAAAGGACAACGCAGGTTACACGTGCCAGTAAGATCCATCTCTAATTCTAAGATCTCACTACGATGTAATGTTGTTTGCTTACAACTCATTACCCCATCCTCTCAAGGCCAATATCATCAAGCATCTTAGTGGTCATGGCCTCGCACTCATAGCAGAAGTCATACTTAAATTGATTTATCTTTGAGTAGTCGAGGTTAAACTTTTCACCGACATTATAGATTCGATAAAGAAAGCATGGAAAGATCTCTCCCCACTGATCAATAGCAACGAATTTCTCTTCAAGACTCTTACAACGCATCTGACATTTTATTTCACCAGACTTATTACGTTCATAACGTCTCTTGGCATGACGAGAGATAAGATTATAACTCTTGGCCAAATCTGCCGTTAAGGCAATGTCATTATCCTCATCTTTAATAAAACCAAATCTTTCATTATATGGAAGAGTATTAATATTATACTCGCGACTAAATCGAGATCGAATCTGCTTCATTGCCTCACTTTCAAAGTCTTTAGCATTATATTCAAATTTAATATGTTGGAGATAATCGATATCATATTCACACCCTTCTTTGAATGCAGCGTGATTATCTAAGACTTGTTGAAGATTAGAACGAACACGATACTTCTCATGTAACTCTTGTGTTGATCCACAGATCGTAAAGAAGACATGATCTCGAGGGCTCATCATTGTGCCTAGCTTTCGCCACCAATCAGTCGAATGGAGAGAAGCATTTGAGTAAAGTTCAACTTCAATTTCACGGCCTATCAGATACTCCATGATCGTAAAAAATTCTTTATGAAGGGTCGGCTCAGAAATCATACCTGCCATACAACACATTTTTATATTAGGATACTCATCTAATTGAGCAATAATCTCACTTGCAGGTCTTTCATTATACTTAACCAAGTGCTTTGCGTTTGAATAACTTCGTGAGCAAAGAGGACAATCGAGATTACACGTTCCTGTTAACTCGAGCTCAATTTCGAGAATCTCTTCTTTAGCTAATGAATTTGGTAATTTTTCCATAATTTACCTACTTATAATCACACTCAGGATAGTGACCACGACGATAATGTAGAACATCATCAATCTTCTCCCCTTCAACCGGGTAGACATCCTGAACATTTGATATTTTCTTTTCTACACCATCACAAACGAAGAAGTACTTACAGTTAAAACACTCCTTACCTTTGGTGTAAGTATGCTTTCTCTTTTGAGCAGCAACTTCAAAGTACTCTTTTGTATCAAGAACTTTTTCTTCAATTTTTTCAACATCGTAAGCATAGATATTCCAATCATTACGATCGTAAATATGCTGATAGACCCCAACAACATATTTTTCATATCCTTGCATAAAACAAAAAGGGATATAGCGAACATTAATTTGAATTTCTTGATTAAGATTATCAATAGCAAGCTTTATATGCTTACTTAAATGCTCATAGCTTTGAGACTCAAGTCGATCTGCATCCTCCCAATAATTGAGTGGGAGAAAATTTAGTTGATAAGGTTTTATCTTATTAATCAACTTAACATATTCGCCAAGCAGTTCAGCATTCTTATCCGTTACCGTACAATTAATGCGAACCTTAATACCGATTTCTTGGCAATTAGAAATGGCCTTTAACATTTTACGAAAGGCACCTTTTCTTCCAACAATCGAGTCATGATTTTCTTCATTAACTCCATGAAGGCTAAAGAGTAATTCAGTAAGGCCGTGTTCTTGAGACTTTTTGCAAAATTCTAGATTTGCAAATTTAGCACCATTAGTAAGTGCAGAAATATTTGTAAAACCAACTTCACGGCAGTAGTCGAGAATTGTAAACCAGTCACGATGAACAGAACTCTCGCCACCACTTAGATCAATTTCTCGCATTCCACAATTATAGATTTTCTTTGCTCTATTCTTTATTGTCTCCAGAGGTGTGACCTTATCGAGGTCTTCAAGATAATAGCAGAAGTAACATTCATAATTACAGAATGTTCCAGTATCGAGCTTTGCTCTCTTATTGAATTTGTCATTTAATAGCCTCAAACCAGAGTGGCTAAAAATATTATAATCCAATATGTTCTCCCAAGATTTCTAGTATGGGATCTCCCTCTTTTAAGAATATTGAATCAAAGTCATTATCAATATCCCACTTTCTCCAGTAGAGGCCTTTATCTTCATCCCAGTAGTCTATATTATAATACACAACCTCTTTTTCAAAAAACTTGCATTCTGCGATCATACGGGGACTACAGTCAAATTTGCGTGGAACCGGTGTATAGATATATCTATCAAATTTTTCAAAAAGGTCTGCAACAGGCATCTCTGGGAAATCAAAGCGATCTGAGAGCCCATCTAAGCGTCCAGCTGGTCTATTTTCCTTATTCGTTAGGCACATAAACTTCCCATCATACTTATCGAGGAGGTCTAGGTACATTTGGTCAGGGATATTTCGACAATTTTTTGTGCCATAGAGCAGATTACAACGAGTTGATTTTGTCGGCTTCTTTAAACGTTCAAAATTAATTCGTTTTTTATAGTCAATTGCATTTTTACAGTCACGATATATACGCGCATCTTGGAGAATAAAGACATTATCTTTATCATTGTCCTGCAGTTCTTTATCACCGCAAGCGAAGTGAAAAATCTTTTGGGCCAAAATATGTTTACCCATTAATGACTTCGCACCACCATCAGTAAAAAGAATATTATTCGCATGTACTAAATTAGGACGATTTACAAAGAGAGTATCTTTTTCAAGTTGCACCAACTCTTCATCAGAAATAATATATTTTCCAACAACAGAGTCACGAAATGTAGGCCAATCAATATCTTCGCACAGAAGAATACCAACTCGCATATGCTCTTTTAGAAACAGATAGTAGTCAATAACCTCATATGTGTGTCCACATAGGCCATGATTATTAGTGCTCCAGCTATAAGTAAGCCAGAGATCATAATTTTCTTTATCGAGTCTTAGAATCATATTAATCCAAAAATTCTTGAATTAACTTATCTTCATCCGTTAAGTGATAAGCTTCAAATCCGTTTAATAAGATATCATTATAACGTATATTTACGGAGTCTTGAATAACACTCTTAAAGATTTCAACCTTCTTCTTATAATAGAGACTTTCGGGAACTAGACGATTATTAGTATCAACTTTTCCCGATTGATAATACAGCATCGTATCAAACTTTTCGTGTAAGTTTTCGTGGTGCTTATTTGCTATTTTATAAATAAGCTTTCTCTGTTTGTAGTGCTCGGGAATTACAACATTTGTATAGTCGAGTGATGGAGTATTCACGAAGACATAGTCATCCACGGCCTTAAGCTCTTTATAATTTCCAAATGAGAATTTTAAAAGCTCCTGCTCATCAAAGTTTTGATATTCGTAGAAGCCAAAATACTTGACCTTTTTCATCCCGTAGCGACGCATTTCATGGCCTTCATTTGAGAAAACGACGAGGTCACATGGAATTGTTTCTCCAAGAAGTTTAAGCGTATGAATATCAAGAATCATACAGCGTTTAGGCTTTAATTTAAAAATTTCATAAACACTATTAGTAACGAGAAAGTCAGAAATATATTCATCCGGAAAATGATATCTTTCTTTGAAAACACTAATCCAATTGATTCTTTCTTCTTGGGTGCAATTATAGAGGACAAATTTCACATCACTGCTTCGAGCTCTCGAAAAGAGAAAATACTCGAAGCAGTAAAATAATGTTCCATTTACTTTACGATGATCTTTTTGTGAATAGAGAATAATTCTAGAAGAATGTTGAATAATAATCCTCTAAGAACTTATTCGTAAGCTCGTCGATCTTATCAGTACACTCTTCTTCATTAACGATTTTTCTAAAGTGATCAAATTTCTTATTAAGAGCACTGATTCTTTCGATCTGATCGCGCATATTCAGGTAATCTTCTAGTTTTTGAATAAGGTCTTCATTACCTGTTTCTAAGATTTCTAAATATTTTGACTCACGATTTTCGGCCGTAATGAAATAACCCTTATCGCAAAGTTCATTATTTAAACACATATAGCTATAGAACGTATAACCACTAACCGAAGCAAGGTCTTGCGTAACAACCATACGGGCCTTTTTAATGGCCGATTCTCTTGCAAAATTATAATCACTTGAATCACCACTAATAAGCTTAATTTCGTGTGGCATGACTTCGTTATATTCAATTGGTTTAACAATTCTAACTTCGATACCTTCTGTTAAGGCATGCTTAATAATTGATGCAGACACAGCGGAAAGATTTAAAAGCTTTTCCTGTCTTTCAATTGGATCTAGTGTATGAGGAAAAACATTTGTCACATACCAGTGTGACCCACGATCCTCAACTGAAGCAACATCATATAATAACATAATTAAATCCTTTTAATATTTAGTAGTGACAACCACAATTGTTATGGCAAGAACAAACGGCGTTACAGTTACAGTCAGAGTTACAAATACAGTCAGCTCTAATTGTATTATAGTAATTTAAAACTTCTTGTAAGTGAGTTCTTGTAAAATGCTGCCCTCGTTTATTCCATCCTCTCGACATTGATGAACCTCCAGCTGATGGATCATCCGCCGTACGCCCTCTATTATCCGCAGGGGATACACCACTTGGAGCAGGCGTATAGCTCACTGTTATATCATTAGCAGGTGTAAGCTGATTAATTCTTCCTGTCATATTAGCGGCAACATTATTAGATATAGTTGCTCCCCTACCATAAGAGTCTGTTGGATCTCCAGGGTTGTACATTGCATGACTTCGATAACGAGCTAATTCTGCAGCAATAACATTACGTAAGGCCCTAACATGGCTACCGTAAACAATACCACCAGTAACAATACCAGTACTTAATCCATAGGCTCTGTTTGCAGAACAAACACCACGGTGTCCAGAACAAGTTGCTGTCCCTGTATTGTGATAAGTACAGTGTCCACCACTACATGCCATTTGCAACCTCCTTGTCCATATACTCTTCTCTAGTCATCGCATTTGCAGAGAATATATGTTTTTGAACGGCCCTGTCGATTTCACCAAATGTTTTAAAGAAACCACAAAGCTCGTTAACCCAATTATCTGTCCACTTCTCAAAGAAGTCTGTCTTTTCACTTTTCTCATGACTTGCTACAGGACAAATCATACAAGTTGTAGCGACACAGTCCTGGCAGTCCTTGTGAATCTTCTTAAGTGGTTCTTCAAATTTTTGAGTATAAGCACTAATTTTTTCAACGAACGCATCATCATTGATATCACTATAAGCCAACTCTTCCTTATGTTTCGAATAAATGGCCCCGTGACAAGCGTAGAGATTTCCACGTTGATCAATTGCCGCCATATTATATCCAGCAGAACAGTGTTTACGGTTATCTTCTCCACCAAACCATGAACAAAGGTAGCGTCCATTTTCATTATAGAATTCAATTTCTCTCTTAGCGATTTTTAAAAATTCAGCTCTAAAGATCTTTATCGCATCCTTTTTCTCATCAAGAGAAAACTTTGTAATATAATCAATCGTTGGTGAATAACTAATATTAATATCTTTTGAAACTTTCCAAAGAAGTTTTTGAATATCGTAATAATCTTCCCAACAAGAATAAAGACTTTCCATACTATCAATAGGAAGAGTCGCCTTCATACTTACATTGATCCCAAGACCAGCAAGTTCATAAAGATTGTTAATGACATGATTACTTGAAGGTTTTTTATTCTTCATTAATCGATAACTATCGTTAACAGCACGGCCATCATATGACACCTGAACATGTAGCTTACTTGTATCAACATTCTCAATAATCTTTCTCATATTATGAATATTGAAAGCGTTAGTGTATAAGTGGAAATCAACATTTTCGTGATCACGATACTTATTCATTAACTCGATAATAAAGTTTGGATTGAGAGTAGGCTCTCCTCCCCAAAGTGAAATATTCAAACCATCATACTTACTTTGAAACCAATTCTTATCTGCAAGAATACTATCGATTCTTTTGAAGATAACTGGTAGCTCATTATCGAGACGGGCCTTATCAACCTTCTCTCCTTCGAAGCAGTAAGTACAATTTAAATCACATAACGCTGAGGTTGTGATTTCTAGAGTAAAGTATTTCTTTGCGACGCGTTTTTGAGACGCTTTCGCAGGATTTTCAAAATTATAGGCGACCATTAATCTATCTCCACGTTGAGAATCTCATCTAAAATATCATCTAACTTTTCATCCGAAACTTTTTCTTCTTCTGGCTTAATCATTGATAATATTTCATCAGCTTCGAGCATAAGCTTTTCTCCATACTCAGGAGCAATTGGCAACATATGCTTTCCAGCTTCAAATAAATGTTCAGCTGCTAAGTACATGCTTCGATTTAATGCTTTAAGATTCATAAACTTCTCTTTTCAAGATTCTAGTAAAATATTTATTTGACCTTATTTCAGAAATCATGCGTTGTACTTCCTTATAAAAATGGCGATACATTATGCATATATTCTCAATAGGTCCTTCGTTCTTAATGTTCTCATATAAACAACCTTTTCTACAGAATTTTTTTACACTACAGCTCTCACAAGCGGCCATATTCTTATATTCTGGAATTTGTAGATAAAGGTCGTCATCTTTGAAGCGATTACAGGCAATTAGCTTATCTTCTGAAAAAGATAAATGCGTATCTCCTGCTCCGCAATAATCAATTGTTATATCTTTTGCTGTGTAACGTAGAATATGTCTTAGGTAAGTGAGAATTATTTGTGGCATCTCTACTTCATCGACATTTTCAATATACCAGTCTACTAATTCACTAAAGCCTTCATTAACAGCAATTGCACTTTCCTCACTCCAGACATCCACATCTCTGATAAGAGTAAGGTCAGGATTCAGATTAAGTACCTTTTTAATATAGAGGTGATTTTCAAGAAGATTGCTATTGCCAGCATAAATCATCGAGTGGCAAGTAAGGTCATTAAGTTGTTTTATAATTGGAAGTTTCTTTTCGTATAAGTAATTTGTTCCACGGCTATCGTGCTGCTTGCGATTCATATCCTGCCAAAGGCCATCGTAGGACAAAGAGACTCGAATATTATTTTCGTTTAGAAAATTAACCTTTTCCTGATCAAGCAGTAAACCATTTGTCGGCATATAAAATTGAACATTTTCTTCGTCTTTTAATTCATTTGTGACAGAGACAATCTTATCCCAGTGAAGAAGAGGTTCTCCACCATAGAAATCCACTTGAATTAGCTCATCAGGTTTCTGTGCACGAACCTTTTTATATGATTCAAGAAATAGATCTGTATTTATTGATTTCTTCGAAAGCTTATCAACATTGCAATAACTACAATCTAGGTTACAAGCTTCCGAGAAAGCTATTGATAAGACTATCATAATAGACCTTTTATTACTTTACTTTCACCCAGTGACGGCCATCGACAACAATTTGATGATTCTTATCGCCAAATGAATCCTTAAGCTCAGGCTTCTTATAAATAGCAACAAGCCTTTCAGGGTAGTCACGTTTTTCTTCTAATGTCATCTCAGTCAAGTTTCCGTGCTCATCATTTGTTAGAGGAGTACCCGGATCATAGTCTTTGTCGACATAGGCAAGTACCCAACCACCAATTGCAATTGGCACTTCAAGGCCTGCATTTCCTTGTCCAACACCAAATCCAAAAGTATCTGAAGCAATACCAATGACGCTTTTCTGACATCTTTCACTACAGATTCTAGCACCTTCGATTGTGTCGAAATAACATTTTCCAGGCTTTAATTCATCATTTAGAAGCTGGAAGTCTGCAATATCATTCCAGACAGAATTCCATACTTTAGAAGCCTTGAATTGATTTGAGAAATATAAATCAGCACCTGTATTTACAGAGTGCGCTCCAGTACTTGAGTTTATTGATGCTCTTCTTAGAGTTGACATAGATATTCCTCCATTTTTTATTTCTTCAAATATATGGATATAGTATATAATAAGTTTATGAAACGAAGAAATTTTATTTTCACAACCATATTCTCTTTATTTACGTATAAAGCGTTTGCTCACAGCTTTTTTAGAGTGAAAAGAAAATCTGGCAATAACTTTCTTATTTCAAGTGCTGATAATACTTGCGTAACGCTTAAAAGCGGGATGACATACAAACTTCCAGAAAATCCTACTGATATTGATTCGATTATCAATTTTCGAGTTCAAAAATCAAAGTGGAGTCAGTCTCCAGTAATTGATCCTACTAATCGTCGAATTGCCTCAAAAAATGGTCTTTTTGACGTTGAAAAGAACGTAAACCTAGATGAATCTCGTAACTTCACTCTTCAGTACATTTGCGAAGATATGGGCTGGATTGTTCTTTCTTAGTATTTAGTAAATCAGCAAATACCAAACTAATAAGCACAACATTTCCGACAAATTCAATTTTCATGAAGACAACAGTCATCATATGAAAAACAATCATCACTTGTGCCCAGTACTTTAGATAGTACTTATTTTTAAAATAAAGAACTAAACCAGATAACTCAATTAAGAGAACAAATAGGCCAATAATAAAAAAGCAAATTGTAGAAATGTCGACAACCCACTCTGCTGGATTACTTTTTATGACAATACTCTTTAGGCCAGAAAAGTTTAGATAAGAATTAAGGCCATCAGAAAATAGCCCAATTACTCCATAATACAACTTCCAAAAACCAGACATAAAATATGCAAGAGTAATTAATAGCTTTGAAGTATTCAAAATATTTTTATCTGGAATAAATGCAATAACAACGGATACATAGAGCCAAAGAAATAGATCATGATCAAAGTCTGCTCCATTCATTAATGCGATTAAGACCAAGAGAACAAGACTATAAGCAATTCTAAAATACTTTGTTTTAAAATCGTTTATACAACCTATGGTTACCGGTATTAAGACAAGAGATGGAATCAAAATCGTTTTAAAAGGATAGAACCAAAGAATTAGAGATTTGAGCCAATTTTCATCTGAACTAACCGGTGTTAAGTCATAGAGAAAATAACTAATAAACGAAAAAGTTAGTAAGTAGAATACTTTAATAATTAATTGCTGACTCACTTAAG
>NZ_JBEBMT010000005.1:131869-159247 GCF_043196705.1 Halobacteriovorax sp. HFRX-2_2
GGTCTCTCATAGCTAAAAAGTTGCCAACTGAAGAATGGATATATATTTCCACGATAACCAAAGATTTCGCAGAAGATTGAAATCGTAATAAATACTGAAACTATTATGACTTCAACCTTCTTCACTAGGCGATAACCTCAAAAAAGTCGGGAAATGATTTTTCAACACAGTCTTTATTCTCTAAATTCCCACCACCATTAACTAATTGATAAAGGTAAGAAACCATTACCATACGGTGATCTCGAGGTGGAACAATGTCAACAGATCTTCCATCAGGCTTTCTTCCGATAATTTCAAGATAGTCCTCTTCCTCGTGATAGTGATGTTCAATATCATAGAGTTTCATTAAGTCCATAACAGCATTTAAGCGATCAGACTCTTTGTGAATTAGAACTTCAACACTTCTAATTATTGTTGCACCAGATGCATATGAAGCCAAAAAGCATAGTGTTGGAATTAGATCCGGACAATCACGACAATCAATCTCAAATCCATTTAAGTTATCCATACCATTGAATAGTAAACCGTTGGTAGTAAAGTCAAACTGTCCACCTAATTCTTCAAGCAGCCCAATGAACTTGCTATCAGCTTGAAAACGATCGATTCCCTTACAGTTCTCGACTAACACAGGACCTGTCAAACAAGCATAGGCCAGCGGATATCCAAGAGAACTAAAATCAACAGGAACCTCAAAAACTTGTTCCCCATTTTTAAAACGTTCAATTAGGTTTAATGTCATATCCCAATATGGACGACTCGTTGTTAAATTAACAGGCTCGACATCAATATCACGTGGCGACAGGGCCATTGCAAGACCAGTTGCAAATTGTGTTGAACGGCTACAATCAACTTCGTACACCCCTCGAGAGATACTCACTGGTCCTTGAACTTGAAACCATGTATTTTCATCTCTTGTTACAACAGCATCAAGGTCATCAAGTACATTAGCGAGTTCATCCATTGGTCTTTCGAACATCTTTTCACTAGGAATCAAATTATACTTATTTTTACCTAGAGCAAGTAGCGGAATGATAAATCGATTAGTCGTTCCACCATCACCTGTATAAAGTTCGATAACATCATCTGTTTCAATCTCACATTCAGGGAATGAGCCACGAATAATAATTCCATCATCGGCTTTTTCAATTGTAAGACCAATACTATCAAGGCAACTGAGCATATTAACAACATCAGTTGATTCAGGCATATTCATAAGCTGTACGTCTTGCGGATAGATTGCAGCGAGGATTAGTGCACGATTGGCAAACGACTTAGATGAAGGAACTTTTATTTTCTTAATAAAGTCCTTTGTTGCTCCCTTACCGTTAGCGTAATCAAGTAAGTGCTGTCTAATATCATCAAACGAAACTGTCTGAATCGTCGGTGCTCCAATTCCATTTGGCAGAATCACTTCGATTGCATTACGACTAATGATCTTCTTATCCTTTGCAATATAATCCATCATCTCTTCAACAGGTAGAGAATCTTCCCAAGGACACATTAGAGCGTCTAGGCCAAAGATACCTGAGAATTGATTTAAGAATTCACTTTCTTCATCTCGATGAAAAATATTAAAGATTAATTTGAGTCCCCAGTAGACTGCAACACCGTGTGGAAGCTCGTATACTTTTTCAATTGCGTGACCAAGAGTATGACCAAGGTTAAGTACCTTTCTAATACCACCTTCTTTAAAGTCTTGCTCAACGATTTCTTGCTTATACTTAGCACAACGAAGAGTGATTTCATCAAAGCTTGCTTCGTTATTTATTAAATTGAATACCTGCTCATCAAGGAAGTAATACTTCGCCAACTCACCTAGACCAGAGATAAAGTCTTCTTCTGCTAGCGTTTCTAAAAACTTTGCACAAATATAAATTTTTTCTGGAAGGTGGAATGCTCCAATTAAGTTCTTACCGAATTTTGAGTTAACAGCAACCTTACCACCAATACTTGCATCGATCATTGAAAGAAGTGTTGTTGGAATAACACTCCACTTAATTCCTCTGAGTAGGAGCGAGGCCACAAGACCTGCAAAGTCAGAACATGCTCCTCCACCGATAGCGACCAGATGTGCTCCACGGTGTACTCCTTTTTCTATAAAGAACTCACAAGCTCTTTCAACTTCAGAGATATTTTTACAATCTTCACCAGCTGGGGCGATATAGATCTCAATACCTTCCCTTACATCGATAAGATCGAGATAGAGACTGTTGATATTAGAGTCTAAAATAACGAGGATTCGATCGGAGTCGATCTCGTTTAATATTTTGTTTACGTCATTAATTTCTTCAAATAGCTTAATTTCAGACAAATTATACCTCGTATGCTTTCTGTCTTAGAAAGTGATCCGCCAATACTACCCTAACCATTGACTCTACGACAACAACGGCCCTTGGTAGGATACATGGGTCATGACGGCCTTCTTTTGCGTTTGCTCCAACTGTTGAAGTTGGTTTGAAAGTTAGATCAAGATTAATTGTCTCGCCATTACTAATTCCACCTTCAATTCCACCAAAATTAGCACTATCTGCACTTACTTCTTGCCCACTCATATCGGCCATCTTTGATCCTGCACCAAAAGAAAAAGCAACACATGCTCCAATTGATAGAACGGCCTTTGCAAGATCGGCCTTTAATTTATCAAAGGCAGGCTCTCCTAACCCAACTGGACAATTTTCGATATTGACAGAAATGCGACCACCAATCGAATCACCTTTGGCCTTAAGATCGATAAGATACTTTTCAATTTCATCATCTTTAGTTGGATCACCAAAGTTATATGTTCCAAGATTTTGTGGAAAACTCTTAATTATATTTTCACATTCAAACGGCCCAAGCTTAGAAATAAAAGTATTAACTTTTACTTTAGGAAGAACCAAACTCGCGAAGTAGCCGGCCACAACACGCGAAACCGTTTCTCTTCCACTACTGCGTCCACCACCACGATGATCTCGAATACCGTACTTTAGGTCATAAGTTCGATCAGCGTGTCCAGGACGATAATTATCTTTTAATTTATCGTAGTCTTTACTTCTTTGATTAGTATTACGAATAATAACTGCGATTGGAGTTCCCAATGTTTTCCCTTCAAAAACTCCAGAAAGGACTTCGGCTTGATCAGGCTCTTTTCTTGCTGTTACACCCTTAGAACGCCCAGGGGCCCTCTTATCTAACATTGCCTGTAGATCTTCTAAATTAAAATCAAGTCCACTAGGGACACCATCTAAAACAACACCCAAGGCAGGGCCATGTGACTCACCAAAGGTAGTCATTGAAAACATTTTTCCGAATATACTTCCGCGCATTATAACTCCTATCTCCCTATTATCACCTTAAATAAACAAATATTCCAATCGCGACTGCTAGGTAAATATGTTATTAATTACAAATGGAAAACTTAAAATATCTAAAAGATGTCATGGATTTAGAAAAGGTCATCGACGGCCTAGAGAACGCAACAGACGAAGAGTTGAAGCGAATCGATTTTTTAAACAAACAATTAAGCAACAAGACTGAGTCAATCGATCAACTTAATCTACAACTCACTGAAACTAAAGCGAGTTTAAATTCTCTTGAGAAGGAACTCTTTGACACAGATAAGAAGCTCGAACAAGCGAGACAAAATTTGAATTCTGTAACAAGTGGCGAACAAGAAGAGGCCATACAAAAAACGATCAATTTATTAGAAGAAGATTCAAATCTAAAACAAGATACGATATTAGAGCTACTTGAAAAGGTAGAGGAAATTGAAGCGACAGTTTCTGAAGCGCAAGAATTTGTGAAGGGAATCAATGAGACAATCTCTGAAATCAATGAAGAGGTAGCACAAATTAAATCAAATAATGATACTAAAATCGATAATCTCAATACTCAAATTGATGGCCTGCTCGATGAAGTGGGTGCACATGTAAAAGCACTATATTTAAAGGCTAAAGTCAAAAACCATCACACTGCAGCTACATTTCTCCAAGGAAATAGCTGTGGCAGCTGTCGTCTAACATATTCTGCTGGTGAATGTGCTGAGTTTAATAATGGGAAGGATTTAATTCTATGCCGAGGGTGTGGAAGATTAATTCTCCCAAGCACCCTACGAACACTTTAAATTTTTATTGAAAGTGGTTACCAAGCTTTCCGTAGATATCAAGTAAGCTGAAGTATAGTTTTTGGCGTCGGCTGATATATTCAACGAATTTATTTTCAGTACTAATAAGCCTTTCTTCTGCTGAAATTACATTATCAAAGTCTGCACGACCACGAGAGTATAGCTTGTTATATTCTGCAACTGAAAGAGTTGCTAACTTATGTCTTTTAAGAACAAGATCGATCGTCTTATCAATTAGACGAATTGTATTCTTAAGTGCATCTAATTGATTCTTAGTTCTAATCTTGGCAAGACGATGCTGATACTCAGTATTAAGCTTATTAATTTTTGCTTCTTTTAAGTTATTCTTCTCAACTGTCATACCAAGAGGGATAACAATTTGTAGACCGACTTCAGTCGCATCATTATCAGATCCAAATGTACCATCACTAAAAACATTCCCGCTTCCCGCAACTGTATAACTATTGGTCTTATATGCACCACTTAATTCAATAGTTGGGAATACAGAATTGTCATATTTCTCGATTGCTGTATTTAATGATTCAAGCTTCTTATTTAATGCTTGAATAGTAAGATTGGAATCGATTTCACCATCTGTGATTGTTTCCATTTTAATTTTTTCAATTTTATATAAATCAATATCATTAAATGAGTGGGATCTTTCTAACTTACTCTCTAGTGATTTCTTATAAGTTTCAAGCTGAGACTCTAATTCTGCATGCTCCTCACCTACAGAATTAACAGACGCTTGAGCAGAGTAGAGATCAACTCTTTCCTTTAGGCCATCTCTAACTTGCTTTTGAACAAATTTAAGTCTTTTTTCAGCACGCTTCATCGCTTCATCTTTAAGCTGAATAAGTGTCTTTGTTTTTTTGTAGTTATAATATGTTTCGATAAATTCGAGGACATTTTGAGAAACTTCAGCATCAAAAGCATACTTAGATGAGTAGACATTCTTTTCTGCAATTTTGATGTCAGCATCGTCATTACGACCAAAGAAGTTCTTTCCTAGGTCCTGAGTGTATGAGACCTCTTGGTTATAACCTTCGTACTCAGTTCCACCACTAAAATCAATATAAGATCCTGTGATCGAAAACTTTCCACCCCAAACATTTTCTTTAGATAATTCAACACCTGAGTTGAATGCCTTGTATGTATTTACTAAGTTTGGATTATTTGGATTTGAAATAAGGCCAACATCATCATGTTGAGCAAGAACACCTAACGTCCAAGGTCTTTTGTCCCCAGACTCAAGTTCAAGAGTAAGTTTTGAAAGCTCAAAATTGTAACTCGCTTCTTTTACTTCTGTTGAATCTTTTAAATATTCACGAACATAATTCTTAAGATTTGCACTTGCTGAAAATGACACAAGAGCCAATAAAATATATTTCATCAATTCTCCATGGCGAATGGCTTTAAAACTTATACGAATATAATTAAAAAAAGTTTTACCATACTCAAATAAAGCATGACTAGTTAGTGTGTAAACCTTTGACATTCAATGTGACATAGGGCATAAATTCGCAAAGAGTTAAGGAGACTATCGCTGGTTTATTATGCTTCGGTGTAATAGACGGGAGGAAAGTCCGGGCACCATATGGCAGCTTAGCGGGTAACGCCCGTCGGTCGTGAGACTAGGACAAGTGCAACAGAAAGGAAGTACAGGGGTTTGAACTCGATTGGGGTAGCTTTGGCCGGCCAATCAGTGAGAGATTCGTCTCACCTGCTGTAGTGAAAACAGGTAAACTCTAGGCGGTGCAAGCTTGAATAGGTCGACTCATGGGGTAGCCAGCCCTTGTTGACGGGTTAAGCGCTCGAGCCAGTGGGTAACTGCTGGCCTAGACGAATGATAGTCCAATACAGGACCCGGCTTATACCTTAACTCTTTATGGGAGTGTATTGCTAACGCAATTCACTCCCTTCCTTACATTTCAAACACGGAGGACAAGATGAAATACCCTCAACCCAAAAAAATCCCACACGAAACAAAGATTCACGATCAGATTTTAACTGACGACTATTTCTGGATGAGAAATCGCGAAGAAGATAGTGATGTTATGAAATTTCTTAATGAAGAAAATGAACTCTTCAAAAACTATCTTAGTGACTCTGAAGAACTTAAGAATACAATTTTTGAAGAATTAAAATCTCGTGAACTTCAAACATATGAAACATGCCCATACCCACATGATGAGTATGAGTACTTTGAAAGATATGAAGAAGGGAAAGATTACCCTATTCATTTTCGTCGTCACATTGGCACAGATGAGAGACAAGTCTGTCTCGATGAAAATGAATTAGCAAAAGGACGAGACTTTCTTGATGTTGGAACATTTGAAATCTCACCTTGTCATCGTTATCTAATCTATACAATTGATGACAATGGCGATGAGCTTTACGATCTTTATATTAAAGACTTATCAACAAATGAGATCATTCTTGAAGGCCCTAAGAAAATCAATGGCGGCCCTGTTTGGTTTAATGATTCAAAACACTATGCCTATATTGAAATGGATGAAAATATGCGTCCATTTAAAGTTCACGTCACAGATATGACAAATTCTTTTGATAAAGTTATTTATACAGAAGAGTCTGGCGAGTATTTTCTAACAATCGAAGAAACAATGGATCACAGGTACTTGCTTATCAATGCTGGTGGTTCTGCAAATAATTCAATTTCATACCTTAAAGCTGATGCTAGCGATTTAAATCCAATTGAAATCTTCCCTAAAGAAGACAAAATTGAATACACGGTAGAAACAGATGGTAATGACTTCTTAGTTCTAACAAATAAGTTTAGCGAGAACTTCTCTATCTTAAGAACACCGATTGCAAAGCCAGATTATGCTTCAGCAACGGTTGAGGTAGAAGGTAGCAGTGAAAGATACCTTACAAACTTGAATGTTTTTAAAGACTTTAAAGTTGTAAGCTTCCGTGAAAAAGGACTTAATCACTTTCTTGTAATCAAAAGCGATGAAAGAAAAGAAATTACTTTTCCTGAAGATGCCTATCATGTAGGTGGTGGTAATAACGCAAACTTTGATACTAAAGTTTATCGCTATAACTATAGCTCTCCAACAACTCCGAGTACAACATATGACTATAATGTAGAAACAGGAGAATCAACACGTATCCATCAAGTTGAAGTTCCAGGCTTTGATCAGCATAAGTATGTCGTTGAAAGAAAATTTATTCCATCACATGATGGTGTTATGGTTCCAATGACAATCATTAGAGCAAAGACAACAAAGATCGGAGATCCTAACAAGTGTCTTCTTTATGGTTATGGTTCTTATTCGATTTCAATTCATCCATGGTTTAATCGAAATAATATCTCACTTCTTGATCGTGGCTTTGTTTATGCTATCGGACATATTCGTGGAAGTTCTACAATGGGACGCTCATGGTATGAGAATGGAAAATTTTTAAAGAAACAAAATACTTTCAAAGATTTCTACGCCTGTGCCAAGTACCTAATCAATGAAGGTTATACTGCCAAAGGTAAAATCGGGATCATGGGCGGAAGTGCCGGTGGTATGCTTGTTGGAGCAACAATCAATCTAGACACTGAAAATCTGATTGGTGCCGCTTGCGCAGATGTTCCATTTGTCGACGTTCTAAACACAATGCTTGATGATAGCCTTCCCCTAACTCAGCTTGAGTATGAAGAGTGGGGAAATCCAAATGATAAGGAATACTTTGATTATATCAAGTCATATTGTCCGTATTCAAATGTACAAAAGAGAGATTATCCAGCAGTTCTTGCCATTGCAGGTTTAAACGATCCTCGTGTTACTTATTGGGAACCAATGAAGTGGACTTATAAACTTCGCGATAATGCAACAGACTCTCGAGTTAAACTTCTATGGACAAATATGGATGCCGGACACGCTGGTGCTTCAGGACGCTTTGAAACATTCAAAGAAGTTGCCGATATCTACACTTTCTTTATCAAAGAATTAGAATAAAACTTAAAGTATTTTAGGTAAGTCTTGGGGAGAAATCCCCAGGACTTTTGTCATCTTGGTCTTCTTAACTTCCTTAGACCAAATAAATCCAAGAATTTCATCACCATCTAGAATTAACTTCATCTCCCCTTCACCAAGTCCAGGTCGAGAACATATTTCATTTGAATGGGGTTGCTTTGAGTAATCGTAAACCTTGATCCAACCATCAGTTAGAATTTCACGAATAACTGCGATATGACCAGTGTCACCACTACTAGGAATGACCTTTTTACGCCAAAGAATAAGATCCCCAACGGCTAACTCACTTAGACGATGCTTAATAAAAGCTTCATTTTCAATATAGTCGAAGAATTCATAAACACGCCCATGGGGAATATTAATACCTTCTTTATTGAGTAAATCTTTAATGGCCGTGAAACAATTTACTTTCATTAGATTTTATCAAGGGCCTTAGTTGTTGCCGTTGAGATATTCAATTTTTCGTTGAGCTTATACTTTCTAAAAGCACCAGTGTAACTCTTTTTAAATTCAGCATGTGAAATTTCAAGAATATAATTTGTGATTTTATACTTTGTGATAGCTGTCTTATATTTCTTTAACTTCTTATAAGAAAGCTTTGAGTCTAACTCAGGGTATTGTTTAAGCTTCTTGTCTTCACTCTTTAAAATAAATGTTGGGCATTCAATTTGACCTGAAAGCCATTGATCATCGGCTTTGCGATATCCTAGAATTGAATCTTTTTCTTTTACAATAACTCTAAGAAGATCAAGTTCATAGGTTTTAGCAATCTTCTTAACAGGAATTTCTGGGTACTCAAGGGCATCTTTAGAATTTCCTGCAACACAGTCTTTATAAACAGGGCAACCCACACAATTTGCACTTCGGGCCTGACAATAGATACGCCCAAGATCCATTAAGGCCTCGTTAATATCACGTCCCTTGCACTTTGTAATTTCAGGAAATTCTCCATCTTCAAATTTTTTCTTAATCAACTTTTGAAGCTTTGGCCCTTTGGCCCCTTGAATACCATAAATACGACTGACAACTCTTTCAATATTGGCATCAATTGAAAGTGCGCTCTTATTTTGTCCAATACTTAAAATAGCATTGGCCGTGTACTCTCCAATTCCAGTAATAGAGATCAGGTCTTCGTACTTTGTTGGAATTTTACCATTGAAGTTTTCAACCATATCAATTGCGGCCTTTCTAAGGTTTCGTGCACGTCGATAGTAACCAAGACCCTTCCAAGCAACGCAAATTTCTTCTTCAGTTGAAGAGGCCAAAGTTTCAATATCGGGATAGATTAAAAGAAATCTTTCAAAGTGGTTTTGAACTGTACCGACAGTTGTTTGTTGCAACATAATTTCTGAAACAAGTGTCTTGTAAACAGTTCTATTTCTTCGCCAAGGAAGCTCTGTATAAGTATCTTTCGACCATTTTAGAAGTTTTTTAAACATGATTATTTGTAGCGATTTCTACTATTTTTGACAAGATGCTTTTAGCGTATCTGCTAATTTCAATAGATCTTCTGGATAAAAGCCCTTACTTCCGACACCATGAATCGTTGCACCAATATTACTTAGGAAGTCCATAAGCTCTCCCTTTGCTTCATCAATGTCAGTGAGGACAAATAGATGCTTTGCATCTGAATTCTTCACCCAACGAATAATCTTTTGCGTATTATTTCCGCCTTTTGTTTGGCAGAGGTAGAGGTCATTTTTAATTTCTCTAATTGAAGAATCAAAAGCCTTGATTGTCACAGGACAGCCATAGGTTAGGCGGCTAACGAAACTTCTACGATAACAAGTGTCTCCACTCTTAGACCAATCAGAATTTCGAAGAGACGCGCTCGTATCAATCCAGATTTCATACTTAGGTGCTTTTTTCTTTTCAACCTTCTTGGCCTTGCCACAGAAAATATCAAAGTATGCTCCAGTACAGCGAATCATATCTGAATCAATTGTATTTTCGACAGCAACATCCTTATCAGGAGTTCCATATTCTTGATCGACATAGTCTTTTCCAGACTTTCCAACCATATAACCTGTTTGTGGATCAAAGCAACCATCGCCCATCTCGACACAATGATCATCATTTTGAGCAATTTTACGAGAGATATTTTTATAAAGAATTTGTTCTAAAAGAGTTTGCTTAGGAGCTGCAGATAAAAAGACAAATTCCACCGTTTGCGGAAGT
The DNA here is from genome assembly GCF_043196705.1 of Halobacteriovorax sp. HFRX-2_2. Lineage (NCBI taxonomy): Bacteria > Pseudomonadati > Bdellovibrionota > Bacteriovoracia > Bacteriovoracales > Halobacteriovoraceae > Halobacteriovorax > Halobacteriovorax sp. HFRX-2_2. The sequence goes on from NZ_JBEBMT010000005.1 coordinate 142,136, forward strand.
GCTACTACCGCAGATGAAATAAAGAATGCAAGGAGTGCCTTTTTAATATGCATTAAGCAATCATTCCCCTTTGTCTAAAGTATCTAAATAAGTCATTTCCAAGATCAACAATCAAATCTCTAGCGTCGATATCAAGACTTAAAAAGTCAGCAACGTAAGCCTTTTGCCTTGGTGTTAATTGGGCCATACGTTCTTTTAAAACATCTTCGTTACTCGTATCAGTAACAAATGGCATTGTTCTCGTTTTTCCACCAATCTTCATCGTTGGATTAGCGTTAACTTGAGCATTTCCAGCTGTGCCACTTTTAATCGTGTCGACAAGTGCATCTTCAAAGCCACCACCTGCCGCCGCATTCTGTTGTGGCGCTGCCTGTTGAGTCGGCTGCTCTTTCTTTTCATCACCTTTATAGAATTTAACAAGTCTTATAAAGTGATCCGCAAAGTGCTCTTCGACAAAATCGATCATTTCATGAAGTGGAATATCTAATTCAGCTGTAATTTTAGCGACTACCTGAGGATTAATCTCTGTTGTCTTCATTGATAGGAAGCGAGAAACAGTAGAAACCCCAAGCCCAGTTGACTCAGCAAGATCTTTTTGAGTCATTGGCCCTCTCACCTGCATGTACTTTCTAATAATTCCTAAATAATCGTCTAATTTCTCTTTGTTAAATTCAGACATATTCTTCTCCTTGCAAATTGAAATACCTGCAACTTACTGATATTTCATTGTGGTGCAATTGCGGCCTGAAATTTTATGCCCCAAAAGTCCCTAATATCATTATCGGTTTTAATTTTTATTTCTTGATGCAATTTTATTGCTTGACGCAACTAGTCAAGAATGGTTATTATTCAAGTGTGGATGAACTAATCCACAAATTAAGCAAGGCTTGGAGGGATCACATGGCCACTTTAACAAACTTCATTATGACTGAGACATTATCTGACTTCACAAATGGACAGTATGAAGTAATTGAAAAAGAGCTAGTAAAATCAAGTGATTTAAGTAACTTAACCATATCTGGTTCTCTCTTCTCTCAAACCACTTTTATCGCTGTTAACTTCAAGTCTTGCATTTTCTTTGGTTCAAAAATGAGAGAGTGTAAATTTATCAACTGTACGTTTGAAAATTGCAGCTTCGAATTTTCACATATTGAAGATTGCAATTTTGATGGATGTAAGATCGTAGGGAATGCATGGAAGCATTCCACTTTAAAGAATTCAATCATTGAAGATTGTGAACTGGATCTTGAAGTCTATAAGGTTATCAAAGATGGTGACCAGAATAAATTCGATCTTTATGAGGAAACTCAAGATATCGAAGAAATTAAAGAAGAAGTTGAAGAAGTTCTTAGTTTTGAAGCAGCTCTTATAGCTTCACCAAACCAATGGGGAACGAGCTTACTCAACTTCATTAAATCTGCAGCTTAAATTTGAAACGCCTGGCAATCGTGTTTATGTCACTAGTCTCAAGGATAATACGGCCAGATACAAATCTTTTTTAGAGACGATATATCATACCTAGTCTTCTTCTACTGGATGTAGATAAGCAGGAAATCTCGCAACTCATACTTGCTCTCGGGCCAGCTCTCTCAAGGGTGTTGGCCTTCTTTTTTTTTACATCTTACGAAAAAAACAACCAATCGATTCTTTATTTCTCATCGAAGACTTAACGATCATCGTTGATACCTCGATGGCATTTCTTAATCCGATCAAGCTATCATCAAGTTTACAACTACGATAGAAGCGAGAGACTTCGTCATTGATTTCGTTAAACATTGCAAGCGCTCGCTTAAGACGATTTGTCGTTCTTGAAAGGCCAACATAATTCCACATCGTAAGCTTTAAAGTCATCCAGTCTTGTTGAACAAGGGCCTTATCAATTGAAGCGTACTCTTCTTGCCAATTCTTAATTTGCAGATGAGAGTAAAGAGTTTCCTCGTCCACAGTCTCTGAAATATCAATGGCCGCAAGGTAGCCCCATGTTAAGCCTTCAAGCAGAGAGGTTGAAGCCAAGCGATTAGCACCATGTAGTCCTGAACAAGACACTTCACCTACAGCGTAGAGATTCTTAATTGAAGTTTGTCCCTTCATATCAATCTTCACTCCACCACATGTATAGTGTGCAGCAGGTACAACAGGAATAGGCTCCTTAGTCATATCAATGCCGTGTTCTAGGCAGTGTTTATAAATTGTAGGAAAGCGCTCTTTAATCCACTCTCCGTCTTTATGTGAAATATCGAGATAAACACACTCGTGTCTAGTCTCAATTGTTTCTTCCATTATTGAGCGAGCAACAACATCACGAGGAGCAAGCTCCATCTCTGGATGGTATTTGCCCATGAATCTCTCACCATTACAGTTAACGAGAACACCACCTTCACCGCGCACCGCTTCTGAAACTAAGAAGCGACCATGAGAAGATGAATCATAGAATGTCGTTGGGTGGAATTGAATGAATTCCATATCGATAATATCTGCACCTGCTCTCTTTGCCATGGCAATACCATCACCACGACTTGCACCAGAGTTTGAGTGGTGAAGATAAAGCGCACCGACTCCACCAGTGGCAAGAACAGTCTTCTTTGCCATGGCCTTTACAACATTGCCCTTTTCTTGATTTAAAAGATAGGCACCAAGAATCTTTCTTTCTTCATAACGTTGAGAGATTGAAATCCCATGGTGAGAGGCCGTAATTAAATCAATGGCCGTATGTGCTTCTAAGAAATGTACTGTTGGATAGCTCTTTTGATCTTTAAGTAAATTTAAAAGACTAATTTGAATTTCCTTACCAGTGTAATCACCACGGTAGAGAATTCGCTCAATTGAGTGAGCCGCTTCCTTTGTATATTTTAATGAGTTATTCTCATCCCTTTCAAAATTTGCATTCGCTTTTTCTAGTAAGAGCTCATCGATCGCTAATTTTCCAAAATTCTTTAGCGTTTCAATCGCTTGCGGATTTGAAGTATTTGACGAGGCAACTTGAATATCCTTTCCTAGAGCATCATCACTTGCATTTGGATAAATAATCCCTCCCTGGGCCCAAAACGTATTTGAAACCTGAGGATCTTTTGCACGCGTAACAATCCCTACTTTTAAATTACTTTCAGCAAGTTTTGCTGCAGTAGCAAGACCAGCAATTCCACAACCTAAAATCAGAACATCAAAGTCGTAACTATTCAACTCTTTACCCTCTTGCGTACTTTAGTGATAAGTCCACTGCTGGAGCATCATAAGTAAGGGCACCAATACTAATGGCATCAACACCTTCAATTAAGTAGCTCTCTAATGTATTTAAACGAACTCCACCAGAAACTTCAAAAGTAACACCTTCTGGCTTTTGTTTTACTGCTTCTTTAATCTCTTCAGGAGAGAAGTTATCAAGCATGATATGTCTCACTCCTTCACCAAGTGCAATATGTAATTCATTAAGATCGTGAATCTCAACTTCAATTGGTGTGTAGAAAGAGTTCTTTGACTTAAAGAAGTCGATTGCTTCTTTTACACCACCAAAGAATGACTTATGATTATCTTTAACCATCCACATATCACTTTGACCAAAGCGGTGGTTATTTCCTCCACCTGTTACAACAGCGTATTTTTCAAGAGCACGGTAACCAGGAAGAGTCTTTCTTGTATCAAGAATCTTGACTCCACTATCAAGAGCAAGAGTTGCAAATTTATTTGTATATGTTGCAATTGATGATGCTCTTTGAATTAAGTTAAGAGCAATACGCTCACCAGTTAACGCAATTGAAAAAGGAAGCTTAAATTCAATTTCGGCCATTTCATCTTTAGTGAATTTTTGACCTTCAAACTTTTTGAAGTCTTCGTAATTTAAGTTAGCACCTAGATAGTTAAAGGACTCCACAAAGTAAGGTAGGCCACATAAGACCATGTCATCTTTAATCTTTAACTTACAGTGAACTTCGTCATTAGGAAGAGACTGAATATAGTTCAGGTTACGACTTAGATCATCTTCTTTAAAATAAGTTTCAATCGAATCCTGTAGTGCTTTATTTACCAATAAATTCATTTTGTCATTACTCCGTTTAGATGTTTTTTCTACCATTTTCAAATGAGAAAAAAAACTCCCGAAACCTTCAAAAATCCTGTTAATTGCTCAATTTTGACTTATAAAGCTGCAATGCGTTTCAATATTATCTTTCTTCTAGCATTTTTACTCATTAACCCCCTATTTCAGGAAAATGACAATAGGCAGTATGCACGCCCACCAAAGCTAAAGCTACCGGTAAAAACCAAGGCCAGTTTTGATAATAGATCCGAATTCTATTTCTATCGTTCAGTTTTGACCGGACAAAAGTGGGGGCTCGATAAAGAACTTAAAAGAAAACTTGCTCACTTAAACCTACTTCACCTGATGACTCCATCTGGGCTACATCTAAGCTCACTCTTTCTTATCTTCTATTTCCTAAGAAGAAGATATCCAAGATTTTCAAACCTAGTGGAGCTCACTCTATGCTTAGGATTTTACTTCTTTCTTCCTGGCTATTATTCATTTAGACGGGTGGCCCTCATTCGAAGCTTTTTTATTTTAAACAAAGTAAGAGAGACTAATTATTCTAAGATGCAGATATTTCTCTTCTTTTTAACAACAGACTTTTTCTTTGGTACCTATCGCTACTCACCCCTATCGTTTTATTTGAGTACTCTATTTCTTGGTTTAATTTTTTCAATAAAAGAATATCGAATCTATAAGATGTACCTTCTATTCTTTGTTGCTCAGCTTTTTATTGCACATAAATTTACGGGGGTTATTTATCCAGCAACAATCATTCTCTCGCCACTGTTGACGAGTATCTTCACTCTCATCTATCCCATTCTATTCTTTAATCTCTTCTTTATTGAATATTTTAATTACGCTCAATGGTTCATTACAGCTTACACGGCATTGATAGAGATAAGTTATGATTTAGCGCAAACACTCGGCTTTATTCATGTGAATTTTCTTATTTTAATTGGTGTGATTATTTACTCACAAAGAACAAGGAAGCATGCTTTAGCACTAATAACAATTGGTCTAGTTAGTGATCTGCCAAGAGATAGCTTTACGATTATGCTCAATGAGATAGGCATTCGCTTGTGAAAAAGGTTTTGAACCAAAGAAGCCACGATACGATGAAAGTGGAGAAGGATGGGGGGACTTAATCACCAAGTGCTTTGTCTCATCGATATTCTTACCTTTCTTTTGAGCAGGACCACCCCAAAGAATAAAGACAACATTTTCACAATGCTCATTGATGATATCAATAATCTTTGCCGTAAACTTCTCCCATCCTTTTTTGTGATGAGAACCGGCCTGTGCCTTACGAACTGTCAGACAATTATTTAAGAGAAGAACACCCTGCTTGGCCCATTCTTCTAAATATCCATGTTCAGGAATATCTAGGCCAAGATCTCCATTTAGCTCTTTATAGATATTTCTAAGAGAAGGTGGGATCTTCACACCTTTCTTCACAGAAAAGCTAAGGCCATGAGCTTGTCCTTCACCGTGATAAGGGTCCTGTCCAAGAATAACAACCTTTACATTCTCTAGTGGCGTAAGATTCAAAGCCGCAAAGAACTCTTCAGGCCTTGGATAAATGACTTCCTCTTCTGAATCAAGAAATTCAGATAGAGAAATCATATACTCTTTTTGGAATTCGGCTTTAAGAAAATTAAGCCAGCCCTTATCATTTAAGTGTTCAATCATAAGAGCTGGCCTTGGTATTAGTAATTTAGAAGTTTGTTAAGTTGCTCGTACACGTCTGAAACTTGTGGAAGAATATAATCTTCTGAAGTTGGACAGTAAGCAACGTGTGAGTCTTTTGCAGCAACACGAAGGATTGGAGCATCAAGGGCCTCAAAACATTCTTCGTTAACACATGCAGCGATCTCACCAGCAAAACCAGAAGTCTTCGTTTCTTCGTGACAAATTAGAAGACGATTTGTTTTCTCAAGTGACTTCTTAATTGAGTCCATATCAAATGGTGCAAGAGTTCTAAGGTCGATAACTTCAACAGTCTTACCTGTTTCCGCTTCGATTTTCTTAGCAGCATCAATTGATTTTTGAACAAGTGCTCCCCAAGCAACTACAGTTGCATCAGCACCTTGTTTTGCAATACGAGCTTTACCAAATGGAATCATATATTCTTCACCTGGATCTGCTGTACGGTTATAACCTTGGTAGTAAAGGTGCTTGTGCTCTAGGAACATAACTGGATCATCTGATCTAATTGCAGTTCTTAGAAGGCCAGCAGCGTCTGCCGCATTTGATGGGAAGACAACTCTAATACCTGGAACGTGAGTAAATAGCGACTCTCCACATTGAGAGTGGTAAATCGATCCACCTCTTAGGTATCCACCGATTGGAACACGAACAACCATTGGACACTTAAAGTCTCCACCTGAACGGTAGCGAGTCGTCGCCATCTCGTTCTTAAGTTGCATATATGCAGTCCAGATATAGTCAAAGAATTGAATCTCAACAACTGGCTTAAGCCCTCTCATCGCCATACCAATTGCACGACCGATGATATTTGCTTCCGCTAGTGGTGAGTTAAATACTTGTCCTTCTAAAGATGCTCTTTGAACACCTGAAGAAACTTTAAATACACCACCCTTACCTTTTAGGTCAGGGTTATTAAGTCTTTCAAGGTCTGAGAAGTCTGCAACGTCTTCACCAAACATTCTTAGTAATGGGTTCTTAGAGAACTCAGAACGAAGAACAGCGTTGATTGCTGATGCCATTGGAACATCATCTTTTCCTTCGAAAGTACCTTGAGTTTCAAAGTCTGAAGAAGTTGGATCAATATCGTGAGAGTATAAGTGATCAAGTGCTGATTCAGGAGCTGGCCATTCAGTATCAACCGCTTCCTTCATTGCACGTCTTACTTCAAGAGAAACTTCTTCAAGTAGATCATTAACTTCCTTTTCGCTCATTACACCAAGTGCGATAAGAGTTTTTGGATATGAGTTAAATACATCAATTTGCTTTTCTTGCGCTAGCTCGTCTTTCGTACGATACATTGATTGATCATCAGAAAGAGAGTGAGAATATGGACGAGTTACATGAGAGTGAAGAAGAACAGGTCCTTTTCCTTCTCTAATATGCTTAGCTGCTTTTTCAGCTGCTTTATATGATTCAATTGGACAATTACCATCACATTCAATGATTTTTAATCCTGGGAATTCATCAAGAGCTTTTGAAATCGATCCACCAGGAGTTTGCATTGAAGTAATTGTTGAAATGGCATAACCATTATCTTCAACGTGGAAAAGAACTGGAAGCTTATTTGCACAAGCAGTTGTAAGTCCTTCCCAGAACTCACCTTGAGCAATTGTTCCATCACCACATGAAGTATAAACAACTTCAGCATCTTCAACTAAGAATTTTGAAGTATCAAATTTATGCTTTTCTTTTAATTCTTTAAGAGAAAGTCCAGCTTCAGCAACACCACATGCTTGAAGGAATTGAGTTCCTGTACATGATGATTTTTGAACGATATTTAATTTTACGTTACCCCAGTGAGCTGGCATCTGACGGCCGTGAGTTGCAGTGTCTCCAATATTTCCATTTGCTTGGCAAAGCATTTCATATGGAGTTACACCAAGACCAGTACATAGTGCTCTGTCACGGTAGTATGGAATAAACCAATCGTGAGCAGGCTTAAGAACTTTTGCAAGAGCAGATAAAACACCTTCGTGTCCTGCACCAGAAATTTGGAAGAACGCAGTTGATTGCTTCTTCATTGTGATCTCAGCATCATCAAGCTTTCTTGAAACGAAAACGTTACGAAGCATCCAAATAAGATCTTCTTTTGAAAGATTATATTTTTTAATGATCTCTTTTTTCTTATCTAAGTTGGTAGAACCCACATTTGATCCTTTTGCAGTTTTATCAAGCATTTAACGCCCCTTTTTAAGTGGAGCTAGCTTACCAATTTTAGTGCAAAAGGTGCACATGCTGTGCATTAAATTTTAAAATAATATTTGACGGATTTCAGGTATTTAGAAGGGTTTGGCTAGAAGCCACTCGAAATTCCTAAGACATAGCGACGATCTTCCTCACCTCTGAAGTCAGAATCTGTTGTATCAACAGCGTAAGTTGAGAGATCGAACTCCATTTTTCGAGTGCGAATCCCAATTCCCCCAGAACCAAAGCCATCACCATAGCCCAGCCTAAAGAAGAATCTACGGCGTAAGTCAAACTCAAGCCCTAGCCCAAGTTTCCTCTTGAAATCAACATTAGCATATTCGCCTAGGGCATCTTTATAATCCAGCTCTAAATGAACTCGAACAGTACGGCCTAACTGTGGTGTAATCGATAGCCCAACATCATAGGTTTGTTTAATCTGATCAGGTGCTGCTGGACCACCTGTTCTCTCAAAGCTAGCTCCTGCAGTATTTCGGCTTACAATGGCAAGTGTTGGAATAAACTTATATGGAAGAGTAAACCTAAAACCAGTGGTAACAAAAAGCATCTTTCCTTGATTATAACTACTATCTGGAAGATTTAGTGGAGTAGCAGGATCAGCAGTCCCAACGGCCTCTTTACGAAATAGATAACTTATTGTTGAACCAAATTTAACGATTCCACCAAATAGAGAAAAGTTAAAGGCCATATATGGTCCATGGTCTGTTCTTTGTGCATATTCAAATTGATCGCCTACTTGATCACCAATGAATGCCCTTTGCTGGACAGAGAAGAGATATCCCATCGAAAAGTATCGAGTCGAAAAGTTGGGCATCATTTGGAAGCGGCTATGAGCAACTGTTCCCTTGTTTTGATTTAACAGCTTTCTGGCCCCTTCAAGAGAGAGCGCATCAAATAAGTCACCTGCATTACCCGTGACATCACCGCCAAAGAGAGTCTCCATCCAACCCTTATTAGTTTCAAAGTGAAAGTTTGAAAGATGAAAGTGGCTGCCACGATAAGTTCCAAGTCCGGCCGGATTATAGAATGCTGCCGAAGCATCATCCACTTTACCAATGAAGGCATTTCCCATGGCCAAGGCACGCGAAGACGTGATGAGTTCCGGAAAAACTGCATCCTCAAATTGTATTGCAAAAATACTTGAGTGAATTAATAGGCAAAATAAAATCAACTTCTTCACAGGTTAATATTAACTTATTAAAAAGAATATTTTAACTCGTGGCACAAGATGCCCGGTACGCGGACACTTTTCGGTATTACAGATACTTAATAGCATTATTTGCTACAAAATTGGCAAATATCTAAGATGTTATAACTAGATATCAGTAATACTTATCAAAAGAAGCATTAATTAATATCTATTACTAATGTTTGAGTATGAGATCTAAGAATTTAAAGAATTAATCACGCCAAGTTACTTAATTTGCGAAAAGTGTCCGCGTACCAAATTAATCAAAATTCGACCGATTTCATTATTCTGTCTCTTACCAATAAATAGCTCTTTGGCCGGCCCATCAGCAAAAACTTCGACATCAACACCGTTATGACTCCAAGTTGTCCAACCCGTATAACTTTTGGCAGACACTCTTCTCGCAAAGGACTTGTAAAATTCTTTCTCACCTTTAGCTTGGGCCTTTTCTAGACGCTTAATATCATCACTGTCAAAGTCTATTGAATATGACTTGAATAATTTACGAGTTAGCTTCTTCTTAAAAACATCCTCAGCAATATCTTTTAAAAGCGTATCAATTTTTCTGAAGTTCTCAGGTAGCCACTTCTTAGACTTACCGTGGCCAATTGAAAGCCCACCAGTTGAGTGATCTGCTGTTACTACCATTAGCGTGTTCTTTGATTTTTTTACAAATTCATGAACAAGTTTTAAAGAGCCTTCAAAGTCTTCCATCTCTCGCATGGCACAGGCAATATCATTTAAATGCCCACACTTATCAATATGACTTGCTTCAATCATTAGAATAAAGCCATCCTTGGCATTCTGATTCATCAGCTGCAGAGACTTCCTTGTAATTTTTGTTAGTCTTTTATCATCAGTATTAATTTCAAAATCCATTTGTCCTTCATCAAAAAGAGCAATAACTGGAAGTTTATTATTTTTTTCAAAATCCGCTAATGTTTCGAGATAGCGATAACCTTTTAGCTTATTGATATACTTCTTAGTAATTACCTCACGTCCCCCACCTGCGATAAGATCGACAATAGGACGCTTAAAGCTTTGGTTGAAGACGAGATCTTTAACAATATCTTCGTGATCGTTGCGATTTAAAGCTGTTGCATAAAAGCATGCAGGAGTTGCGTGATAAACTTCAGAGGTTACCACAACACCAGTCTGCATGCCCTTGTCTTTAGCATACTCAAAGAGGACCTTGAGATTCTTTTTATTTATATCGACAGAGATTGCACCATTATAAGATTTTTCACCTGTTGAATATGCGGTAGCACCTGCAGCGCTATCAGTGATAAAGCTATCACTGGCCTTCGTAATAGATGAGCCCACAATTAATTTATCAAAGAGAGTTTCTCGATCAACATAGTTACGATAGGCCGTTGTATAAGCCGGCCCCATACCATCACCAATCATGATTATGATATTCTTCGGCGTTTGTGCAAAAGATGAAAAAGTAACTAATGATACAAGTGAAAATTTCTTAAATATTTTTTTCATGCCAAAAGAATAGCACTTATTTAAGCTTTGAAAATAGGAAGAGGAAATCTTAATTAAAACCAAAAAAAAAGCCTCTCAAAGAGAGGCTTTATATTTTAAAAATTGCTTAGCGCTTTTTTCTACCAGGGAATCTATGTCCAACGTGACCTAGGAATTTCCCTTGGATATTCTTGATTGACTCAATTCTAGATTCAGCAAGGATATCTGTCGCTTGGTAAACTGGAATATCTTGTTCTTCAGAAATATTAAAAACTTCAAGAGTTGTATCATAGATAGAATCAACCATTCTGATTGCCTTATCTTCTGACCAACCTTCAAATTCGATCGAAACATTCATAACACCACCAGCATTGATTAGGTAATCTGGAGCGTATAGAACACCTCTTTCCTTAAGAATTTTACCGTGACGGTTTTCTGCAAGTTGGTTATTTGCAGCACCAGCTACGATTTTACACTGTAGACGATCGATTGTGTCATCATTGATTGTTGCACCAAGTGCACATGGAGCATAGATATCCATTTTAACGTCGTAGATTTCATCAATCCCAACAACTTTTGCATTTGGTACTTTTTCCTTGAATAGCTCAAGGTTCTTTTCATTGATATCACATACGTAAACTTCCGCACCTTCATTGTATAGGTACTCACCTAGGTAGCGTCCTACTGAACCAGCACCTTGAAGTGCAACTACTTTACCTTTTGGTGAACGGTTTCCATAAACCTTCATACATGCTGCTTCAATACCTCTGAAAACACCACGTGCTGTCCATGGAGATGGGTTACCTGAACCACCGTGGATCTCAGCAACACCTGCTACGTTATTTGTTTCAGTAAATACGTGCTCAATATCATCAACACTGATATTTACGTCTTCTGCAGTAATGTATCGACCATTTAGAGACTCCATGAAACGTCCGTATGAACGGAATAGAGCTTCTGACTTATCTTTTTCTGGATCACCGATGATAACAGCTTTACCACCACCAAGGTTAAGTCCAGCAACAGCATTCTTATATGTCATACCTCTCGAAAGTCTAAGTACATCGTTAAGTGCTTCTTCTTCTGATTCATATGGCCACATTCTTGTCCCACCTAAAGCTGGACCAAGTACTGTGTTGTGAATCGCTACGATTGCCTTAAGGTTACAACTTGGATCACTAAAAAAGATAACTTCTTCGTGTCCGTCTTTGTATAATCTCTCAAAACTAGGCATTGTTTTTTCTCCTTAGAAAGTTTGCAATAATTACCTGAATTTACGCAGGAATTAATGATGCTAAAATAGTGCTATTAGAGCTGAAAAGAACAATAAACTTTCAAGGATGAAAACTGTATGCACAGAGTGTCACTAATTGGAATTGATGAGCAAGTAACTGAATTTACAATCGAAGAAGGTCAGACAATTTTTGACGCAATCCAAGATCAAGGACTAACTCTCCCCCATGGTTGCCTAAGTGGCTCGTGCGGTTCATGTCGTATACAAATAATTGAAGGCTTCGAGAACTTACAAAAGCCAGGAATTATCGAAGAAAATACCATTGAGGCCATTGCTCCAGAGCACACAGAAGTCGCTGAAGGAAATATCCGCCTGGCCTGCCGTGCAAAAGTCACAGGCGATATTAAAATTTCGATTCTAAAATAAGTTGAATAATTGCACGAAAGTGTTGCTTGCGGTCAAAATTCCAAGACTCATTTTCATCTTTTAGAAAATCCATATTCTTCTGATCAAGAACAGTTGTGAGGTGATCCACATCGTTGATGACAACATGGCGATATGGTTTAAGTAGTGAAGACTGAAGATCTACCATTCCATCATTTCTTCCTACTCTCTTGTAAATATAGTTTCGACTAATCTCTAGAGATGTTTCTCGGCCCTGTTGCTCATTGATGAATGTAATAAATTGAAGAAGGTTAATATTTTCTAGTGCCTTTTCAATCTTAGTAGCATTGGCCTGCATATAATCAGAACGCATTTTTGTTCCTACAGATTCCATACCAGTCACATCACCACCAAGTACGGCAAAAATCCATCCCATAACTGTTTTCTTGATTGAACCTTGGATAAAGTAATCGGCCAAAACAGAACCGTGATAAGGAGACTGCATTGAAACCCAGCCCACAACTCTCTTCGACACCTGCGGATTATTAATCAGTACATCTAAGAACTCGAGGCCACCCTTTGAATGACTTATAATGAGCAAAGGTCCCTTGATTTTATCAAGTTCACTTTTAATATATTTTGAATTTTTACTAACTGGATCTTCTGATTCGACGATAATTCTTTCAAATTTTACATTATGATCTTCTAGTAGCTCCATATAGTCGCGAAAGTAATCCCCTGTAAAATACGAAAGGTTCACAATTTGACCAGATCCTTCAATTGCCGACTGAGACAAAATTCCTGGTAGAAAAACAACTGTTAAACTTGAAAGGCTTTTTACTTCGGTTTGAGTCAAGCCTTGCTTTGATTGATAAAGACTACGGTATTGAGTTGTCTTATTTTGTGCCCTGGCTACAACAGTGGCCAGGACAAGTAAAAATATTAAGCTAAACCTTGTGAAGTTAATAATGCCGCCCTTTTCTTTCTTCTGATCTTAGCATTGATATCATCAAGTGAATCAACTGCCATATCCCAGGCCGTATAAATCTGCTTCTTTTTATTGGCCCTTAAGTCACCTGCTACATAAAAGTTTTCAATATTTGTTTCACCTTTTTCATTAGCAAGTACATAGCCTCTACCATCAATTTCAGCACCAATGGCCTTGGCAAGTTCATTATAAACGATAGTTCCAAGCGAAACAAAAGAAAATGCTGACTCTAGTGTTCTACCACTAGCAAACTTGTAACCCTTGATAATCCCATCTTTACGCTCTCCAAGAACATCGACAATGGCCTCAGTGAACACTTCTATCTTATAGGCTTTAATTAATTTTTGAGTTTCTTCATCAAATTGTGGAGTTTCACCATTTGTGAGGATTGACATCGAAGGCGTGTTGTAGCGTTCTTTAAGCATGACAGCAACCCAAACGGCACCAGATGTATGGCCAATAATTGAAGTGTGCTTGTCGTAAACATGGTGCCCATCACATCTTAAACAGTAATCAACTGTTTGAGCGTTAGCGAAAGGAAGAATTGGTTTAATACTATCGTTGAAGTGTGGCTGAACATCCATAATACCTGTACAGAGAACAACATATTCCGCTTGGTACTTTTCACCATCACTATCAATTAATTCAAAGCTTCCATCACTTAGCTTCGTTACCTCTGTAACACCTTTGCCCTTAACGAAAGTTAGATTATCCTTGAATTCCGACTCTTGAATCCACTCGAGAGTTTCCTTATTTGGTTCTTCAATTCCTTTCTTGTACTTATGAGTCCCAGGCATATTTTCAACTTTATAAACCCACTTCTCACGAGAGCGCTTCTTGTCTCTTGGCGTACCAGGAAAAAGAACAACTGTATCATTATTTAAAACACCACGTAGTGTGGCCATCATACCGGCCGCGCCACCACCGATTACTGCAATTTGAAATTTGTTAGACATAACTACTCCATGACTAGTTCATATTTAGTATAGTCTATCAGAAAGAGGGAATCTAATAGATTCCCTCTATGTAAGCTTTAGCAAAATTTATTTAAATTTGATTATTTAACAGGAACTTCTAATAGATCATCAGAAGTTTCAGTGGCCTCTTTGGCCTCTTTCTTTGAGAAGAAGTGCTTTTCCCCATCAACATCTTTAATCTTAACTTGCTTGATTTCGTAGTCAAAGACTTCAGTAAGCTCAAAGCTATAGCCTTCCCAAATAATGATCTGTCCGGCTTCAGGAAAGTTATTTCCAAGCATATCAAGTAAGAAGCCAGCAAGAGTTGAGTAATTATCATTAAGAGGAATCTTAATATCATAATCGTGATCAAGATCTCTTAAATTTGTCGCACCATCAATATCCGCACCTTCAATAAGGTCACTTTCCTGATAGTCTTTAGTAATCTCATCAATATCATCATCGTGCTCATCTTGAATTTCACCAAGAATTTCTTCAATAATATCTTCAAGAGTAATGATACCAACAATTAAACCATTCTCATCTTTAACAAGCGCCATGTGAACTTTCTTGCGATTCATATGATCGAAAACCGCTTGAATCTTCATATGTTCATAAACAAAGAACGGGTCTCTTAAATGATTTACCATTGTGAAATTATCACGTTCGGCCCTTTTTAAGAATGCGAGTTCCTTAACGTGAAGAAAGCCCTCGATATTATCAATTTCACCATCAACAACTGGGTAACGAGAGTGAATTGACTCTTCAATCTCACTGATAACTTCTTTATATGTACTGCTAACTTGAATAGACTTGATCTCTTTACGTGGGATCATAATGTCTTTAACTTTAATCTTAGGAAATTCTAAAATCGAGTTAAAGAGATCGATTTGTTTGTGATCAATTGTATTTTCTTTCTCTGCTTTTTGAATCATAAACTCAAGGTCATCCTTCGTTACAATTCTTCCCGTCAGTTGTGCATTCTCACCAAGAACTGTGTGAATAAGCCAAACCATAATTTTAATAACAGGGTAAAGTAGATAGTAAAAGATTTGTAGAACACGAATAACAAAAAGGGATAAACTTTCTGCGTGCGTTCTTGCAAATGTCTTTGGGATAATCTCACCAAAAATTAGAATAACAAACGTTGTCGCCCCAACAGCAATTCCAATTGCATCATCCGCAAACAAGCGGGTTGCAAGTACTGTCGTTAAAGATGAAGCGAAGATATTGACGACGTTATTTCCAACGAGAATAGTTGTTAGGATCTCACTTGGGCGATCAATCATAAAAGCAATTGCTCTTCCCTTTGCACCACCTTCTTGAATTAGTTGGCTAGCACGATCGTGAGGAATCGAAAGGAGGACAGCTTCTGAACCAGAGAAAAATCCCGAGCCGATAAAGCAGATTAACAATAGGACAATCTCAAGGCTGCTTACATCAGTCATTGCCTTGTCCTTGTTTACTAAATTTTGTTGAGAGTTTTTTTAAGAAGTAACAACAATAAAGCGGAGGTTCTATAAGGAGTTTCCTTGTTACGGGTAAGACTCTCTATTGAGCTACCCCTTCGTTTAGATATAAATATTTTATCAGTATTTCTGATATGATTCAATACATCATAAACCAACAAATTTCAAGGATTTGAAGCACAAACCCCTAGTGATGATCGAGTTGTTCGCCTTTAAAGTCATGATCTGAGTAAACAATACGATCATTCATTTCATGGTTGAAATCATATATCTCACTGATATTACTAACCTTTCTGAAGATTGTATGACACTTGTAGCAAATAACAACAGGTGGAAGCCTCTTGAATAACGCAAAATCAAATACATACAAAATAATAAAAGGAGCAACTGAATATGGAGCGTATTGAGTTGTTGCCATATAAAGAGTTGCCAAAGCAGCAACAACAAAAAGCATGACACCAATCTTACGATTAAAGTCTTTTTGCTTATAAAAGTCCTTTCTTTCACAACAAGGGCAATCTCTAAGGATTCCCTGCTCGTGTTCTTCATTCATTTTCACAGGAGCTTTTGTATGGCAAATTTGACACTCAACTTCACTCACTTCTTTATTAGGGTGAAAAGAAACAGCTGAACCACATTCTTCACAAGTTAAAGTAATTTCCATCATAGTAGTAACCCATATGTATAAAATAAATAAATCGCAATCATTTCACCAATAAAGACAAAGATTGTCATGGCATAGAAGATCCCAGTTGCACTTTGAATACTTCTCATACTAACAAGCTTCCATCCAAAGATACTCATTCCAAGAATAACAAGGTAGCCCCAAACATCTCTCATAATAACCATTAGCCAGTTAAATGCGTAACCGCCACCAAGTTCAGTTCCTGCAGCGAGGTATGGCCCAAGTTTTGTGTGCTCAAACCCTGACCAAATAAGCTTAACAACAAGCAATGCCCACGTAACCAGTGTTGCCTTCTTAAGAGGGACCTCCGAAAGCTTTGGGGTCACAAGATACCAGTGACCAAGAATCATAGCGTATGTAATGGCCCCAAGATAATAAACTGATGAGCCAATGTATAAGTAGTTAACTAAGCTCTTATCTTGAAAAAGATAAAGAGCATAAAAGCCAATTAGAGTTGGAATCGCATAAAGAATCCAAAGGGCCACATTCTTTTCATCGTAGTGATTGTGAAGTTGATGATGAAAAAGAATGCAAATCGTACTGATATAAAGAAGAATCGCTTCAAGATCAGTTGCACTATTTCCAGTTACAATATGAGCAATAGCGGCCATGAATAAACTCACAAGACAAGTTGTCGATAGAAGCTTTTGAAAACCTCCCCCTGTCATTTTAGAATTTGCCACTGGTGCAAAAGTAAAAACTCCAAAGCCAAGGGCCAGGAAGAAGTACTTTGCCATTTCAAATGTATTACTCATTCAAATTACTCTCTCGTAAAAAATGCTCAACTAAGCGCATGATGATGAT
>NZ_JBEBMT010000005.1:159345-175861 GCF_043196705.1 Halobacteriovorax sp. HFRX-2_2
TTTATTTGCTGCTGGAATATTAAGGTTTTCTACATCATTTTGAGCGTTTTCAAAAGGTATCTTTTGACTGATCAGACTCATTTCTTTTGTATATTCAACAACATAGACATATAAAAAGACGCTTCGATCTGAATAATCGTGCTTAAGCTGAGTGAAGAGACTAATTTTATTTAATTCATGGCCTACTTCTTCTTTAAACTCACGACGTGCTGCCTGCTCAATGCCTTCACCTGGTTCAATCTTGCCACCAGGGAACTCGATCATACCATCAAGAGGGCCATCTTCTTTTCTCACTTGTCCCCAAAGAACAAGTCCATCACTTTCAAGTGAATACGGGACTACGATTGCGATTTCCATAAATTAACTTTTACCCTAAAAATTTTGAAATGTTAAAAAAGCAGCGTAGCTTTTTGCGCCTTTATTGTTTATAAACCAAGTGTGAGTACATTACCTTTTAAACAAAATTCAATCATATTTGCACCGATGGAAGGTGTGACGGAAGGTCCATATCGCGAGGTCATTCAAAGAATTTTTGGGGACTGGGATTATTACTACACAGACTTTTACCGAATCCCATCAGTTGGTAATGTAAATGCAAAGACATTAATCAAACACTTTGGTGAAACATACCTACAAAAAAAGGCCCATACAGAACAAACTGCCTACCAGTTTCTAACTTCAGAAATTGCTCAAACCGAACAGGCCATCTCACTTATTAGTGAAATGAATTACCATCATATCGACCTAAATCTTGGTTGCCCTTCAAAGAAGGTTAATTCAAATAAAGGTGGCGCGTACCTTTTATCAGATTTAAAAGCACTCGAAAAAATTATTAAACAAATTCGAGAAGGTTTTAAAAATACTTTTACTGTAAAGATTAGAATTGGTTATAACGATGATAGTCTTTATCTTGATCTCTTAAAACTCTTTGAGGATTGTGGTGTCGATGGGATTACGATTCATGCACGAACTCGTGACCAACTCTATAAAGGTGTCGCAGATTGGAGCTACATCGAAAAGGCCGTCAAAGTTTCAAATCTCCCAATCATTGCCAATGGAGATATCTGGACAATAGAGGATATCAATAGAATCTTTGATCAGTGTAACCCGTATGCAGTTATGTGTGGCCGAAGTGCACTTAAGACTCCATGGCTGGCCTCAATTTATAAAGAGTATCAAGGAAACTTGGATTTTATCAGTGATGAATTTCTTCTGAAAGTTCGTGCTGAAAACTTAGATCTTTACTTCTATGAGCTTGATAAAGAGTATCGAAAGAATGGCCTTGTTGACTCAACAATACTTAAAAGATTTAAAGCATTTTGCCGTTATCTATTTGATGACTATGAAAACTTTGAAACTATTCGTGGCCGTTTTCTTCGTGCCCAGAACATTCATGAGTTTCGTGCTCATCTAGATCAATTTGTGGCGAATTATTCTTAATAAAGAAATAAAAAGTAACTTCAAAAAGAAATACACCAACAATATAGACGATTCGCGCCTGAGTTGAAATTCCAACAAGTCCTACTA
Source organism: Halobacteriovorax sp. HFRX-2_2 (assembly GCF_043196705.1). Taxonomy (NCBI): domain Bacteria; kingdom Pseudomonadati; phylum Bdellovibrionota; class Bacteriovoracia; order Bacteriovoracales; family Halobacteriovoraceae; genus Halobacteriovorax; species Halobacteriovorax sp. HFRX-2_2. The sequence goes on from NZ_JBEBMT010000005.1 coordinate 160,873, forward strand.
ATAAGAAAAAGAGAAAACCTGGAAGGTGTCTTAAAACCACATTCCCCCAAGTATTATCAGGTATACGGTCCTCTAAGATTGTATAGAAATTCATCACCGCATTGGCAAAGTTAAAACGGCTTGTTCGCCCCTCGAAATACTCATCACGATTAGGGTGACAGTAGAGACCGGCAAATGAAATCGCTGTAAAGAAGCAAATATACTCTTCAGTTGAAAAGTGAAGAAGTGCCGAAGCAATGAAGAAAATCACTAACGAGGGTAGAAAATATAAGTAGTAGCGAATTCCAATTTTCATGCTGCCTCCAGAAAGCCCAAAAAAGAAAGGCACCCAAAAGGTGCCTTTCTCATATTATAAATGGAAGTTATTTTACTTAGCAACTCCAACTGCTTTTGTCTCACGAACAACTGTAATTTTAATTGTTCCAGGGTAAGACATTTGCTCCTCGATTTGCTTAGCAATGTTACGAGATAGCATAACAGTTTCTTCATCTCCAACCTTATCGTTTTCAACAAAGACACGAACTTCACGTCCACCTGATATCGCATAAGACTTGCTAACACCTTCAAATGAGTTAACAATTTCTTCAATATCAGTAAGACGAGAAACATAAGACTCAGTAAGTGCCTTACGAGCACCTGGTCTTGCACCTGAGATCGCATCCGCTGCTGCAACAATGTGAGCAAGGATAGACTCTGGTTTTTCATCATCGTGGTGAGCACGGATTGCGTGAACAACGTCCGCAGACTCTCCATATTTTCTAGCAAAGTCAGCACCGATAACAGCGTGTGAACCTTCAGCAGATGCATCAAGAACTTTACCGATATCATGTAGTAGACCTGCACGACGAGCTTGCTTAATATTCAGCCCCATCTCAGCGGCCATTGATCCAGCAATAAATGCTGCTTCAATTGCGTGCTGGTATTGGTTTTGAGTGTAAGAAGTTCTAAAGTTTAGAGCACCAACAAGTTTTAGGATCTCAGGGTGAATACCGTGAACACCAATTTCCATTTGTGCCTTCTCACCTAGAGCAAGAAGCTTCTTCTCAAATTCAGCTTTTGATTTATCGTGGAATTCTTCAATTTTTGCTGGGTGAATACGACCGTCAGCAATTAGCTTTTCAATTGTATCTTTAGCAATCTCACGTCTTACAACGTTGAATGAAGAAATAACAACAATCTCAGGAGTATCATCGATAATTAGGTCAACACCACAAATCTGCTCGAAAGCTCGAATATTACGACCTTCACGACCGATTAGACGACCTTTAACATCATCAGATGGTAGATCTACAGTTGAGATCGTCTTTTCACCAACGTGCTCTCCTGCGTATCTTTGAATTGCTATTCCAACAATTCTCTTCGCACGGTTTTCAGCTTCTTCTTTAGCTTCCTCTTCCATACGAGTAATCATCTTAGAAAAATCAACTTGAGCTTCTTCTTTCATCGTATCAAGTAGCTCATCTTTTGCTTGTTCTTTTGTCATAGCAGCAACTTCAGATAACTTCGATGCATACTCTTCTTGGCGAACAACAAATTTTTCTTTTTCTTTAAGAGCATCTAACTCTTTTTCTTTTACGTCTTCTTCGCGCTTTTCGACTTTCTTAGTCTTCTCATCAAGTTCATCCATTTTCGATTCAAGCTTTGCTTGTCTCTTATTAAGATCTTTTTCCTGATCGTTTAGTTCGCGCTTCACACGTTCGGCATACTTGTCAGCTTCCTTCTTTTCTTCTTGAGCTGCCTCTTTCGCCTCTTTTCTCGCTTTATAGCTAATGTCTTTTGCCTGTGTTTTGGCCTTTTCAATAATTTCGTCACCTTTAGCTTCTCTTTCAAGCACTTCTTTCTTTGCTTGAAGATTGCGTATAACAAAACCTACTGCTAGTCCAACAACAAGGAAAAGAAGTGAAGCTAAGATTAAATCCATACTCATTTCTCTCTCCTATTAATTAACTTTAATCACTTCCCTATCAGTTACGATATAATTCATTGCTTGATCATGATCTTCAAAGGCAACTTCACTAACCAACTGTTGATTAAAGCAAACTCCAATTTTTATAACTTTCTTCTTATCAATATTAATCAATTTATCGAGGTAAATATCGTAATAACCCTTACCTCTTCCCAAGCGATGCCCCTTCTTATCAAAGGCAACTCCAGGAACTAAAATAACTTCAGGAAAAACTATTGGGTCACCATTCTTAGGAACCTTAAACTCTTTTCCAAAAGCCTGAACTTTTTCAAGTTCATTTATCGGCGTACTTCGAAAGCACATCTGCAACGAGTCTTCGCCAAACGAAGGAAAACTAAAATTAGTTTTCGTCTTCAAAATTAAACAATTAACTTCACCTGGAATTGGAAAGAAAACCCCTAGGTGCTTAGGATTTAAGTTTTCGGATTTTAAAAGAGAATCGATATTTGAACAGACTTTCTCAGACAGTTGTCTTTGATCATCTAAGCTTAAACTAGCTAATTCTTCTAATATCTTTTTTCGAAGCTCTTTCTTTTCAAGACTCATTTTAGTGAGTTTTTGGAAGTGCTTCTTCAATCAATTTTAGTGCATTATCAGAAAGAGACTTAACTTCATTAATCTCACTTCTGTATTCCCTTTCTAAAGATAGCTTTTCTTTTGCTAACTCAAGTGCAACGAGAGCTGCTAACTGAGAGTCAGAAATTGAAGGCGCCTTTTGGCGAATATTGCTTGCGATTGATTCAACATACTCAACAATTTCAGTTGCTGAAACAACCTCATCTTCATTAGACTCTTTGAGTCTAAAGTTATGACCTAAAATTTGATATTCTTTTACTTCCGTACTTATATCCATAGTTATTTAATTGTAGTCCTACAAAGGATTTCAGTCAATCAATCAATTACCGACCAGTGCGTCAAGATATTCATCTAAATTAAACACACTCAGGTCTTCGACATTTTCTCCAACACCAATATAGGTAATTGGAATTTGCAGACTATCAACAATGGAAATTGCACTTCCCGCTTTTGAAGAACCGTCACATTTTGTAAATACAAGACCAGTTAGATCAAGTGCCTTGTGAAACTCTTCAGCTTGGCGGATTGCGTTTTGACCAGTAATTGCATCAATTACTAATAATGTATGATGAGGTGCATCCTCCATCAGTTTCTTTAATACAGTCTTACTCTTCGATAACTCTTCCATTAGGTTACCAGCAGTGTGAAGGCGACCGGCCGTATCAAGAATACAGTAATCGGCCTTTTCATTAATTGCAGTTTGCAGAGCGTCGTAACCTACACCACTTGGGTTGGCCCCTTCTTTTGCGCGAATCATTGTTGCGCCTGCTCTCTCACACCATACTTGAAGCTGATCTACGGCCGCGGCCCTAAAAGTATCACAAGCTCCAACAACGACTTTCGCACCTTGTTGCGTCAGTTTAGTTGCTAGCTTTCCAATTGTTGTCGTTTTTCCTGCGCCATTTACACCAACAACCATAATGACTTTTGGCATACCAATGCTATTGCCAGAGAATTCAAATAAGTCACCTTCGTTTCTTGATTGAACATCGGCCATTTTATTTTTTAAGAACTCTTTAATATACGCTTTAAATTGTGCCTCATCGAAGTCAGAGCTTTTTGCTTTTTCTTCAAGTGATTCAATTAGCTCACCTGTTGCCTTAGGCCCAAGATCTGCTCCGTAGAGAAGCTCTTCTACTTCTTCCAGGGCATCATCATCAAGTCCACCACCAGAAAAAAGACTTCCAATCTTACCCCAAACACCATCACGAGAACGGCTTAGACCTTTTGTAAGACGATCCTTCCATGATTTTTCTGGAACTGGCGCTGGCGCAGGTTCAACCTTTGGAGCTTCTTGCACAACTTCAGCTTCAATTTGTTTAGCTTCTGCCTCAGGAGTTTCAACAACTTCAGTAGTAACCTCTTCCTTAGTTTCAGTAACTTCAGGAAGTTTCGGCTGGGCCTTAGGTTTTAGAAGATAGAAAACACCAGTGAATCCACTGATACCAAGTGCAGAGCATAGTGCGATAAATGCATATGCCATTTCGACAGTGATTGTCATATTTAGCTGGGCCTGATCCGCCCAAGACTGTAAAAGAGCAACGAGTTGCAACATAATATATTCTCCATTTTGTGTGTTTAAGAGATATGATATGTAGGCATAAAAATCAATATTTAAGGCGAAAATTGGCGTGAAAATGACAAATAAGATCGAACTATTTCATCTACAACAAGCAATTCGAAATTTTTTCAATAAAGATGGCTTTATGGATGTGCTGACACCGCCAATTGTGGAAAATCCGGGCATGGAAGTTCACATTCATCCCTTTGCAATCCACTCAGTGCATCAAAACAAGAATCACGAGCTCTACCTTCATACATCACCAGAATTTCATATGAAGGAATTGCTTCAAGAAGGCCTCGAAAAAATATTTACCTTGAGTTACTGTTTTCGCGACGAGCCAAACAGCTCCACTCACAGAAAGCAATTCATCATGCTTGAATGGTACCGAGCTAGAGAGAACTATGAAAAGATCATGGAGGACACAATCAAGCTCTATCAATTTTGTCATGCCTACTTAAGGTCAAAAGGAATCAGAGTTATTGATCTCGATGACAAGATAAAGAAAGTGACAGTTCAGGAGATATTTTTAGAAGTTCTAAATATCGATATTCTTGAACTCATGGATCGCGATGAGCTCTATAATTTAATTGATCAAAAATTTTCAAGAATTAATCTTTCAGGAAATAGAGATGATTATGCATGGGACGATCTCTTCTTTCTACTGATGTATAATTATATTGAACCAGAAATGGAGAAGCACCCTTTTCTTCTTCTCTATGAATTTCCTGCGCCTCTACGCGCACTTTCAACAATTAAAGAGAATGATCCTAGAGTATGTGAACGATTTGAGGTCTATTGCCGTGGAATCGAAATTTGTAATTGTTTCAATGAACTTACTGACTCAAGCGAACAAAGTTCTCGTTTTGAAAAAGATGCAAAATTAAAAAAAGAGCTTTATGGCTACAGTCTGCCTTGGCCTAAGAGATTTTTAAATCAGCTGGAGAAAGGATTGCCAAAGAGTGCGGGGATCGCACTAGGAGTAGAGCGCCTTCTTATGTCCTTAACAGGCATGGAAGAAGACGCCTTCTATGATTAATTATTGTTTCTTTTGAAGTCGATTAAATAATAAGTGAGTCTTCAAGATAAATTCAGATTTTACAACATCCGGAGTCATCTTCATCGCCCAACGATAGTGCACTCCACTCTCTTTTGCAGAACGTAGTTTACTATTCCAAATAGGGAATGCATTTGCTAATTCTGCTGAATAAACCGCATACCAACGAGCAAACTCATCTTGAGATTTTGCTAGTAGAGCATCTTGAACATCAATTGAGTTCTCCACTAAAATTCTCTTCACTGAATAGATATTTAATTGATCAAGTTTTTTAATATCGAGATCTTTATTAAGATACTTTTTAAAGATTGTAACTGTAACCTCTTTAGCGGCCTTCGAAGTTTGCTGGTTATAATTTTCTAGACGCTGGTAGTATTGAGAAAGAACTAGTGAACGATAAACACCTTCACGTGTTCCCCCCTGCTCAAGAGTTGCATACCATTTTGATAACTCATCTCTGTTAGCGTCAAGCTCGCGCGTGGCCTTAATAAGCTCATTGATAAATGATAGATTGTACTGAGACATCTGCTCTTTAGTAAAAGGTGACTTATATTCTTTCTTTGAATAAACACTTAAGTCTTTAGCATCTTTCTTAACGATAGGAATTGCAGGAAGCTCCACCTCATCTTTTTCTCCCCAAATCTTATCGGCCAACGATGTCGAAATATTCTTTTCCACAAAAGGTCTTAGCTCTTGTAGAAATGTTATCTGTGCAAATGCAGAAGTTGAAATCAAACAAATTAAGACGAATCTCTTCACAACTCTCTCCCGAATAATCAAGTATTTATCAATATAAACACTATTATAATGGTGCTTCGAATTTTTAGGAAGTTAGCAATTTTTAGCCAACAAAATTTGTCAATTTTGTGTCTAGGTTCTAGGCAATAAATACCTCTAACTGCTGACAAATACTGGCCTAATGAATTTAGGTAAAGATTGTTTAAGAATCATTCGATAATGAAGTTATGAAAACGTTAAAAGGTAAACCGTCTCTACATTTAATATTAATCCTTCTGCTCATCGCAACTTCATGTGTGCCAGATAGCTTAACGAAGTTTAAAGAAGATGGCGCAAGCAGTGATGATGCATCAAGCTCTGTTGGAGAAGTTATCGATCCACCTAGTGAGTTCGTTGATGACAACGGTTTTCCAATTGATCCGAGTACTATCGAAATACCTACATCAGTTAGTTATTCAAACCTCCATTACATTTTTGCTATTGGAGACGAAGCTCTTATAAACAATAATTCTGCAAATATAGTCGATTATATTGAGCCATCAGGAAGCTTTGGAGATTATACAATCGTTGGCTTTGAGGATGAAAAAACTATTACAAGCTCTACTCAAAATAACTTTTTGGACCCTATTACTAATGCTGGTTTTAATTATGGATCAGATCTAGGGTTAACTTACGCTTCGACATTTGACACAAATTCTAAAACCGGGATCATCAAGTTAGCAAGTACAACAACTCCTATTAGAAAGTTCACAGCAGCAGCTACAAATTTCAACTTCTATAACCCTGGAGCTGAAGCGGCGCAAACGATTACAATTACATCAATGCCAAATATCTCTGTCCAAGCACCGATTCCTGAGGAGCTAACATTAATCAATGATACGTCATTTAATTGTACTGGAACAGGAATTGGAACAATTCCACCTGCGTCTCCAGCGATTGGAGATGTCTACCTAAGTGCAGGTACTTGTTATTATAATTACGATGGGACAAACACTAATACTGTTGCCTTCCCTTTTGCAGGGCCTAGTTATATTGGACTTGAGCTAAACTCTAATGCTGGATTTCTTGCCAATGATGCTATTACATCAGAAGGTTTTATGACGGCAAACGGCGCACAAGGAACTATCACTTACAAAGATGAAACAAAAACAGTCTATGGTATTGTATCTTCAGGAAGTATTTATCCTGGTGACCTTATCGATAACTCGATTCCATTTTCAAACTCTGAAGCTATCGTACAAAAAGTAAAATACTTCTACCAACCAGATTCTAATATTATTTTAAAATTTGTAAATAATACGGCCATTTCGTCGGAAGAGTTTATAGGCTACGACAATAGTACGAAGATTGAAGTCTCACCAGACTTACCTTCAACACTTAGACTTATTAAGGATGTTGATAGTCCTCTTTTTGGATATATTGTTGATACGTCTGGTGCCGGAGATCATGCTCTTCAAGAAGCTAAGGAATACACAGTAACAATCTCAAACGATATTTCAACTCGTGAGTTCACTTTTGATATTGGAGTAATTAATCCTCCGGAAAACTTATCATACTCTCAACTTGTTGCTTTTAAAGTAAAGAATCTAGTTCAAAACTTTTCTACTTTTTCAGTTGGACAAAGGGTTTCAACTTCGGCCCTACCTCCTCTAACAGAAGGTGCAACAGGTATCATTAAGAGAATTTTAGATATTGATGGAAACGAAAAATATCTGATTGTTCAAGTCATTTCAGGAGAATTCGCAAAAGACTCTTCTATTGATAACTATAAAGACTTCTTAGATGAGGAAGCTGTTATTCAAACGACTCCAGTTTCACTTACACATGTACTTAAATTAAATTCGACAGCTGCATTTACGGATGTCTACCTTGCAACTCAGCCAGCGCTTTGTATGGAATTTCCTGCAGCACCAACCAATGAATATGCCCGTGCTATTGTAACAGGAAATCCAAATGAAGCAGGACTAAGTGGTTACCTTTTCATTAATCAAATTAAAAATCCAAATGATACAGCTTCAAAGAGAAACTTTGTTGCATCAACTTCTTTAATCTCTGATTGCGCAACGGCAACAAATTATACGATTCAAGAAATGTGGACCCCAGTAATGAAAGCAACATTTAGTAGTGTCGCTTCGCTTGTTAGTGGAATGGATCTGCTCACTAATTCGAATAATGCCAGTTTATCATTATCAGCAATTAACACTGGCGATAGAACCGCTTTATTACAAAGTGCTGATGGGAAACCAGTTACATTACCTTCACCACTTACAAATCCTCTTTCTGGTTCACTACCAGAGACATTCTCATCAGTAAGGCCATATGCCGCTAACGCCGCAACGTTAACTGATTATGAAGCCCTGGCTACATTTGAATTACAAAGAGGTGTTGAATCAAGTCTTATCGCAACTCTTCCTAAGGGTGAGTCTATTACTTACTCGATCTCTCCAGAGCTTCCTCCTGGGCTAACTCTTGATAGTGAAACGGGATATATCTCTGGTACACCAGAAGTTGCAGCAGCATCAAAAACTTTTACGATGACTGCAGAAAATATCTTAGGAACTAGTTCAACATCATTTGATATTCTAATCGAAGACTATTTCGAAGTGACTCTTGATATTGATAGCACGCCTGTTTTCTATGGCCATAAAGATGGTGAAGGAAATATTTTTAATAAGTGTCGTATTAAAAAGAGAGATATCATTAGTAACCCTAAAGGCTCTGCTTCTGATATTGAAGATGTTGTGGATATCGACTGCTTCTTTGATGTTGGAGAAAGAGATATCTATACGAGAGATATCAACCTTCGTGCGGCAGTAGGGCCAGGAATGTGTCACACACTTGAGTATGTTCCATATTCGTTCTTTAAGAGAAGGCCAAATAAAACGACTGTCAATCAAATTAAGTATGATGCTGCCTCACGATACATTGTGCAAGTAACAGAAGGTGCATCGTCAGAATGTGTAAATGCAACCAACTTAACATTTGATGCAGGTGATGCCGGAAACTTAGCTCAAGTATCAACATTTGATACAAATGCTATCTATGTAAACGGGGTAATCTTCGATGGTACTCTTGCTGACTTATGTACAGGAAACTATTTTGAAGGAAGATCATGTGATAACGGTGGCTTTAGTTATGCCGTTCTTTCTTACAGCTACAACGAAGAAGTACTTGCAGATGATGGCTCAGTGGCCACACCTTCTTCATGTACAAACACAGTGACGCCAACTTCTTTCTCTTGTGGAGGAAACCCAAGGCAATGTCTTGACGGTGCAATTGTTTCAGAATTTGGCCGAGAAGGTGTAAATAACGGTGTTGTTTCACAGTCTGTTGAAGCATTTAATGGAGTTGATAAAGCATATACACCTGGTTCACCAATAAAAAGAGGTGGTACATCAAATCTAATCGTTACAAACTATATGCAGTCTAACTCTTGCCATGATGGAAATACTGATTACTATGCGGAAGGTCTACTTGCTCATGCTAACTCAGCGAGTATGTGGGATTCACCTAATACTATTGTTGATCCACATATGGGAGCAAATCCATTCTATACTTTTAATTGCTACGATCAAGCAAGTGATATCCAAGCTCGAATTAATGTACACATTAGAGACTGGGATACTTCATTTGAGGTTAACAACCTAGATAAAGCTTTTGTTGCTGGAGACTGGGGAATGGATAACAGTGGAACAGATCTTTTTGGAGACCTTGTTAATGGGTTCCAAGACTGGGACGATTTAAATACTGGTGGAAACTATTCGGCCTGTGGAGTTTCAACAGCGCCAACACTTAATACTGCAAATTATGTACTTCTACCAATCACTGTTTGGGCAGATGGAGCTGGAAAAAGTGAAATGGTCGTTAGAGTACAAGGTGGACTACCAAAAGATTATGTCTACCCTGGAATGGATATCACAATTAATGGAGACAGCTATCAAGTTAAGGATTACGATGAGTATGATATTTATCTGACTCTACCTTTAGATACTGACTACGGCGCAGGAACTCAAATTAGGGCAAACCGCCTAATGGAATTTCCGGCTTATAAGTTTAACGATGATGTCTAGATTACACGTCCAACTAAATCAAAATCTAATACGTCGGTGATCTCAACTTTAACGAGGTCACCGATTTTTAAATCTCTCTCATTTAAGTCATTGATAATTACCTTACCGTCGATATCAGGAGCCTGACCAAAGTGGCGACCTACGATCAGTAGATCTGTATCTTCGTGTGTACCTTCAACGAGAACTTCTACCGTTTGTCCTAAGAATTCTTGATTAAGCTCTCTTGCAATTTCTTTTTGAACTTCATAAAGACGATCAAAACGCTCATCGATAACTTCTTGTGAATTCTTATCTTTTAGACGGTAAGCTGGTGTTCCTTCTTCATCTGAGTATCTAAAGATACCAAGGTGATTGAAGCGAGCTTGCTTAATACCTTCAAGCAGTTTTTCAAAATCCTCTTCAGACTCACCAGGGAATCCAACGATGATTGAAGTTCTAAGAACGATTCCAGGGATTCTTTCACGAAGCTTTGTGATACGCTCCATAATTTTTTCACCAGTAATCTTTCTGTTCATACGCTTTAGAACGTAGTCCGAGAAGTGTTGAACTGGCATGTCAAGATACTTACAAACTTTTGAAGATGTTGCCATTTTTTCAATAACTTCATCAGTAAGTTCGTCTGGGTAGAAATAAAATAGACGTACCCAATCAACCCCATCAACAGTCTCAAGACCTGATAGGAGTTCGAATAGATTATTTTCATCACTAAGATCAACACCGTAATCAGATAGATCTTGTGAAATTAGATTTAACTCTCTAACACCTGTAGAAGAAAGGTGCTTTGCTTCTTCAACAAGAGATTCAACCGTACGTGATCTAAGACGTCCACGAAGAGTTGGAATAATACAGAAAGTACAATTTCTATTACAGCCTTCAGAGATCTTTAGCCATGCTGTATAGAATGGAGAAGTGTTTAGCCTTGGATCAAATTCCGTGTGAATGAACCTTGGAACTTCAACAAATGACTTCTTCTCTAGCTTATTATTTTCAAGTGCAGTTAAAAGAGGAACAATCTTATTGTACTCACCTGTCCCAATAAACATATCAACTTCTGGTAGACTCTTTTCAAGCTCATCTGAATATCTCTGGGCCATACAACCAGAAACAACAAGGGCCTTACAATTCCCCACTTCTTCATCTTTATAGTCAGCAAGATCAAGAATCATCTCAATAGATTCTTGCTTAGCAGCTTCAATAAATGAGCAAGTATTAACAACAATAACCTCAGAATCTTGAGGCTCTGTTACAACTTTAAAACCATTAAGTCCCATATGCCCGAGCATAACCTGTGCATCAACGAGGTTCTTTGAACACCCTAGTGAAGTAAAATAAACCGTGCGGTCATTAAATTTTTGGTTAACTTGAGATGAAATCTCAGACATATAATTCTCCATGTATAGCTAAAGTAGCTACTTATAGTGTTAAACCGACGTTTTTTCAATGCCTTATGTAATTTTTTTAGGAACAGAAATGCCTATTTTCAGATACTTGAAGGAAGTTACTTAAAGGCCTATCCTAGTAGTTAATGAGATTTACCTTACTAACTACATTTATTTTGGCCTTGTCTTGTACAAATTTAACAAGACCTCCTAAAACCAAACCACAAGATGGTGCTCTAACGAATTTACTTTCTAAAATTAGTAAGAATAATTCCGTTAGTTGTGATGAGTACCAAAGGTTTCTTCATACGCAATTCCCTCTCGCTCCATGGTTACGTTCCAATTATCACAAGAATTGTACAAAGAGCATTCAGGAGTTAAGTGAAGAGTATAAAAATACTGAAGCCTATCCCTACTGGGCAAGAGAAGAGCTAATTGATGCAATTATTTCAAAAACTTACTACACAGATGTCTATGCTAGTGCTGTCTTAAATAAAGTCGACTATCTAAATACAAAGGGTGAAGTTGAGAGGCTCTTACTTGATGCCATGAAAAAATTTGAAGATGGTAGTCAGCAGCAAGAACGCATCTATCAAAAACTCATTGATGTTTCACCTCGCTATATGAAAGAGCCACAGCGTGAAAACTACTTAGATGTGGCCAAAAGCTTTGAACAAGATCGCCAATTCGTTAAGGCCCGTGAATTCTATCGAAAAATTATTCGCGATAAAGACACTCTTAAAGAGGATAAGGTCGAGGCGTGGTTTAGATTGGCAAACTCTTACAAAAGAGAAAGAAAGAACGACAGCTTTAGAGATAATATCAGAAGCCTTGTTCTCTACTTACAAAAGAATCGAGAAAGCCAAGAGCTAAAAGAAAGACATGCCGAGTACACAATTAGACTTGCGCGAATTTATTGGACGGAAGACAAGCTTCAAAGAGCAGTACGTGTTTTAAGAAATCTCTTATTATTTAAAGAGGTTCCAAAAGAGTATGTCGTTACGACTTATTATACGATAGGTGGAATTTTTGAAGATCTTAGAAAATATGATCGTTCAATTAAGTTCTACAAGAAAGCCTATGCTGCAGTAGAAGGGAAGCATGAGCACCTTGAAAGTATTGTATGGAACGTTGCTTGGACAAATTACAAGGCCGGTAATTATGAAGAGATGATACAGTGGTTTGATCGCTTTGAAGAAAAAAATAGCGATGAACCGAACTATCGTTTTCTCTACTGGAAGTTTGTTGGCCTAAAAAAGTTAAATCGTTTTGATGAAGCACAAAAACTACTTCTCAGAATTCAAAAAGAAGATCAGTTTGGTTACTATGGGCAGATAGCACATATGAATCATACTAAGCTTAAGCATATTGATTATCGAGAAAAGTTCGATATCTCAATTGATGAACTCGCTTGGGCAGTTTATCTAGGAAACACGGACCTCGCTAAAAAGATTATTGATAGTAATGACAAAGTCAGCTTTAGTGATCTTTATGCTGCTAAATACTACAATATTATGATCTTTAAATTCTTTAGAGAGGACTCGAAGATACAAGAGAAGATCTTAAAAGAGGATCCACAATTTGCCTTTCCTTTGGCATTTAAAAAAGAATTTTTAGAAAATAATCGCTCTAAAACGGTAACAACTCCACTACTTATGAGTATTGCACGTCAAGAATCAGCATTTAACCAATATGCACGCTCTCCAGCTGATGCATTTGGACTGCTTCAACTAATTCCAGAGCAAGGAAAGAGACTTTCTCGTCGCTATAAAATTCCATACGAAGGATATGAAGATTTATATAATCCTAATATCAACATTACCTTCTCTAGCCTTTTATTAAATGAGCTTATGAAGAGAAGAAATAATAATTTTATCGATTTTGTCGCAAGCTACAATGCAGGCGGAACACCAATTCGTCGTTGGCGAAGTCGTATTATCCTTCCGGACTTAGAATTTATTGAAGAGATTCCTTATAAAGAAACGAGAAAGTATGTAAAACTAGTCGCTAGAAACTACCTTATTTACTCTCGTCTTCTAAGTAATGAGCCGTTAACGTTGAAAGAAAACTTCTTCCGTGGCGGTTTTATTGATATGACACATTAGCATTCTTTGGAACGTTAAGGATGAAGTGCTTTGTCTTAAAGCTTTCATTCTTAACGTTGCTAAGCTCAAGCTTAACAACCTTCCCATCAGCGTAATTAATATCAATTGAAGCTATATTAGAGAACTCTTTCTTTCCCTTAAAAGTTAGCTTTGTTTCAACAACACCAGTTGATTTTACAGAAGTCTCAGTAAAGATAAGAACACTATAACTTGCTCCATCTTTAACTTTATAATTCTTATTTGATTTTAGGCCACTCTTTAAAAGGTCAAAGAAATTAGATAGGCCTTTATCGCTACCCTTATGAATAATTACTTCTGCTGGATCTCCTGGCATGAAGCCATCTCTTTTGATCCAAGTTGTTTTCTCATTTGTGACATAAACAAGTGCATCTGATCCCTTTTGTTCAAGTCTAAGCTTACCAGGATACTCATAATCAAATTTTCCAGTCGACTCTTTTGGAGTTCCTGTCAGTTGATTTTTTACAATTTGCTTATATTCAGTCGAAAAAGACCTTGGGACAAAACCCAAGGCCATATTAGAAATCATTAAAAGTGGTAGTAGTTTTTTCATTACTGTAATTGTACCGAAACTGCCTTCGAAACACCAGGCTCCTGCATTGTTACACCATATAGTGTATCATTTAGCTCCATTGTTTTCTTATTATGTGTAATAAGAATGAACTGTGATTCAGCACTCATTTCACGAAGAAGTTCATTAAAACGTCCAACGTTGGCATCATCAAGAGGAGCATCAACCTCATCCAGTAGACAGAATGGTGATGGCTTAACTAGGAAGATCGAGAAGATTAGAGAAACCGCAGTCATGGCCTTTTCACCACCAGACATTAGGTTAATATTCTGCATTTTCTTCCCTGGTGGCTTAGCGATAATATCAACACCACATTCAGCATCATCAATATCACCAACGATTTCAAGACGAGCTTCCCCTCCACCAAAGATAATTGGGAAAACTTTTCTAAATCTCGTATCAACTTCTTCAAAAGCAACTTTAAATCTTTCTTTTGATTTCTCATCGATGTGATTGATTGCATTCTGAAGATCTTCAAGAGACTTTCTTAATTCAACTTCTTGAACCTTTAGGAAGTCATAACGAAGCTTTTGTCTATCGTAGTCTTCAATCGCTTGCCAGTTGATTTCACCTAGGCGACCAAATTCAGACTTATAGTTCTTAAGTTTAAAGCCTTGATCCTTAAGGTCTTGGCCGTACTTGCGAACAAATTCATATGATTCTTTTTCAATTTCTTTTGGACCATTCTCTGTTTCCATAAAGTACATTGTTGAAACATCATTAAGCTTTTCAAAATCTGTTTCAGCGTACTCAAGGTAGCGTCCAATTGATTCGCGAAGATCAACACGATACTTCTCAAAGATATTACGAACATTTTCTTCTTCTTCGTTCAGGCATCTTTCAAGACGTACTTCTTTTTCAGCAACTTCTTTATCTGCCTTATTGATATTCTTAGATAGTTCCTTAACTTGGTCTTCTCTTTCTTGCATTGCAAGTAGAAGCTCAGAG
>NZ_JBEBMT010000006.1:0-44140 GCF_043196705.1 Halobacteriovorax sp. HFRX-2_2
TCGCGATGGAAAAAGGTCTTAAGTTCGCAATCCGTGAGGGTGGTAGAACAATCGGTGCTGGTACAGTATCTGAAATTTTAGACTAAATTTTTGCTTAAATTTTGGGGTGATTTTTTGATCACCCCCTTTTTTACGCTCAATACTTTAAGTTGACGCGTAAAAAATATATGGCCTAGCGTAAAAATAATTTGACAACAGGCCCAAAAAAACAGTAAAAGTCAGGTTCAACTTTTAAAATTGATAATAGGATGAGTATGAAAGCTTCTAAGTTAAGAATTAAATTACGCGCATATGATCACAAGCTTCTAGATAGCTCAGTTGATGAGATCGTACAAACAGCTAAAGAGACAGGCGCAAGAGTAGCGGGTCCAATCCCATTACCAACTGAAATTAACAAGTTTACAGTTCTTAGAGGACCTCACAAAGATAAAAAATCTCGTGAGCAGTTCGAAATGAGAACACATAAGAGATTAATTGATATTGTTGATCCAACTCAACAAACTGTTGATAGCCTAATGAAGTTAGACCTATCAGCTGGTGTTGACGTAGAGATCAAGTACTAGTATAAACGAAAAAAATTTTTATTATTAACCATGCATGCATCTCTTGGAGAAGAGTGATGCTGTGGAGGCAAAATGACAGAAGAAACTCAAGCAGTTGAGACTACTGCTACTGTATCGCTTAACACTATCTATGGTGTGAAAGCTGGTATGACAAGAATCTTTGATGAAGCTGGAAACCACGTTCCAGTAACAGTTATCAAACTAATCCCTAACAAAGTTACACAAGTTAAAACTTTAGACAAAGACGGTTACGAAGCTTACCAAGTAGGTTACTACGAAAAAAGAGAAAAGCTTGTTAATAAGCCAACTCAAGGTCACCTTAAAGCTGCTAACGTTGAAAATAACTTTGTAAAATTTGCAGAAGTTAGAACAGAGAGCGTTGATGCTGCTAACTTAGGTAAAGATCTATCTCTAGAGTCATTTGAAGCTTCTACATACGTTGATGTAACTGGTACATCAAAAGGTAAAGGGTTCCAAGGTCAAATGAAGCGTCACAACTTCAAAGGTGGACCTGCTACTCACGGTTCGAAATTCCACAGACGTGGTGGTTCGATCGGTAACAGAGCGACTCCTGGTAAGGTTTGGAAGAACAAAAGAATGCCTGGTCACATGGGTTGTGAAACAAAAACAATTCAAAACATCAAGGTTGTTGAAGTTAATCAAGATAAAGGATACATGCTACTTAAGGGATCAGTACCTGGTTCTAAAAACGGTTTTGTAAGAATTGCAAAAGCACTTAAGAAGTAATTGTAGGCTGAGGTAATAAGTTATGAGTGATGTAACAGTATTAAATTCGAAATTAGAAAATGCAGGAACACTTACTGCTCCAGTAAGCTTAACTGCTGAAGATATTAATGTAGCGGCTGTTCACCAAGTTGTTAAAGCTACTCTAGCGGGAAGAAGACAAGGTAATGCTTGTGTTAAAGGTCGTTCAGATGTTAGCGGTGGTGGTGCAAAACCATTCAAGCAAAAAGGTACAGGTAGAGCTAGACAAGGTTCAACAAGATCGTCTCTTATGGTAGGCGGTGGAACTGTTCACGGTCCAAGCCCAAGAAGCTACGTACAAAAAGTAAATAAGAAAATGGCAAAGGTTGCAATTCAATCTGTACTTGCTGACAAACTCCAAGCTGGAAAGTTGACAGTAGTAGATACAATTGAATCAACTGGAAAAACTAAAGAAATGTACGCTCTATTAAATGGTAAGGGTTTACTTCCTGCTTTAGTAGTAACTGCTGATAAAAACTCACCAGCTCTTAGAGCAGTGAAGAACTTACAGTGGGGTAAAGGGATGGCCGTTGAAGGTTTCTCTGTATACGAAGCAGTAAAATTTGAAAACCTAGTTATCGAAAAGAGTGCATTAGAAACCCTATTAAATAAGTTGGTGTAGATTATGGCGACGTTAGAAAATGTATTAAAGAAACCACTTATCACTGAAAAGACTTCAGTTGCTACAGATAGCGAAAACCGTTTTGGTTTTGTAGTTGATCTAAAGGCAAACAAGCATCAAATCAAGAATGCTGTTGAAGCTCTATACGATGTGAAAGTTTTAAATGTAAAGACAAACATCACTCCAGGTAAAGTTAAAAGAGCTGGTAAAGGTGTTAAAAAGACTAGTAAATTCAAGAAAGCTTTCGTTCAATTAGCGGAAGGTCAAAAGATTGAATTTTTTAAAGGTGTTTAACTAGTTAGCTGAGGAAATTATGGGTATTAAAAGATTTAAACCAACAACTCCTTCACTAAGAAAGATGCAAGTCGTAAATAGTGATGAGTTAACAAAAGGTGTAAAGCCAGTTAAAGGCCTTACAGCTGTTAAGAAAAATTTTGCAGGTAGAAACAACGCTGGTCGCATCACTGTTAGACACAGAGGTGGCGGTGTTAAGAGAAGATACAGAATTATCGATTTCAAAAGAAATAAAACAGATATCCCTGCAACTGTTCAAGCGATCTCTTACGATCCGAACAGAACATGTAATATTGCACTTATCGCATACTTAGACGGTGAGAAGAGCTACATCCTAGCTCCACTTGGTCTAAAAGTTGGTGATAAGATTATCGCTTCTGCAGATGCAGATATTAAAGTAGGAAATGCTAAGAAGCTTAAGGACATTCCAGTTGGTACACTTGTACACAATGTTGAAATGTATCCAGGAGCTGGTGGTCAGCTAGCACGTTCTGCTGGTTCTTACGTTCAAATTATGGCGAAAGAAGGTAAATTTGCTCTTCTTAGAATGCCATCAGGTGAGCTTAGAAAAGTTGAAGTTGATTGTGTAGCGACAATCGGTCAAGTTGGTAATCTTGATCACGAAAAACGTAACATTGGTAAAGCTGGACGTAAGAGAAAGCTTGGATTTAGACCAACTGTACGTGGTGTTGCTATGAACCCAGTTGATCACCCACACGGTGGTGGTGAAGGTAGAACTTCAGGTGGACGTCATCCAGTGTCACCATGGGGAACACCTGCTAAGGGTTACAAGACAAGAACTAATAAGAGAACTGATAAGTTCATCGTTAAGAGAAGAAAGTAGTAGGAGATTAATATGGCCCGTTCATTAAAAAAAGGTCCATTTGTTGATATTAGCTTAATGAAAAAAGCTCTACAAATGCAAGAAGAAGGTAACAAAGGTAACAAAGTGATCAAGACTTGGTCTAGAAGATCAACTATTGTTCCTGAGTTTATCGGACTTACTTTTGCCGTACACAACGGTAAGAAATTCATACCGGTTTATGTTACAGATAACATGATTGGACATAAATTAGGTGAATTTGCACTAACTAGAACATACTTTGGTCACGGTGCAGATAAGAAAGCTAAGAAAAGATAGTTAAGTTAGAGTTGAATAAGGAGAAGGTCAGATGGCCATTACAGTTAGAAACAGTAGAGTTGGTATCGCACCAAGAAAAGTAAGACAGGTTTGCGATCTAATCAGAAAGAAGAAAGCTTCTGAGGCGCTTAGAATCTTACGCTTCCAAGAGAAGAAAGAAATTGCACTTGTTTTAACAAAATTAATTAATAGTGGATTAGCTATCGCAGCTGATTCTGAAAAGTATGACTTAGATAACCTAGTTATCGGTACGATTAAAGCTGACGAAGGTCCAACTTTAAAGCGTATTCAGCCAAGAGCTCAAGGTCGTGCGTTCAGAATTAGAAAAAGAACTAGTCACATAACAGTAGAACTAAAAGAAGCATAGGATAAATTATGGGACAAAAAGTACATCCATACGGTTTTAGATTAGGTTATATTAAGTCATGGCATTCAAACTGGTTTGCTAACGATAGAGAATACGGTGAGACTCTTCACGAAGATCTAGCGATTAGAAACTACATTGAAAAGAACATGAAAAATGCTTCTGTAGCTAATATCGAATTATCAAGAACTTCAAACCAGGTTAAGGTTACTGTTTATACAGCTAAGCCAGGTGTTGCTATTGGTAAAAAAGGTGCAGGAATTGAGAAAATTAGAAACGACCTTAAGAAACTTACTAAAGGTACACTAATCTTCAATATCGCAGAAGTTAAGAGACCAGATGCAGAAGCTAAGTTAATCGCGGAAAACATTGCAGGTCAGCTTGAAAAACGTGTAGCTTTCAGAAGAGCAATGAAGAAAGTTATGCAGTCAGCATTCAGAGCTGGTGTAAAAGGTATCCGTGTTAGAACAGCAGGACGTCTTGGCGGAGCTGAGATGGCAAGAGCTGAAGGTTATACAGAAAGAAAAGTTCCACTACATACTCTTAGAGCAGACATTGATTACAATACTGCTGAAGCTCACACTACATACGGTGTTATCGGTGTAAAAGTTTGGGTTTACAAAGGTGAGATCTATAAGTAGTCGGAAATTCGTTAGTGAATTTATTTTATTGAGGTAAATATGTTAAGTCCAAAGAAAGTAAAGTGGCGTAAGCAGCAGAAAGGAAGAATGAAGGGTAAGGCGAACCGTGGAAATACTATCACGTTCGGTGAATTTGCTATACAAGCCCTATCATGTGGGTATATAACTAACCGTCAAATTGAAGCTGCCCGTATTGCAATGACAAGAAAGATCAAAAGAGGTGGTAACGTTTGGATCAAGATCTTCCCAGATAAGGTCCTTACTAAGAAACCAGCTGAAGTTCGTATGGGGAAAGGTAAAGGTTCTCCAGATTCTTGGGTTGCAGTAGTAAAACCAGGAAGAGTAATGTTTGAAATCAAGCACATCGATCCTGAGCTAAGTAAACAAGCACTTAAGCTTGCAATGTATAAACTACCTGTAAAGACTAGAATTATTTCTAGAGAACAGCAGGAACTTTAAATCGTTAAGAGGAAGTTATGCAAAAGTTAGAGTACAAAGATATAAGCGGTTTAAGCGGTAAAGAAATTGATGCAAAAGTAGTTGAAATGAGAAGAGCTATCTTTGATATCAACATGTCTAAAACGACAAGTGGAATCGAGAAGCCTCATGAGCTAAAACTTGCAAAAAAGAATATTGCTAAATTATTAACAGCAAAAAATGCTAAAGGTGAGTAACCATGAGTACAAATACGTTTAAGAGAAAGCTAGATGGTGTAGTTGTTTCTGTAAAGAATGAAAACACAGTTGTTGTGAATGTTGCTAGACGTTTCAAGCACCCTGTTTACAGCAAATTCGTTACAAAAACTAAAAAGTACCACGCTCATAACGTAAGTTTAGAAGCGAATCTAGGTGACAATGTAACAATTATTGAAAGTAAACCTTATTCAAAACTCAAAAAGTGGGAACTGTTAAAGGTAAATAAGTAGGGCTTAATAAGCCTATTTTAGGAGTTAGTAATGATCCAAATGCAAACTAAGTTAGAAGTTGCTGATAACTCTGGAGCTAAAGAAGTAAAGTGTATCAAGGTTCTTGGTGGTTCAAAAAGAATGAACGCAAATCTTGGTGACATTATTGTTGTAGCAGTTCAGCAAGCACTACCAGGTGGAAAAATTAAAAAGGGTGACGTTAAGAAAGCGGTTATCGTTAGAACGAAGTACCCTATTAGAAGAGACGATGGTTCATACATCAGATTTGATAAGAACAGCGTTGTAATACTAAATAATAACAATGAACCAGTAGGGACACGTATTTTTGGTCCTGTTGCGAGAGAGTTAAGAAACAAGAGCTTTACGAAGATCTGTTCTTTAGCGCCAGAAGTTCTTTAATCAAAGGTTCAGTGAGGAAGTTATGCAAAAGCTAAAAGTTAATGATAATGTTGTAGTTTTAACAGGTAAAGACAGAGGCAAAACTGGTGAAGTTAAGAAAATCAACTTCAAGACCAAAGTTGTTTATGTTGGTGGTGTTAATCTAGTAAAAAAAGCAATTAAACCAACTCAAGAGAACCCAGCTGGTGGTATCGTAGACATCGAAGCACCTCTTAACATCTCAAATGTTGCTGTTGTTAGCCCAAAAACTAAAAAGGCTACAAGAGTAAGAATTGAAGAAAAAGATGGTAAGAAGGTTAGAGTCGCTGTGTCTTGTGGATCAGTACTGAGTTAAGGATAGAGGCAAAAATGAGCAGATTCAGAAAACTATATAATGACGAAATTAAAAATAAAATGACTGAGAAGTTTGGTTATAAGAATGTTAACCAAATTCCTAAGCTAGAAAAGATAGTAGTTAACTGTTGTACAAGAGACGCAGTAACTAACTCTAAAGTTGTTCAGTCGATTGTTAACGATCTTGGTACTATTACTGGTCAAAAGCCAGTTGTAGCTAAAGCTAGAAAATCTGTTGCTGGATTCAAAGTAAGAGAAGGTATGCCTTTAGGTGCAAACGTTACTCTTCGTGGTGATAGAATGTACGAATTCCTAGATAGACTTGTTAACATCACTCTTCCAAGAGTTCGTGACTTTAGAGGTGTTTCTTCTAAAGGTTTTGATGGAAAAGGTAACTACACTTTAGGTTTAAAAGAGCAGATTATTTTCCCAGAAATTTCTTACGATCAAATTGATAAAGTAAGAGGTCTAGGAATCTCAATCGTAACTACTGCTGGAAACAACGAAGAAGGTAGAGAGCTTCTAAACCTTTTTGGTATGCCTTTTAACAAGTAATTGAGGATAATGTAATGGCTAGAAAAGCGAAAATTGAAAGTAACAAGAAAAGAGCTAAGCTTGCTGAAAAATACGGTACTTTAAGAAAAGAACTTAAAGCTGCTATTATCAATGAAAATCTTTCTGACGAAGAAAGATTCGAAGCGATGATCAAGCTACAGAAACTACCAAGAAATTCAGCTGCAATTAGAGTTAGAAATAGATGTGAATTAACTGGGCGTCCACGTGCTTTCTATAGAAAGTTCAGACTATCAAGAATTCAATTTAGAGAGTTAGCACTTAGAGGAATGATCCCTGGTGTAACTAAGTCAAGCTGGTAATGGTTGAGGAGACGAAATTATGATGACTGATCCTATTGCAGATATGTTAACAAGAATTAGAAATGCAATTAATGCTGGACACGATAGAGTGGAATTTCCAGCTTCGAAAATGAAAGCAGGTGTTTGTAAAGTTATGAAAGACGAAGGTTATATTCGTTCATTCAAAATTATTGCAAAGAGCCAATCAGATATTAGAATCAAAGTATTACTTAAAGACGACGCTATCGTAGGTCTTGAGAGAGTTTCTAAACCAGGTCTTAGACAGTACCGTGGTTACAAAGATATCTCTAGAGTTATTAGTGGTCTAGGTACTTCAATCCTATCAACTTCTAAAGGAATTATTTCTGATAGAGAAGCGAGAGCGACTAAAGTTGGTGGTGAAGTAATCTGTAATATTTGGTAGTAGGGAGCGAGTAATGTCACGTGTAGGAAAAAACCCGGTAGTAGTTCCTGAGAAAGTTCAGGTTACAATAAATGGTACTTCTGTATCAGTTAAAGGACCTAAAGGTGAGCTAGAGTACACTTTCAATGATAGAGTGACTTTTGCACAAGAAGGTAATGAAATTAAAGTTAACCCAGTTGATGAGTCTAAAAAGTCTCGTGCAATGTGGGGTACAGCAAGACAAATCGTTTTCAACATGGTAACTGGTGTTACTGATGGATTTGTTAGAAAGCTAGAGTTCAACGGTGTTGGTTACAAGGCTGCTGTTAGTGGAAATACACTAACTCTTAACCTTGGTTACTCTCACCCGATTGACTATGTTCTTCCAGAAGGTGTAGCAGCGAAAGTTGCTGGTAAAGAAATCGAACTTACTGGATCGAACAAAGAACTAGTTGGATTTGCTGCTGCAAAGATCCGTTCATTCAGACCACCAGAGCCATACAAAGGCAAAGGTGTTAAATACGCTGAAGAGACAATCGTAAGAAAAGCTGGTAAATCTGGCGGTAAGTAATAAATAGTAGCCTGAGAATGGCCCGCAGTGAGGGCCTAGGGTGAGGAGTTAAAAATGATTAGAAAGCCTTATGGTAAAGCTGGTAAAGCAAGTGCAGCTAGAAAAATTAGAAGAAAACTTGCTATCCGTAAGAAAGTTAACGGAACTGCTGAAAGACCACGTCTATCAGTTAACCGTACAAACAAGCACATTACAGTTCAAGTAATTGATGATGTTGCTAACAAGACACTTTTCAGTGTTCAAACTTATGGTAAAAATGCTGTTGAAGGAAAAAGCAATGTTGCTGGTGCAACGCTAGTTGGTACAAAACTTGCTGAAAACCTAAAGTCTAACAATATTTCAACTGCTGTATTCGACAGAAACGGACTTAGATACCACGGTGTAATCAAGGCTGTTGTTGAAGCTGCTAGAGAAAATGGAATTCAAATTTAGGAGTAAGTGATGACTGAAGAAAATAAAAGCGTTGAAAAAACAGTAAAAGCAGAACCGAAGAAAAGACAAGCTTCTAAGAGAGCTCCAGCGAAAAAGCGTCAAGCTAACTCTATGGATGTTGAACTAGAAGAAAGAGTTGTTGCTGTAAATAGAGTTGCTAAGGTTATGAAGGGTGGTAGAAGATTTTCTTTCAGTGCTCTAATGATCGTTGGTGATAAGAATGGTCGTGTAGGTTACGGTCTTGGTAAAGCTAAGGAAGTACCTGAAGCAATCAGAAAAGCTACACAAGCTGCTCAAAAAAGCATGATTTCAGTACCAGTTGATGCAGGAACTATTCCTCATACAGTACTTGGTGAATTTGATGCTGGTAAGATTCTATTTAAGCCTGCTGCGGAAGGTACAGGGGTTAAGGCTGCTGGTGCATGTCGTTCAATCCTAGAACTTGCAGGTGTTAAAGACGTACTTACTAAGTCTCTTAGAGGTAACAACCCACATAACATCGTTAAGGCAACTTTTGACGCTCTTAAACAACTAAGATCTGTAGAAGAAGTAGCTAAAGTACGTGGAAAAGAAGCTAAAGGCTTAAGAATTAAAGGTTAATTGAGGTTGATATGACAGCGAAAACAATTACAGTAACATTAAAGAAAAGTACTATTAAATGTACTGAGAAGCAGAAAGCTACAGTAAGAGGACTTGGTCTAAGAAAAACTGGAACTTCAAAAACTTTAGAAAACACTTCTGCTGTTAGAGGAATGATCAAAAAGGTAATTCACCTTTTAGACATTCAAGAATAAGCAGTATTAGTTGATTAAGAGGTAAATATGTTAACTTTAAATAACTTAAAAAGTCCAAAAGGTGCACATAAAAACATTAAGAGAATTGGTCGTGGACAAGGTTCAGGTCAAGGTACTCAAGCTGGTAAAGGGCACAAGGGTCAAAAGGCTCGTGCTGGTGGCGGTGTAAGAACTGGTTTCGAAGGTGGAGCAATGCCACTTTACATGCGTCTTCCAAAAAGAGGTTTCTCTAACGCACCATTTAAAACTGTGTATGCTGAGGTTTCTCTATCTACATTAGAAGCTAAATTTGATGGCGGAGACGTTACAAAAGAAGCACTAATTGAGAAAGGTATCCTTAAGGGTGCAGACAAAAGACGTCCAGTGAAAATTCTTGCTAACGGAGAGCTTTCAAAATCGTTAAATTTTGTTAATATTGAAAAGTTTTCTAAGGGTGCTCAAGAAGCAATCGAGAAAGCTGGTGGAAAAATAGCAACAAAATAGATAAAAGGATCGTCTGATGTCAAACGCTCAAGGAAAACTTGAAGAGCTTAAGAAAAAAGTCTTTTTTACTTTTTTATTATTAGTAGTATATAGATTGGTTGCGCAAATTCCTGTACCAGGAGTTGATGCGCAGGCAATCTCTTCTTATTTTGCGGAAGCTGGTGGAGGAAGTCTTTTTGACCTAATCAACACTTTTAGTGGTGGTGCCTTCAAGCGTTTCTCAGTTTTAGCACTGGGGATTATGCCGTACATTACTACTTCAATCATCTTTTCTCTTTTAGGAGAGGTTATCCCTCAAATCCAAGAGCTACAAGAAGACTCAGAAGGTAACAAAAAAATTCAAAAGTGGACTAGGTATGCAACAGTAATTCTCTGTTGCATACAAGGTTACTCAATGGCCGCTGTATTCGAAACATTTGTTTCACCAGGTGGTGCTAGAGTTATCCCTGAACCAGGTATGCTTTTTAGAATTGTAACTATGATCACTCTAGCTGCGGGAACAATGTTCTTACTTTGGCTTGGTGAGCGTATTACGGAATTTGGTTTAGAGAATGGTGTTTCTCTGATTATCTTTGCTGGTATTGCTGTAGAGCTACCATCAGAAGTTATTCAAAAAATTACACTTTTTAGAAACGGTGAAATGGGAGGACTTGAGCTTCTTACTTTTGTGGCCGTTATTATTGTTGCATTCTTTGTAGTTGCATTTATCGAAAGAGCCTTTAGAGCTGTTCCGGTACAATATGCAAAACGTGTTGTTAATAATAGAGTTTATGGTGGTAACCAAACTCTTCCAATGAGAGTTGATACAGGTGGAGTTATGCCTCCAATCTTAGCTTCTTCTCTATTAGCAGCTCCTGCAACTTTTGCTACATTTGTACCTGCAGATAGTGCTTTTAAGCCTTACTTTGATACGATTCAACAAAGTTTAGCTCCAGGACAACTTTTATTTAATATTCTTTTTGCAACTCTTATTGTGTATATGACTTACTTCTATGCACCGATCCAATTCAAAACGAAGAAGATCTCAGAGATGCTACAAAAGAATAATGCTTTTATCCCAGGCATTAGACCAGGTGATAAAACTAAAGAATATTTAGATACATTATTAAATCGTTTATCATTCTTTGGTGCTCTTTTCTTAATCGTGGTTTGTATTGTTCCTTCTTTAATTACAGGTGCACAAACTAGATTTGGTGGTACATCAATGCTTATCCTAGTTTCTGTATCAGTTAGAGTGATGATGAATGTTCAATCGTTTATGTTTGCTGACAAGTATGAAATGTCTTACAAGTCGAAAGGTAAATATAACGGAAACAATAGAAGGTTCTAATCCATGGCACCACAACTTATTTTAATTGGAGCTCCTGGATCAGGAAAAGGTACTCAAGCTAAGAATATTGTTTCTGAGCTTGGGTACAAGCATGTTTCTACTGGGGACTTACTTAGAGCAGAAGTAGCTAAAGGTTCTGAGCTTGGTCGTAAGATTAAAGCTGTTATGGACTCTGGTGAACTAGTAAGTGACGAGTTAGTATTGGATCTTCTCAAGGCGAATTGCGCTGTTGAGAAGTCGACATATATTTTTGATGGTTATCCTAGAAACCTAGTTCAAGCAAAGGATTTAGATAGCGCTCTACTTGGTGGAGTTGACTCTAAAGCAATTTACTTTGATATTGCACTTGATACTTTGGTTGAGCGAATTGTTAATAGACGTGTGGCTCCTGGAAGCGGTGAGATCTACAATTTAAAGACAAAGCCACCTAAGGTTGAAGGTAAGTGCGACGTTTCAGGTGAAGACCTTGTGCATCGTAAGGATGATAATGAGGATACTGTAAGAACAAGAATGAAGGTTTTTACAGATAATATCGAGCCAGTTCTTGAGTACTATGAGTCTCAGGGGCGCTTAGTTAGAGTTGATGCTACTAATGGGCTTGATGAGATTTTTGAAGAAATAAAAAAAGTAGTTAAATAATTTATTATATAAGTAATTCGTCTTGCAATATGGCCCTGAGTCATATATAAGCAATTACTTTAGGTTTTAATATATGAGTAATCAGGAAACGATTGAAGTTGAAGGGGAAGTTACTGAGCTTCTTCCAAACACAAAATTTAAGGTTAAATTACCTAATGGACATTCTGTTATTGCCCACATTAGTGGAAAAATGAGAATGCACTTTATTAAAATTTTACCTGGAGATAAGGTACTTGTTGAGATTAGCAAGTATGACTTAACGAAGGGCCGAATTACATATAGAAGTAAAAAACGCTAGTGTAGAATTTACGAGGTTGTTATGAAAGTTAGAGCATCTGTAAAGCCGATGTGCAAAGATTGTAAAGTTATTAAAAGAAGAGGCGTACTTAGAGTTGTATGTAAGCAACCTAAGCACAAACAAAGACAAGGTTAATCATAGGAAAGGAGTGTAGCTATGGCGAGAATTCTTGGTGTTGATATTCCTAGAAATAAGGTAATGAAAATTGCCCTTCAATCAATTTACGGTGTAGGACCGAAAGTTGCTAAGGAAGTATTAGAAAAAACAAACATCGATTTAAACAAAAATTCAAACGAACTAACTGAAGAAGAAGCAAATGAAATCAGACTTCTTCTAGAAAGTGAGTACACTGTAGAAGGTGACTTACGTAGAGAAGTTGGTCTTAACATTAAACGACTAAAAGACTTAGGTTGTTACAGAGGGATCAGACATAGAAAAGGTCTTCCTGTAAGAGGTCAAAGAACTTCTACAAATGCTCGTACTCGTAAGGGGCCAGCTGTTGCAATCGCAGGTAAGAAGTCTATTAAGTCAATGAAGTAATTGTTAGGAGTTAATGATGGTTAAGAAAACAGCTTCAAAGAAAAAAGTAAAAAAGAATATTTCGAGAGGTATTGCTCATATTCAATGCTCTTTCAATAATACAATCGTTACGTTCACTGACATGAACGGTAACGCTATTTCATGGGCATCTGCTGGTCAATTAGGATTCAGAGGGTCTAAGAAATCGACTCCATTCGCGGCACAGATGGCTTCTATGGAAGCAGCTAAAAAGGCTATGGAGCACGGACTATCTACTGTTGAAGTAAGAGTTAAAGGTCCGGGTGCAGGTAGAGAAAATGCTGTTAGAGCATTCATCGCTGCAGGCCTTAAAATCACTTCTGTTGCTGATAGGTCACCAATTCCACACAATGGATGTCGTGCACCGAAAAGAAGAAGAGTATAATTATATAGATTTATATTAAGGAGTTGTCTGTGGACACATTTACAGCAAAAAATTGGACAGGAATGATAAGACCAGTAGCTTTGGAAATGGATAACGATAAGCTAACTAATACTTATGGTAAGTTCGTTGCTAAGCCACTAGAAAGAGGTTATGGACAAACTCTTGGAAACTCTTTACGTCGTGTACTTCTATCTTCACTTCAGGGTGCAGCTATCGTTGCAATCAGAATTGATGGAGTTGAGCATGAGTTTGGTACAATCAACAACGTAAAAGAAGAAGTTTCTGAGATTATTCTTAACCTTAAAGAAGTTCACTTTAAGATTAAAGATAAAGAGCAGGTAACTCTTACTCTTGAGAAATCTGTAGAGGGTGTTGTTACTGCTGGTGACATTTCTGAGTCTGCAAATGTTGAAGTTTTAAATCCAGAGCACGCTATCTGTAACCTATCAACTGGTGGATCTATTAAAATGGAACTGCTTGTTGCTAGAGGAAAAGGATACGTAACAGCTCTTGATAATAAAGAGTCTTTTGATCTTCCAATCGGTTGGATTTGTCTTGATTCTCTTTTCTCACCTGTTGCACGTGTTAACTATACAGTTACAAACTCACGTGTTGGTAAGAGAACAGATTTTGATAAGCTTACTCTTGAAGTTTGGACTAACGCAGGTGTTGAGCCTTCGGATGCAGTAGCTTACTCAGCGAAGATCCTAAGAGACCAACTTGCTGTATTCCTTAGCTTCGAAGATGAAGAAGAAATCACAAGAATGGAAACTAAGCCTAAGAAACAACAAAATACTGCTAATGCAGCTCTATTAAAGCCAGTTTCTGAGCTTGAGCTGTCTGTAAGATCTGCAAACTGCTTGCAGAACGCAGATATTAAGTATATCTATGAGCTAGTTTCTAAGACTGAAGGTGAGATGCTAAGAACTAAAAACTTTGGACGTAAGTCACTAAATGAGATTAAAGAAGTACTTTCTCAAATGGGACTTGGTCTAGGTATGAAAGTTGATAGCATCATGCAAGATCTAAAAGAAGAATAAAAGTTGTTATAAGTTGAGGTAGAGATATGAGACATCAAAAACATAAGTATAAACTAGGTGTAAGTCCTTCACACAGAGTTGCAATGGTTAAAAACCTTGCTTCTGAAGTTATCGATCACGGTATGATTAAAACTACTCTTACAAGAGCTAAAGCAATCAAACCAGTAGTTGAAAAATTAGTAACTCTTTCTAAAAATGATACAGTTGCTAACAGAAGACTTGCATTCAAAAAACTTAATGATAAGAATGCTGTAAACAAGCTTTTTACTGAGCTTGGGCCAAAATTCAAAGAAAGAAACGGTGGTTACACTAGAATCATGAGACTTTCTGAGAATAGAGTTGGTGATAACTCTAAAATGGCATACATCGCATTTGTTGATTAATTTTTAATTCGAATGAGATAGAATAAACCCATCATATTTGCGTATGATGGGTTTTTTTATTTAAAACTTTTCCAATATATCTATGAGCACATCATCTAAAGTTTCTATTATTTTCATTATTGTTGCTATTACACTTGGTTATTCTATTTATCATAAAGGTAAAATAGATTCTTACGTGGACGAAAGTCGTGATTATATTCTTAAGTCACTTCCAAGTGTTAAGCTTGATAATTTTGCTGATAATGCTGAAGTTGAACTTCAGGATTTGGCTAGAAACTCTAATGGTTTAGTTGTGCATTTTTGGGGAACTTGGTGTGCTCCTTGTGAAGCCGAATTTCCTGAATTTGTTGAATTTGCACGCAAATTGGAAGAGAAAAATGTAAAAGTTGTTTTCATGGCCGTTAAAGATGATGACATGAAGATTAAGAAGTTTCTAAAAAGATTCAATAACTTACCATCTAATTCTCTTGTGATTCATGATCAAGCTGGTATCTCTATGAGTAAATTAGGTGTTGTAAAGGTTCCGGAGACTTTTGTCTTCAATTCTAAACTAGAGCACAGAATTATGTTTAAAGGTCCTCAGGATTGGAAAATGGATTCATATTTTGTACGTGTTCTTAGCTACTTAGGCGTGAAGTAAATTAATAATATTTCTTTAAATTCGTCTATTTTTTTATCATTCATAGTTAAGTTTTATTAAATTCTGCCGAAAAGTTTTACAGACTTTGCTTTGGCCTATCGTTTTTTGTGCCAAAGAATTAAACATCGGAGAATAAAAATGATCAACTGGAATGAACTAAAAGGACTTCATGTTATTTCTAAGCTCGAAGAAGTAATTCATAAGTGGTTTGGTGTAGAGGTTTTCTATGCAGATAACCATTTTAAGATTAGAAGTTCACACACAGATAAGGACTATAATTTTAAGAACCTTTTCTTTGAGACACAAATGTCACTTCCTCATGGTTATGATTTTGTAACGGCCGATGTTGAAAGATTTAGTGATGAGCTTAGCCAGTCTGGTGAAGTTGTTATGATCTTCGATTCTTACTTCCCAGGTGTTAAGATGATGGGTACTAAGATTGAAATTGAAGGTGAGTATCACGGAACTGTATTTGCTTTTCCTTTCTTAAAAAGTACTTTTACTGAAGCAGAAGAAAAAGAACTTGTGACGGCACTAATTGAGCATGGTGCATCTCCAGAAGCAGCACAAGAATGTGTTAATGAAACAAGAAGATTATTCCCGAGAGAAATTGAATATTTAAAAGAATTAGTAGAGCTAGTGGCCGGTGAAATCTCAACATTTCACCATGAAATCTCTAAGCGTGAAGAAAGAATTCATATGCTTAATTCTGAGCTGGGTGAAAAGTTTCGCTATCACAATATGATTGGTAAATCTAAGCAAATGCAAAAGATTTATTCACTACTAGAGCGTATTTCTACGAGTGAATCATCAGTTCTTATTCAAGGTGAAAACGGGACTGGTAAGGAACTTGTTGCTAAGGCCGTACACTTTGCTTCTCCACGTAAAGATGCTCAGTTCCTAGCTGTAAACTGTTCAGCATTCAACGAAAACTTATTAGACTCTGAATTATTTGGTCACGTTAAAGGATCATTTACAGGAGCACATAAAGAGAAATCTGGTTTATTTGAACTTGCAAATGGTGGAACACTATTTCTTGATGAAATTGGTGATACTTCACTTTCAATGCAGGTAAAACTACTTCGTGTTCTTCAAGAAGGTACTTATCTTCCAGTAGGTGCAGATTCACCTAGAAGAACAGATGTTCGTATTATCGCGGCAACAAATAAAGACCTGAAAACAATGATGGCAAAAGGTGAGTTTAGAGAAGACCTTTATTATAGAATTAACGTTCTAAACGTAAACCTTCCTCCACTAAGAGATAGAAAAGAAGATATACCTGTACTAATGGAGCACTTTCTGAAGAAGAAATGTGATGAGTCGGGGATGCCAATGAAGTCATACTCTAAGAAGTGTATGGAGAAAATGTTAGATTACCCATGGCCTGGTAACGTACGTCAGCTAGAAAACGAAGTTGAGAGGCTTGTTGTACTTGCTGGTGATGATAAATCAATTACGCCAGATAACTTAAGTCCACAGATTCTTGATCATGGTGCAGCTCCTGTTGAGTCAACTAGAGGAGTTAATACATCAGGTAAGCTTAAGGATGCACTAATGGAGCTAGAGATCATTATGATTCGTGAAGGTCTTAAGAGATGTAACTTCAACAAGTCAAAGCTTGCCAAAGAGCTAGGGATGTCTAGGGCCAGTCTTATTATGAAAGTAGATAAGTACGGACTAGATAAGCGCGCGAAAGCAGGTAACGAATAGAATAATTGCTTTAAAATAAAAAGATAGACACTTTTAGGCCCTCTGCGAGGGCCTTTTTATTTATATTTCCATAATTTCAGATACTTAACCCCTCGAAAATAACGCAATGTGATTGGGCAAATTACCTTTTAAGGGTGTAATATGCTCGGATAATTAATTACATAGAATCTCGAAAGAGAAATTGGTGGAGGGGATGTATGTCAACAACCAGTGAAAATATATTAGAGCAAAAAAGAGCTCTTTTAGTAGACAGAAGAATGCAGGCCGAGCTTGGTGGTGGTGAAGCAAGAATCGCTAAGCAACATGAGCAAGGTAAGTATACTGCAAGAGAAAGAATTGAAAGACTTGTTGATCCAGGTACTTTCATTGAGTTTGATAAATTTGTTACACATCGTTGTGTAAACTTCGGAATGGAAAATAAGAAGTTTTACGGAGATGGTGTTGTTACAGGTATCGCAGAGATTAACGGACAAAAGATTGCAGTTTATTCTCAAGACTTTACTTGTTGGGGTGGAGCACTTGGTGAAGCTCATGCAAGAAAGATCTGTAAGATTATGGACTTTGCTCTTGATAACAGAATTCCAGTAATTGGTATTCAGGATTCAGGTGGAGCACGTATCCAAGAAGGTGTTGATGCACTTGGTGGATATGCAGAAATTTTCTACAGAAACGTTAAGGCCTCTGGTGTTATTCCTCAGATTTCATTAATCATGGGACCTTCAGCAGGTGGAGCTGTTTATTCTCCAGCTGTAACTGACTTTATCTTCATGGTTGATAAGTCTTCTTACATGTTTGTTACTGGTCCAGATGTTATCAAGACTGTAACTCACGAAGAAGTAACAAAAGAAGATCTTGGTGGTGCAACAGCTCACTCAGAAAAATCAGGTGTATGTCAGTTTAAGTGTAAAGACGAAGACGAAACATTTGAGAGAGTAAGAGAGTTAATGAGCTATATCCCAGCTTCTAACTTCAAGAAACAAGCGCCTAAATATACTTCAGATCCGGTATATAGAGATAACTCTAAATTAAAAGAAGTTGTTCCAGGTAATCCTAAGAAGCCATATGATATGAAAGAAGTAATTCTTGATATCGTTGATGATGGTCACTTCTTAGAAGTTCATAAAGATTATGCAAGAAATATCATCGTTGGTTTCGCATCAATTGGTGGAATTAAAATTGGTATCGTAGCAAACCAACCAGAAGTTCTTGCTGGTGTACTTGATATCGATTCATCTTGTAAAGCAGCTCGTTTTATTAGATTCTGTGATGCTTTCGATATTCCTATTGTTTCACTTGTAGACGTTCCAGGTTTCTTACCAGGTACAGTTCAAGAGTACGGTGGGATCATTAAGCACGGATCAAAACTTCTATACGCATACGCAGAAGCGACTGTTCCATTAATTACTCTTATTACAAGAAAGTCTTACGGTGGAGCTTATGACGTTATGGCATCTAAGCATATTCGTTCAGACGTAAACCTTGCTTACCCAACTGGTGAAATTGCAGTTATGGGTGCAGAAGGTGCAGTAAATATTGTATTTAGAAAAGAACTTCAAGGCCTTGAAGGTGAAGCTTTTGATAAGAAGAAAGCTGAGCTAGTTGCAAACTATGAGAATAACTTCGCTAATCCATATGTTGCAGCTGAAAGAGGATATATTGATGCTGTTATTCTTCCAGAAGAAACTAGAAAGCGTCTATATGAATACCTAGTAGTTCTAAAAGATAAGAACGTTGACCGTCCAAAACGTAAACACGGGAATATTCAATTATGATGATCAGACAGCCAAAGAACATGGAAAGAAGAGTACTAATTGCTAACCGTGGTGAGATTGCTTCACGTGTTGCAAAAGCTTGTCGTGAGCTTGGGCATACTGCAATTGGTATTTACACAGATAATGAACCACAAGGAACTCACTTACAATTTTGTGATGAGTGGGTATACCTTCCGGGAAATACAAACGCTGAGACATATCTAAATGTTGAAAAGCTTGTTGCTCTTGCTAAGGAAGTTAAGGCCGACGGTGTACACCCAGGTTACGGTTTCCTTTCTGAGAATAGAGATTTCGCAAATGCTCTATCTGATGCAGGGATTACTTTTATTGGTCCACACGTTGAGGCCATTAGAGTTATGGGTGATAAGGCAACATCTAAGAAACTAGCAAACGATGCTGGTGTTCCTACTGTTCCAGGTACAGATCACGCTGTTCCAACTGTTGATGAAGCAGTTGAAATTGCAGGTAGAATTGGTTATCCAGTTCTTCTAAAAGCTGTTGCCGGTGGTGGTGGACGTGGTATGCGTGCATGTAAGGACGAAGCAGAAGTTCGTGCTCAATTTGAAGCTGTTGGACGTGAGTCGATGGCAGCTTTTAATAACGGGGACCTTTTAGTTGAGAAACTAATTGTTAATCCACGTCACATTGAAGTTCAAATTCTTGCAGATAAGAAAGGTAATACTTTTCACTTCTTTGAAAGAGAATGTTCTGTACAAAGAAGACACCAGAAAATTATTGAAGAAGCACCATCTCCATTTATTGGAACAGATGAAGAGCTTCGTCAAAACGTTTGTGAGACGGCAGTTAAGCTTGCGAAAGCTGTAGACTATGACTCAGCAGGAACTGTTGAATTCATCATGGGTGAAGATAAGCAATTTTACTTCCTTGAGATGAATACTCGTATTCAGGTTGAGCACCCAATCACAGAAGAAATTACTGGTATGGATCTAATCGTTTGTATGATTCAAGCTGCATTTGGTGATGAGCTAGGAATTCCTTCTCAAGAATTCATTAGAAGATCAGGACATGCGATTGAGTGTCGTATTTGTGCCGAAGATCCAATTACAATGCTTCCAGCTCCAGGTCTTGTAACAGGTTTTGAAACAAACTTCCCACAAGGAACTCGTTTTGATCACTGTCTATACAAAGGACTTGAAGTAACTCCTGACTTTGACCCTATGGTTGGTAAGTTAGTTTGTAAGGGAATCGTTCGTGACGTTGCAGTTAGAAAAATGAATGCAGCTCTTGATGGACTATTCATTGAAGGACTAAAAACAAATCTTCCTCTTCTAAAAGAAATTATGACAGAGAAGAACTTTGTTGAAGGTCACTACTCAACAGCTTACATTGGTGAAGTAGCACCTCAGAACAACGTGAAGACAGACCTAGATCATATTAAGCTTTATACGATCATTGCTGGTTCTGAAGCACGTAGGATGGGTATCTAAGATGAGAACATATTTAATTAATGATAATGAAGAAGTAATTGTTGATTTAACAAGAACTAAAGTTCACGATCACAGCTTAGTTGAGTTTGATTTTTCTACATTAAAAGAAGGTGAAAGAAGCCTTCACGAAACAATGTGGTTAAGAAAGCTTTGTGGCCAATATTTTATCTCTAGAGATAATAAAACTTGGAAGAAGATCCCAAGACAAGATCTTCCATCAAGAGTTGTGAACGTTGATAAGGTTTACTCTCTATTTAGAGGGTACAAGCCATCTGGTTTAGGTGGAGCTGACGCTGGTGAGCTCCTTACTAAAATGCCAGGTAAGGTTGTTAAGATCAATGTTGAAGTTGGTCAAGCAGTTAAGGCCGGTGAAACTCTAATTATTCTTGAGGCCATGAAAATGGAGAATGAGATTAAGAGTGGAATCGACGGAACTGTTAAAGCAATTCACGTTAAGGAAGGGGACGCCTTAGAAGAAAACGTCCTCATGTTAGAAGTAGAAGCATAGGACGCAAGTCAAGGAGAGCAAATGTCTTTTAATAATGGACAAGCACCAAGGAATGACTTCGAAAAAATGAAACAAGATTTAGATAAGGGGCTCAAGTTACTTGGGCCCTTTTTTGTATTTATTGTTTTAGTTATTTTCGGGTACACATCTTTTTACACTGTTGAGCCTGATGAAGAGGCCGTGGTAATCCGTCTGGGGAAGTATATTAATACGAATACTCCAGGTCTTCATTTTAAAATTCCATTTGGAATTGATGAAGTTATCAAGGTTAAGGTTAAAACAGTTCTTCAAGAAGAATTTGGATTTAGAACAAAGAGTACAAGATCTCGTCGTTCATCTTATTCAGGTGACAATTTTGATAATGAGTCCCTCATGCTAACAGGTGACTTAAATGTCGCTTCTGTTGAGTGGGCGGTTCAGTATCAAGTAAGAGATCCGTTTAAGTTTATTTTTCAAACAAGTGAACCAGTAAGAAATATTCGAGACATCTCTGAATCGATTATGAGAAGAGTCGTTGGGGATAGATCGGTTACTGATGTACTAACTGTTGGAAAGGTTGAGATTGAAGCTGATGCAAAAATTTTAATGCAAGAAGTGATTGATAAGTACGACATGGGAGTTTCAATTATCTCGGTAAAACTTCAAGATGTTAATCCTCCTCAGGTTGTTAAGGCTTCATTTAATGAAGTTAACGAAGCGAAACAAGAACAAGAAAAGGCCATCAACGAAGCTGAGGGTGCTTATAACAAGGTTATTCCTGAAGCACGTGGTAAGGCAGAGAAAATGGTTTCTGAAGCTGAAGGTTATGCTGCTGCTCTTGTGAACCGTGCAGAAGGGGATGTTGCGAAATTTAAGGAAATTCTTAAAGAATATCGTCGTGCTCCAAAAATTACAAAGAAACGCCTTTATATTGAAGCAATGGAAGGGCTTTATAAGAAGTACGATAATCTTACGATTATTGACCCTAAGGTTAAGGGGCTTCTGCCGATTTACAACCAAGGAGCTAAGAAATGAATAAAGTAGTAACTCTTATTGTTGTTGTATTTATTGGTTTAATTCTAGGAAAGCAGTCACTATTTATCGTTAGTGAAGGAAGACAAGCAATTATCACTGAA
The DNA here is from genome assembly GCF_043196705.1 of Halobacteriovorax sp. HFRX-2_2. Lineage (NCBI taxonomy): Bacteria > Pseudomonadati > Bdellovibrionota > Bacteriovoracia > Bacteriovoracales > Halobacteriovoraceae > Halobacteriovorax > Halobacteriovorax sp. HFRX-2_2. The sequence continues at coordinate 21,411 of NZ_JBEBMT010000006.1, forward strand.
TTTGGTAAGCCTGTTGGAAAGCCAATTACAAATGCAGGTTTACACTTCAAGAAACCTTTTGTTCAAGATGTTCGTTTTGTTGATAAACGTATTCTTAGCTGGGATGGTTTTCCAAATCAGATCCCTACAAAAGATAAGAAATTCATTAAAGTAGATACTACGGCAAGATTTAAAATTATCGATGCTCTTAAATTTATCCAAACTGTACGTAATACAGAAGGTGCGAAAAAGAGAATTGATACAATCTTAGACTCAGCAACAAGAAATGTAATTTCATCTCATGATCTTGTAGAGGCCGTACGTAACTCTAATGCTATTATTGAAAAGTTAAATGCAACTAAAGTAGATGTTAACGAAATTGAAGAAGAAATAACTGGTGATATCGAAGATGTAAGCGTTGGTAGAGAAAAATTATCTCAACTAATCGTAAGCAAAGCCGATGGAGAGTTAGAACAATTTGGTATTCAATTAATTGATGTACAATTAAGACGTATTTCATATGAGAAGTCAGTAGAGCGTAAAGTTTACGAGAGAATGATTTCTGAACGTCAAAGAATTGCGCAAAAGATTAGATCAATTGGTGAAGGAGAAAAGGCCAAGATTGAAGGTCGTTTGGTAAAAGATTTACAAACAATTCAATCAGAAGGTTACAAGAAGTCACAATTGATTAAAGGTCGTGCTGAAGCTAAGGCATCAGCAGTTTATGCGAAGGCATTTTCTCAAGACCCAAGCTTTTTCGAGTTTGTAAGATCTCTAGAAGCATATAAAACGTCAATTAAAGGTAAAACTAAGTTTATAATCTCTAATGATAACGAATTTTTAAAATACTTGAGGTAAGCATTGATTGAATATGTAATTGCAGAAAATCCAGATGATCGCGTATTACAAAAAGTCTCACAAGCTCTTAATAATGGAGAGCTTGTGTGCTTACCAACTGATACGAGTTGGGTCGTTATCGCTTCCCCTTTTAATAAGAAAGGGATTGAAAGAATCTATAAATATAAGAATGCTCCAAAGCTAAAGGCTTTTTCACTTCTGTGTGACTCGATTTCGATGGCCTCAGATGTTGCCAATATTGATGATGGTGTTTTTCGCTATATTAAGCGAATCATTCCAGGTCATTATACGTTTATTTTCAATGCAAATAAGAAAATCACGAAGGCCGTGGCAGCAAATAAAACTGATCATGAAGTAGGGATTCGTTTTGTTCCATCGACACTAATTACTCGCTTACTGGATATACATGGAGAACCGGTTTTATCGAGTAATGTAGATTTGGATAAGTTTACACCTGCTCTCTCTTCTTATGATGAATTATTTTCTTATATGATTGAGGAATCATTAGCGGGAGTTGTGTCTCTTATTGTTGATCCAGGAGAGCATGAGTTTGTAGGCTCATCAACTATTGTTGACTTCACTAATGGTGAAGCTGATGTCATAAGACAAGGTGCTGGAATTCTTAAGTAATTTCAGGCCTTTATCGTATTTTTCTAATGTTAATTAAATAGACAAGGTACTGAAATTTTTCAATTTTCAGTATCTTGGTACCTTTTTCTTCTATATTACAATCTATGTTAAAGAAGAAAATACTCCTCCTATCTTTCCTGCCTTATTTGGCCCTGGCCAATAACTTTATCGAAGTTAAGGTTCATGATCTCAATGTTTCGAAGCAAGATGATATCTTTGGAAGATTAGGCTACATGGAATACGAGAGTGCTATTATTTCTCGTGACACTCTTTCGTTTAATATCTCTGATCGAAATAAAAGTAAATCAAGTGCTGAGGTTTATTTTAAAAATAATCAGTTAAAACTTGATAATGGAATGATGACTGCTCAATTTGATATGAGTGGTAATACATTTTTAAATACATTAGATAAATTAAAAATAAGTAATGCTGAAACAGCTATAAATGCTACTTATTTTAATATAAATGGTTCTAGTTTCTATATGGATAGAGAGGGTCTAGAGTTAAACGCAAATAACTTCTTTGTTTTCTGTACAACTAATGACCCAGAATATGATATGGCAACTGGAGATGGGATTGTTAAAGGATGTATGACTGAACTTAATATTACGCCTAAGTCATATAAAAAGCCTGTGAACTTTATCTTTAAGAAGAAGTTGGAAGATGGGGCCACGTTTACGGCAAGTGGTGATATCGGTACGATGCAATTACAAGCGGCCAGGTTTTTACAAGTTGCTTCACCACTACTTGTTATGGATTATAAGCAATATGATGTACAGGCAAAGTCTGTTGATCTTAAATGTGAAAAAGATGAGGATCTTGTCGAAATCGATTCAGATTCTCTTATGAGTGGTTGTGAAAATACTGCGGCCTTAAATGTTCCAAAGATTTTAGTTTCTAACTCAAAAGAAAAGACAAAATTTTATTTTGATATCGATACATTAAATGTGAAAAGTGAAAGATTAAATTTTCATTCAGATATCTTTCAATTTATAGATACTAAGAAGTCTGTCACAGTAAAAGACCTTGATGTTAAGTGCCAAAAATTAATTCAGTCAGACTTATTAGATATACCTTCAATGATTAAAGAATGTTTAATTGATGGCTCTATTGAAATTGATAAGTTGAAAACGAGTGAGGATGTTAAGATAGTAACGGACCCACGTGGACGTGTCGTATCTAGGCAGATAATTTCGAATCGTTATAAGAACTTAGAAATAGATACTTATAGGCCATTAGCAAATCTAAGCTTGGATAAATCTAACCTTTCAGATATTTCAATTAAGATTACTAATGGTGTCGCTAAAGTTAAGGCACATGCATATAAGAATGTTCTTTTGAAGAAGAATTTTGATGTTGATCTGACGGCAAGTGTTTCTTTTAATGAAAAAGATTCTCAAATTATTTTGGATGTTACAGATGTTGTTGTTCCATTTGGTTTTATCAAAGTTAAGTGGATTTGGTTAATTGAGAAAATTATTAAGAATGCTATCGTAGGGAGTAATGTTACCTATGATGATGGTAAGTTCTATATTTCGATCTAGGAGATTGAATGAAGTTTATTAAATTATTTGTTATTTCTTTTGTTGCATCATTTGCTTTTGCAAATTCGACAAATATTAACTGCCAAGGTGGTGGATACTCTTTTAATGTTAACGAAAATAAGGCCATCATTAAAACTCTAGAATCCACTTATGATGTTTCCGTAAAGCAATCGGGGTCTAATTATACAGGAGTTCTTAAGGCAGAGGGATTCCTCGGTTTCCGCTTTATTTTGAAAGGAAATGAAGGAGAGTTAAAGCTTGTTGGCCCTAAAAGTATAACGAAGAAAATGAAATGCTTAGTTGTTAAATAATATATGAATTAATTTATTTGCAGCACTTAGGGGCGTTTCAACTTCATTTAAAATATTATCATTTAACTTTGTCCATTCTGATTGAAGAGATGGATTGGCCTTAACCTTATTTTCAAGCAATTCATTAAATAGTTTCTTAAGCCAGTCTTGATTTTGTCTTTTTCGCTTTAGCTGAATTTTTTCTTGGTTTTCTTGGTAGATTTTTTCAATTAATTCCCAATATTCAGTTACGCCTTTATTCTCTAAGGCGGAGGCCATCATTACATTTGCACCGATTTTTTGTTCTGTTTTAATCACGCCAAGAGCTGACTTGTATTGAACCATTGTATCGTGTGCTTTTTGTTTATTATCACCATCTGCTTTATTGATAACGATATTGTCACAGAGTTCAATGATTCCCTTTTTTATCCCTTGAAGTTCATCACCTCCACCTGGAAGTAGAAGTACAGTGAATAAGTCCACAATATTTGCAACGTCATATTCAGACTGACCGACACCAACTGTCTCAATAAGAACAACATCATAGCCTGCAGCTTCACAGGCCAGCATAACTTCTCTTGTCTTCAGAGCAACTCCACCTAGGTTTCCAGATGAAGGAGTAGGGCGAATAAAAGCATTTTTTTCTTGGGCCAGCTTCTCCATTCGAGTCTTGTCGCCAAGAAGGCTTCCTCCACTTAAAGGGGAGCTAGGATCAATTGCTAGGACTGCAACCTTTAGGCCCTTATTAATTAAGTGAAGTCCCAGGGATTCGATAAATGTCGATTTACCAACCCCTGGTGTTCCAGAAATACCGATACGAATTGATTTTCCTGTTAAGGGAAGAATTTCGTTTAAGAGTGACTGAGCTTCTTTCTGGTGCTCGGCCTTCTTACTTTCGATTAAAGTGATGAATTTAGAAAGTGATCTAATATTTCCACTTTTTAATTTCTGGATATCTATTTGCATTACTTTTGAGCCTCTTTGATTTTTGTAATTACATCTTTTGCGGCTTCTGCAATTGTTGTTCCTGGCCCGTAGATACCTTTAACACCTGCTTCATATAAGAAGTCATAGTCCTTTCTAGGGATTACTCCTCCAGCAACAACGATGATATCTTCAGCATCAAGTTTTTTAAGCTCTGCGATTAGTTCCGGGATAAGAGTCTTATGTCCGGCCGCAAGTGAAGATGCCCCAACAACGTGTACATCATTTTCAACTGCTTGCTTTGCAACTTCTTCAGGAGTTGAGAAAAGTGGAGAAAGGTCGACATCGAAACCTACATCAGCATAGGCCGTTGCTACAACTTTTGCTCCTCGGTCATGTCCATCTTGTCCCATTTTAGCAACTAAGATTCTTGGACGACGTCCAAAATCTTTTTCGAATTGATCAATTTCATTCTTAATGCTCATCCATTCCTCATCACTTTCAAATGATTTACCGTAAACACCTGAAACAGTTTTAGTGTTTGCATTGTAGCGTCCCCACTCTTTTTCGAGTGCGTAAGTGATTTCACCAACACTACAACGAGCTTCCATTGCTTCAACCGCAAGCTCTAGGCCGTTTCCGTTACCAGTTTTAGCATAGTACTCAAGCTTGGCCATGCACTCACTAACTTTTGCTTCATCTCGTGATTCACGAATTTCTTCAAGTCTTTTGATTTGCTCATTAAGTACTTGAACATTATCGATTTCAAGAACTTCAACATGGTCTTCTTTTGTTGGCTTGTATTTGTTAACGCCTACAATTACATCTTCGCCGCGATCAATACGTGCTTGCTTTAGCGCCGCAGATTCTTCAATCTTAAGTTTAGGAAGTCCTGTTTCGATTGCCTTGGCCATGCCTCCAGCTTCTTGAATTTCCTTGATAAGACCACGTGCTTTGTCTGCAATCTCTTTTGTTAGAGTTTCCATCATGTATGAGCCACCCCATGGATCAACAGTATTAGTAATACCAGTTTCTTCTTGAAGGATGATTTGAGTATTTCTTGCAATACGAGCTGAGAATTCTGTCGGAAGGGCAATTGCTTCATCAAATGAATTTGTGTGAAGAGATTGAGTTCCACCGAATACTGCGGCCATTGCTTCAATAGTTGTACGAATAATATTATTATATGGATCTTGTTCCGTTAGAGACCAACCAGAAGTCTGACAGTGAGTACGTAACATCTTTGATTTAATATTCTTTGGTTCATACTCTTCAACGATTTCAGACCATAGAAGTCTTGCGGCACGAAGCTTTGCAATTTCCATGTAGAAGTTCATCCCAATACCAAAGAAGAATGAAAGTCTTGGAGCAAATTGATCAATCTGCATCCCTGCTTTAATTGCTGTATCGATATACTCTTTCCCATCTGCAAGTGTATAGGCAAGCTCTAGGGCAGCGTCAGCACCAGCTTCTTGAATGTGGTAACCAGAAATTGAGATTGAGTTAAATTTTGGCATATTGTTCGAAGTATATTCGAAAATATCTGCGATAACTTTCATCGAAGGAGCCGGAGGGAAGATATAAGTATTTCTTACCATAAACTCTTTTAGAATATCGTTTTGGATAGTTCCTGAAAGTTGATCAAGTGATACTCCTTGCTCTTTTGCAGCAACGATATATCCTGCGAGTACCGGAAGAACGGCACCGTTCATTGTCATCGATACCGATACTTTATCTAGTGGGATTCCATCGAAGAGAACTTTCATATCTTCAACAGTATCAATGGCCACACCAGCTTTCCCAACATCGCCTTTTACTCGAGGGTGATCTGAATCGTAACCTCTGTGAGTTGCAAGATCGAAGGCAACAGAAACACCTTGTCCACCAGCGGCCAGTGCTTTCTTGTAAAAGTCATTTGATTCTTTAGCTGTTGAAAATCCAGCGTATTGACGAATCGTCCACGGACGACCTGTATACATCGTTGCTCTTGGACCTCTGATAAATGGGTCCATTCCAGGCATAGTGTCTGTAAGGTCATTATTTTCAATATCTGCTTTCGTATAAAGGGCCTTCATCTCAATTCCTTCTGGAGTTTGAGTTACTTTAATCCCTTTTCCTCTTGATTCTTTTTCTGCTAGTTCTTTCCAAGTATCTAACTTACTCATTTATTCTCCTTCAAACCATTTTACTACGACGTGATCAATGCCTGCTCTTTGGGCAGCTTCGATTCCTGTAGGTGAGTCTTCAAAAATTAGACATTCATGTGTTTGAGCTTTAAAAAAATCCTGGGCCAATAAGTATGGAGCAGGATTAGGCTTTGTATAATCTACTTCTCTTTCTGTAATAATTTTTTCAAAGTAACTATCTAATTCACAATGTTTTAAGATTGGATGAGTCACTTCATATTGACTTGCTGTCACAAGAGCAAGTCGAGTACCACTATCTCTTAGACGATTTAGTAGTTCGTGAATATTTCTATGTCTTATATTACTTGCGTCGGACTGGCCAATGAGTTCGACTAATGCTTCATTTTTCCTTATGAGATATTCTTCTAAGCTATTAAGGCCTAGTGCTTCTTTAATCATTGGAAAAACCTCGCCATCAGACATGCCATAGGTTTCTTCCATTGTTGGAATTTTCTTTCCATTGCATAGATTTTTAACAACTTCATAATGAAGTGGCTCACTATCTAAGATTGTTCCATCCATATCAAAGAAGATATAAGGTCTTGTTTTTGCAATGGCCAAAATTTCATCAATAACAGTGCTATCTAAAACACTGAAATTACTAAGCTTTTTTCCGATCGAATTCATTCCAACTTTATACCATAAAAACCTAGGAATTTGTTTCGTTGTTGTATTGCGTTATGAGATTAAGTTATAATTTATAGACACGGAGGAGATTGTGAAAAAGCATACGACCAACATTTCTCTTGAACCTTCACTGCAGGCATATTTCTATGATGAACTGCATCGTATAAATCTTAAAAGGCAAAATCCTTTACCTCAGTTATCTATATTTTACTCTTCCTTAGTCATGGATAAATTTGGACTTTCTCAACATTATTTCGAAGAGCAAAAAGATGGAAGATTAAAAGAGAAGACACTTGGGTTAAAACTCTTACAAACCGAGCACTTAAGTGAACGGGAAAAGAAAAGAGAGTTACGTGATATTGCAGATACAGCATTATTTCTATGTGGATACTTTTCTAATTCAGTTAATGAGAAGATTATTGATTTAGGATACTACTGTGAGATTGGTAAAACTGCATATCAAAAACTCGATTGTTATCAAAACACATTTTACGATTTTAATGGCTTCTTTAAGGAGCTCGCTTCGCAGTTTTATGACATCACTAATTTGATGAGCTTACTGCAAAGCGATTACAACTTAAATGAAGAGCAGTACTTGCTCTTTACTAAGGATGTATCGTAGTTGGAATACTATTATCGATAGTTTTTCCAACTGTAATTGTTATCCAATTTTGTTTTAGAACCTTTTTGATGATTTTTTGAAAGTCTTCATATTTAAAGTTTCTAATTTCTTCGTTTGATTTATAGAAGTAATCAACACCAAGGCCGTGAAGGGCCGGAACAGAGTAGACATTTGCATAATCATCATTAACTTGTAGGTTAAGTTGATTTTGTCCATCAATCATCATCTTAATGCGATCAAAGTTTGATTTAGAAAGACCTTCCTTTTGAAGTTTAGATAAGATGGTGTTGATAGCATTGATTGCTTCAACTGTTTTATCATGACCGCTGGCCATGTAGATCCCCCAGTACCCAGCTTCAAGAGCATTCATATGAATTGGCTGGGCAACATAGCAAAGTCCTTTACGATCTCTAACATCAACAAAGAGTTCTGATGACTGGCCAGATAGGTGTGTTGTTAACATCTTAAAAACAACATTTTCCTTCGCCGTAAGTTTTTTTGTTTGCGTTGCAATTAGGATTTGAGTTTGTTCACGATCAAAATCAATATGTTTTTCAACCGTTTTAATTGGAACAACTTTCTTCGCTTCTTTCTTCTTTCCTTTTCTTGGTTTTAGCCCTTCAAAGTAGAATTCTACTTTTTCCTTTACTTCATCGAGAGAGAGATCTCCACAGAAAGTGATAAGCATCTCTTTTGTTTTTAAGTTTCTTTCATGAAGCTTTGCAAGGTCCTCTTTCTTTATGGCCTTAACTGATTTTTCGGTTCCAATAGTTGAAAGGGCATAAGGGTGACCTTTAAAAAGTAGGTTTGTTGCTTCGTTAAAGCAGTGTCTTGTCGGATCTGACTTATTTGCTTCAATAGTTCTAAAGATCAACTTCTTTTCATGTGCAATGAATTTCGCTTGAAATGTTGGATGAATCAGTGACTTAAAAAAATGTTTTGAAAGGTCAGAGAAGTACTCACTTTGACCGTGCATTGTCATTCCGTAAGCGTTCTTTCCCGAAAAGCTATTAAACATTGTCGACTTATTGTCGAGGTCTAGTTTCAGCTTTTCATAGCTAAGGCCTTTGTAACCCTTTGTTAGCTGAGAGCTCATAAGACTATAGATACCATTTGTTTTAGTCGACTCATCAACAAGCCCACCTTTTAAGTACGCGTGCATTACAAATGTAGGTGTAATAGCATTATAGCGATAAAGTAGTTTGATTCCTGGTTTGATTTCAACAATTTGAGTTGCCGGGTCATTCTTAGATTTTGTGGCCTTAATCGCTTGTTCTTTTTTATTCTTCTTAAGCTTTGCAATTTTATTCTTAAACTCCACTAGCTTTGGTTTAAAGTCTTGTGGCCTTAATTCATTTGGGATTTGTAAACTTAAGTGAAGTGAGCGTCCAAAAATATCTGAGTATTTTTTATTAACTTCTTTTAGGCTAGTTTTTTTGATCTTGCTAATAAACTCTTGCTCGATTTCAAGATCCTTAGCTCCTGCATAACTACTTCCTAAAGAGAAGGCGTAGGACTCTAAAGATTCTTTCTCATAAATCTTAGCTGCTACATATTGATTTTTAATTTTTTTAATATCATTTTCTTTAAGGCCAACAGTTGTTGCTTCTGAGATTGTCTTCTCTAGTTCATGCATAACTTTTTGGTAATTTTCTTTTGGGAAATTGATTCTTAAAAAATGTATCCCACCATCTGCGAAGAACATCGAAGAAGAAGTACAGTTATTGGCAATCGTATTATTTAAGACAAGATTCTTATATAGTGGCGATGTCTCTCCGTATCCAAGGGCATTATATGCGAGATCTTCTCCTGCTGCACCATCTGACTTCATTGGAGGACATTCAATGGCCATTGTCAGTTGGCACATACGAACGTCTTTTTTATGTATTTCAATTGTAGACTTCTTATGGAGTGAAAAAGAAGGTCTCTCTGAACGCTTCCCTTTTGGAAGTTCGTAACCCTCGATTGTTTTAATATATTTCTTTTTATTCTTTAAATCCCCTGCGACTACTAAGAATGCGTTAGCATTATTGTAGTGGTTATTTCTGAAATCAATTAACTGCTTTTGTGTGAAATTTTTGATTGTTTGTTCATTTCCAAGAATTGGGTGTGCATAGCCACCGTTAAAAGACATTTCTTGAATTCTTTGGAAAGAAAATTGGCCTGGGTTATCTTGGCTACGACGATATTCTTCGAAAACTACTTCTCTTTCAGGAATCAGATCTTCTTGATTGAACATTGGATTAGAAACCATATCCATGATGATATCAATTGATGTATTAAAGTAAGCAATAGGTGAGTTAATATAGTAGCAAGTGTAGTCAAAAGAAGTGAAGGCATTTACTTCACCACCAAATGATTCTACATCATGGGCTATTTTAGCTCCTGGTCTTTTCTGTGTTCCCTTAAAAAACATATGCTCTAGGAAGTGTGCGATACCAAAATTTGATTCATCTTCTAGAGTTGAGCCTGCTCGAAACCAAATTTGTACAGATGCACTTGTATTTCCTGGAACATCAACAAAAATGACTTCCAAACCATTATTTAACTTTTCTATTTCATATTTCATTTACATTGCCTTTTAATTTTAGGTATTTGTTAATTATAGTCTGGGTTACAAAAAAATAATATGGAAGAAATAAAGTCGTTATATATCCATTTCCCGTTCTGTCGTCACCTGTGTAATTATTGTGACTTTTTTAAGTCAATTAAAGAGAACGATGGGCAACTCGATGATTTCGAAAGACTCTTTGCAGATATGTCTACAAAGCATAAGTCGATTCTAGATAGTCATGGCGCTACTCTTAAAGAGTTAGAGTCTCTCTATATTGGTGGAGGAACGCCGAGTTTATGGGGAAGTCGTGGAGCCTACTTCTTAAGAGATTGGTTGTCTGACAATAAGATTTCTTTGAAAGAGGATTGTGAATTTACTCTTGAGGTAAATCCTGGGGCATGGACGGAAGAGACTTTGAGTAGTTGGCGAAGTATTGGAGCGAATCGCTATTCTTTAGGGGTCCAATCACTAAACCCGAACTTCTTAAAAATTATCGATCGGGTCCACAATATTGATGATGTTCACGAAACATTAAAATATTTTAATAAAGGAAATTATAATTTCTCTGTGGACTTTATGATTGGCCTGCCATTTTCTAAAAAGTACAACCGCGATATTATAGCTGAGCTAAGTGAAATTCTTACATATAACCCAAGTCATATAAGTCTTTATATTCTGACTGTTCCAAAACATTATAAGCACTACGATGAATTACCTGACGAAGAGTGGATAAGTGATGAATATATAAAAGTCGCTAACTTCCTCGCTATCAATGGTTTCAAGCACTACGAAGTTTCAAATTTTGCTAAAGCGGATAAAGCATCAATTCATAATTTAAATTACTGGAAGATGGAATCTGTTGCAGCGATTGGCCCTTCTGCTACTGGCTATATCAAAAATAATCGTTATCGCTATAAGTGGAAAACTAAAGGGGCCGAAGTAGTCGAAGAAAATCTTAATGAAGACGAGTTTCAGATTGAGCGACTTTATATGAATTTACGCTCGAGTGTTGGCTTTCCTGTTAAAGATTCTTACTGGGGTGACCTTAGTGAGCTCGTTCAGTCACTTAAGTCTCGTGGATTGGCCATGGCCGGACGCGATCATTTTTATTTGACGTCCCGCGGCTTTCTTATCCTTGACTCAATTATTGATGAAATATTTAAAATTTCTAAGTGATTTCAGATAGTTGTAAAGTATATCGAAAAAAAATCATTGCACAACGTTGACACTGGGCCAAAGAATACCATCTTTAGGATAGAGATAAATTTAAAGAGGTAGTTGAAATGTCTGAAACTCAAGTTAATGAAGAAAATGAAAAAGAACTAGGGCCTGAAACTAATGAAGAAACTCAGGAAACTTCTCAAGTAGAAGATACAGAAACTGAAAATGAAGTTTCAGAAGAAATGAAAGAGTTAATGGAATTTAAAGACAAGTTCTATTATGTAGCAGCTGAGATGGAAAATCTTAAAAGACGCCATGAAAAGCAACTACAGGATCAGATTAAGTTTGGAACAGAAAAAGTGATGATGGGTCTTTTAGATGTTGTTGATAACTTAGAAAGAACTCTTCAGGCGATTGAAAGTGATGAAGATGATAAGGTTAAAAATATTTACACTGGTGTAGATATGGTAAAAAACCAGTTTCTTGAAACACTTAAGTCGAATGGGTTAGAAAAAATTGAAACAGAAGGTAAGATTTTTGATCCACATTTTCACGAAGCCATGGCACAAATGCCAGCAGAAGGAAAAGAAGATCAAGAGATCGTACAAACATATCAAAACGGTTACTCACTAAACGGTAGAGTGATTAGAGCAGCAAAAGTAGTAGTAGCAAAAAACTAATTATATAAAGGAGATTATAATGGGAAAAATTATTGGAATCGACTTAGGTACAACTAATTCATGTGTTTCTGTTCTTGAGAATGGAAAATACAAAATCGTAGCAAACGCAGAGGGACACAATACAACTCCATCTGTTATTGGTTTCGCAAACAATGGTGAAACTCTTGTAGGTCAAGTTGCAAAAAGACAAGCTGTAACGAACCCTTCAAAAACTCTTTATGGGATTAAGAGACTTATTGGTCGTAAATTTAATACACCAGAAGCAAAGTCATTTGCTGACGTTGCTCCATTTGAAATTTTTGCAAATGACAATGGTGATGCATGGGTAAAAGTTGATGGGAAAGCAATGTCTCCTCAAGAAATCTCTGCAAAAGTTCTTCAAAAGCTTAAGAAAGCGGCAGAAGATTACTTAGGTGAAACAGTTACTGAAGCTGTAATTACAGTTCCAGCATATTTTAATGACTCTCAAAGACAAGCAACTAAAGATGCAGGTAAGATTGCAGGTCTTGAAGTAAAAAGAATTATCAACGAGCCAACTGCTGCGGCACTTGCTTATGGACTAGAGTCTAAGCAAGATAAAAACATTGCAGTATTTGACCTTGGTGGTGGTACTTTTGATATCTCAATTCTTGAGATCACTTCAGACGGTGTATTCGAAGTAAAAGCAACTAATGGTGATACATTCCTTGGTGGTGAGAACTTTGATGAAAAAATCATTAACTTCCTTGCTGAAGAGTTCCTAAAGTCTGACGGAATCGATTTAAGAAAAGACCAAATGGCACTTCAAAGACTAAAAGAAGCTGCTGAAAAAGCTAAGCATGAGCTATCGAATGTTAACTCGACAGATGTTAACCTTCCATTCATCACTGCAGATGCTTCAGGTCCAAAACACTTAAACGTAAACCTTTCAAGAGCTAAGTTTGAATCTCTAATCGGTGATCATTTAACTGCTCTTGCTAAGCCATGTCTAACTTGTCTTGAAGACTCTGGTCTTGAGAAGAGCGAAATCGATGAGGTAATTCTTGTTGGTGGTTCAACTCGTATCCCAGCTGTTCAAGAGAGAGTTAAAGAAATCTTTGGTAAAGAAGCTTCTAAAGGTGTTAACCCTGATGAAGTTGTAGCTGCAGGTGCTGCAATCCAAGGTGGTGTACTAGCTGGTGACGTAAAAGACGTTCTACTACTAGACGTAACTCCACTAACTCTAGGGATCGAAACTCTAGGTGGTGTTATGACTCCACTAATTGAGAAGAACACGACTATTCCATCGAAGAAGTCACAAACTTTCTCAACTGCTGTTGATAACCAACCAGCTGTTACAATTCACGTATGCCAAGGTGAGCGTGAGTTTGCTAAAGATAATAAGTCACTAGGACGTTTCGACCTAAGTGGTATTGCACCGGCTCCAAGAGGTGTTCCACAGATCGAAGTTACTTTTGATATTGATGCTAACGGTATCGTACACGTTTCTGCTGTAGACAAAGCAACTGGTAAATCTCAAGAGATTAAGATTACTGCTGGTTCAGGTCTTTCAGATGAAGAAATCGAAAGAATGGTACAAGAAGCAGAAGCTAACAAAGAAGCAGATAAGAAGGCACGTGAGATTGTTGATACTAGAAACAATCTAGATGCACTTATCCTAAGCTGTGAAAAAATGATCAAAGACAGTGCTGATAAAATCTCTGAAGACGATAAGTCTAAGTTAGAAGCAGCAATCAATGAAGCTAAAGGTAAGCTTCAGTCTGAGAATCTTGATGAGTTAAAAGCAGCTCAAGAAGCTCTAACGAACGCTTCACATGCAATCGCTCAGCAAATGTACCAACAACCAGGTGCTGAAGCTGGTGCTCAGCAAGCTGGTCCAGAAGCAGATGCAGGTGCAAATGCAGGATCAAATAAGCAAGACGACGATGTTGTTGATGCTGACTTTAAAGAAGTTTAATTAGAAATATAGAATTGAAGGGAGCCCTGTGCTCCCTTTGTTCGTTAATAGAGAATTAAAAATATGAGTGATAAAAGAGATTATTACGATATTCTAGGTGTCGCAAAAGGCGCTGATAAAGCTGAGATTAAGAAGGCTTATCGCAAGATGGCCATGAAGTATCACCCTGACCGTAACCCTGATAACAAAGAAGCTGAAGCTAAATTTAAAGAAGCTTCTGAAGCAGCAGAGGTTTTACTAGATGATGGAAAACGTCAGCGCTATGACCAATTTGGACACGCTGGTGTAAATGGCCAAGCTGGTGGCTTCGGTGGCGGTGGCTTCCAAGGTGGATTTGGTGATTTCGGTGATCTAGGTGATATCTTTGGAGATATCTTTGGTGACATGATGGGCGGTGGTGGCCGTGGTCGTCGTGGAAGACGTCGCACAGGCGTTCCTGGTAATGACCTTCAAATGACTGTTAGTGTTTCATTTGAAGAAGCAGCATTTGGCGCTAAAAAGAAAGTTTCAATCAACAAAGAAACAACTTGTGAAACTTGTTCGGGGTCTGGTGCTAAAGCAGGCTCAGAACCAACAACATGTGATATGTGTCACGGAGCTGGTGAGGTTCGTCGCCAACAAGGTTTCTTCACTGTTGCTTCAACTTGTCCTAAGTGTCAGGGTTCAGGAACAATGATCAAAGATCCTTGTGGAACTTGCCATGGCCAAGGCCGTAAGAAGAAAAAAGTTGAACTTGAAGTAACAATTCCTGCAGGTATTGATCATGGGCAGCGTCTAAAACTTTCTGGTGAAGGTGATGCAGGTGCTCAAGGTGGACCAAACGGAGATCTTTATATTGTTGTGGATGTTAAAGAGCACGAAATCTTTAAGCGTGAAGGTTTCAATGTTCTCTATACTGTACCAATTAGCTTCTCACAAGCGGCCCTTGGTGCAGAGGTAGAAGTCCCAACTTTAGATGGTAAGGTTGTTGTTGATCTTCCTCCTGGTACTCAGTCTGGAAAGAAAATGAGACTTAAGGGGAAGGGGATCCAAAAGCTTGGTGGATATGGAACAGGTGATGCAATTCTAACTGTTCATGTTGAGACACCGACTAAGCTATCTAAGGAGCACAAGGAATTACTTGAGCAACTTGCTAAGCTAGAAGGAAAGCAGTGTCATCCAATGAGCACTGGTTTCATCGATAAAGTTAAAGAATTATTTAGTTAATTCAATATATGCACGGGAGACTGAGTGAATTAGTCTCCCATGTTTATAAAATCCTAATATTTCTCCTGTTTTCATCTATCTATATTTCAAATAAAATAGACCATACAAAATTAAAAAAGGTCGACTATGTTTAAGTATATTTCTCTAATTTTAATCACACTTCTTGTGAGTTGCGGTGGTATCCAAATGATCAACCGAGACACTTCACATCTTTATACTGAAAAGTTTTTAAAAGATTTTGATGTAGCTAAGAAGAGTTTCGTTGATGGAAATAAGGAATTAGCACTAGGTCAACTTAATGCAATTCAGGATGCTAAGTTAAGACCAGCTGAACTTGCTACTAAGACAAATTTAATTGGTGTTATCAATTACTCAAACCAAAACTATGAACAAGCAATCTTTCAATTTAACCTAGCTTTAAATAGTTCAGGTGAAGATGGTCAACTTAATGCTCAGATTAAACTTAATCTTGCGAGCAGTTATTATAAGCTTGGTGATCTAGAGAATACTTTCAAAACACTTGATGGAACGGACTCAAGATGGCTTCTAAACCGAGACTTAGAAAATTTTCATAAATTACGCTACCGTGTTTCAAAAGAACTTGATTTTCAAGCGGTTGCGCTGGATTCACTACTTTGGTTAAACTCTGGTGCCAATACTGTTGATGAATTAAAAGAGAAGAAGTTCTATGGGCAACTTGTTACTCAGTACTTCATTGTTGATCAAGCGGAACGTGTACGATTAGTGCAAGATTTTAAAGAGGGGAAGGACTTTGTTTGTGCCTATCTTTCGTACTTAGAAATTGAGCAATTAATTAATCAAGGAAATAAAGGTAAGGCACAAGAAGTAGGGGATTGGGTTAAGTCTCAATATAGTATGTATCCTGAGGTCATTGCCCTAGTTACGGCTCGTTTTGAAAATTTGAAGAAGTATAGCAAAATTAATCTTCGATCAATTGGAGTTGTTCTTCCACTTACGGGTGACAAGAGTAAGTTTGGAAAGAGAGCGCTTGCTGGTATTGATCACGCTGTCCGCAAATATAATGAACAGAATTCAACGAAGCCAAACTTTCAACCAATCCAGATTAAAATCTTTGATAGTATGGGAAGTGCCATTGTCGGAAAAGAGAAAGTTCGTGAAATGATTGAAAGAGAGAACTCTTCAATTATTATCGGTGGACTCTTGAAAGATGAAGCAAAGGCGCAATATGAAGCCGCTAGAAAGTATGGAGCATTTTTTATTTCGCTATCTCAAATTTATACAAGCAAAGATGATAAAGGACACTTACTAATTGAAGTACCAGGTTCAGTAGAGTCTCAAGTATCATTATTATTCTCTGAGAAATATCTTTCAAAATTTGGAAATAAGGTATCAATTATTTATCCAAATACAGATACTGGTTATTCATATGTTGATTCTGCATGGAAGATGGCCGAGAAGGCCGGTGCCGAAATTGTTAGTATTCAATCATTTGATACTAATCAGACAGACCACAGATCAACTGTTGCTAAGATCCTAGGTCTATACTTTACACGTGAAAGACAAGAAGAGTTTGAACTTCTAAAGTCTGTTCATAAATTAGAAGGTAATACATCAATTAGACGTGTCCAGACACTTGGCCCAATTGTGGACTTTGATTGGGTTCTACTGCCTGCAGCTCCAAATGATGCCCTTCAACTAATTCCATCTTTTAACTACTACGATGCATTTAATGTAAATTTAGTAGGAGGTCCAAACTGGAGATCAAGAAGAATCTCAAGGGAGACTTCTAAGCTAGGTAAGCTATACTTTGTGGATTCTGAAGTGCCTCAGGGAGACTCTGGCTTCGTTTCTAGTTATCAATCGCGCTATGGACAACGTCCTGGTGTTGTTGAAATCCTGGGCTTTGAGGGGATGGCACTTGCTGCTAATGTACTATCGTTAGGTGACTTTACAAGCCGTGATGAACTTGAAAGAACGCTGGTTAATGCGAAGAAGGTTGCTGGAATAACAGGTTCTTGGAGGCTTGAAGATGACGTGTGGATGAAGGACATGAGTCTCATGAGCCTATACCGTGGTCGTTTAAATAAAGTGAATTTGACTATTGAAAAATCGGTTGAAAAATCAATTGAAGAGGAAGTAAGTAACTGACGCTAATGCGCCAGTTATATTACTTCTTAGCAGCGTTGATTCTGCGTAAAATTCTTGCTTTTTTCTTAAGTTGAGCTTTTTTCTTGCTCATTTTAGCAATAGTTTTCTTTCTACCTGCACCCATAATCTTTCCTTTTGCGTAGTGTTAGAAAATAGTCTGGTTATACTAAAAAAAAATATCGATTTTGACAAGGGCCAAGTCATTTTTATAGGAATGCGCGGTGCTAAACTTGTTATTAATGGTTGTCAATAAAATGACCTAAATGGTACATTTTACATATATAAGCAAACGGATTGCTAATCAAAAGGTATAATGGAATGTGCGCTGCAAAGAAAAAAGTAGCAGCTAAGAAAAAAGCTGCGAGCAAAACGACGAAAAAAACGACTAAAAAAGTTGCTAAAAAGAAAGCTACAAAGAAAAAAGCTGTAAAGAAAACTTCTTCACGTAAAGCAAGTTCTCCTACACAGGCTAGCTTATCAACTGCATTTGTTGATGAACTTTCTCTTAATACAAAGGCGAAGTCTCCGGAACTAGGTGCTAACCTAGAAATGAAGAAGGCTGCTCTTAGAGCACGTCGTATTCACTGGAACGAAGATAAGCGCAAGATCGCAATTGATATGCTTGAGCGCTACACAGGTCACGACTTTAGAGACTTCCAACAACAAATTATCTTAACAAATTTTCACTACTACGTTGAAAGATTCAATGCTCTTCTTGATGACCATGTTTATACACAAGGTTCAGCTTTTAAGGCTTCAAGTTCTAAGAAAGCAAAAGTAACGATTATTGAATTTGGTGTAGGTGCTGCAATGGCCGCCCTTATTGGGGAGCTTATTTCAGTTATCCACCCGAAGGCCGTTCTATTCTTAGGTCTTGCAGGTGCTGTTCACCCTTCTCTGAAAGTTGGTGACTTCGTACTTCCTATCGCTTCGATTAGAGCTGAAGGTGTTACTGAGCACTTTCTTCCTAGGGAAGTTCCTGCCCTTCCAACATTTAAAGTACAAAAATTCGTTTCTCAAATATTATTAGAACATGGGCATGATTACCGTACTGGAACGATCCACTCTACAGATTATAGATTCTGGGAGTTTGATGATCGTTTTAAAGAACGCTTAATTGAGCAAAGAGTTTTAGCTGTTGAAATGGAAACGGCCGCTCTATTTGTTTCGTGTTTTGTAAGTAAGGTAAATATTGGAGCATTACTATTAATCTCTGATTGTCCAATGACTAAGGATGGTATTAAAACGAAGAAGTCTGCTAAGTCGGTCTTCAAGAAATATACAGATATTCACATCGAGCTAGGAATTGAGGCAATGGCAGACATTGCTGACCGTGGTGAGAATATCAGACACTATCATTGGTAAAATTTTATAAAGGAATATGAAATGTTAAAGCAATTTTTTAATTTCTTCTCAAACGATCTTGCGATCGATTTAGGTACGGCAAATATTCTTGTTTACGCTAAAGATAGAGGGATCATTGTTAATGAACCTTCTGTTGTTGCTGTTCACCAAGGGTATAAAGGAACTGGATCAAAAGTTCTTGCTGTTGGTTCTGAAGCAAAGCAAATGCTTGGTCGTACACCTGGATCTATTCAAGCTATTCGTCCTATGAGAGATGGAGTAATCGCTGACTTTGAAGTGACAGGTGCGATGCTTAAGTACTTCATTCAAAAATCACTATCAGGTTCGAAGCTTGTTAAGCCAAGAATCATTATTTGTATTCCTTTTGGAATTACTCAGGTTGAAAAACGTGCAGTTAAAGAATCTGCTGAGCAAGCAGGTGCGCGTGAAGTATATTTAATTGAAGAGCCAATGGCCGCAGCAATCGGTGCTGGACTTCCAATTACTGAGCCTTCTGGAAATATGATCGTTGATATTGGTGGTGGAACGACTGAAGTTGCAGTCATTTCACTTGGTGGTATCGTTTACTCTCAATCTGAAAGAGTGGCCGGTGATAAATTTGATGAAGCAATTGCTTCATATATTAAGAAAAAATACTCATTATTAATTGGTGAAAGAACTGCAGAGCAAATCAAAATGTCGATTGGTAATGCATATCCATTTGATGATGAAGTAAGAACATATGAAGTTAAGGGACGTGACCTTGTAGCAGGTGCACCTAAGATTATCGAAGTTACTTCTGACGAAATCAGAGATGCTCTTTCTGATCCAATTGCAGAAGTTGTCGAAGCAATTAAAACTTCATTAGAAAAGACACCTCCTGAGCTAGCTGCCGATATCGTTGATAACGGAATTATTCTAGCTGGTGGTGGTTCACTTCTAGCGAACCTAGATGTTTTAATTAAAGAAAGAACTGGTCTTCCTGTAGCTCTTGCTGAAGATCCACTTACTTGTGTTGTTCGTGGATGTGGTAAGGCACTAGAGTCAATCGATCTTTTAAAACAAGTAGCGACTCTATCATAAGTCGAAGATAGGTTTACAATTGAATTCTAAAAATCTTTTTATCGAATTAGAGCTCTCTGATATAAAATTAAAAATCAGGGAGCTCATTGCCACTAAGAGTAAATTAAAAATTTGGACTAACTCACAGCAAGTTGCTTCTGTTGAGATTTTTGCAATTGAAGAAGATACTCTAATTATTGATGATAATCACTCTCTTGATGGTGTTGTGATGGCGAACTTTAGTCTTCGCTATATGAGCTACTTTTTTAAGGGTATCGTTGATGGTGGTAAATTAAAAATCGATGGTAAAGTATATCGAAGTGAAAGAAGAGCAGATATGAGATTCAATGTTTCGTATATGACATCTTCATATCTCTACTTTGATGCCGTTGAAGAAGATCTGCCTTCTGCAGATAACGTTCTTCACTTCAATAAATCAAAAAATAAAGAAGATTCATTCATTAAAGATTTCTCTACATCGATGAGTGACTTTCCTGAATTAAGAGGTGCTAAGTTAATTGATATTTCAAGTAATGGTGCTTCCTTTGTTATGTCTCTTCAAGATTTCAAAAACTTTTCAAATAAGAAGTTCTCAATGGGGACTTTAGTTTTAGAAAAGAATTCGTATGATATCTCTAATATCCAAAAAGTTTACGATATCGATTATGTAAACTTTAGGCTCGATAATATTCCAATGAAGAAAATTGGTATTAAGTTTGAGAGTAATGGCGAGCTAGAGTCATATCTACAAGAGCTTGATGATAAATCAATAATTTTAACTTCACTTGATGAGGAATTTAATAAGTATATTAATCAAAAAATAGAGGAGTAGTTTATGTTGCGACCTCTTGGTGTGCTTTTTCTATTCTTAATTGCTTCATGTAGTGTGCTAAACGAGGATTTAAACGATCAGCTAACGGCATCAACTAATCAATATAAGCAATTAGAAGTAAGTGGCGAGTATCTTGTTGATACAATGTCTGGTTTTAATAAAAATCATGAATATGTTAGAAAGACACAAATCATCTCTCCAGTTAATAGAAGCAAGGTCTATGAAAAGACTATTGTCATATCTAAAAGAAAGAAGATTTCTAATGATCTTTTCTTCTTAGTACCAATTAAGTACGAATCAACATTTTACTTAAATAATGATGTCTACACTGTAAGTGGACAGGTTGACTTAAAAAGAAGAAAGATTCTCTATAATCTAAATTCGCCTGAGTATAAATGGTTGGGACAACGTGAGTACGCTGTACCTCAAGGAGTAAAAGCAATTTGTTTTTATTCATCGATTATTGAATGTGCAAAGGTATCAGGATTTATTAAGAAGGCCATAGAGAAAAAAAATGGTGACATGAATTTTCATATTCTTTGGGAGAGCTTTCCATATTTCCAAGAACAATACTTAAATATTCCTAAAGAAATCCTTTCTGAAGCAAGATTGAGTTTTGATGAATTTGATAAAAAAGGAAATTATCGCTTTCTTTTAGCTGCTGGCGGCCAGGAGCAAGTGTATATATTAAATAAAAACTTAGATGTTGTTGGTCACTACTGGGCATCCCAGGGCCTATCAAAAGAGTTGGTTAAATGAAGCTATTCTTAAAATCTTTTTTTACATTATTTTTTGCAATCACAACGATATTTTTTGCTTTGAGATTAACTCCTGGCGATCCTGTCGAAAGATTACTTGGGCCTGAGGCCAAGGTAGAAGAGATTCAGAAGTATCGTGCTGAGCTTGGACTTGATAAAGGACTGGTTGAGCAATATGTAGACTTTGCAAAAGGAATCATCACTCTTGATCTAGGAAAGTCATTTTTTAAAAAAGAATCTGTCGTTACTCTTATTAAACAAAACCTACCACCAACGCTTGTGTTGGCCTTAATCTCAATTTTAATATCAACACCAATTGGAATTGGTATCGGTGTTATTTCTGCAATTAAGAAGTCGCAATTACCAGATACTGCCATACGTGTAATTACATTGACTCTGTTGTCATTTCCAATTTTCTCTTTGGCACCGCTGCTTGTTTTAGTTTTCTCAATTAAGCTTGGAATTTTTCCTGTTTCTCAGTGGGAATCTTTCATGCATATGGTAATTCCGGTGACGACATTAGTTCTTCCTTTATCATCTGTAATCGTTAGAGTAATGAGAAATAAGTATCTTGAAGAAGAATCACAGCTATGGGTTTTAGTGTTAAATGCAAAAGGACTTTCAAACTCGGCCATTGTTTATCGCTTGGTAAAGATTTGTATGCCGACGATTTTAAATGTCGTCGCAATTCAACTCTCTGTTGTCCTGGCCGGTACTGTTATTACTGAAACTATTTTTGATATTCCTGGACTAGGCTCTCTTTTATTTGAGGCCATTAACAATCGTGACTACCCGCTCGTTCAAGGGATAATCGCTTATTCAACAGTTATTTATATGCTTGTTTATGTATTAGTTGATTACTTAAATGAAAAAATTGATCCAAGGATAGGTTAGTGAGAAAGAAGAAAATAAATAATGAAATGATCTTCGGTGGCGTCATCCTTTCAATTTATATTGTATGGGCCTTGCTTTGGTTATTTATGAATGGTTTTAATTACACACCTTCAAGTATTATCTCTCATGAATTGTTTGCCCCTTTCTCACAAGATTATTTTTTAGGTACAGACATCAATGGAAGGAGCTTATTTAAGGTTCTTAGCGTTGGGCTTATTTATACAGTCGGGATTTCTCTTTTAATTAGTAGTAGTGCATGTGTCATTGGGATCGTTATAGGTTATCTATCTGCAATAAAAATTAAGTTTGTTTCTGAAGTAATGGATATGTTTACTAACTTAATCTTTATTTTTCCTAGTATTTTGCTCGCCATTTTAGTTATGTCATTTTCAGGACAATCTTTTACGGGATTAGTACTATGTCTTATTTTTACATCATGGCCTGGCTACGCTCGTATTGCTCGAGGAGAGACAATGCGTGTCCTAAATTTAGGGTATGTTGAAAGTGCAAGAG
>NZ_JBEBMT010000006.1:44237-61611 GCF_043196705.1 Halobacteriovorax sp. HFRX-2_2
ATCATGGCCTGGCTACGCTCGTATTGCTCGAGGAGAGACAATGCGTGTCCTAAATTTAGGGTATGTTGAAAGTGCAAGAGCAATTGGTGTCAGTGAATTTCGTTTATTCTATAAGTCAATTTTACCAAGTATTGTGCCAGTTATTTCCATTCACTTTGTTCTTGGAATAAGTGGAGTTATAATTAGTGAAGCTAGTTTAGGATTCCTTGGATTGGGAGCTAGTGAATACTCATGGGGAGCAATCCTTGCAATGGCAAAACTAGTGCTTTTAGAAGCACCTCATGTTGTAATCGTGACAAGCTTACTCATGACAGGTTTAATTATCTCTTTAAATCTCTTTGGTGATGGCCTAAGAGATTACTTAGACCCAAAACTTAAAGGTAAAGGCAAATAAATGAATAATATATTAGGTCAATTATTTATTACTGGTATCAGTGGTACGCAATTAACGACAGAAGAAGAAAACTTTATTCAAAAAGAAAATATTGGTGGAGTTATTCTTTTTAAACAAAACTATGAATCTCCAGCTCAACTAGCAGAGTTGATTAATAATATTCAATCGCTTCGTGATAACTATCCACTTTTCATTGCAACAGATCATGAGGGTGGACGAGTACAAAGATTTCGTGAAGGCTTTACTGTAATTCCTCCGATGTTAGACGTTGCTAAAACTGATTCACCAAAGCTATGCTTTGAAATTTCGCAATTGATGTCTAATGAGCTTTTAAGTTGTGGAGTGAATATAAACCTAGGGCCTGTTTGTGATATTTTCACAAACCCAAAAAATACAGTTATCGGTGATCGTGCATTCGGAGATAATGCTGATGATGTAACGAAATTTGTTTCTGCGATTATTCGTGGCCAACAAACTAGTGGGATTATGTCATGTGCGAAACACTTTCCTGGACATGGAGACACGTTAGAAGATTCACACTTTAAACTTCCAGTCGTTAATAAGTCTCTTGAAGAACTTAGGGAAAATGAATTTATTCCGTTTGTAAAAGCTGTTAAAGCAAGGGTTGATTTTGTTATGATGGCCCATTTGAAAGTGGATGCAATTGATCCAGATAATATTTGTACATTCTCTAAAAAGGCCTATGAATTAATTCGTGAGGAGTTGCGCTTTAAGAAAGTAATTATTTCTGATGATATGGAAATGAAGGCCATCTCTGACGAAATTACAATTGGGGAAGCAGCACTGAAAGCTCTTAGTGCCGGTGCCGATGTTATTGAATATCGTTCATTTGATGCTTGTCGAGAAGCATATAATTATGTGAAGCAGGCCCTTGAGGCCGGAGATATTGATAAAGTGGATATCTCACAAAAATATGAACGAGTTTTAGAGCTTAAGAAAAAATACCTATCAAATTACTCGCCTACTTATATTCCTGACGTCGCAGGTAAGGTGGGAACCAAAGAGAACTTATCTATTGTTGAGCAGGTTAATCAAGGTTAGCACATAGGGCCAATATTGCCTCTAACTGCTTGAAATCAATTATTTTTGATATTCTTATGTTATGACTAAAGGTCTCATAACTTCTTTATTGTTTTACATGTTTACGTTGCTCGTGGCATTCGATGCAAATGCGCAGAGCTATGCCAATTATTCAAAACGTGACCATGCAAACTTACTTGATGAATCTTGTAAAAAAGGAAACCAATCAAGCTGTTTTGAGCAAGGTCTTCTTTACCAAACGTTTACTGATAAGAGCTTTAAACAAGATGGTATAAACTACGCTGCCGAAGGGAAGAAGTTAATTATTAGTGCCTGTGATAATGGTGAGCAGAATGCTTGTGATTATAGAAAGGGTGCTGAGTTATTTGAGAGTTCACAGCTTCTTATGTGGGCCGGAATTATTCTTATTGGGATTGCCGTCTACATTGTGACGCAAATGATGTTTCAAGATAACGAATCATTTCAAGCGGCACAAAAACTAGAAGAAGGTGGTTCTAAGAAAGCTGATAACGTTAAGAAGCATGGTTTTGTTCTCCAATATTCTAGGCCTTTCTTTAAACGCTATATCTCACCAATTGTTTCTTCGATGAAGAGCAAGAAGAAGATTAAAGAGAAGTATAAAAGAAAGTTAGCAAGTGCAGGACTAACAGAGGACATGACACCTGAAGACTTCTTTGCCTTTAAGTTATTTCTCATCATTGGTTTTCCAATTATGTTCTTAGCAGTAAGAGAATTTACTGAAGCTGATTGGAAGCTTTCGTTAATTCCTGTCATGGCCCTGGTTGGATTCTTATATCCTGATATTTGGATTAAAGGGAAAATTGAACAACGACAAAAAGATATTATTAATGGGATGCCATTCTCTGTTGATATGTTGGCCCTTTCTGTTGAAGCTGGACTGGATTTTATTGCTGCCATGACTAAAGTTGTGGATAAGGCGAAGCCAGGTCCGTTAACTCAAGAGTTCGAAATTCTTCTTAAAGAAATTAAAATCGGTGCAAGTCGTGCTGAGGCATTAAGAAATATGGCCTGGCGAGTGGACTTAATTCAAATATCGTCATTTTGTGCGACTCTAATTGCTGCTGACTCTGTTGGTGCTTCGATTGGACCAATTCTAAAAGCATTATCGATTGAGATCAGACAAAAGAAATCAGCTCAAATTGAAAAAGAAGGTGCCACTGCTGCCACTAAGATTTTATTTCCGATGATGGCCTTTATTGTTCCATCTGTTCTATTGATGATTTTTGCTCCTCTTGTTGTTGAGCTTGTAGGCGGGAAATAATGAAAATAACTTGTAATGGAATTGATATCTGTAAACAAGCGATTGTCGCAGACTCTTTTTATAAAAAGTTAAAAGGACTAATGTTTTCGGAAAGCATGGACGGATTTGATGGCATGATTTTCTATGGAACAAATGCAATTCATACATGCTTTATGAATTATAAAATCGATGTTGTGTTCTTTAATAGCAAGAACGAAATAAGGAAAATATACCGTGGATTAAAACCATGGAGACATACGCAAATTGTTTTCAGTGCTAGTCGTGTACTAGAGTTGGCCGAAGGACAGTTGCCTCAAGAGATTAAGGAAGGGGATACTCTAGAGTTATGTATAAATTAGTTGTTGTAGCTGGTAAGCTACGTGGACAAGAGTATATATTAGAGGAAGGGGAAAATACCCTAGGACGCTCAGAAGAATGTAGTGTTCACTTTCCTGTAAATGGTGTTTCAAAAAAACACTTATCAGTGACAGTTACTCAAGATGTTGCCTTTGTTAAAGATCTTGGCAGTTCAAATGGAACTTTTGTTAATGGTAAAGCTGTTAAGAGGGCCACTGTTAAAAATGGTGATAAAATAGCGCTTCCAGATTCAATTCTTCAAGTGGTCTTCGTTAAAGAGAAAAAGAAGATTATTAAGAAAAGGATCGAGGCCGTAGAAGAAGATGATGAACCAACATATATCACTGGTGGTGAAATGCCAGAGAATATCTTTGGTAAGATCATCTGGCTTTTCAAATATCGTTTAATGCCACTTGTTCATGGGATAAATGAAGAATATGAGTGGCGTGTGTTAACTGGTATTTTACTGGCAATCTTCGTTGTCGTTACCGTAACACTTACAATTTTCCCAGTTATGAAGACCTCTCAAAGTTTACTTCTTTTAGAAGTTGCTAAGCGTGGAGCTCACTATGCTGATGAAATTAAAAGACAAAATAGAGGCGCACTGGCGAGGAAAGATCTTGATCGTGTCGATACGAAGTTTATGGAACAAGGAAACAACGGCGTTGTTTCTTATGACCTATTTGATATCGATGGTCGAATTGTAAGGCCTCTCACAAAACTAAATATGTATATTGATGATCCTTTTTCTGTCCAAGTAAGAGAGTGGGCGGAAAGGACCATGAAAAATTCTGATGATCGTCCAATGGTAAGTCGTTTATCAAATGGTGAAATTGGGATTGGACAAAAGATTAAAGCAACTAATGTTAAAACAGGACAGCTTGATGTTGTCGGTGTAATTGCAATTAGGTTTAAGCCTTCATCAATTGCTGATGAAGCCTCGAAGAGTAGAGTGGCCTATCTCGAAGCGCTTATTACTTCATTCATTGCTTCTATCGTCTTCTTTGCCATTGTCTATTATATGACGATTAGACACCTTGATGAAATGAAATTTCAAATTGAAGAAGCCCTAAGAGGAAATCGAAAGAATGTTGATAGTGAATACCTTTGGTCTGAAATTGATCCTTTAAGGTCATCGATAAACTCCATGATTCAACGAATTAGAGAGTTACAAAAGACTGATGATGAAATGAGCTTTGATGAAATGGAAAGTGATGAATCTTACGTTTCCAGCTTATACGAGTTCATGCAAGGGGCCCAAGGGGCAGTCCTTGTTTTAGATTCACAAAAGAATCTATCTCATATCAATACGCTTGCAGAGGATATCACGGCAATCAGAGGGAGTTCTTCTGAGGGAATGAGCCTCTTAGATGTGGCACGTGAAAAAGGATTTGCAGCTACTATTATTGAATTATGTGATGCCTCTGCAGATAACGGAGGAACGTCTCAGAAGGGTGAATATGAACTTTCTGGGCATTTTTATAATATTTTTGTTACGAGTTTAATAGGGCGAGATAATTTTGCTAAAGCGTTCTATGTTACACTAATTAAAGAGGACTAAATATAAATGGTTGCCGCAATTAGAATGACAAAGAATTTATCTTCCCCAGAGTCTTCTGGGCAATACCATCGTATTATCTGTATGACTGGTAAGAATAAAGGTATTTGTTATTACTTAAATGGTAATCGAATCGTTCTTGGTCGCTTAAGCTCAAACGATATTCAAATTCTTGATACTCAAGCCTCTCGTGAGCATATTGAATTAACACGTGTAAATAATGAATACACGCTAACAGATCTTAAGTCACAAAATGGTGTGATGGTGAATGACCTGAAGGTTACTCAACACAAGCTTAAGTCTGGAGATAAAATTATCGTTGGCTCGACTGTTTTCAAATATTCTTTTATCGAAGTGAAAGAAGAGAAGGCCCTCGTTGAATATGAAGACCCTGAAGAGGATGAAGAAGACGAGGAAGAAGAGGAAGAGGAAGTAAAGAAGAAAGCAAAGCCTAAGAAAAAGAAAGGCCCTGCTACTCCTGAAGAGAAACGAAAGAAGTTGATCTATATAGCAGTTGCTGTCATGGGATTACTCTTTTTTATGGACGGGGACGAAACTAAGACCAAGAAGGCCAGTGTAAAAAAAGAAGGTAGTACAATTATCGATTCTTCAAATAGTAATACCGGTCGTAAGTATGTAGAGGACTTCGAAACACGAGAGAAAGTTGAAGCCTATATTCACCGTGGTAGACGTGAGGCGCGAGAAGGTAATTACTTTAGAGCTATGCAAGAGTTTAACTTAGCATTAACGCTCGATCCAAATGATGGGAATGCTGCCTATCACTTAAATATTGCAAAACAACGCCTTGATGAAAAAATTAAAGATATGTTTGATCAAGCTACTAAGAATAAAGATTCTTTGAAGTATAATAGAGCGTTGGGAACGTACTGTGCGATCTATAAGCTTTTAATTGAATATAAGACAGATGAACGCTTTATCGAAGCTAAGAAAAACGTTGAAGATATGGCCGATAAATTAGGGATGAAAAAGAGTGATAATTACTGTTTCTAAACATGGAACGATTCTTAATCGTATTGAGATTAATGATCAAGTGATCATGGGGCAGAGCTCTAGTTTCCTAATTGGTCGATCTGATGAGGCCCACGTTCATTTAGATGATCCTCAGATTTCACGAAGACTCGCTAGCCTAAATTTTAACGGTGTAAGTTGGACACTCAACAAATTATCAACTTACGATACTGTCTTAGTTAATAATGCTCCCATGTTTCTTGAAGAGATTCCTGTCTCAAGCGGCTACTATCTTGTTTGTAATGACTATAAGGTTTTATTTGAAAGCCTTGAAGTCGAAGAGCAGGTCGCTCAAGAAAGTCTTGAACCAGAATTACCGGAAGATAATTTTGAAGATGTGGAACCAGAAGATTCACTAGTAGAGGAAGAGACTGCCATTATTGATGGCCCTGTCGAGAACTCATCTGATTTTGAAGAAGAGACTCAGGCCTTTGATGCTCCGGCGCAAGACTCTAGTGATGAAGCACAAGATGAATTCGGTGCATCTGAAAATATAGAAACCCAAGAAGGTAGCCTGGATGAATTCGGTCAGCAAGAAGATGCTTTTTCTGAAGGTTTCGATGAAAATTACGACGAAAACTACGATGAGAATTACGATGGTGGCTATGACGACAACTATGGTGATGAATCATACGATATTGATACATTAGATGATGATGTAGGCGATAAGACACAAGTCTTCTCGGGCTTTGCTAATTTTGTTCTTGAGCTCTTTGGTGAAGATGTTCCTTATGATCATTTTAACCTTGAGTTGCCGGAGACTTATATTGGACGTGATCCAAGTAAGTGTCAGATTGTTTTATCCGACCCTGAGGTATCTTCTGTTCATGCTGTCCTCAGAAAAAATAAGATCACATGTGTTTTAGAAGATTTACAATCTGCCAATGGGACTATTCTTAACGGTAAGAGAATTAATCAAAAAGAAATCACAAATGGTGATGAGTTCATTATAGGTTCGACAACTTTTACAGTTAAAATTGCAAGTGACTTTATAAAAAGTCAGCAAGATATGCTGATGCCTGTTGAAGATAACCAAGTTATTGAAGTCGAAGAAGTAGTTGAAGTATCAGAAGATGATGAAGATTTTGATGATCTCGAATTATCTGATATTCCAACGGCCAGTGAAGAAAAATCTATCATAAAGAGAATTCTTAATGACCCAGAAAAACGCAAGAAAGTATTAATTTATACTGTCGTATTACTTGGCGTCTATATGTTCTTATTTCCAGATAGTGGAGAGAAGCCAAAAGCAACAGCTAAAGATAAACAGGCAAAAGAGCAAAAGAAGAAACAGGTTGTAACTTCTGTCGATAAGAAGCTAACCAAAGAACAGCAGGAAAAAGCAGAGGCCCTCTATCAGTTAGCAACTCGTTATGCCAATGAGGGAAATGTTGCAGAAGCAATCACTGAGTTTGAAAGATTATTCTTGATAACTAAAGATTATAAACAGGCTCAAACGTTTTATCAGCTTGCCAAGGATAAGTATGCAGAGCTTGAAAAGGCTGAGCTTGAAAGACGTGCTGAAGAAAAGAGAAAGCTCATTCAAGCTAAGGTAAAGAATCTACTCGATAAAGCAACAGAGGCAGTTAAAGAGCGTAATGTCACTTTATCACGTGGGTTATTTCAACAAATAAAGGAACTTGATCCAAATAATTATGATGTTGCTAATCTTGAATTAGAGCTAGATTCTTATATCAAAGAAAAGAATCGAAAAGAACTTGAAGAAGCTCAAAAGAAAGCAGAAAGACAGCGCATGGTTGATGCACTCAAACCAGGAGAAACACTCTTTCTTCAAGAGGAGTGGTTTAAGGCCATTGGCGCTTTAGAGTTATTCATAAGTGAAAAGTCGATGGATGAAGACCTCATGAAGAAAGCAGTGGATATGCTTAAGAAGTCTCGTCAGAATCTAAAGAATATTACTGGGCCATTACTCGGTAAGGCCCGTTCATTAAAAGAGGCCGAAGATCTTAAGGCTTCTTATGAAGTTTTTAAAGAAGTCTTGCGCTATAATCCTAATGAACTGGATGCCCAAAGTGAACTAGATGATATTAATGATACATTAACGAGAAGGGCGAGAAAGGTGTATCGACAGGGTTTAATCTCGGAGTCTCTTGGCTCTTTTGAAGATGCTCGTGAGAAGTTTCAAGAGGTGCAACAAATTTCACCAATTGATAACGAATACTACCTTAAGGCCAGTGAAAGGCTGAAAAATCTATGAGAGAAATTCAAAGCTTCTTTGCAAGAACACATCAGGGCCCTTATTTAAATCTAAATGAGGACAATACTTTCATTAATCTTAAACAAAAGATTTTTGGAGTTTTTGATGGCTTTGGTGGTTCGGGTATATCAGACCGAAACTTAGAAAGTGCCAAGAGGTCAATTGACTCATACTTTTCAAAATTATCAGGTGATCCGAATGCGACCATGCCGTATTTCTATTCACCGCAGTATGTGTTAGAGACTAATGCCTTAGTGAACGCAATGTTTATTGCACATAAGAATCTTCTCGATATCAATAAGACTAAGCCTCTCAATGATAAGGGGGGAGTTTCAGCTGCATTAACAATGTTGTCTGAAAATATTCTATCAATCGTTTCATGTGGTAATTGTTTAGTTCTCATGTATCGTGATGGAGACCTGTCGCTTGTTAATACTCCAGATTGTGTTACACAAATTTCAATCTCAGATAATTCACATCAAAAGAGTACCTTCCCACTAGTTGCATTGGGTTTATATGAGGATATCGCTCCAAAGATTTGGGAGTTAAATGTCGAACCAAATGATCGTATTATAGTCTTGAGCGATGGTGTCTACGGGAGCCTGAGTCTTCACGATATTAAGAGAATCATTCAAGAGTCTTCTCAAGATGAAGTTATTCAGATTGATAATCTTTTTGATGGGGCCAATCGTCGAGGTAATCTAGATAATCAGTCAGCTATTATCTATTCAATCATCTAGAAACATACCGTAATCATTAAAACTGTCTCTTGCTTAGCTGGATTTTTTGCGTAACAATATATTGAGGTTTTATATGAGTAAAAAGGTATTAGTTGCTGACGACAGTCAGACAATCCAAAAAGTAATAAATATTACATTCGCAAATCAAGATTTTGAAATTGTTTCAGCTCTTGATGAGTCAGAATTATTTTCAAAAAGTGATGATTTCGATCTTATCCTTCTCGACTTTGGTCTCTCTGATGATGGCTATAAATTAGGAGAAGAGACTCGTAAGAAATTTCCAACAACGCCTGTGTTAGCAATGCTAGGTACATTTGATATTGTTGACGAGAACAAATTACGCTCTAGTGGTTATTCAGATAAAGTTGTTAAGCCATTTGAGACTGAGAAATTTATTTCTCTTTGTAATGAGTTAATCGAAAGTGGAGTCTCTGAATCGGAAACATCAAATGAAACTTTTGAAGATGACCAAGAAGAAATTCATGATAGTTTTGAGAGCAATGACCAAGAAGAAGATAATTTTTCTGGTTGGGACGTTGATAGCTCAATTGCTCAATCTGAAGAAGATAAAACACAAGAGTTTGATCTTACTGCTAATAATACATTTGATGGTGACTCTGAAGACTTAGATAATAACTTACAGTCTGAATTAGATGGCTGGGGCTTTGATCCAACAAATCTAAAGGGAAGTGATGTAACGAAAGAATTTGATACACTTCCACCTGTCATTGAGGGGCTTCCAGAAGCCAAGCAAGAAGAAGCATCTTCTTCTGTGTTGGACGTAAGTAATTATTTTGGAAACTTAGACGATGAATTGGGAGATGATTTTGATCTTCCAGGAGTAGAAGAGGAGTCTGAAGAGGTTTCTTTTGACGAACCGGAAGTCTCAAATGATATCGAAGACGATATTGAAGGTGAAATCGAAGAAGAAGCTGAAGAAGATAACTTCTTTGAAGCTTCGACTAATGACGACGACCAAGACTTTGAAGAAATTTCTGATGAGAACCTATGGGATGCAGATGAAGAGTCTACTGAGATATTTTCATCACCAGAAGAAGATGAGCATGAAATTAATCTTTCATCAGTCACACAAATGAATGATGACTTCTCGTTTGGTACATCGACGACTGCATCAATCAATACTTCAACTTCAGCAGCTCCAGCGACAGCAGCACCGGCGGTAGATGTTGAAGAGCTTAAAGCTGAACTTAGAAATGAAGTTGCTCCAATTATTGAAAAATATGCTCGTGAATATTGTGAGCAAAATATTGAAAAAATTATTTGGGAAATCGTTCCTGATCTTGCTGAAAATCTCATTAAGAAAGAGCTTAAAAATATTAGTAAGCAAGTTTTAACTTCAATTTCAGAATAGTTATTTAATAATGAGAGAGCCTGTATAGGCTTTCTCTATTTTTCCCTGCACTTCAATTAATGCTTCTCCAAAGCTCCCAATACCTTTAAAAATACCCTCTATTACTGAGTCTTCGTCAATAATCTTAACTTCTTTGTTGAGGTGGTAACATCTTTCATTCCATTGATTGATAACCTCTTCTTCCGTAAGTCGGTTATTTAAAAAGTAATGATAGATTTCAAGTGGTAACTCTTTAAAATCGATATCACTTAACTCTTTTTCGGGTTTTAACACTCCATATGTTTCATGAGGAAGTCCTCCATAGTTAATTCCAATACCGACTATATAGTTGTCATCATCTTTATTAACTAAGATCCCCATAATTTTTTGACTCTCTTCATTGAAGATATCATTTGGCCATTTGAGAAGTAGCTTGTGCTCATTAAAATAGTTACTAAGCATTACAGCAACTTCAAGTGCGAGTAGAGTTGGCTTCTCCTGTGCTTCTAATTTACAAGAGAAACAAAGACTATGTTGAAGATCTTCCCATTTATTATGTCGACGACCTCTTGCGGAAGTTTGTCGTTTAGCACTGACAAGTAATTGGTCATAATGGTGTGCTTCTTCAATGGCAATTGTTTGGGTCGATGGAATTTCTTCAAAATGTAGGTGTTTCATAGATTTTCTCATTATGTTATTATCGAACAATACTAATAAATTCAGAGGTATTCAATATGTCACTTATCGAACGTTCTACTCCAAGAGAAGTTAAATTTTCTATTAATATCAATCCATATGCAGCAGGATCTGTTCTAGCTGAATTTGGTAATACTAAGGTTCATATCACAGCTTCAATTGAAGAAAGTGTTCCAAGATGGATGAAAGGAAGTGGGAAAGGATGGGTAACGGCCGAATACTCAATGCTACCAAGTTCAACTCATACAAGATCAAGAAGAGAACGTTCTAAAATTGGTGGCCGTACACAAGAAATTCAACGCTTAATTGGACGAAGCTTAAGAGCAATCGTTGATCTTGAAAAATTAGGTGAGCGTATGATCACTCTTGATTGTGATGTTATGGTTGCTGACGGTGGAACGAGAACAACTTCAATCTCTGGAAGTTTTATCGCTTTAGAGCTTGCTGTTCAAAGCTTAATTGCAAGTGGTGAACTTACTGAAAGTCCAATTATAGAGCCTCTGGCGGCAATAAGCTGTGGAATTAATGATGAAGGAAAAATCATTGCTGATTTAAACTACGAAGAAGATTCAAGCTGTCATACAGATATGAATATTGTAATGACTGAGTCTGGAAAGTTTATTGAAGTTCAAGGAACGGCAGAAGGACAAGCTTTCTCAAGAGACCAAATGGATGCACTAATGGATTGTGCGGCCGAGTCTTTAAAAGTTGTTTTTGAAAAACAAAAAGAAGCGTTAGGACAATAATGAAAGAATTTATCTTAGCAACTGGAAACGCCCATAAGGCGCAAGAGTTTGCTGTTTTATTCAAAGAAACCAATCTTACAATTAATGCAGCAGCTGCAAAATTAGATGTTGTGGAAGATGGAAATACTTTTCAAGAGAATGCTCTTAAAAAAGCACAAGCTTACTACGATGAGTTTAAAATTCCTGTCGTCGCAGATGATTCAGGGATCACTGTTGAAGCGCTACCTCAGGAACTAGGAATCTATTCTGCACGTTTTGGCGGGGAAGGCCTTGCTGATCGTCAAAGGGCCGAGTTACTATTGGAGAAGCTAAAAGGTGAACAAAACCGAAATGCTTACTTTACTTGTGTCCTGTGTTTTTATTTATCCCCGGAGGAAATATATTTTTTTGAGGGGCGCATGGAAGGCGAGATTTCAGATAGTTACATTGGCGAAGGTGGCTTTGGTTATGACCCTGTGTTTTGCCCAAAAGCCTTTCCTGATCAGACTGTAGCGCAATTAGAAGAGTGGAAGAATGAAAATTCTCACAGGGCCAAGGCCGTCTCAGCTGCTATAAAGTTTTTTCAAGAACTTTAAAAAGGTTTAATTTCTGGGTTGCCAAAAAGGTTAAGATCACTTATAAATAGCCTACCCAAAATTTCAATGTCGGAGTATAGCGCAGTTTGGTAGCGCACTTGCTTTGGGAGCAAGGGGTCGCAGGTTCAAATCCTGCTACTCCGACCATTTTTAAAATCCCTTTCTATTTTCTTTTATCTTTCGGTGACTCAAGAACAACGTATGTTGATATTGAATTTACTTGTGGAAGTGTTCCAAGAACTTCTGTGTGAAAGGTCTTATAAGAAACAAGGTCAGTTGTCTCAATTCTTAAAATATATTCAAAGCTTCCTGTAACGTTGTGGCATTCGATGACTTCTGGTGACTCAGCAATGGCCATCTCAAAATCTTTTTGTGACTTCTTTGTGTGAACGGAGAGGCCAACAGTTATATAGGCCGTAAAACTTGTCCCAAGTTTGGCGCGGTTAATTCTTGCGCGATAACCCGTGATGACCTTTGACTTCTCAAGTTCTTGAACTCGTCTAAGACAGGCCGAAGGTGAAAGGCCTACAATTTCAGCTAAATCAGAATTACTGATTCTTCCGTCATTTTCTAATTCTTGCAATATTCTTTCGTCAATCGTGTCTATTTTCTTCATATGTTGCAAATTATCACTTAATTGTATGGTTCTTTGCAATAAATTTATTCTGAAAATAGAGTAAACTGTGCTCCATGAGCACGACAAATCTATATCCTCTATTAGCCTTTGCCTTTGTTTCCGCTATTACACCGGGACCAAATAATATTCTCTTAATGTCTTCTGGGGCCAATCACGGTTTTAGAAAAACCATCCCTCATATGCTTGGGGTTTATTTTGGTTTTATCTTTATGATCGCTGTCATCGGTTTTGGAGTCGCTGATATTTTTGAAGCCTACCCAGGAATTCAAAAAATTATGCAAATGGCATGCGGGACTTACTTAGCATTACTAGCTTTTAAAATTGCATTTAGTTCTTTTGCTAAAGAAGAGGCCCAAATTAAAAAACCTATGTCTTTCATTGAAGCGGCAATGTTTCAATGGATTAATCCAAAGGCTTGGACGATGGCACTTTCAGCAGTGGCCATCTATACAAATGGAAATACATTAGGTGTTGTTGCCGTCATTCTTGCTTATAGCCTTGTTGATATTCCTGCAATCTCTGTTTGGGTATTTGCTGGATTAAGGCTTAAGTCGTTTCTTGAAAAAGGATATCGTTTGGCCATCTTTAATATTATCTTGGCCTTACTTTTATTTGGTTCTCTTTTTCCAGTCTTAGTTTTGAAATAAAGTAGAGGAATAAATTCCTCTACTTCTTATTTTGAAATTTTATTTGGATTATCAGAAGCCTTAGTAAAGTTTTCACCAAGCTTTTTAGGTTGAACTTTTTGAACTGGAAGTTCAGCATGAGCAATCTCAGTGTTGAAGTCTTCCGGAAGTTCAATCATTGTCTTACCTGTGAGTATAACCTTTGAAACTTTCTTTACAAAGAAGTCAAAAATTTCTGAATCAATCTTTTTTCCAACAGTTCTTTTCATAATTTCTAGGGCATCTTCAATTGGAAGTGCCTGTGAATAAGATCGTTTCGTTGTGATAGCGTCGAAGAAATCTGCGATAGAAACAACTTTTGAAAAGATATGATGATCTTCGCCTTTGATTCCTTTTGGATAACCTGAGCCATCAATATTTTCATGATGTTCCACGATAACTTTTTCTATCGTCTCTTTCTTTAGGCCTGGGAACTCTGGGTTTGCTTCTCGAAATAATTCAACACCGAGTTCTGGATGTTTTTTAATTTCAGCAAATTCTTCATCTGTAAGATTACCTGTCTTATTTAAAATTTCTGTGGAAATTTTTGTCTTACCAAGATCGTGAAGAAGTCCGCCAAGTCCAATCGCAACAAGATCCGCTTCGCTGGCCTTAGGTTTTAGTTGTTTATAAATAAGAACACTGTACATACTCACATTAATAGAGTGGTCATATGTATAGAAGTCGTGAAAAGATAAATCCCCAATAAGTTTTTTTAGACTATTGATATCATAGTCCTTAATTACATCGACCATGGCCTTCATTGAGTCATGGCAACCATCGAGTGCTTCGCCAAGAATTTCTGTATTGAATTCTTTCCCAGGGTTAAAAATATCATCTAGATGTTTGACCGCAGAATCTTTGATAACAGATACCTTATCAATAGATTCTATGCTTTCATCTTCGGCCAGTGACTTTAGATAAAGTCCTCGTTCTGATTCGAGAACATGGATCCTCTGATACTTTTTAAAACCTTCAATATCTTCATCGTTAAGCACTTCACCGGGGCGCACTATTTTGACGTAGTGATCCTTTCCTTTGACCGTGGAAGAGTTGATGTAGATATTGTATAGAAGCGGCTTTTCTCGCACAACGAGGTGAAAGTCGATCGTAAAATAAACTGTTTTTGAGTTGCTATCCATTGCACATTTATCGGCATAATTGGTGTTCAGGTAAAGTGCTGGTACGAAATACGTACAAGTAAATATGTTGTGTTAGTTCTTGTTAGGATTTACACAAGGTAAGTTGTTGATTTCACATTTCTTATTTAGCGGAACTGAAATTTTAAAAGTGTACGATTAGGTGCTTAAAATGGTACATTAAGGCCTACACAACACACATTATAGAGATAAATTGACGGAGTGAATCAAAGTGCAACTGAAAAGACTAATTATCCAGGGCTTTAAATCCTTTAAAGATCGTACAATTATTAACTTTGACGATGGTATTACGGGGATCGTTGGGCCAAACGGATGTGGTAAATCGAATATTGTTGATGCCTTATTTTGGATTATGGGCGAGCAATCAGCTAAACACCTAAGAGGGAATTCAATGAAGGACCTTATCTTTGCTGGTTCTTCAAAATATAATCCTGCTGCATGGGCAGAAGCAACACTCGTTCTTGAAAACACAAATGGAAAGCATATTCACATTGGTGGGAAAGTTGCTAACCCTTCTGAGATTCAACTAACAAGAAAGCTATATAGAAACGGTGATACAGAATATCGTATCAACGGAGAACCAGCTCGTCTGAAAGATATTCAAGAAGTATTTATGGATACAGGTGCTGGTGCAAAATCATATTCAATTATCGCACAGGGTGAGATCAACAGGCTTGTTCAAGCAAAGCCAGTTGAGCGCCGTACTATGATTGAAGAGGTTGCTGGTATTACGAAATTTAAAGTTCGTAAGAAAGAATCAATGAGAAAAATTGATGCTACTGAGCAAAACCTTAATCGTCTGAATGATCTTACGATTGAAATTGAAAAGAATTTAAAATCTCTACAAAAACAAGCTGAGAAGGCCGAAAGAGCTCGTACGCTTAAGGATAGAATCAAACGCACTGAAATCTCTGTTGTTGCACATAAAGTATTTGAAGATCTTCGCGAACTTCGCGATGGAAGCACTGAGCTTCTTGAAAAGAAGTCCAATCTTGAAGAGTGGAGTATGAAGAAAGACTCTCTTGAAATCTCTCTTGAAGAAGAGCGTTTTGAAAGAGAAGAGAAAACTGCAAGAATCGATGAGTCTCAAAAAGAAAGAAATGAAGTATCAAATAAATTAGCTGCTGCTGAAGAAAGGCTGAATGCACTTTGTAAGTCTTTAACTGATAAAGAAGAGCAACTAGAGCAAAGACAGAAAGAAATTGATGAATTGGCCCAAGAGATCGAAGAGAGACTTCTTAAGAAAGAAGAAATTGAAACTGAGATCAACGATGTCATCACTTCTTCAAAAGAAGATTATGACTATGAAGCAGCAAGTGAGAAGCTTGAAACGCTTAAGTCTGAGCTAGAAGATAGACAAGCTCAAATTAGTGAGCTTGAAGAAGAACTATCAATTAAGAAAGAAGAGCTTGTGAAAATGGATCAACAAGCTTTCCAAAATAATTCTAAACTTGAAGAATACGCTGCAACTCTTCAAGACCTTGCAACAGAAATTGAAGCAATCGAGAAGCAATACTCAGGTGTTTCAAGTGAACTTGCAAAGGAAAGAGATGATGTTATGGCCGCTAAGAATTTAGTGGAGGAATTAACCGAGTCTGAATTAACTCTTAAGGAGACAGTTAACGAACTTACACAAAAAGATCGTGACCTTGAATCTGAACTTAAGAACTTAACAAAAGAACAAATTACTAAGCAATCAAGACTTTCTTCACTAAAAGAAATTCGCTCTTCTCTTGAGGGTGCGAAGGAAGGTGTTTCTAAGTTTCTAAGTGAAGTAGATTCTGATAAGTACACTGTTCTTGGTAATATTATTAAGTGTGATGACAAGTATACAAAAGCTGTAACAGCTCTATTAGGAGAGTTCCTCGAATCTCTTGTTACTTCAGAGAGTGATTTATCACTTCTTAAAAATTGGGTAACTGAGAATGATGAAAATGCTCTTGAAATCTTACTTGCTGATAAGTCTGCAGATATTATCTCT
This sequence comes from Halobacteriovorax sp. HFRX-2_2, assembly GCF_043196705.1. Lineage (NCBI taxonomy): Bacteria > Pseudomonadati > Bdellovibrionota > Bacteriovoracia > Bacteriovoracales > Halobacteriovoraceae > Halobacteriovorax > Halobacteriovorax sp. HFRX-2_2. Next base: position 60,668 of record NZ_JBEBMT010000006.1, read on the forward strand.
GCTGAAGCACGTGAAAGAATTCAAGTTAAACTTGGTTCAGAGCTAATTACTCTAAGTGATATTATTGAACTTCCTGAAGAGTATAAAGCGAAACTAACTCCATATTTATCGAGTCTATTTATTGTTGAGACTCTTGATGTTGATAAAGTTGTTTCACTTGAGAGCTCAATCTCATTTGGTGGAATCTCGGATATTAGTGGAAATATTCAAGTACGTAATCGTCAAAATGCAACAGTCCTTCATGTTAAAGGATCTGGTGAGCAGGGACAGAGTGCAATTGAGAGAAATAATACAATTGAAGCACTTGAAAATGAATTAGTAAGCCTTAATGAAAAAGTTGCTAATCTTGAAGAAGAGGTTACAGCTTCAAATGAGTTACTAAGAAATAAAGTTGCTGAACTTGAAGATTCACGCCTTTCTCTAAGTGAAGCTCGTGCTGATTATGCAGCTAAGAACTCTGCTCTTGAGTCTAAACTTGCTTCAATGGAGTCGGGAAATACAAGACTTGATATCTTAAAGAACCGTAAAGATGAGACATCTAAGCTTAGACTAGCAATTCTTGAAAAAGAAGAGTCATTCAATAAGGACAAGTCGGAAGTTGAAGAGGCCATTACTGATATTAGTGAAAGAGTTCAAGACCTACGCGATAGCTACAATGAAATGAATGAAGTTTATGAAGCTGATCGTGAAGTATATGTTTCAAAACAAGTTGAAGCAAAAACTTTTGAACAGCGAGTGACTTCACTACGCTCTCAATCTGAAGATATTGAAAAGCAAATCGAAAAACAAAACCTTCGTAAAGAATCAAATACAGAGCTTATCACTAAGTTAGAAGGTGAGCTTGAGAATATGCAAGTTGAGATTGAAGAGCTTGAAATTTCAAATAATGAAAAAGCAGATATCCTTGCAAGTAAAGATGAAGTTCTAAGCATAATGAAGGATGA
>NZ_JBEBMT010000007.1:0-11206 GCF_043196705.1 Halobacteriovorax sp. HFRX-2_2
TTCATCTTCATTAAGCTCTGCGGCCACTAACTTGGCCTTAATATTTATAAATGGGTAACCGGCCAGGGCACCACCCATTGACGTATCTTTAATACTCTTCTCAATAGCATCAATAAATTCTTGTGGTAAATCTCTTTTAGTTAAATCCGTCTCAAATAAAACACCAGCTTGTGAGTCTGCTTGCTCAACTTCAATAACAGCGTTACCAAATACCATCTTGCCAGCTTGTTCACGGTGGAATGTATCTGACTCTTTAGCAGTGCTAGTGATACTTTCACGGTATGAAACTTGTGGATCACCTACACGAATACCAACTTTAAACTCACGCTCAAGACGGTCACAAATAATTTCTAGGTGAAGCTCACCCATACCAAAGATTAAAAGTTGCCCAGTTTCTTTATTGTGCTGATATGAAAAAGATGGATCTTCTAACTTAAGTTGATTTAAAGAATTCATTAGTTTCTTTTCATCATTTGTTGTTTTTGGCTCAATCGCAACAGAAATAACAGATTCAGGAAAATCCATTAAATCAAAAATGACTGTACGATTTTCAGCACAAAGAGTTTCACCTGTTACAGTTTCCTTTAAACCAGAAATTGCAATAATATCCCCTGCCTTAGCTTCTTGCAGCTCAGTTCTCTTATCTGCGTGCATTTGTAGAATTTTATTAACTCTTTCACGCTTACCTTTGTGAGGATTATAAACCTGAGCTCCAGATTTAATTGATCCAGAATAAATTCTAAAAAATGTTAGTGAACCTACAAATGGATCAGTAGCAATCTTGAAAGCAATACCTGAAAATGCATCCTCAGTATCAGGCTTTCTAACTTCTTCTTTATCGTGATTTTTGCCATTAACACCTTTAACTTCACCACGATCAACAGGTGAAGGAAGGTAGTCACAAACCGCGTCCAGTAATGGCTGTACACCTTTATTTTTAAATGCCGATCCACAAAGAACTGCTACAAACTCATGATTGATAACAGCATCTCTAATAGCAGCTATTAATCTCTCATTAGTAATCTCTTCACCAGACAGGTAGTCTTCAGCTAACTGATCATCATAGTCAGCTAAAGTCTCGATAAGCTCTTCTCTTGCCATCTGAGCTTCATCTTGAAGATCTTCTGGGATATCTTCAACAACTACAGTTGAACCAAGATCCTCATCTTTAAAAAGCAGGGCCTTCATTCTTACGACATCAACCATGCCTTTAAACACATCTTCAGCGCCAATTGGAAGCTGAATTGCTGCCGCAGTCTTGCCAAGCTTCTCTCTTATTTCATCAAGACACATTTGAAAATTTGCCCCAACTCTATCCATTTTATTCACAAATGCAATTCTTGGTACTTTGTACTTATCTGCTTGGCCCCATACAGTCTCAGATTGAGGCTCTACACCGGCCACAGCATCAAATACACCTACTGCACCATCTAAAACTCTAAGAGCTCTCTCAACCTCAATTGTGAAGTCAACGTGACCAGGAGTATCGATGATATTAATATTCGTTTTGTTCCAAGTACAAGTTGTCGCAGCTGAAGTAATTGTAATCCCACGTTCTTGCTCCTGAACCATCCAGTCCATAGTTGCAGCACCATCGTGAACCTCACCAATCTTATGGCTTTTTCCCGTGTAGTAGAGAATACGTTCAGTTGTCGTCGTTTTACCCGCATCAATATGCGCCATAATTCCGATATTACGAATATTTTCTAAACTCATACAAAGTCCTTAAAAATTTAATTTTTGCAGACATATAATTAACATAAATATGGAATTTTAGATAGGAATAAAACCTTAATGAATAAAAGGCTTTATAAAAAGAAAGGCTCCCGTAGGGAGCCTTCTATTAGTTTATTATGGACTTTATTGCTTATTTTCGAACTACCACTTAAGGTGTGCAAAAGCTTTGTTAGCTTCTGCCATTTTGTAAGTGTCTTCACGCTTCTTAACAGCGCCACCTCTACCTTGAGAAGCATCGATGATTTCATCAGATAGTTTCTCAACCATAGTTCTACCACCACGATTTCTAGCATAGTCTCTCAACCATCTTAGAGCTAGTGATTGTCTTCTGTTATTTCTAACTTCAACTGGAATTTGGTAAGTTGCACCACCAATACGACGAGACTTAACCTCTACCGCTGGCTTAATGTTAGAAAGGGCCTTCTTAAATACCTTTAATGGCTCTTCACCAGTCTTAGATTCAACTCTTTGAAGTGCACCATAAAAGATTTTTTCAGCAACAGATTTCTTACCGTCTTTCATAAGTGCGTTTACGCACTTAGCAACAACAACGTCTTGAAAGATCGGATCTGGAAGTACTTCTCTCGTCTGTGCTCTATGTTTTCTACTCATATTTTTTCTCCTTCACCGGAAACAGTTAAAACTGATCGATTACTCACCTCATGCCATGTTGCAATTGGTGTCACAATTAGTTAACTAAAAGTTATTTCTTTGGTCTCTTACAACCGTACTTAGATCTTCTCTGTCCTCTTTTATCAACACCTTGGCAATCTAGTGTACCTCTAATAGTGTGATAACGAACCCCTGGAAGGTCTTTTACTCTACCACCACGAATCATAACGATCGAGTGTTCTTGTAGATTGTGTCCTTCACCACCAATGTATGAAGTAACTTCAAATCCACTTGTTAGTTTTACCCTACAAACCTTTCTCATCGCTGAGTTTGGTTTCTTAGGAGTAGTTGTATATACTCTTGTACATACACCGCGTCTTTGAGGACACGCTTTTAAGGCAGGTGACTTAGTTTTTTCAACTTTATCAGTTCTACCTTTTCTAATTAATTGGTTAATCGTAGGCATTTCCGCTCCTTAACTACAACAATATTTCCACAATAAAAATAGGCTTTTGAGCCCATAATAAACTATAGAGGGATGGTGTAACACACCACCCCTCAATTAAGCAAGTTTTTATAGCATTAGTGTAGAAGTTTCTTCTAGAGAATCATCTTCTTCAACGAATGCTTCGTAATCACGATACTTAGAGATACCTGAACCAGCTGGAATCAGACGACCCATAAGTACGTTTTCCTTAAGACCACGTAATAAATCTTTTTTACCTTCAAGCGATGCCTGAGTTAAGATCTTAGTTGTCTCTTGGAAAGATGCAGCTGATAAGAATGAATCAGTTGAAAGAGCTGCTTTAGTAATACCAAGTAGAACTGGTCTTGCTTGAGCTGGCTCATATCCATCAGCAACTAATTGCTCATTAGTCGTAAGTAATTCTGCTTTAGTTACAGAGTCACCAACAACAAATGTCGAGTCACCAGGATCAGTTACTTCAACTTTCTTCAGCATTTGAGATACGATTACCTCAATGTGCTTATCATCGATATCTACACCTTGTAGACGGTATACAGCTTGAATCTCATCAACGATGTAACCTGCAAGTTCTTTAATACCAAGTACTCTTAGGATATCGTGTGGGTTAGCTGGCCCATCCATAATAGCTTCACCTGAACGGATATAGTCACCTTCGTTTACAGTTACATAACGTCCCTTAGGAATTGTGTAAACAACTGGATCAGAACCATCTTCAGGTCTAATTAGAATTCTTCTAGAACCTCTAACTTCAGCACCAAATTCGATTGTACCAGTTACATCGGCAATCTGAGATGCTTGAGCTGGCTTTCTTGCTTCGAAAAGCTCAGCAACTCTTGGAAGACCCCCTGTAATATCTTTTGTTTTCGTAGTTTCACGAGAAACTTTAGATAGTACGCTACCAACTTCAACAGTATCACCTTCAGTAACAGTTAGTGTTGCACCAACTTGAAGTCTGTATGAAGCCTGACGGTTTGTACCAGGAACAACAATAGGGTTTCCATCAGCATCAAGAATCGTCATTCTTGGTTGAAGTGAAGGATCTTTAGTTTCAGTTACAGTTCTTTGAGTAAGACCTGTTACCGAGTCAGTTTGCTCTGCAAGAGTTGCACCAACGACAAGGTCTTCAAACTTAACTGTACCAGCAACTTCTGTAAGAAGTGGAATCGCAAACGGGTCCCATTCAATCAGAGTATCCCCTACGTTTACTTCGCTACCTTCAGTGAAGTGTAGTTTCGAACCGTAGATTGCTGGATATTTTTCTTTTTCAACACCACGAGCATCTTTAATGATAAGCTCACCAGTCTTATTCATAACAAGAAGACCAGTTGGAGTTTCAACAGTTACAACATTGTTGTATACAACTTTACCAGATGTACGAACAGTTGTTTTATTTACTTGTGCACCAGCAGTTGCTGTACCACCAACGTGGAATGTACGCATTGTCAGCTGTGTACCAGGTTCACCAATTGACTGAGCAGCGATAACACCAACTGCCTCACCAACAGATACCATTGTTCCACGAGCAAGGTCACGTCCGAAACAAGCCGCACAGAAACCGTGTCTTTCATTACAAGTAAGAACAGATCTAACCTTAATTTGGTCAACTTCTTTCTCTTCTAGTAATACAAGGTCCTTTTCAGTTAGTAAGTGACCTGTTGGAAGAACTTCATTACCTTCTGCAGAGATAACTGGAGCTGCTGTTACACGGCCCATTGCTCTAGAAGCAACGTGCTCAACAACTTCACCAGACTCAATACGAGAAGTTAGTGTAATACCATCAGTAGTTCCACAATCTTCATTTCTGATAATACCGTCTTGAGCAACGTCTACAAGACGTCTTGTTAGGTAACCAGAGTTAGCTGTCTTCAGGGCAGTATCGGCTAGACCTTTACGTGCACCGTGTGTAGACGTGAAATATTGTAGTGCCGATAGACCTTCACGGAAGTTTGAAGTAATTGGCGTTTCAATAATTTCACCAGATGGCTTGGCCATTAGACCCCTCATGGCAGCAAGCTGTCTCATCTGCTGAGCAGAACCCCTTGCACCTGAGTTTGCCATCATATAAAGAGCGTTGAATGAAGGAGCGTAAATTGGCTCTTCACCATCTTTATCTGAAGTAAATTCATCAGTTGAAATCTTCTCAAGCATAACCTTAACAAGCTTTTCAGTTGTTTGTGACCAAACATCAACAACCTTGTTATATCTCTCACCGTTAGTGATCGAACCTTCGTTATACTCTTCAGTAATCCCATGAACTTCATCATGAGCTTCTTTAAGGATTCCTTCTTTCTCAGAAGGGATTTCCATATCAACAACGTTAATAGAAATACCAGCTTTCGTAGCATTGCTATAACCAAGTTGCATAAGACCATCAGCAAGAAGAACAGTATCTTTTTCAGATCCTCTTCTGTAAGCAAGGTCAAGAAGCTTAACTAGTTCTTTCTTACCAAGAATGATGTTTACGTCTTCAAAGTTTAGACAAGTTGGAACGATATCAAATACGAATGTACGTCCAACAGTTGTTTCGTAAACTTCTCCACCAATACGTACTTTGATTGGTGCTTGTAGGTGTAGGTTACCTGAGTGGTAAGCAAACTGAGCTTCTTCTTTAGAAGAGAAAGTTTTCCCGTATCCACGAGCATATGGTCTAACACGAGTCATGTAGTAAAGACCAAGTACGATATCCTGAGATGGAGTAATAATTGGTGAACCATCTTTTGGAGAAAGAATATTATTTGTCGACATTGCAAGAACACGACACTCAATTTGAGCTTCTAGTGAAAGAGGCACGTGAACGGCCATCTGGTCACCGTCGAAGTCGGCGTTGAATGCAGTACAAACTAGAGGGTGAAGACGGATTGCCTTACCTTCGATAAGTACAGGTTCGAAACCTTGGATACCAAGTCTGTGAAGAGTTGGTGCACGGTTAAGAAGTACTGGGTGTTCTTGTACAACTTCTTCAAGGATATTCCATACTTCTTCTTTTTGTTGCTCAACCATACGCTTAGCAACTTTAATAGTAGTACAGTGTCCTTTTTCAATTAGCTTGTTGTAGATAAATGGCTTGAAAAGCTCAAGTGCCATTAGCTTTGGAAGACCACACTGGTGAAGTCTTAAGCTTGGACCAACAACGATTACAGAACGTCCTGAGTAGTCAACACGCTTACCAAGAAGGTTTTGACGGAAACGTCCTTGCTTACCTTTAAGCATATCTGAAAGTGATCTAAGTGGACGCTTGTTAGCACCAGTAAATACCTTACCACGACGACCATTATCGAATAGAGCATCTACTGCTTCTTGAAGCATTCTCTTTTCGTTTCTGATGATGATTTCAGGAGCATTAAGTTCTTTAAGTCTTCTTAGACGGTTGTTTCTGTTAATAACACGTCTATATAGATCGTTAAGATCTGAAGTTGCAAAACGTCCAGCTTCTAGAGGAACTAGAGGTCTTAAGTCTGGTGGAAGAATAGGAATAACATCCATCATAAACCACTCAGGCTTGTTTTCAGATTTCATAAGAGATTCAACAACTCTTAGTCTCTTAACAAACTTAGTTCTTGCCATTTCAGTAGTTGCGTTAGCAAGACCACGTCTTAGGTTTTTATTTTCAAGATCAATATCAAGCTTAGAAAGTAGCTCTTGAACGATTTCTCCACCCATTCCAGCTTCGAAATCAATTCCTTGATCCTTTAGCTCCCAATATTGTTGCTCAGAAATTACGCGACCTACATCAAGACCACCTTCAACACCATCAGTTGCTGAAGCAGTTACGATATATGCTTCGTAGTAAAGAACTTTTTCTAGTTCTTTAAGAGAAAGGTTAAGAAGAGCTGCCATTCTTGATGGAAGTGAACGTAGGAACCAAATGTGAGCAACTGGAGTTGCTAATTCGATATGTCCACATCTCTCACGACGTACTTTAGAAAGTGTAACTTCAACACCACACTTCTCACATACAACACCTCTGTGCTTCATTCTCTTATACTTACCACAGATACATTCGTAATCTTTTACTGGTCCGAAGATCTTTGCACAGAATAAACCGTCTCTTTCTGGCTTATAAGTTCTATAGTTAATAGTTTCTGGTTTTTTTACTTCACCAAATGACCACTCTCTGATTGTATCAGGAGAAGCAAGCTTGATAGATACACCTTCAACGCTTACTGGATCTTTTGGCTTATCAAAAAAGTTTAAAAGGTCTTTCATTTTTTTATGCCCTCTTAATATACGGCAGGACTAAGCCTGCCATAAATTAACGAATAGATTCTTCAATTCTGTCTTCTTCAAGTTTAACGTCTAGACAAAGTGCTTGTAGCTCTCTGATTAGAACGTTGAACGATTCAGGAAGACCTGGTTCTAGTACTTGCTCACCCTTAACGATTGACTCATACATTCTTGTTCTACCGATAACGTCATCCGACTTAACAGTTAAGAACTCTTGAAGAGTATAAGCTGCACCGTATGCTTCAAGTGCCCAAACTTCCATTTCCCCAAGTCTCTGACCACCGAACTGAGCCTTACCACCGAGTGGTTGCTGAGTTACAAGTGAGTAAGGACCTGTCGAACGTGCGTGAAGTTTTTCGTCTACAAGGTGGTGTAGCTTAAGCATGTACATAACACCAACAGTAACGTCCTCTGCAAAAGCATCACCAGTCTTTCCGTCAAATAGAGTTGTTTTACCATTTGTCTCAAGATCTGCTAGCTCAAGCATTTCTCTGATGTCTGCTTCTGAAGCACCATCAAATACTTTAGTAGAGAAACGAACACCGCTAGTAAGTTTCTTAGCAAGGGCCATAACAACATCGTCTGCTGCAGACTTTAACCAAGCTTCAACCTCTGGTGTCTTATAGATTTTGTAAATGAAATCTTTAATCTCGTGAACTTTCATTTGCTCTTCAAGCATAACCTTGATTTTTTCACCAAGACCACGTCCGGCCCATCCAAGGTGAAGCTCAAGAAGCTGTCCGATGTTCATACGAGAAGGTACCCCAAGAGGGTTTAGTACGATTTCAACAGGTGTACCATCCGCAAGGTAAGGCATATCTTCACGTGGAACTACGTTTGAGATAACCCCTTTGTTACCGTGACGACCGGCCATCTTATCACCTGGCTGAAGCTTACGCTTAATCGCTACGTATACAGTAATCTTTTTGATTACACCTGGAGGAAGTTCATCACCTCTATGAAGTTTTGCAATCTCATCAGTTGTCTTAGCTCTAACTCTGTTGATCTTGTTTCTAACATCTGCGAAATACTCAGATAGTTTTTCTTCAAGTTCAGCTTGTAGAGGTAGGTAACCAATTAGCTCAAATGGAATTGATGCTAGTACTTCACCTGTAATCTCAGTTCCTTTAGAAAGTAGTTCTGCTGAACCATCTTCAGAAACAAGTACATCAGTAACTTTTGCACCTTTAAGCATATCTGCAATCTTAAGAATTGCTGAAGTTTGGATTGCTTTAATCTCAATTCTTTCATCTCTTCTAAGAAGAGTTGTTTCTTGCTCGATAATGTCCTTAGATCTTGCACAAAGTTCAACACCTTCACGAGTGTAAACTCTAGCATCAATTACTGTACCGTAAACAGATGAAGGAACTCTTAGTGAAGTATCTTTTACGTCACCAGCTTTATCACCGAAGATAGCTTTAAGAAGTTTTTCTTCAGGAGAAAGTTGAGTTTCACCTTTAGGTGTAATCTTACCAACAAGGATATCACCTGGCTTAATGATAGCACCAACTCTTACGATACCTGCTTCATCAAGGTCTTTTAGAGACTCTTCTGAAACGTTTGGAATATCGCGAGTGATTTCTTCTTTACCAAGTTTAGTATCACGAGCTTCAACTTCGAATGCTTCGATGTGAACTGAAGTGAAAACATCTTTTGCAAGAAGGTCTTCAGAGATCAGGATCGAGTCTTCGTAGTTATAACCACCCCATGGCATGAATGCTACAAGAGGGTTTTGCCCAAGTGCTAAGTCACCATTGTCAGTACCTGGTCCGTCAGCAAGTACGTCACCTTTCTTAACAATGTCACCTTCAGTAACAAGAGCTTTTTGGTTATTACAAGTGTTCTGGTTAGTTCTTTGATATTTAACAAGCTTGTAAATATCAACACCAGACTCACCATCTTTAAAATTATCTCTTTGGATAACGATTCTGTTTGAATCAACAAAGATAACGCGTCCATTGTCGTTAGCTACAAGTACCGCACCAGAGTCTCTAGCAACGATTCTTTCTGTACCTGTACCAACAATTGGAGCTTCAGTTTTAACAACAGGCACGGCCTGTCTCATCATGTTCGATCCCATTAGGGCACGGTTGGCATCATCGTGCTCAAGGAAAGGAATAAGAGATGTTGCAACTGAGATCATCTGAGTTGGAGAAACGTCCATTAGGTTAACTTCTGAAGCATCAACAAGTGTGAATTCACCAGAAGCACGAGCAGCTACCTGCTCACCTACAAGTTGTCCATCTTTGATATTATTTGCATCGATCTGAGCGATTACTTTACCTTCCTCTTGGAAAGCTGTGAAATACTCAACATCACCAATTTTCTGATCTTCACCAATAGTTAGGTAAGGAGTTTCAATGAAACCGTATTCAGAAACTTTTGCAAATGTTGCAAGAGATGTAATTAGACCAATGTTTGGTCCTTCAGGAGTCTCAACCGGACACATTCTTCCGTAGTGAGTAACGTGAACGTCACGAACTTCGAATGATGCTCTTTCTCTCGTTAGACCACCTGGCCCAAGAGCTGAAAGACGACGCTTGTGAGTAACTTCTGAAAGTGGGTTCGTTTGATCCATGAACTGTGAAAGTTGTGATGAACCAAAGAATTCCTTAACGGCAGCAGCAACTGGTTTTTGGTTTACAAGATCGTATGGCATCATTGTATCAATTTCTTGAATTGCCATTCTTTCTTTAACCGCTCTTTCCATACGTACTAGACCAACTCTAAATTGGTTTTCAAGTAGTTCACCTACAGGTCTAACACGTCTGTTACCTAAGTGGTCAATATCATCAACACGACCTTTACCGTTATTAAGTTCAACAAGGTATTGGATAGTTGTATTGATATCTTCTTTAGTAAGTACAGTGTTCTCAACTGGAACATCTGTCTTAAACTTATAATTGATTTTCATACGACCAACACGAGATAGGTCATATCTTTCTTCGTCAAAGAAAAGTCCTTGGAAAAGAACTTCAGCAGCTTCAACTGCCGGTGGCTCACCTGGTCTTAATCTTTCGAAGATTTTAAGAAGTGCATCTTCTTTAGTATCAGTTTTATCTAGTAGAAGAGTATTTCTAATCTGATCACCAAAGTTAATCATATCAATATATAGACATTCAACTTCAGTTACACCAGCAGCAACAAGCTCTTGAATCTTTGCTTCAGAAAGTGCTTCGTTAGCTAGACAGATTACTTCACCAGTTGACTCATTAAAGATATCTTTAGCAGCAACTTTACCAACTACTTCTTCAAGCATAGCTGGGATTTCAGTTACACCTGCTTCAGTTAATCTCTTAATTGAAGCTTTAGAGAATTTCTTCCCTTTTCTAACGATAGCCTTACCAGTCTTTGGATCAAGTACGTCATTAGTTGCACGAGTTCCAGTCATTAAAGATAGGTCTAGAGATCTTACGAACTCACCGTCTTTAGAAAACTTGATTGTTTCCATGTGGTAGAACATATCAAGAATTTCTTCTGTACTGTAACCTAGAGCTTTAAGAACAACTGTTGCGTGTAGTTTTCTCTTTCTATCAATTCTAGCAAATAGAATATTCTTGTGATCGAATTCGAAATCTAGCCAAGAACCTCTATGAGGAATAATTCTTGCAGAATAAAGAAGCTTACCACTTGAGTGCTTCTTTCCACCATCGTGTTCGAATACGATACCAGGAGATCTGTGAAGCTGAGAAACAATAACTCTCTCAGTTCCGTTATATACAAAAGAACCAGTCTCTGCCATCAGAGGAATGTTTCCTAAGTAAACTTCCTGTTCTTTGATTGAAGAAACAGTTCTTTGTTCATTACCATCTTTGTCGACAGCTACATCATAGAATACAAGACGAACAACTACCTTAAGTGGCGCTTCATATGATAGGCCTCTTTGACGACACTCTTTTACAGTGTACTTAGGTTGTTCTAGTGAGTAGCTTACAAACTCTAACGATACAGTTTTGTTAAAGTCGTGGATTGGAAATACAGAATTGAAAACAGCCTGTAATCCCATTTCTTCTCTTTGAGAAGGAGGTACGTCCTTTTGAAGGAAATCATCATAGGACTTCTTTTGTAGAAGCATGAGTGGAGGCGTCTCTAACACAGATGGTGTAGAGGCAAAGTTCTTACGAAACCACTCGTTTGGTCTAAAAG
>NZ_JBEBMT010000007.1:11303-15868 GCF_043196705.1 Halobacteriovorax sp. HFRX-2_2
TAGAAGCATGAGTGGAGGCGTCTCTAACACAGATGGTGTAGAGGCAAAGTTCTTACGAAACCACTCGTTTGGTCTAAAAACCTCAGTCATTATGGTTCTCCCGGGTTTTAATTGTTTTAACGTGCACGTATATTTTTTAGTTACTTAATAACTTTTTTTTTCGGTTTTTACAAACGCAAAAAAGGTGTGAAGATCGCTAAATCTCCACACCTGTATTTTTTAATTTTTTATGCGATGAGCAAGGGGCTTAAATTACTTAAGCTCAACCTTTGCACCAGCAGCTTCAAGTTTTTTCTTGATTTCTTCTGCTTCGTCTTTAGAAACTGCTTCTTTAACAGTCTTAGGAGCACCTTCAACCATTTCTTTTGCTTCCTTAAGACCTAGACCAGTGATTCCTCTAACTTCTTTAATAACGTTGATTTTCTTAGCACCTGCTTCAGCAAGAACAACGTCAAATTCAGTTTTTTCTTCAGCAGCACCACCAGCAGCAGCTCCACCAGCAACAGCTACAGGAGCAGCTGATACACCAAATTTTTCTTCAAGTTCTTTAACTAGCTCAGCTACTTCAAGAACAGTCATGTTTGAGATTTTTTCAATTAATTGATCATTTGTAATAGACATATATAACTCCTAAAAATTTAAAATAACTTTAACTCTAACTTTGTTAATTACTATTCTGCAGATTCTTCAGCTGCAACTGGCGCAGCTTCAACGCCTGCTTCTTTTTGCTCTTTAATTGCATTAAGAACTCTAGCAAATGCTGAGATCGGTGCATTAAATGTCGCAAGAAGAGTACCAAGCATCTCATCACGAGATGGTAGGTCTGCAATTGCTTTTACTTCTGCTGCTGTTAGTGCTTTACCATCAAGTAAACCACCTCTAAGTTCTACTAGTTCAAACGTTTTTCCACATTCTTTTAGTGCCTTAGCAACGGCTGGTGCTTCGTCAAATGCGAAAGCAACAGCTTGCGTACCTTTAAGACCAGAAAGTAATTCTTCTGCATCTGTTCCGGCCGCTGCCTTAGAAAAAAGTGTGTTACGAGTAACAACTAGTGCTCCACCCGCTTCGCGGACAGATTTTCTTAGAGCTGTGGCGTCATTAGATGGTAGTCCAATAACGTTTGTTAGAAAGATAGCGTTGGCATCAGTGATCTTCTTTTTAAGACCATCGATGATAACGTCTTTCTCTGCTCTAGTTAACATCGTTTACCTCCTAAACTATTGGAGGGAGATTTCATGCAGGCTTTATGTAGCTTCAAACTTGTTCAGCAGCTACACCGACAATCATCAACCCCTTATTATTTTGCTGCGATAGATGCAGCTTCTAAAGTATCAATTTTAAGTCCTGGCCCCATAGTCGTACTTAAAGTAAGTGACTTAAGGTATGTACCTTTTGCAGAAACAGGCTTAGCTTTAATGATTGCTGTAACCATTGTGTCGATATTCTTTCTTAAATCTTCATTTGAGAAAGATGACTTACCAACTGGAACGTGGATGATACCATTCTTCTCAGTTCTGTACTCAACCTTACCAGCTTTTTGCTCTTTAACTGCGTTTTCAACATTAGGAGTAACTGTTCCTAATTTTGGGTTAGGCATTAGACCTCTAGGTCCTAGGATTCTTGCAACACGACCAAGTTTACCCATCATGTCTGGAGATGCGATAACTCTATCAAAGTCAAGCCATCCACCTGCGATCTTAGCAACGATATCGTCACCACCAACGTAATCTGCACCAGCTGCTTCAGCTTTAGCTACGTTGTCACCAGATGTAATAACACAAACCTTAACTGATTTACCTGTACCAGCTGGAAGTGCTAGTGCACCTCTGATCATCTGGTCAGCGTGTCTTGGATCTACACCAAGTCTGAACGCTAGATCTACAGTTTCATCAAATGATGCGAACTTTACTTCTTTTGCAAGATTGATCGCTTCATCAATTGTGTAATTCTTAGTTGTATCTACTTTTGCAAGTGCTTCTGTATATTTTTTTGATTTCTTAGCCATTGTAACACCTCTTAGTAATCTAGTTTGATACCAGCTGAACGACATGAACCTTCGATGATTCTTTCCGCTGCTTCTTGAGTAGCTGCTGTTAAGTCTGGTCTTTTCGCTTCAACAATTTCTTCAATGATTTTCTTAGATACTGTTGTTACAACTTCTGTTCCTGGCTTCTGTGCCCCTCTCTTAAGCTTAAGCTTATCTTTAAGAAGGTATGAAGCTGGAGGTGTCTTAGTTACAAATGTAAAAGAACGGTCAGAGTATACTGTAATGATTGTTGGAAGCATTACACCTGCGTCTTTTTGTGTCTTTGCATTGAAAGCTTTACAGAATTCCATGATGTTTACACCTTTTTGACCTAGTGCCGGCCCTACTGGTGGTGATGGGTTTGCTTTCCCACCTGGAATTTGTAGCTTAATGAAACCTGTGATTTTCTTAGCCATAAATTTCTCCTGCGAACTTTAGTTCTACCAACGGTTATTAATTTTTTTCTACCTGAGAAGCATCTAATTCTACTGGTGTTGGTCGACCAAATATAGAAACGTTTACTTTCAGTTTTCCATTTTCATTTACAGATTCAATTGTACCGATAAATGAAGCGAAAGGTCCTTCGATAACCTTAACTTCTTCACCTTCAGAGAAGTCCACAGTTGTACGTGTCTTCTTGAAACCACCAGTTGATTGACCTGTCATATATGCTGCCTCTTCATCTGATAAAGGGGCTGGTTTGTCAACAGTTCCGCCAACAAATCCTGTAATTTTGTCAGTATCTTTTACTAAGTGCCAAGTGTTCTCATTCATAAGCATATGAATTAAAACGTAACCTGGAAAAAGCTTCTTAGTAATAGTTCTTTTTCTTCCACCTGCATGAGATGTTACTTTTTCTTCTGGAACAACAATTTCACCAAAAGAGTCAGTTAGCTTATAGTTAACAATTCTTTCACGAAGAGTTTTTTGAACTTTGTTTTCTTGACCTGTAAGAGTCTTTGCAATGTACCAACGAAAGTTAGGGTTAACAGTAGCTTCACCTTCTGATGATTCTACGGCCATTTCTTCATTAGTTAGTTCTTTTTCTGTTTCGTTGTTATCAACCATTTTTATCTCACTTAAATTAATTAAAGGTATAAATTAAAGAATAATGCTTAGTAGTTGTCTGAATGAATAATCTACTAAAACGAAAATTCCACTAACAATGCTTAGTGCGATTACTAAACCAATTGTCGTCTTTAAAACGTCATCTTTGTTAGGCCATACAACTTTTACGAGTTCAGCGTAAACATCCTCTAGTAATGTTGATGCATTTTTGTTCTTAGCAATTACTAAGAAAACAATTAGTCCAACAACAATTCCAACTACTTGTACTGTGATTGGGAAGTTTGGAACCTTTGCTTCAAGATCAAACCACTCACTTAATTGTTCGAGGAATCTAATAGTAATAAAACCACAAATTGCACTTACGGCAGCAACAAAAGCGTTAATCCATTTCTTGCTGTCTTCACTCTTAATGAGGGACATCTCAAATCCTTTTTTACCTAAATTAAACGTATAAGTATCAGATTATATCCCTTAATTAACATGGTTTGGCAAGAGCTAACGCAAAAATAGGACATTTTTGCAGTCAAAATAAAATATGTTGGAGTAAAAAGTGGCGGGCGCATAAGGATTCGAACCTTAAACCTACTGATTTGGAATCAGCCGCTCTACCAATTGGAGCTATACACCCGTTCGACTTGGAAACATAAATTACCGAAAAAGGCCTCCGCCGTCAATCTCTATTACTATAAATATTTCCATTATATTGAACAGAGTCCAAACAAAGGGTAGTGTGGCGAATCGCAACAGCGACATTTAATTTTATTGGAGAGAAAACAACATGAAGTATTTAGTACTATTGATGCTTACACTTAATATCAACGCAGCAATTTTCGTTTCTAAAACGTGTTCTGAGGATCAGAAAGATATGCTGATCAAAGACACGCAAAAATCTCGTGCGGACATGAAAGGTATCATTAAAGACCTTAGACAGTACAAAAAACAAAACCCATACATGGACAAGAGTGTTGAGAAGAAAATCAACAAGGCCATCGTTGTAATGAAGTGCTCTCTTGCTAGAACATATTGGACTAAACATAAATGTGTTGAACCATATGGTGGTGCAATTGCTTACACATATGCTGTCATTGGAAAAACAGTTTATATTACACCAAGCTACTGGGATTATGACATCGATGGCCGTCAAGGGATCGTTCTTCACGAATTAACACACAAGTGTGGAACAGGTGATGCTGACTACTTCTGGACACGTAAACCAAAAGATACAAACGGTACACCTTGGTCAGATATCGCTGATACATATCGCTACTGGCAACAAAATGGGACATGTATCCCAGAAATCGATTGTTAAAAAGATAAATTAAAATTTTGGCATAAAAAAAGGGGAGCAAAAGCTCCCCTTCCTTATATCTTGAATATTTAAAATATTAGTCAAGAATTTCAGATACTGTACCAGCACCGATTGTTCTACCACCCTCACGGATTGCGAACTTAAGACCTTTTTCCATCGCGA
>NZ_JBEBMT010000001.1:0-86924 GCF_043196705.1 Halobacteriovorax sp. HFRX-2_2
GTCATATATTGCGCGTTTTGATTATGAAGTGGGAGCGTCTAGAGTCATCTCTAATAGTGAAACAGTAGCAAATGCTAGTGAAAAAATTGTTGATCATACCAACTACCATGACCCAATCGTAAAGAAGGTAACTCTTAAAGAGTTAAAGCGAATTATTGATTTTCTATCAAAAAGAGAAGTAACAAATGATGAATTTCTCGATCATCTAGAAGCCTATCCTGATAAGCAAATTCTAAAAGTTCTTGCTGATGATGATATTGATTTTATAAAAAAATCTGTACTTAATAAAGAAAGAACAGAGAGCTTAAAAGAAGCAATTAGATTAACAGTAGTTAATAGCTTTGAGGAACAAAGTAGAGAAGAGTTTAACGAAAACTTCTTTAACAAGGTGGACAGACAAACTTTAAAAGACCTTGTTAAGGCCGAAAATTGGCCAATTGATAACGATGCTCTAAAAGAAGAAATAAAATCTAAAATTCTAAATGAAAAAGGGCCTGAAACCTATAATGAATACATTAATTCAGTTCAGGGCTATGTCGAAGAAAATTATAACGTTCCAAAAGAAGACTTTGAAACAGTTAAAGAAGGTGTTGAGGGAAGTCTTGCTGAAGAAGTGTTGGAGAAAAGTGGCAAGTCTGTAGAGCAATTTATAAGAGAGTCAGAATTCTTTGCCATGAAAGAGAAAGTTGCTCGTATGAGCCACTTATTTGAACAAATGCAGGCAAAGTTAGAGCAGGCCAAGCAATCACCTAGTAATGCCGCTCCTGTAAGCGAGGGGGATGGTGAGTCTCCTTTAGGATCTATGGGAGAGCAGCGAGCAATGCAAGACCTTGAGGATAAGGTTAAGCAACTTTCAAAAGAGCTTGAAATCAAAAATGACTCAATCGAAGTGATGAGCCAAAAGGTTGATGCCGCCAATTTATCTGCAGCAGAAGATAAGCAAGAGCTTTCGCTTGCCCAACAAAAGCTAAAGGAAGAGATTCTAAAGGTTGAAGACCTAGAAAAAGAATTATCAAAGTTTAATGGAGGTGCATCTGGTGGTGCTGGTTCAGGTGAAGATCTGGAGACCAAACTTAAGGATGCTAATATTGAAATCAAGATGTACAAGCAAAGGCTTAAATTTGCTCAGTCTCAAATACAAACACTAGAGAAGGCGAAGAAGGCAGCTGCTAGTGGCGGAGTAAATAATAAGAAAATTGCCCATCTTGAGAAGCTAATGGATAAACAAAATAAGATTAAATCGAAGATGGAGACAGAAATTTCTTCTCTAAAAAAAGATAATCATAAAATAAATCAGGAAAATAAAATCCTTTCAAATAAAATTAAAGACTTAGAGAGAAAGCTTAATAATAAAAATAAATCAGCAGCTTAATTTTTTTCTTGCCATTTTGAATGAAGTCCCTTATAAATATTCTCACGCCTTACCAATGAAATTTTTGAAAAATTTTTAATTGTGCCCAGATGGTGAAATTGGTAGACACGCTAGACTTAGGATCTAGTGCCTTTGGCGTGGAGGTTCAAGTCCTCTTCTGGGCACCATCTTTTTGGTAGATCGCTTTCGCGGTCTTTTTTTTTGCCTTTCTTCAATTTTAATTTAATTTTGTCATTATTTAGCTCTCAACTTCGTAAGATGAATTGATCGTATTACTTGTTTAAACGATCCTATGTTCCACTCTGCACGAAGGCGGTTGCTTCAAATCAATCATTTGTTATAATTAAATACAATTTGTAGTTAAAAATCGGATTTAAGTGAAAATTATAAAAGTAATACTAATAACTCTCTTTTGTTTCTTCTCTGTGCGTGCAGAGCCAATTGATTTTAAAGAAGTAGTAAGAAATAAGAATGTCGATTTCATAAAATTTCCATATCGGATAGCTTTTGATGGAGAACGACTATCTGAAATATATAAGAAATTTATTATTGATGAAGCAGTCGTCAGCATTAACCACGAAATGGTTAAGCGAACAATGAAGGCCAATCAATTAGACTTTTCAAAATTACAAAAGGATACAATTCTCCAACTTTATATTTCTGTCGATTTACTCGATTATAATAAATTCTCAGTTTTCCAGCACAGGCTTAATAAGACAGAACAAATAAGTCAAAAAAGTATGAATAGGATAAAGGAGCAGCTTGGCCAAAAGTCCTTTCGTTCTTCAGTTTTTTATATGGCCTCTTATGGTAAGTTTTCGCAAGCTAATCCATCTTATGCAGATGTTAGCTTTTTACAAAACTCACCAGTCTCATTAGGTCTAAGCTCTGCTTATTATCCAAAGGATAGTTCATATAATATTTCTGGTAGTCTTTATTACTCTTATCTAACGACTGCTGAGATTGACAACTATACTAGTGATAAAGTTAAGGTGGATCCAGAAATTGGTGGTAACATCTATTTCTCATATCGCTTACAGTCTCCTGCCATCTCATTGTATGCAGGCTTCGATTTTGAAAAGTTTAATACTTTCAATCTTGAAAATTTACAGAAGAACGACCTTGTTACTTTCGATACAAATGAAGTGCTCTACCTCACTGTAGGGGCCTCTCGCTCAATAGAGGTACTAGGACATAGGATTTTTACTAAATTAAGCTATTCACAGTCGCTATCATCTCAAAGAAGCATAAGTTTAGCTAACGCAGAAAATACACAAAGCTTTACTGGTAGCAAAATTCTCTTATACCTGTTTAAAAACGTCGGAAATAATTTCTTTGCTCACAGTTTAATTAAATATCATTGGATGAATGGCCCATCTGATATCACGACACTAAGAGTGGGACTAGGTTTTGGCTATATTTTATAAAATTTAAACTTTTATTCACTAATGCCGACAATATATATTGAGGTGTATGTGAAAAAGTATAATTTAATTTCAGTTTTATTTATTGCTCTTATTTTTCAATCTTGTTCATTTGATGCTTACAAGTTTATTGCAGATGACGATTCAGTAGTTGAAGGGGATACTCTCGTTCTAACTCAGGATGATCTCGTTTTTAATCTTGGGACTGTTAGTGAGAAGAGTGATCTCTTGCGATCGGATACTATTTACGAAGATATTCCAAAAAGAAATATCATTGAAAAAGAAATCTCTTTAAAAGGTAATCGCGCTCCAGCGTCTTCAAGTATGGAATATGACCTATATGTCGTTCAAGAATTTGATACGGCCATGAAAATTGCTTTCTATCTCTACAAAGATATTCGTAAGTGGAAAGAGATCAGAGAATTAAATGGAACAGTTGATATGCATGTTGGACAAACAATTAAGGTTCCAAGAATTCCTGAAGAGTTGGAATATATAAGACCTGAAGGCGAGCCATATCTAATTAAGAAGGATGATACTCTGGGAAAAATTTCACAGGGAGTATATGAAGGCAATAGCCGTTTCTGGATTAATATTTGGGATAATAATAAAGAGATCATTGATGACTATGATCTTATCTTTCCTGGGTTTACTCTATACTACAAAGACTTTGAGACAGTTCAAATGGAGTATCATGCGGTAAGAAAAAAGTATGATTTTTCAAACCCGAAAAGAAGAGAGATCAGTTCTGAAAAAAATATTAAAAAATAAGAAAAATAGAACTAATCAAATTATTTTAATCTCCTTGATCGTTGTGGGAGTGGTCATTGCTTCAGCTTTTATAAATCCTTCTAAGGATAAAGCTGTCGTTCCTATTCTCCCTGTTCCAAAAGTTAGCAAAACAAAAGAGAAGCCTACTGAAGTTGAAGTGGCTGAAGTGGTTGAAGAACTCAAGGTTGTTGAGAAGGTCGAAATTCAGCAGATTGTGATTGAAAGAGGAACTCCTAAAAATAAGAAAGATATGATTACCGAATCCTTTAATTGGAGTTCTCTAAATCAATTATCTAAATCTGGTAAATACGTTGTCGAAGTTCTCAATAGCAAAGATAAAGTAATAAATAGAGAGATCGTTAATCAACGTTCATATGACTTCAAAGAAAATCAAACCGGCCATTATAAAATTAAAATTTCTCATTTTGAAAATGATCAACTCGTTTCATTTGGCGAAAAGAACTTCATTCTTACTCCCCCTGAAAATAGTAGGCCGAAGCAGATGAATAAGTATGTGATGAAGTATAATTCAAAAGATAAGTGCTACCGAGTCGATCTTCCTGATTATAAGACTGCAAAGAAATACTATATTGAAATTTATCGCGATAGTAAGATGAAGCGAATCGTCAGGGAACTCTGGTCTGATAGGTCTGAATTCTGTTGGCGTAGCACCCGAGATGGACGCTATTATTTTCGCTATAAGTATATCGATTACTGGGGTGGCCGTTCTCAGTATTCTGCTACTTCTGAAGTTATTTTTCCCATATCTCCAATGACAAATTTCTAATGGCATTAGAATAAGGTTAATATTTTCTTAATCTTTCTCAATTTGTATGAACTTGGTTTGTCGAGCCTCTTAGATATTGATAGGTTTTCCCATATCAAAATGTGAATTCTAATGAGAGGGAGGATTTATGCCTAAAATGTTAAAGGGATTTCTGTGTTTACTTGTGCTTCTAACGGGGCTTAATTCATTTGCAAATGATCAAACGGATAGTGACCAAACAACTGAGCCAATGCCAGTACCGTTAAGTACTGCTTGTATGGTACAGGGAAACTTTGGTGACAACTTACCAGTTAGAATAAAAATGAGTCGTGTCTTTCATGAGTGGGCCAAAAAGCGCATTATTGATAATACAACGATGGAAGAGTGTTATGAGATCGCTGGTGACATTGCCAATCTTGATATCGGAATAAAAGATGTAAAAACGGGTGAGATCATCAAGACTATCTCTGCGAAGCTGTGGTTTAAGAATTTTGAAACTTCTGAATTCATCGAAGACGAAGTATTTCGCGACTTCTAAAACAATTTCAGCTACTTGAGGCCTTTTGGTATTTAAAGGGCCTCGATAAATTCGTGTGTACCTTTTGTACAGCACTTGTAATGCTTTCAAGATTGAGTGAAATATTCTTTGTTGATGATAATCTGATTTTAGTTCAATTCTTAAATTAAAGGAAATTAACATGAAGGCATTATCATTCGCATTCTTTACTCTATTGATTTCAGCTAGCTCATTTGCTGGTGATCTTGATCTTGAGTTAGAGAAGAAGCTAAATACAATCAAAGAAGAAATTTATCATCATGAGCAAGAGAGTACTGCTCTTAATATTTCAATTATAAAAAGGCAAAAGGCCCTTGATAGTCTTCTTTTAAAAAGGCAGATTTTAGCAGAAGAGACGGCATTACAACATGTTATAAGAAACTTAGAAGATCGCCTTGCTCATAATGACTATTCTGCTGATGAAGAAGATCGTATTCTCGATGCGATGAATACATTACTAGAAGTTAGCGCGGAAGACGGAGAAGATGCCGTTAATCGCTTCTTCAACGATCACAAAGACAATAGAGAGTAATATAGTTTTATTTAGAGCCTATTGTCTTTGCCCAAATTTTCAAATGGTGGTAAATAGATGGCATGAAGACTCTTATTTTAGTATTTGCGGCGATTTCATCATATGCAATCAATATCAAAAAATTTGAAATAGACTACCGTGAAAAATCAAAGGAATTTGATGTCTCAATGCTTTCTGGAAAAAAGAAGGGCATTCGCTTCTATCAGGGAACAATTAGCGATACGATTGCTCAGCCTGTTGATAAGGTTCTAGAAACAGTTCTTGCCTTTGATAAGCGTTGTAATAACGAGTACAGGGATAAGCGTACGCTTTCTGCTAAAAATATCTCATGTCCATTCTCTAGTGATTCCCTAATCGAATCAGTAATCATTAAAAATCTTAAAGTTAAGAAACTGGATAAGAATGAAATTAAGCGTTTTGTTGTAAAGCGCAGATCATATAATCGCGGTCTTTATACATATAATGACCTTATTCGTGTCTATCGCTATATGGATGGTTTCAAGATCACGATGGAGATGTTGAATGATAAGCAATCTAAGGCCTATATCTCTTCTCCTCTTAGTAATAACAGTGTGATGCAAACCTCTGGTGGGGTTTACTATATAATGCCTGCCTCCGGTGGCAAAACTCGCTATACATACACATTTACTTGTAGCACTGACCATTGGTTACTTAATAAATCCATCACGGTCTCAACATTTTTTAGCAACATGGCCAAAAATTTACGATCAGAGTTTAATACAATTAATAATTGAACAATTGTATTATTTCCACGGCCCTTGAAACACAGCGTCTAGCGTGTTAGAGTCCCGGAAATTAAGAAATTACGCCTATTAAAAATGACGGTCACTTAGTCATTATCCCGCTCTTGTCGAGCAAAAAATCCGTGGCCAGCATTCTAGGCTTGCGTTTAAGGAGTCAAAATTGAATTTTAACGAAATTCCACTTAAGGAATCGCTGCTTCGTGCACTCGAAGATAGAGGGTTCGAAACAGCTACAGATATCCAGTCTAATGCTATCCCATTACTAATTGAAAAAGACACTGACTTTGTTGGTCAGGCCCAAACTGGGACAGGTAAGACTGCGGCTTTCTCTCTACCACTACTTCACCGTATTGATGGAAATGAGAAAAATATCCAAGCAATTATCCTTTCTCCAACGAGAGAGCTTGCTAACCAAATCAATGAAGAGATTAAGAAATTCTCAACTTTTGAAACAGTTAAAACGATGTCGGTTTATGGTGGTACACCAATTGATAATCAAATTAGAAATCTAAAAAAGATTAGACCACAAATCGTTGTAGGTACTCCAGGACGTGTTCTTGACCTTATCGATCGTGGTGTACTTAAACTTGAAAATGTTAAGTATGCAGTTCTAGATGAAGCTGATGAAATGCTTGATATGGGATTCCTTGATGATGTTAAGGAAATTCTTGCTCAAGCAGAAAATAAGAAGACGTGGATGTTCTCTGCAACGATGCCACCTGCAATTCTTGATTTAATCAAAAACTACCTTGATAACCCTGAGATCGTAAGAGTTCAAAAGAAGACTCTTTCAAATGATAATATCACTCAGAAGTTCTACCTAGTACGAGATCAAAACATGAGAGAAGCGGTTTGTCGTCTTCTTGATGCTGTTGAAGACTACTACGGGATTATCTTCACAAAGACAAAGCTTGAAGCAAGCTCTCTTTGTGATGAACTAAACCTAAGAGGTTATCTTGCAGATTCTCTTCACGGAGATATGGACCAGAAGCATCGTGATGTAACAATGAAGAAATTCAAGAACAAGAAAGTTAAACTTCTTGTATGTACTGATGTTGCTGCTCGTGGGATTGACGTTGATCACTTAACTCACGTTTTCAACTATGGCCTTCCACAAGATCTAGAGTCTTACGTACACCGTATTGGTCGTACTGGACGTGCAGGTCAAAAAGGTTTAGCTCTTTCAGTTGTTTCACCAAGTGAAATTAGAAAGATCTCTGCTCTTGAAAGACTAACAAAAGCAAAGATCGAAAGAGAAAGAATTCCAACTGTTGATACTCTTAAAGGTGCAATGGTTCGTCGTAAACTTAATCACTTTGATGAAATCTTTGAAGAACTTGAAGGTGATGACAACCTTGATGAAAGCTTCAATATTTTCGCTGAAAACTTTGATCACCTAGAAAAAGAGCAAGTACTAAGAGCGATGTACATGTCACTTTTCTCTGATAACTTAAAGCGTTTTGAAATGAATCCAATCATTGATATGGAGCCAAGACAAAGAGGTGAGAGAGGAGAGCGTGGTGCTCGTGGTGAAGTTAGAGCTGACAACCGTGGAAATATCCGTTGTTTCGTAAACTACGGACGTGATGATGGAGCTCAAATTAAGTCTTTCCTAGACGCAATTGCAGGTGAGCTTAATATTGACCAGAGAAAGATCCGTAACGTTCAGTTAAAAGATAAATTCTCTTTCATCGATATTCCTATCGAAAGTGGAAAGCTACTTATTAACGGTGAAGAACAAGTATTTATCGGTAATAAAAAGCTAAGATTTGAAGCGACAAAAGAGCGCTCACGTGATGGTGGACGCGATGGTGGTCGTGGTGGACGTTTTGGTCGTGGTGGCGATCGCGGTGGACGCGGTGGTGATCGTGGCGGTCGTGGTGGTTTTGGTAACCGTCGCAACTCTGGACGTTCAAACGGTAATAGAGGAAACTCTCGCAACTCATTCTAATTAAATGAAAAAATATGATGTCATAATCATTGGTGCTGGTGCCGCAGGTTTATTCTGCGGCATTCATGCTGCCAAGAGAGGAAGAAGCGTTTTAATCCTTGAAGGTGCCAAAGGTCCTGGAAAGAAAATTCTTGTCTCTGGTGGAGGCCGTTGTAACTTCACTAATCTTGATGTCACTCCTAATTTCTATGTTTCAAGTAATCCTCATTTTTGTAAGTCGGCCTTAAGCCAGTATACGAATTGGGACTTTATTTCTTTTATTTCTGAACACAATCTAACGTATACAGAAAAGACTCTAGGGCAGCTCTTTTGTGATCAAAAGTCTCGTGGAATTCTCGAGGCGCTACAAAAGTCTATTCCAAGTAACTGTGAATTGAGAGTAAATAGTCGAGTTATCGACGTGGAACACGAAGAAGAGTATGTGGTTTCTTTAAGTGATGGGACAACCTTCTCAAGTGAAACACTTGTTCTTGCAACTGGTGGTCTTTCTTTTCCTGGGCTTGGAGCAACGGATATCGGTTATCGTGTGGCCAAGAAATTTGGTCATAAATTAATCGAGACGACACCTGCACTTGTTCCGTTTACGCTAGATAAGGTTAATGCGAACCTGGCAGGTATTGCAATTGAGTCGGAAGTAAAAGTAGGGAATAAGAAATTTCTAGAAAATATTCTATGGACTCACAAGGGACTAAGTGGCCCATCGATCCTAAAAGCATCGTTATATTGGAATAAGAAAGATGAAGTGAAGATTAATTTTCTTCCTAAATCTGATCTTTATGAAATCTTAAAAGAACATAAGAAAAAGAATCTAGTGAATGCTTTAAAGGGACATCTACCAACTCGCTTTGTAGAGCTTTGGCTTGCTCAACATGAGCTTCCTTTAAATAGAAATTGTGCTGAATTGTCTGGGGCGCAAAAAGAAAAACTTATCGAAGTTATGCACCATTGGACTTTTGTACCAAGTGGAACTGAAGGTTACCGCAAGGCCGAAGTTACGAGAGGTGGTGTCGATACAAATCAAGTAAGCTCTAAATCAATGGAGAGTCGATTGCAAAAGAATCTTTACTTTGTAGGTGAAGTTCTTGATGTTACAGGACTTCTAGGAGGATATAACTTCCAATGGGCCTGGTCCTCTGGCTATGTAGCTGCAAAATATGTATAATTTCTCTATGAGAAATAAGAGAAAAGAAAAAGCAGTCGTATTTACTGGTGGTGGAAGTGGCGGACACGTTGTTCCTGCCCTTACTTTAATTGAAAAATTAAAGCAGGATGGAGTAAGGATTTACTATATCGGCTCATATACGGGAATTGAGTCTAAGCTCACTCAGGATAAGGTTAATCGCTATATTGGTGTTTCAACCGGTAAGCTTAGAAGATACTTAGACTGGCAAAATGTGACAGATATTTTTCGCTTAATGATTGGGCTAGTCCAATGCTTTTACTATCTTGCCCATATTCGAATGAGAGCAAATACAATTGTATCAATGGGGGGCTTTGTTAGTGTTCCTACTGTTATTGCAGGAAAACTCCTCGGTTATAAAATTATTGTTCATGAACAGACTTCTCGTGTAGGACTTGCAAATAAGATTGCTTCACTTTTTGCTCACCGTGTATTTGTAAGTTTTAGAGATTCATTAAAATACTTTCCTCAAAAGATTGTTCGTTATTCTGGTTATCCGGTACGTGATGAGTTTAAAACAACTCAGTTAAAAACTCGTACTTTCAAAGGTATTGAATTAAAAGACTCCGAAGCACCTATTTTCTTTATCACTGGTGGGGGAAATGGCTCAAAACTTTTAAATGATAAAATTAAAGAGAACTTGGATTCGCTAACGAAGCAATTTGTTGTTATCCACCAAGTGGGGAGCCAGTATATTGATGAATATAGCTCTCTTGAAAGCAGCCGTTACTATCCAGTTGCTTTCCTTGGTGATGAAATGCCAGATCTAATGAAGGCCGCAAAGTATATTATCTCTCGCTCTGGTGCGGGAACGGTGGCGGAGTTAATTGCAATTGGAAAACCAAGTCTTTATATTCCCCTGAAGATCGCTCAAAAAAATGAACAGTATCATAATGCAATGGAAGCAAATCGTCTTTTGGGGTCGGTTGTTATTACTGAAGATGAATTTGGGAATTGTGATTTACTTGAAGAAATTAAAAAGATCCCATCACATGCTACCCCTCAAGATAGGGAGCATGCGAGTGAGATTATATTAAAAGAAATTCTACAGTCTTAGTAGGACACCACGAGACTTAATCGTCTTGATGTAGTTTGAGAAAGGCTTAATCTTTCTTCTTAGATTTGATAGGTGAGTATCAATATTTTGTGAGTTCACATCACTGTCTGCCCAAACTACTTGAGAGATATGATCTCTTGAAAAGATTTTGTTAGGGTTTGAAGCTAATAGCGTGATGATCTTATACTCAGTTGTCGTAAGCTTAATCTCTTTACCTTCAAGAGTGACATTTTGCTGATCAAGGTTGATTGAAAAATTATGATCTTCAAAATTAATCTCATTCTTCTTTTTACGACGGTGCTTACTCTTCTTAGCTTCAACTTTATTTTTAATACGAGCAACTAGTTCATTGATAGTAACTGGCTTAACAATAAAGTCTTGTGCACCAATCTCAAGCCCTTTTACACAAGCTTCTTCAGAAGGGTCTCCCGTTAAGAAGATAACAGGTGTACGAGGAGCTAGTTCTCTGGCCTTGCTGAATAGTTCGAAACCATTCACTTCAGGCATGTGAAGATCCAGTACCATGATGTCTGTTTTATTAGTGTTTAAGAAACTTAGTAACTCTAGAGGGTTCTGAATTAACTCCAGATCAAAATCATCCTCAAGAAGATCTTGATAGTTTTCTAAGTTATCGCTGTCGTCGTCAACGATTGTTACGTGTGGCTTATGTGCCTTTAAAGATTTTGACATGATTCAACTTCTCGTTCTTTAGTTTTGAACTATAACGTATTGATTTTAAAGGTTGGTTCATATAATCGTCAATAAGATAAATATATGTTCACCGCGTCTTTGGGGAATAATTTATAGAATTTCTTTAATTATAGGTACTTAAGGAGCTGTAATCTTGATAAAAAAAAGCCCCTAGTTTCTCTCTAGGGGCCTATATTCGTAGCTTTAAAAATTTTTAATGCCGACAATTTTGCCTAATCTTTACTCTTTTTTTCTTTTCTAACTACTGAACGTTTATTAGCAGCAAGCTCTTTCTTTCTGATACGGATATTTTGTGGAGTTACTTCAACCCACTCATCATTATCAATCCAGTCTAGTGCCCACTCAAGAGTTCTTGGTCTTACTGGTGGAAGGATGATATTTTCATCTTTACCAGCAGTACGAACTGAAGTCAGCTGCTTACCACGACAGATATTTACGTTGGCATCGTTCTCTTTCTTACTTTCACCGATAACCATACCTTCATAAACCATATCACCTGGTTCAACAAAGAATTCACCGTTGTTAAGAAGGTTAAAGACAGCGTACCCTGTAACTTTACCAGCTCTATCTGAGATAATGGCACCGTTTTGACGAGCAAGCATATCTCCTGCGTATGGACGGTAACCTAAGAATTCAGTTGAAAGGATCCCTTCACCACGAGTATCAGTCATGAAAGCACCACGGTAACCAATTAGACCACGTGATGGAATTTCAAATTCAATTCTTGTACGGCCTTCACCAATTGGCATCATTGAAGACATGATCCCTTTTCTGATTGAAAGCTTCTCTGTTACAACTCCTGTGAAATCATCAGGAACATCAAGAACTGCTAGCTCATATGGCTCTTGTCTCTGGCCGTCGATTTCTTGGAAAAGAACTTCTGGTCTTGAAACCATTAGCTCAAAACCTTTACGTCTTAGCTCTTCGAATACGATAGCGATTTGAAGCTCACCACGGCCCTTAAGCTTATATACTTTTGCATCATCAGTTGCTTCATACTTAAGAGCAACGTTTAGACGACAAGCATCTTGTAAGAATTCTTCAAGCTTTCTTGAAGTTAGGTATTCACCTTCTTGACCACTCATTGGAGATGTTGAAACCGATACGTTAACTGCAACAGTTGGCGGTTCAACTTCAATTCTTTCTAATGGGTTTTGAGCTGTCGTTGGAGTGATTGTATCTCCAATATGAACTTCTTCAATACCTGCACAGATTACGATCTCACCAGCGTGAGCTTCGTTAACTTCAACAGTTTGAAGACCTGAGTAAGTTTGAATATTTGAAACTTTAAAGTTTTTAGTTTTACCATCACCGATACAAGTGAATTGTTGATTTTTAACAATTGTACCTTTGTGGATACGACCTACAAATTGCTGTCCTAGGAATTTTGAGTATGTAAGGTTCGATACTAGAAGTTGTAGTGGAGATTCAATATCTCTTTCTGGCTCTGGGAAGTAGTCAGATACCATAAAGTCTAAAACTGGAATCATGTCTTCTCTAACTACACCTGGCTCCATTGCGGCCCAACCATTTTTAGCTGAAGCATAGATGAAAGGGATATCAATATCGAAATCTTCAACTTCAAGTTCAGTCGCAATTTCAAGAAGTAGGTCTTCACATTCACCTTTAACTTCGTCAATTCTTTGGTCTGGACGGTCAACCTTATTGAT
Organism: Halobacteriovorax sp. HFRX-2_2; assembly: GCF_043196705.1. NCBI lineage: Bacteria > Pseudomonadati > Bdellovibrionota > Bacteriovoracia > Bacteriovoracales > Halobacteriovoraceae > Halobacteriovorax > Halobacteriovorax sp. HFRX-2_2. Next base: position 12,755 of record NZ_JBEBMT010000001.1, read on the forward strand.
AATAACGGCAACCTTAAGTCCACGTGAAAGTGCCTTTCTAAGTACAAAACGAGTTTGTGGAAGAGGACCTTCAGAAGCGTCTACTAGAAGTAGTACACCATCAACCATCATTAGAGATCTTTCTACTTCTCCACCAAAGTCCGCGTGGCCTGGAGTATCAAGTAGGTTGATCTTTGTGTCTTTGTAAAAGAAAGAACAGTTTTTAGCTGTAATTGTAATCCCGCGTTCTTTTTCGATCTCGCCAGAGTCCATTACTCTCTCTTCAACTTCAGCGCGTTCGTCAAAAGTGTTTGATTGCTTTAGGATTTCATCAACCATGGTTGTTTTACCGTGGTCAACGTGCGCAACTACTGCGATGTTTTTTAATTTCTCGAATTGACTCATTGTGCCCCTTTCTTGTCTGTCTTATCTGCTTTCTATTAATGAATTTATTTGCTACACAATATATATGATTCAGCTTGTAAATGTAACTAAATCTTTTGGTGGCCGAACGCTTTTTGAAGAAGTGACGTTCTCCCTCAATACGGGTGAAAGAATAGGCCTAGTCGGACGTAACGGAACTGGTAAATCGACTTTGTTTAAGGTTATTACTGGTGTCGAGTCCCATGATAGTGGTGAGGTGAAGATACCAAAATCTTATAAAATCGGTACGTTAGATCAACATATCCACTTCACACATGAGACTGTACTTGCTGAATGCATGTCGGCCCTTGGGCCTGAATTTGAATATGAGACTTACCGTGCGGAAAAACTCTTAACTGGACTAGGCTTTTCTGATGAAGATTTTTTAAAAAGCCCCCAAAGTTTTTCTGGTGGATATCAGATTCGAATTAATCTCGTCAAAACTCTTTTGACTGAGCCGAACTGCCTATTATTAGATGAGCCAACAAATTATCTTGATATCGTCTCACTTCAATGGCTTCGTTCATTTTTAAGAACATTTCAAGGTGAAGTCATTATCATTACTCACGACCGCTCCTTTATGGACTCAGTGACAACTCATACTATGGGTGTTCACCGTGGAAAGCTTAGAAAAATAAAAGGGCCGACAAAGAAGTACTACGAGCAACTTGAGCAAGATGAAATTATCTATGAACAAACTCGTGTGAACCAAGAAAAGAAAATAAAGCACATGATGGATTACGTGGATAAGTACCGTGTAAGTGCCAGGGGTGCATCGCAAGCTCAGTCACGTCTTAAGGCGATTGAGAAAATGCAGGATATGAAGCAACTTGAAAAGATTGCTGACTTAGACTTCTCATTCAATCATATTCCTTGTCCTGGGAAACAAATTATGAAAGTTCATGACCTAAGCTTTGGCTATGGTGATGAAGACTTATTTTCAGGAGTTAGTTTTGAAGTCGACCGCGAAGATCGAATTGGGATTATTGGAAAAAACGGAAAGGGGAAGTCGACTCTTCTCAATGTTCTCTCCCATGAACTTAAGCAAGGGACTGGAGAGATTTGGGAACACCCAAGTCTTGCTCTTGGTCACTTTGGCCAGACTAATGTGAAACGCCTTCATGCGGAAAATACAATTGCTCAAGAGATTCAAGAAGTTAATACAGAACTTCCTATTACAAGAGTAAAGGCCATTGCTGGGACAATGCTCTTTACTGGTGAAGATTCTGATAAGAGAATCTCTGTGCTGTCAGGTGGTGAGAAAGCAAGAGTTATGCTTGGAAAGATTCTGGCAAAAAAAACGAACCTACTTTTCCTAGATGAGCCGACAAACCACTTAGATATGGAGAGCATTGAGTCTCTTGGTGAGGCCATAAACGAATACGAAGGGGCATGCCTCATTGTTACCCACAATGAAGACCTTCTAAGGTCTTGTGTTAATAAGCTTGTGATCTTTAGAAAAGATGGCGCTGAGTTTTTTGAAGGAACTTATGATGAATTCCTTGAAAAGATTGGCTGGGAAGAAGATGTTAAACCAGCAAAAGAAAAGCCTGCGCCTGTAAAAGTGGAACCAGCTAAGAAAGAAGAGCCTAAAGTATCTGGAAATAAATACAAAGAGGAAGAGGTTATGGCCCAGATTGAAACTTTAGAAAAGTATCAATCTGTTCTTGAAGAAAAAATTCAGAATGCTTCAGCGGCCGGTGACACCGATGCAATAACTAGCGCAGGCCATGAGCTTGAACTAGTTAATGCAAAAATTGATGAATTATTAGAGTTACTATAATTACTGTTCTTGTACAGATGTTGAATTTGATGAGTCAGGTGTTCCTGTTCGAATGGCCTTATCTGCTTTGGCATTAGCACATTGTGTGGCATCGTTTTCATCACAAGGGCAGTAGGCCAGAAGTTTTGACTTGATATCAAATTTCTTCTGTTTTTCAGAGTGTGCTTCACAAATTAGCTTCTTAAGACATACTCCCTTATTCGAACAATTAGCATTCTTTCCTTCAAATAATTTTTCATCCGAGTCAAAGTTACAATTGTAATAGATTAAATCGTCAGGAAGAAGTTCTTCTTCTTGTTCAATCTCTTCTTGAATAGGAACAAATTTTTCTTCGTCTCCACCATCTGCTTCACGTGGAATTGATTCCGGAATTGCCACTGGTTCTTTTTCTTCGACCTGTGGAGGTGTCGGTTCCTCAACTGGTTCTTGAACAACTGGAACCTCTGGTGTTTCTGGCTTTTCAAAAATCGTTGCAAGTCTCTCTTTTAGAGCGTTACAGCTGAAGGCCTTCTTAGGTGTACTCTTTGATTCACAAAAACAATTCACATTATCAATGATCTTTTCAAATGTTTCTTTGTTATTGTTGTAGCGTTCCTTTAGAGATTCTTTAAAGTTAGGAACTTTTGCAGAAGCCTCAAGACATTGCGCTGTCGCATGAGCATAAGAAGGTGAGACCTTGATACAAATACCAGCTTCACTATTTCTCTTTGAGTTTCTTGTCGCAACAAATTGTACTGGGTCTAGACTAGAGTCGTAGGCTCCGAATATTTTTGGGTTACAACGGAATAGGTTTTTTCCACCACAGCTATAGTTATTAGTATAAACTTCTGAATCGACACTCTTAACTTTATCAAGTCCCGAAACCTTCCAAGGTGCTTGGCAATAACTCCCTTTTCTTGTGGATGCCCATCCTCCAAAGTAACACATATTATTGCAATCTTGTCCTTCGGCACAGGCCGTAGGAATTAGCATATCCATGACAAAGTTAAATGAATACCTGCCACCATTTGTACTTTCAACTTTATAAAGTCCATTTCGTGATACTTCGGAAAGAGTTTTCAGATAAGCTTCGATAATATCTGAAGTATATTCACTTTGTGGAAGCATCGTTAAAGCTTTCTGATAAATATAATTATCTGAAACTGCAACATCTGTTGTTGAAATAGGGTAGGTTACTTGAATCCCTATTTTTGGGTTCTTTAAAAATGGTTTAACCTTAATATATTTCTTCGACTTCGTTTGAATTAAGTAGTGTTCTTTCGTAACATTAATTAATTTTCCCGTATTATATACAGTCGGAACCGTAAATGCGTACGTATTAAAAATTGAAGTAATTGAAAATAGAACAGAAATTAAAAACTTCATCTTATACCTCCGTTCCTAGTTCAATAACACTACACTTGTTCTCAATCGTTGAATTAAGAATTGTTTTTACGTGACATGGATTTTCGTCAACAGTCTCCTCATCATTGAACTCACAAGTAATTTGGTAAGTTTGATTCTTACACTTGTAGGTTTGAGCACACACTCGAGACTTTGAGTTATCATCGATACATTGCTTTGGATCTTCTTGTGAGAAAGAGATCAGTTCAAAACTTGCAAAATCAATTTGTTCACTTTGATTTGTACAGATCTCATCACGACACTTTCCGTATAGCTTCGCGGTTGGTGTGAAGCCATCTTTAGGGTCGTACTTATAACTTTGATCGATTGGATAACAATTACTTCGTCCAACTTTTTCAAGTTCTTCCTCAGAAAGCTCTAATCTCTTTGGTCGACAATTATTCTCTTTTGCTAAGATATTCTTTGTTCTCTCGTAACAGAAGTAATACCTTCTCTCAATTTCTGGAGTTTGTTCCTCAACTGGCTCTGGCCTAGTGGCCGAAGTTGTTTTTACTTCAAGGTCACTACGATCCTTTGGATTTAGTTGGGTGACCTTTACAATATTGCGAGCACTTTCATTTTGAATACAACGAATAGTCATCTCTCCATTTGAGACGATTCTAAGAGTCGTTTGTGAATAATCATAGCAGTAATTACTTTCTTTATTCACTTCCTCTTCTTTGACCTCACGGTAGAGCTTTCTTACTTCTTCTCTATCGCGATATACGTCGAGTTTTGCACGAACATTACTAAGAATATCGCGGGTACTTGTTGATGTATCTCCATTGGCAATCTTATCTAATAATGCCTTTTCCTCTTGTAAAAGAGGCTCGGCCTTTTCCATAATAACTTCTGTAAGTCTTGCTTTTAAATGTGCTGTAAATGCAGTTTTGTAGGCATCTGACTCTAGAATATTAATCTTTGAACCATGAACACTTGCTTCATAGAACTCATGTCCTTCAATGATTTGATCCACAACCTTGTCGTCATTTGCAAGCAAAGGTGTTGAGAAGAGTAGTGGAGCTATGAGTCCACATAGTTTTAAAATTTTTTTCTTTGAATAAATCATTACGATAATTCCCTTTCTCTCATTACTTTATTCTTATCGGAGAGATGGGGGAAATACTTGAGTAAATGTGTTCTTTTCTAAGTGTTTAAAATCTCTATTGGTTGTGAGATTTCACTTTGTTGTCTTTATGGTTTCGTTGGCCTTTGTGCTCGCCACCTTTTTGATTAGCTTGCGACTGGTTAATGACATGATCGCGTGATTCTAGAGTAACTTTCGTTGCACTAAACCAAGGATCTTCAATTTTAATTTGGTCTTCATTGCCATCTAAGATTGTGATCACTGGTATAATATCGTAAGAGTCTTTCTTTTCTTGTTTCACAGAAAGCCTAATCGTTTGTGGCCCTTTGCCTTTTCGAGCACTTGAGTTCCCAAGTTCAACGATATACTTGCTCTCTTTTCTTAGGGTCTTGTACTTTTTTCGTGGGCAACCGCCAAGCTTATAAGAAGTAATGACATCAGCTGCACAGCCATCACTTATATAGTACATAAGATCGTACTCGACGATTATACGATCAGGAGAGTCAGCATCAATAGTGATTTCTTTTTTAGGAAAGAAGCTTTTATTAAGCTTTATCTTCATTTCAGAAGCCTGAATTACTATTGCAAAAATAGTCACTAATGAAATTTTAAAGATATAACTGAGCTTCATATTACCACCTAAGAATAGTTTCCTAGGCACTCATCGGAAATTATTTTAAATTATTAAATTTTAGTGGAACCGAGTTTGCCATATCTCTAACAAAGACTTCATCTAGCTCTCGATTAAGCTCCTTGTCTAAACAAAGTAGGGTGTTTTCGTATGAATGATCGGTAGCATTGTGTTGGAAATTGTAACTACCAATACTTGATAAGATTCTATCAAAATAAAAAACTTTTGAGTGAAGAAAGCTAATGTGTAGCCAAACACGCGTATTATCAAATCCTGAATAGTCTTTGATTAAGTTTGCAAAATGGGCCTCTCCAAAGTGGTCGTTCCACTTCTTTATGCTCTTAAGTTTTTTCTCTATTTTCTTACGAAGCAATTTATCGCTAATGCCTTCAGTTAAAATGAGGTCCTTAATCTCTTCATTTTTTATATCGATTATTTCATTACCTGTCATATCTGTGCCTGTTGTAATGAAATCTAGTGAGATACCTCTTTCTTGGAGACCTTTTAACTTGTAATGAAGTTTGTTGAACATTTTAAAAGTATCAAATTTCTCAATGAGTGGTGCATCTTTAAAAACCGAGTTGTAATAAGTGTCAGAGCGAATCGGATCCATAATACCCAGGTAATTTTGAATATGGTTAAGGGCCAATAGGTAGGCGTCTCCAATATTATTTTGATACTCATAAGGGGATTGTTGAATAAAGCGACAAACACCATTCATGCGCTCTTCTTTATTATTTAATACCTTGTGGTATTGGGCCTGACCCCTTAACTCGTTCTTTGTTTCCCATTCTTGTCTTGCTTTGTAAAAGTTAAGCTCTTTATCTAGGTTTGCAATATGCTGCCCCGTACGTCTGATAATACTTCCTCTATTTCCTCTTATGATACGAGTATTCTTCTTTTTAAAATATTGCCAATCTTTTAAGAAACCGATGGCGATATCAGTAACAAGTGGACCTTGGATAATGACATCAATATCCTTATTCTTAAAATCCGTATCCTGCGATAAATTGTCTGCATTTAATTGATTCTGACCACCGATAATTGCAGTCTTTCCGTCGACAACAAGCTTCTTATGGTGATAAACGGTACGTCCTTCATATTTCCAGAAGTCATTTGCTCTTATAAATTGTACACCCTTCTTTTTTAGTTTCTTAGGACATTCATTATGTCCTAGGGCCTTAGACATCATCTTATCGTCCATAACATATACTTTGACACCTCTTTGGTGAGCATTTATTAGCTCATCTACAAGTACCTTTACCGATTTGTCACAAACAAAGCTAAGCGAAGACATTAGGACTTCTGATTTTGCTCCTCGAATTAATTCCAATTTCTTTTGATAAGAATGATGATTTTCTAGAACTCTTATTTTATTTCCAAAACTCAGTTGAGATTTGGATACTTCATCCATTCTGACTTGAAAGTCTGTTGAGAAATAAGGATGTTCGATTGTTTTAAAATCAATTTTTTCAAAGTCTTTAGAAAATAGAGAAAGATCATTAATCTTTTCTCTAATAGGTGAGTGGTTTAAAAAGCCCCACTCTTTTAGTGGATATTCATCCACAAGGTGGTGTCTGGCCTCAGTAGAAAAGTTAAATTGAGAGAAGTAGTTGATCTTGGCCTCATTAAAGGTCGTCCCTCTGTATTCATTAGTATAGGCCTTAAAATCTGTTCGGTAGTCATCTTGTAAAAGGTGCCAAGTTAACTCGTACCACCTAGTATTCTCAAGCCTGCCATATTCATCTTTTTTATAGCTGTATGTTGCTCTGTCCTCGTTTGCCTGATCAATAACATAGTCTCGATCTAAAAATGGAATCTGAAGCGCAAGGGCGTTCGTGGCCATGATGAATATGAGAATTGATTTTACATACATGCTCATATTCTAGAGCGAATTAAGGAAATAATATTGAATTTTGAAATAACTACTAGGCCGTTTAAAAAGAAAACAGATGTAATTTAAAGTAGTTGTGGGCTTTCTGTGTACTTCTTTATCCCAGCAATGATCTTGCTCGCATAAACTCCATCAATAATTCGATGATCCAGTGTTGCTCCAACTGTTAGAGTTGGTCTTGCAAGAATTTCTCCATTTTCAACGATGGCCTCTTCCTTGACCTTAAATAGACTTAAGATAATTGGAACATGAGAGATTGTTGGAATTGGAGCAAAAGCAAATTCAGCTCCAAAATTTCCTACACTGGTAATCATACAAGAACCAAATGGGTCACGTTTAACACTAAAGAGCCCCGTGTAGAAATTGAGTCGGTACATAGCTATATCAAGGAGTGCAAGGGCCGGTCTGGCAAGAAAGTTTGGAATAAGGGTAACAACCTTTTTTACTTTCTTAAAAGACTTGTCCTTATCATTTCTTATGCTCTTTGCACTATCCATGAGTTCTTTTTTTATTTCAAAAACACTCTTCTTATCAGCATCTCTGATAACTGTTCCTGAAAGGTCTCGACCGCTATGATCTACTGAAACTTGTAAGAAAATATCGACGCTTTCTCTTTGATAAAGATGAGCACCACGAATCATTCGATTGATTTGAGGGTTCTCGTGAAAGACTTGTGCAATAATCTTTGTGAAAAGGTGAGTCGGTGTAACCCCTTTATCTTTTGTATATTCTTGAAAATTTGTCGCATCAAATTTTAAGAGTCCATATGTTGAAGGATCAACAGGCATTTTCCATGTATTCATGGAAACTTTACGCCAAGAAGAAAGATGCTTTACCTTTTTAAGTTTAATATGTCTCATAAACGAGAGTTCGCCTTTTGATCACCGATATACTTAAAACGAGGTGTTTCGACACCATCGATAACAACTGTCTCAAGAAACATCTCAAGAGGGCGTACCCAAAGCTTTCCAAGCTCATTTTCATAAAGGCATTCGTAGTAAACTAACTCTTCTAAAGTTTCAGAGTGTCGTACAATATCGTGAACGATGTAATTCATGCCTTTGTAGTGTTGATATAGTCCACCTTTAACGATCTTACTCATTAGTCTCTCCTTACTTTACGATAAAATTTGATTGCTGCCATAAGAATAACTCCTAAAGCAATTATTCCACCAACTCCGTAAAGGATTCCTTCTAAGCTTTTAATCACTGCAAGAAAAACAATGGCAAAAAGAAAGAGAGTGGCAACTTCATTCCACACTCGTAAGAATTTTGCAGAGTGAGGAAATGTGTCGTTTTGAAGTGCCTTAAAAATCTTATGACACTTAAATTGATACACTAACAATAGAAGAACTAAAGTTAACTTAAGGTGAAGCCAGTAGTGACCTTTCATTGGCCAATAAGTCGTATAAACTAAAGAGGCCCCGAAGATTACTGTGGCAATACACGCAGGCCAGGTAATTCCATACCACAGCCTGCGAGACATAATTTTGAATTGAGTACTTAAAATAGCTCGTTCACTATCACTCTTATCTTGAGCCTCTGTATGGTAAATAAAGAGACGGACAATATAGAAAAGTCCAGCAAACCAACAAACGATACTAATTAAATGTAATGCTTTTAAATACTCGTAACTCATTACTTTCCAAATGTTGGAGCACCAGTGATATTTTCTTCATAGAAATTACCGAATGTGCTCATTTGCTTGTGAAAGCTAACTGCAAGTTCTTGTGCCTTAGCTGTGTAAGCATCTTGATCTTCCCACGATTTTTGTGGATTTAAAATTGTGCTTGGAATTTCTCCCACAACTTTAGGGATATTTAGACCAAAGATTGGATCTTGTTCAGTTTCAACATTCTGAAGATTATTTGCTTGAATGTTGCGAATGATTTGTCTTGTAATATTTAGAGGGAAGCGCTGACCTGTTCCGTAAGCACCACCAGTCCAACCAGTGTTTACCATCCAAACGTTAAATCCTAACTTGTCGATATACTCACCAAGAAGTTTCGCATACTCGCTTGGGTGACGAAGCATGAAAGGCGCTCCAAAGCATGAAGAGAAAGTCGCAGTTGGCTCTTTTACTCCAATTTCAGTTCCAGCAAGTTTTGCTGTGTAACCTAGGACAAAGTAGAACATTGCTTGTTCTTTTGTCAGTTTTGCAACTGGAGGAAGAACTCCAAAGGCATCAGCTGATAAGAAGAAAACATGCTTTGGAATATCTCCACGTGATGTCTTTTCTAGCTCATCAATGAACTCTAGAGGGTATGAAGCACGGCCATTTTCAGATAGTGACTTATCATAAAAATCAACACGTCCTGAGCTCTCATCAAGAACAACGTTCTCTAATAGTGCTCCAAAACGATTTGATGCTGCATAGATTTCAGGCTCACCTTCTTTAGAAAGTTTATATGTCTTAGCGTAACATCCACCTTCAAAGTTGAAAGTTCCCGCTTCACTGATTCCGTGCTCATCGTCACCAATTAGAAATGTTCCTGTATCAGTTGATAGTGTTGTCTTACCGGTTCCTGAAAGACCAAAGAAGATTGAAACTTCACCGTTATCTAGGCGAGATGCTCCAGAGTGCGTTGGCATAATATTCGACTCAGGTAAAAGATAGTTCATTGCTGCAAACATACTCTTTTTGATTTCACCCGCATAAAGTGTACCTGCAATAATAGTGATCTTAGACTTAAGACAAGTAACGACTGCTGTCTCTGATCTTAGGTCAAACTCCGCCGGATCAAGTAAAAGCTCTGGCGCGTGAAGGATTGTGAAGTCATTTTCGTTAAAGTCTCTTACTTTCTCACGGAAAAGGTGAGTTGAGAAAAGTGCGTGATTTGGGTTTGTTGTCACAAGCCTTGCTCCAAGGTTGTGTACTTCATCAGCTCCTACACTTCTTTCTGTAATGAATAGATCACGATCTTTATTTAGATAATTTGTTACATGTGACTTAAGCTTAGCAAAAGTTTCTGGTGTCATTGATTTAAAGTTATTTTCCCACCAGATCGTATTTTCAGTTGTTTCATCGCGGACGATATAACGGTCATTGGCACTGCGCCCCGTATGTTTTCCTGTCTCAACAACTAGGGCACCATCTTTCGTTAGTTTTCCAATGCCACGAGCTACTGTTTCTTGGATTAAGAAACTTCTTGCAGAGTTTACAAATATCTTATTATTTGGTCGCTCCATGTTAATTCCCATGTCTGTATAAAATTGCGTCATACATCATCTCCGGTTCGATTTTACAGTCCATAATTGTTCTTGTTCTTAGTTCTTTTTATGCCTCTAAATATATGCTTTTTAAACTGTATTGATAACCATTTTTATTCTAATTCAGCTCATATTTTTTAACGCTAGAAGTAGTCGGAACAGCGATTTTATAGTATATTTTGGAGACTTATACACAATAGATATGATGCACTTAGTTGTGCTTTGAATTATAAGGAAGAAAATATGCAGCCATTATCATCTCGCGAGATCAGAGAGAGATTCCTAGATTACTTTGAAAAGATGGATCACTTAAAAATTAGTGCATCTTCAATCGTTCCTCAAAACGATCCGACGCTACTTTTTATCAACTCTGGGATGGCCCCATTAAAGAATTACTTTCTTGGGAAGGAGACTCCTCCGTCTCCAAGGTTAGCAAACTACCAACCGTGTATTCGTACAAAAGATATTGATGATGTTGGTGATCGCCACCACTTAACAATTTTTGAAATGCTTGGTTCTTGGTCAATTGGTGACTATTACAAGGAAAGAGCATGTAAGCTTGCTTATGACCTACTTGTTCACGAGTTAAACTTTGATCCAAAAAGACTTTATTTTACAGTTTATGGTGGAAATGAAGACTTAGGTATCAAGCCAGATACTGAATCAATTGAAGCATGGAAGAAGTGTGGTGTTCCTGAAGATCATATCGTTGTTCTAGGTGAAGATAACTTCTGGGGGCCAGCTGGAGATCATGGGCCATGTGGGCCATGTACTGAAGTATTCTATGATACTGGAGCAGAGTATGGGCCAGAGTATAAACCAGGTGGACACTTTGATGATGTAAGTCGCTACATTGAAATCTGGAATGCTGGTGTTTTCATGGAACTTAATAAGAAGAAGGATGCAACATTTGAACCGCTTCCACTTAAGTCTGTTGATACTGGTTCTGGTCTTGAAAGACTTGCAATGGTGATGAATGGTTGTGACTCTGTTTATGAAACAGATCTACTGGCACCACTGATGAAACTTTCAAAAGAACTTCTAGGAAAAAATACTGACGTGCAAACAGAGCGTATGATTTCTGATCACATGCGTGCAAGTATTATGATTCTTGCCGAAGGTGTAATGCCAGGAAATGAAGGGCAAGGCTATATTCCTCGTCGTCTAATTCGTAAGTGTGTTGCTGCATGTATTTCAAGAGGTGTTAAGCCAAACTTTAAAAATCATATTCAAAAAACTATTGAAATGCTTGGAGATTTTTACCCTCAACTAAAGTCTGCACGTGAAGCAATTATCTACAATATGGAACAAGAGATTAATGAATTTGTTCCAATCGTTGAAAATGGACTTAAGAAGATTGAAGAAGAACTATCTTCAAATTCAAAATCAAAAGAATTATTCCCAGGGCATGTTGCCTTTGAACTTGTAACAACTCATGGGCTTCCTTTGGAAGTAATTAAAGCTGAGCTTGCTTCTAAGAATATTGAATTTGCAGAAATTGAATATAACGAGTGTTATGAAGCTCACAGAAAAGCTTCTCGTGTAATCTCTCGTAAGAGCTCTGTTGGTGCTGACCAAGAAAGAATTGAACTTGAGTTTATTGAAGTTGCCGATACTGAGTTTACTGGTTACGACTCACTAGAAACAGATAGTGAAATTTTAAAGATCTACCGTACGGAAGATGAAGTTTACTTTGCAACAAAAGAGACTCCATTCTACGGAGAGTCAGGTGGACAGGCCGGTGATATTGGAACGGCTAGAACTTCAACTGGTGAGCTTCAGATTATCGATACAATGAAAGTGAAGAATACACATGTTCATATCGCTAAGATTATTTCTGGTGAAATTGAGACAGGTGAGAAAATAGAATTAATCGTTGACGGTGAAAATAGAAAGGCATCGATGAGAAACCACTCGGCAACACACTTACTACATGCAGCTCTTCACGAAGTTATTGGCAAGCATGCAATCCAAAAAGGTTCAATGGTTACGGCGGAGCGCTTACGTTTTGACTTCCAAAACCCACAAGCTGTATCTGCGGATGAACTTGCCAAAGTTGAAGCACTTGTTAATAAGTGGATTATGCAAAACGACTCACGTACGACTAAGCTTTGCTCATATGAAGAAGCAATTGATAGTGGAGCAATGGCACTATTTGGTGAAAAGTATGATAGTGACGTTCGTGTTATCGCTTTTGGAAAAGATAGTGTTGAGCTTTGTGGAGGAACTCACGTTGGCCGCACTGGAGATATTGGACTATTCGTTATTACAACAGAGACATCTGTTGCAAAAGGAATTCGTCGTATTGAGGCCGTAACAGGAACGGCCGCAGTAAGAGTTATGCAAGAAAGGTCGGCGCTTTTAAATGCTGCTGCAAAAGAGCTAAGTACAAAGCCTTCAGATGTTCCAGCGCGTATTAAAGATCTTCGCTCAGAGATGAAGAAGAAGATTAAAGAGGCGAGTGAGAAGGCCGCAAAAGGTGGCTCAACTAACTTCACAAAAGAAGTTAAGCGCGACTATGAAGGCTTTAAAATGCTAGCTGCAACACTTGAAGCAGATGCTAAGGCCGTAAAAGAATTAGGTGATAACTTAATTAATAAGGGCGAGGTACAAATTGTGTGTCTCCTTTCTAAAGACGATAAAGGAATGAAGTCATTTGTATGGTCTAACTCAGACGTTAAGGCCGGTGACCTCCTTAAAAAGATCCTCGAGCCAGTATCTGGCCGTGGTGGTGGACGCCCTAACTTTGCTCAAGGTGGAGCTCCTGATGTAAACTCAGGTTCTCAAGTACTTGAATTTATTGAAAAAATGTAATCCTTCTTATAATAGACACAGGTTCAAAGAGCCTGTGTCTAATTTCCTAACATCCCTATACTTAATTTCACTCCATAGTCATTAGCAACAAATTCTGGTGTATAAAGAATCTGTCTTAAATTTATGGAGTGTAGACGTGATTAAAACTAATTTACCAACAGATGCTCTTTCTCGTGAGCTTCGTCGTTTAACAATGCAACTTGATATTATTGAGAATCATCTAGATGCTGCTGAAATCGAAGAGAAAAGAGAGCTTGTTGAAAAGTCCATTATTCTTAAGATGAGTGATATGACCTCATCAAATATTAACTACCTTGGTAAACTTAAGGGAGTTAGAAAAACAACTTTAAAGAAACGCTTCGTTCAGGCCGAAATTAACTTACTAGGTAAGGGAATTGGCCGTTTTCCTCAAAAGAATGAATTACGCCTAAAAGTGATCAAAGATCGTTTTGATGGTGTTGTTCACCGATTCAATAATATTTCTGCATAACCTGTTCATAATTAAGTATTTGTTAACTTTGCTCCGAAATAATCTTGAGAGATTTGGAGTAAATTATGAGAGATTATGATCCTAGAGTTTCATTTGCACAGAAGGTGGTTGTGGCCATTCACTACACGCGAGAACAACGCTCGCGTGTAAACGATGTCTTTTACTTTTCTTCACTAAAACACTTAGACAAGGCCTATCTTGACGCCAATATTATACCAGTTGATATTGCTGAGAAAATACGTGAGGTATGGGTTGAGTGCTACAAGAGCATTAGCCAAGAGTCTTTTAGCTTAAATGATAAGGCCAAGGAGCATTTAAGTTTTTGGAGCGAATTACTAATGCTACCAAATGAGAGTATGCATTAATTCTTTGCGACTTGAAATGAGAGAGAGACCCTCGTTCCGATGTTGACGTCTGAACTGACATTAATTTTACCATTTGAAAAGTCTGTGAAGTACTTAACAATAGGAAGTCCGTAACCTGTACCTATTTCACCTTTGGTTCCGAGGCGACTAGTTTTTCTTTCAAAGTGAAAGAGGCCCTCAATGATATCTTTAGGTATCCCTATCCCTTTATCAACGATGTCGATATAGACACGGCCAGCATCATCATAAAGTTTAATGAGAATGTCCTGTCCTTCATAACTAAACTTAATGGCATTTGAAATTAAGTTACTAAGTATATGATCGAAGAAAATTTTCTGTTCGCAAAAGAAGCCACTATTTGTATGAATATCAAAATGGAGTTTAAGGTCTTTATCATTTAAAAGCTTAAAGTGTTGCTCAGAGTAGTCCTTAATTAGTTGCGGATGAATCATACTCTTTTCTGTCAGAAGAATCTCAGAGTCCAGCTGAAAGCTTCTAACGTTTGAAATAATCTCCTGTACCTTCCTAAGGGAGTTATTGATTTGTGTATACGAAGAATCATCAATAACACTCTTTCTAAGTAAGCTTGAAATCTTAAGTTTTAGAATTGTGACAGGATTTGAAAGGTCATGTAAGACAACATGTAGTAGTGTATCGAGCTGCTTATTAGAAAGCGCTAATTTTAGTCGTGAATTCGATTCTAGCCAAACGTAGAAGAAGAAATAAATCGTTGTGAGAATTGAAAATTGGACAATATTAAATTTTAAAAGCGTGTAGTACTGCTTAGAAGTTAGAGGGTAAGAAAGAGAGCTAATGGTATGATCGAGCATAAAAAAAGATGCAAACGTTGAGATCATAACAAGTACACCAAAGAGAAGACCTGAGCGCTTATAAAAGACCCCAAAGAAAATTGGTGTTCCTGTAATCCAGAGAATTCCTGGTGACTTAACTCCTCCAAAAGTAAATACAATGATGATCATGATAAAGACTGAAGGAAGAACGCAGATGGCCCTGGCCAGTCTATGCTTACCTAAGAAGCATGAAGCGACGAAAAGTAAGACCTGACTTGTTGTATACGTGTAAAAGAACTCTTTTGGGATTTTGTGAAAGAGAACCTGTGGGTATGCTACGTAGTAATAACAAACTGTTATCGAAACCATAATCAGTGTGAAAATAATCAGGTAGCGCTGAATAAGGAATTCGCGTTTAAAATTTAATTTCATTTGGGCCACATTAGTTCAAAATGAAATCTTATACTAGCAAAGTGAAATTTATTTATGGTTTTTTTAATGGAAAACTAAGAGTAAATTCCGTGCCTTTTCCAGTACTTGTAGGTGAGTGAACAGATATTTTGGCCCCTGATAACTCAGTGAAGTAGCGAACAATTGGTAGCCCATAACCTGTACCAGTTTCTCCAATTGTACCAAGTCGCGATGTCTTCTTATCAAAATCAAAGATTTCATCGATAATATCTTCAGGTATGCCAACCCCTTCATCGCGAAAACTTAAGATGGCCGCATCATCTTGGGCCTTAAATGTAACTTCAATGACCCCTTCAATATGACTAAACTTAATTGCATTTGAAAGGAGGTTACTTAAGATATGGTCTTTTAGGATAGATGGTGAAAACTTTATGTAAAATCCACCTAAGTCGTTAAAAACTAATTTTAGATGCTTCTTATTCATTTCTTTAAATTGCTCACTTAAATAAGTTCTCACTTCAGAAGAGCTGATTAATTTTCTATCTTCTTGAAGGCCCTCGGAGCTTAATTGAAAGCTTCTAACATTTTGAATAATCTCTTCGATCTTTGTGAAAGCTTTTTTTATCTGTCTTGTTTCCACTTCCTTTATATGAAAACGTCTTTTTAAACTTTCAAGCTTAAGTTTTAGAATTGTTATAGGATTTGAAAGGTCGTGGAGTACGACGTGTAAAAGGGTATCGAGCTGCTCCTTTGAATTTTCAATTTCATCTCGCGTTCTTTGCTCCAGCCAAGTGTAGTAGAGAAAGAAGAGGGTAATAACTATTGAGAAGTGAATAACATTCATTCTCTTCTCGGCCATATATAGCTCGTGTGGAACTTCTACTGTCATCGAAAGTATCTGTGCTTCAAATGTGTAGAAAACAGCGTAGATAGCAAGCATGAGTAAGATACCAATGATCATACCCTTCTTTCTAAAAAATATTGCAAAGAAGATTGGAAAACCTGCTATCCAAAATACTCCCGGTGCATGAATTCCTCCAAAAGAAGTAATTAGAACTAAGGTAATTGCAAAAGATGGAAAGAGACTTGATAGGTTTCTAAGGAGATGTTGCCCTTTATAGTCAAAATAATAGAAGGCCAGATAGAGAGTCGAGATCGGCAGAACAAAATAATGTAAAACAGCATCATTAATATAATCATGATGCCTAAAGGCGTAGCTAACCAGTGAGAGCATTGCCATCACATTAGTAAAGTGAATAAGAATTGTATTGAGACGATCTTTCATAATAATTAAATATTTATATATAAAAGTTTCTCGGCTATGACGAATTTTTATTTAGTCTTGAAGATGTAAAAATACAAAGGTTGGCTTTATGACGCTGAGGAGCTTAATATGCAAAATTTTAAAACAAGCGTTAGCGCCAGTTTTAAAATGACGGTATATGCGGTAAATGACTGGATTTTTTTAATGAGGAATTGGTTGCGGGGGCTGGATTCGAACCAACGACCTTCGGGTTATGAGCCCGACGAGCTACCAACTGCTCCACCCCGCGACAAAGTAAAATCAATATATTATCAGAAAGGTCTTATGTCAAATTAAATTTGTCAGACATAAATTACTAAAATTTCTAGAAGACGCTCCGATATGAACTCTGTATGAGGGATGTTAAAAAATAAAATTTTTGGAGTTTAGAAGATGGAAATGCAAAATCATAGTAAGTTAACGATTGATATCGACACTTCAGAGCTTACGCCTGCACAACTTCGCGCGATTAAAACAATTAATATGCTTATGGCACATATTGTGACGACGGAAGATGAAGCGGATTTTTTTGATGGGACTGCTGAAGTTATGAGAATTTGTGCTTCACTAGTTAAACAGTCAAAATTTTGCCAAGGCAACTCATCGATTCCATACGGTGATCAAGCACTAGAGTTTTCAATTGAGCTATTAACAGAGCTGATGGAATCATCTTCTGTAGTAAAATACGATAATTAAGAGAGTAGATATTTTGTTAGAAAAGGGCCTTAACTGGGCCCTTTTTTTTTGTGCAAAATTTAGCTATAAAAGACTGTGAACTTTAAGAATTAGGCTTGAAATATGAGTGACATAAGTAAAAAGAAAATTTGTCTTACAGGTGTTAAACCAACAGGAATGCCACATTTAGGAAACTATATTGGCGCCATCAAACCAGCAATTGATAATGTTAATAATTCTGAAATGGAAGGCTACTTCTTCATTGCAGACTACCACTCATTAATCACTGTTCATGATGGTGAGACTCTTCGTAACGATATTTACGAAGTTGCTGCAACTTGGTTAGCGGCAGGTCTTGATCCTGAAAAGGCCGTTCTTTATAAGCAAAGTGACGTTCCAGAGATTACAGAACTTAACTGGATTATTTCTTGTTTTGCTTCTAAAGGTTTAATGAATCGTGCTCACGCATACAAGGCTAAGAAAGATAAGAATGCTGAAGAAAATCGCGATGAGGACTTTGGTATTAATATGGGATTATTCTCGTATCCAGTTCTTATGGCCGCAGATATTCTTTTTATGAATACTAATTATGTTCCAGTAGGTGAGGATCAACTTCAGCATATTGAGATTGCTCGTGATATCGCTTCAAGCTTTAATCACAAATATGGTGATCTTCTAACGCTTCCAGAAGCTATTGTTAGCAAGGAAGAAGTGAAGCTACTTCCAGGTCTTGATGGACGTAAAATGAGTAAGTCGTATAATAATCATATTCCTTGTTTTGTTCCTGAGAAGAAACTGAAGAAGATGATTAATAAAATCACGACAGACTCAACTCCTCCTGAAGCTCCAAAGAATCCTGATGATTCGCTTATTTTTGATATCTATAAATTCTTTGCCACAAAAGAAGAGCAAGATGCCTTAGCAAAACGCTACCAAGATGGAATTGGATGGGGTTATGCAAAGCTTGAGCTTTTTGAAATCGTAAATCGTGAGATGAAAGAAGCTCGTGAAAAATACGATGCGCTTATGGCAGATAAATCTCAGATTGATAAGATTCTAGCTGAAGGTGCTGCAAAGGTTCGTCCAATTGCTCAAGAGAACCTAAGACGTATTAAAAAGGCCATTGGCGTTTCTAATTAATTCTATTTAATTCTTATGATAAGGGTGGTCTTGTTTGATCGTCTGAGCACGATATATTTGTTCGATAAGAACAAGTCGTGCAATTTTGTGTGGAAATGTCATTGGTGACAGGGAGAGTTGGTAATCAACTGTCTTTAAGAATTCTTTAGGAAAGCCTGCTGCTCCACCAATTAAAAAGCAAACACCCTTTTGCTGATTCTCAATAACATTATAGATGTAATGACTTAGCTTTTCACTGTCACAAGTCTTTCCATGCTCGGTCATGGCAACAATATGTTGGTTTCCAAACTTTGCTTTAATGGATTCGACTTTATTAAGAAGTTCTTTGAGTTCAAGGTCGATATTTTCTTGATGACCTTTACATTCGTGGATGTGAAGTTTTGGGAAGTTAATGCGCTTTAAGTATTCATTTTCAAGCGCGATAAGATGCTTATCTTTTAACTTCCCAATGACAATAACGTGATTGTCTTTCATAGATTACTAGAAGTAACCTTTGTCTGAGTCTGCAGAACTTTCTGCTTCATCAGAAGAGTAGTAGTACTCATTTGGAATTTCAACTGTTGGTACTGACCATAGATTATCAATATCGTATGCTTCGCGAGCTGACTCATCAAAGATATGAACAATAATGTCACCAAGGTCAATTAGAATCCAGTCTGTTTGTTGGTGTAGACCTTCTTTAGAGATGACTGTTTGTCCCTTTCTCTTCATTTGTTTTGCAATCTCATCAGACATAGCATTTGCCATTGAAGAGTTTGTTGCCGAAGCAAGGATGAAGTAATCAGCAAGTGCAGTCGTCTTTCTCATATCAAGAACTTTAAGGTTGATACCTTTAAAGTTTCCAAGGATCCAAGCACTGGCCATTGCGATATTTAGAGGGAATTCTAATTTTGAATTATCTGTAATTTCATCTACGTTTTTTGTGATAAATTCATTTTGTGACATTGGTTAGTCCTTTATCGTTTTAAGCATTAAAGATTTAAGTAAGTCTATATTAAGTCCAGATACTGAAGAGATTGGAAGACACTTTCTATCAACTTGTGCTTCAAAGAAGTCTTGGAACTTCTTAATTTCTTCATCTGTCATAGCATCAATTTTTGTTAAACAAATAAGCTCTTTCTTATTTAAAAGATCTTCACTATAGCGACCAAGTTCTTGGCGAATAATTACGTATTGCTCAAATGCTTCGTATTCATCAAGACACCAAGAAACATCAACTAAGTGAACAAGAGATTTTGTTCTTTCAATATGTTTAAGGAATTTAATCCCAAGTCCTTTTCCTTCCGAGGCATCTTCAATTAGCCCTGGAATATCGGCAACAACAAATGAGTCATCTTCACCAAGTGTAACAACACCTAGATTTGGCTCAAGAGTCGTAAAAGGATAATCTGCAATTTTTGGTCTTGCCGCAGAGATAGAAGAGATAAGTGTCGACTTACCAGCATTTGGTAGTCCCACTAGTGCGATATCTGCAAGTAGGCGAAGCTCAAGTTCTACTTCAAGTTCAATACCTTCTTTTCCGGCAGTTGCTTTTCGTGGCGCCTGATTAGTTGCAGTTTTGAAGTGAATATTTCCAAGGCCACCACGTCCACCTTGGGCAACCATCAATCTCATTCCGTGATCAGTTAGATCCGCGATAACTTGATTTGTTTCTGCATGACGAACAATCGTTCCAACAGGAACTTTAATTGTGAGGTCATCACCAAATGCTCCACACATTTGACGGCCGCCACCTTGTTGTCCGTGTTCAGCACGGTAGTGCTTTTTCCCTCTGAAGTTAACAAGAGTGTTCATTCCTTCGTCGGCTTCAAAGTAGATACTTCCACCATCACCACCGTCACCACCATCTGGTCCACCAAATGGGATATACTTTTCGCGGCGAAAGCTTACGCATCCGTTTCCTCCGTTTCCGGAAATTACTGTAATTTTAACTTCATCGATAAATTTCATAATAAGGTCTTATATAAAAAAAGGGAGCACTATGTATAGGCTCCCTTTAATATTTACAACTAATTAATAGCGTAAAATGGTAATTTTAATTAAGCTTCAACAACAGAAACGATTTGTTTCTTCTTGTTATAGAAACCAAATTGTACTTTACCTTCTTTCGTAGCGAATAGAGTAAAGTCTTTTCCAACTTTTACGTTTTTACCAGCGTGGAACTTAGATCCCGCTTGTCTTACAATGATGTTTCCTGGAACAACTGCTTCACCACCAAACTTCTTAACACCATACATATTTGGGTTTGAATCACGACCGTTACTTGTTGAACCACCGGCTTTTTTGTGTGCCATATCTAACTCCTAAAATTGATAATTAATTAAGCTTTAACTTCTTTGATTTTTAAAGTTGTAAAGTGTTGTCTGTGTCCGTTCTTCTTGATGTACTTACCTGGCTTTCTTTTAGAAACGATAACTTTTCTTGAACGATCATGTCTTACTACTTCAGCAACAACTTTAGCACCTGCAACAGTTGGAGCACCAACTTTTGCGCTTTCACCACCAACAAATAGAACCTTGTCGAATTCTACTGTTGAACCAGCTTCTTGATCTAATTTCTGAACATCAATAGTCATACCAGCTTCTACTCTGTACTGGTGACCTGAGATCTCTACTACTCCGTACATACTTTCTCCTAATGAAAGGCAGTCTTTGGGGGTTGCTATATTATATCGCGAACTCTTTTTTCCCTCGGACTGAAATTAACTTTATGAAACTAGGATTTTTATTAATAATTGGGCCTGTTGTCAAGGACTAAGACGCAATTACACTCCTTTATTTGAGGATTTTTTGCCTAGCGCTAAGCGGAAATGCTTCCGAGCTTATTTTGTCGGAAAAAATACCGAAAAATTAAGTTGAATGGAGGCACTAATGCAATCTGTAAGTACTGAAAAATACACATATTATCAATATGCTAAAGAGCAGGCACTACCTGTTTATATTAGACTGCGCGTTGCGGAGTTTGATCCTGAGATCGCGGGATTTTTACAAATCATGAACTTTACCGAATTAGGTGAAAAAGAAAGTGAGTTGGCCCAACAAAATTTAGCGTCTAATCAGCTGGCCAAGGTTATGACAATTGATGAGGCGACACCGATGGTTGCTGCTCAAATCAGATCAAATTTTGATAACGATAAGTACGGGAAAGAATCTATCGTTCAAAAACCTGGCTACAATGTTTACCGCTATAAGAATATGGCCATGATTGTTCTCTCACTGGCTTCAAATGAGTGGCTTATGGGAACATTTCCAGAACTAGGTCACACTGAAAGAGAATTTGAAAGTCGTGTGGTGATTAATCGCTTTCTTACATGGGCACTGGCGCCAATGGGAATTATTGGCCTGTGGGGAAGAAAGACAAAGCAGGGAATTATCTTAGGTCGTATGGCCGAAGTAAAAGGTGAGGTGATCTATATTGATTATCGTAACCAGAATATATTTACAATGAGTGAAGTTCATAAGCTTAGAAAATCAGAAATATTCATCAAGCAAGATGCCCTTCATAAAATAGGGCCAGTAAAGATGAGATTTGAAGATGCTCAAGCATTTCTAGCAATTCATTCGGCCTATTTTGGTGCCAATGGGATGCCAATGGCAACAAGACAAGCAGTGGCCACTCTTGCCAAGAATATTATGAGCTATAAGTTTGCAGTAAATGATATTGCAAAAGAGTTAAGTTAATTTTTTAAAAGTTTAATGAGAAAAGAGTCCTTATTTTTCACATCATCTTTTTTAATCATATGAATGAATATCGGGAAGCATGTAATTGTACATGCTCCTGAATATGTTATGGCGAATCCGGCTTCATCGTTCCAGATATAGACAGATGTGCCGTCATTATTGATAAATTTATCTTGCTTACCATAACGATTGATAAGTGATTGATGAAAAGTATTGTGAAGAAAATAATTTGGAAGTCTTGCATAGAAGTCTAATACGATTTCATCTTGTACATGAATAAAAACTGGAAAGAAGTAGCTTTGGTGGCGAATTTGAATTTCATACGTTGCCACTGATTTCTTATCATTAATAAGCCTAATTGCTTTGTACTCTTTCTTTATATCCGACAGTTTTTGTCCGGGGTGAAATGGCCTGAATTTATCGAAGGTAAAATCGTAATTTGGTTCTTCCACCTTAGCTTTTGCCGGATTGATAAATATGCAAAATGATAAGAGAATAAATGAACATGTTAGAATTTTGTTAAGATTTTTTTCAACCATACGTTATTTTAAACGATTTGAATTTTTATAGTTAAAAGGGGAATTTAATGCAACCAGCAGCAAAGAAGGAAGCGCAGAAGATTGGTATTGCAATGGTACTCGGATTAATTTTGGGTCTTCTGTTACATTATTTTGGAAAGGGTGAATACGTAAAATTTATTTCTCCTGTCGGAGATGCCTTTATCTCCCTTTTAAAAATGGTAATCATTCCTCTTGTTTTCTCTTCAATCTTTATGGCCATGTATCACTTAGGTACTCCTGAGTCTTTAGGTCGAATGGGTGTAAGAGCTGTTGCATACTATTTTGTAACAACATGTATTGCGGTTTTATTTGGTATCATTTTTGTAAACCTAATCAACCCTGGTATTGGCGCTGATCTTGGGGCCGCCGGTGTACAAGGTTTATCAGAAGCGATGCAATCTAAAGTTGCAAGTAGCTCCGGCGGTTGGGCTTCACTATTTGCTTCAATTAAGGAAGTTCTTCTAGGTGCTATACCTACTAATCCATTTGGCTCAATGGCCGATGGAAATATCCTTCAAGTAATTGTCTTCTCAATTCTCATGGGAATGACGGCATTATTTATTCCAAAAGATAGTGAGCCATTTGTTAAAGTTGTTGGCTCTCTTGAGGCCCTTTCAAATAAGCTAACTATGGGTGTAATGAGCTTAGCTCCTTATGGGATCTTTGTTCTAATGACAGGTGTACTTGCTAAGTCTGGATTTGGTGCGATTGTATCACTTTCAAAATATATGCTTACAGTAATTTTAGGTCTTATTTGTCACGGTATTTTCCTTCTTATTGTAGGAAGTGTTCGCAGCAAGACTTCACCTTTTGAAATTTTAAAAGGTATTGGGCCGGCCATTATCACAGCATTCTCAACAGCTTCTTCAGCGGCAACTCTACCGATTACAATGATGAATGTTGAAGAAAATCTCGGAGTTGATAAGGACACTGCAAAGTTTGTTCTTCCTCTTGGTGCAACTGTTAATATGGATGGAACTGCTTTATACGAATCAGTAGCGGCCATCTTTATTGCACAAGCTTATGGCTATGACTTAGGTCTTACACAACAAATTATCATTTTTATGACAGCTTCTCTTGCGGCCATTGGTGCTGCAGCAATTCCTGGAGCTGGACTCATTACAATGTCGATTGTTCTTTCGGCAGTAGGTCTCCCAATTGAGGGGATCGGTCTTATCTTAGCAGTTGATAGAATTCTGGACATGTTCAGAACTGCTGTTAACGTATTTGGCGATGCCATGGGAACAGTTGTTGTTGACTCTATGCTGAAAAATAAAGAATAAACAACACAAAGTATTGATTTTAGTACGGAACTTAACCGAAAAAATCTTTTCCTCGTTGACTCAGACACGACAATTTGAAAAAATATGAGAACCCTAAATTTAGGGTTCTCTTATATTTATGAACGCTGAATACACATATATAGTTAAGGATGATCGATGAGAATTAATGGATTAATTTTACTGGTAGCCTCCCAACTGCTCTTTTCATGTATCTCTGTTGAGAAAGATGTCCCGAGCCCGAAGGACATTTCTGAAATAGTTGAGACAGATGCTGAAATTGAAGCAGATGCGGAATTCTCAGAAGAAAAGATCATTGCACGTAGTGCTAAGCACGGTGCAGAGTTCTCAAGTGATCAAATTGTTGGGTCTGCAAAGATTGAGCATCCGACATCTCACGAACTTAAGACTTACTTCTTATATGGAGCTGAGCACTTAAATCTTGAAAATAATTATTTTGATATCCCTGTTGTTTACAATGCTGCTGTTAAGAAGTGGATTAAGTATTTTACAACTCGTGGCCGTGGCTTCTTTGAAAGATACTCTGCGAGAGCTGGAAGATATGCACCAATTCTTTCTAAAGTTTTAAAAGACAACGGACTTCCACAGGATCTAATTTTCTTAGCAATGGCCGAGTCAGGTTTTCAAACGAAGGCCAAGTCTTGGGCAAAAGCTGTTGGTCCTTGGCAATTCATGCCATACACAGGACGTCGTTATGGACTTGAAGTTAATTGGTATGTTGATGAAAGACGTGACCCAATTAAGTCTTCATATGCAGCATCGAAATACTTAAGAAAGTTATTTAAGCAATTTGGTTCTTGGGAACTTGCCGCTGCTTCATACAATGCTGGTGAAGGAAAGATGTCTCGAGCGATTCGTCGCTACCGTACAAAGAACTTTTGGAAAATTAGAAAAGGTCGCTACCTAAAGCCAGAGACTAAAAATTATGTTCCAAAAATTATGGCCCTTGCTATCATTGGGAAGAACCTTAAGTCATTTGGTTTTGAAGAAATTGATTGGCATGAGCCTTTAGACTTTCAAGAAATTTCTGTTCCTGGTGGAGCAGATTTATTTGAGATTGCAAAAGACTTAAATGTTGAATTTGATGATCTACACTACTTGAACCCTGAGATTCAAAGATGGTTTACGCCACCGACTCATAAGACTTATACATTAAGAGTTCCTGTTGGAAAAAGAGAGCAGTGGGCAGCTTGTTGTACACAGAAGAACTACGTTGCAAGCCAGGAAGTTTTTCAAAAGTACCGCGTAAGAGGAAAGAGAACTCGCCTTGATGATGTTGCAAGAAAGTTCAAAATTAAAGATAAAGAAGTTCTTACTTGGTTAAACGATGATTTCAAATCACATCGTTCCAGAGTTAAGCGTGGGTCATATGTAACTCTTCCTTTTAGAATTGGTCAGAGTAAGAAAGATAATATGTATGCTGACCTTTATGATAAGCCACGTAAGTCAGTTGTGAGAAAGAGAAAGTATCGCAATCGTATTAGACTAGCTAAACAGCGTGGAAAGAAAATTAACAACCCAACGAAGTACTATACAGTACAACGTGGTGACTCTTTATGGTCGGTATCACGCAAAACTGGAGTTAGTCTTGATACTCTAATTGTTTCTAACTTAAAGATCATTAAGAAGAGACAAATTAGAGCAGGTGACAGACTCGTCATTAAATAATCTAAAAAAATGTAAGAAAAAAATAGTGAAAATACCTGAAACCACGCTTTAATGCGTGGTTTCGCTATTTAAATTCCAAAAAAAATAAGCTATTGTATTGCCAAACACAACACACAAGGAATTTGGTACCATGGCCTATAGCGATATTCTAAAGCTTAAAAAAGTCGAAGTTAAACAAGAAGAGAAGACATTTATTAAAAACTTAATTGTTGGAAATGATATCTTTGCGATCGACTTATTTGACCATTTAAATAACTTAGATGCGACAAGTGTAAAGCTCCTTTCAGAGGAAGAAATTACTGAAGATAATTTTAAACTGATGGGGCCATCATTAATTCGCGGTGAAGAAAATATTTCAATTTTTAAAGAGCTTGGATTAGTTGAAGAAGCTCAAATTAGTAGCTCTTGTTTTTATAAAGATTCAAAGTTTCACGCTTTTGGATCACGTACAAAACCAATGCCACTACTTTGGGGAGAAGAAAGTTATATTGATAATCATATTCAATTGTCACCATCTGAAATTCTTCCATCTCTTAATAAAGAAGGGCTTCTCGAGCGAATTAAAGAAAATAGTTATGGCCTAAGAATCAAAGAAATTTTCCGCACAACCCCTGAAGAGTTAATTGATCAAGCCTTCTGGAAAGTATGCCTGACAAATGGGCTAATTATTGAATGTGAAAATCTTTATTGGGGAGAGTCTCCATCTAAATTCTTAGAGCTATTCCAAGAAAAGAAAACTCTTTCTAGTGAGTTTATCGAATTCTGTGAAAGCACGACAACTCCTTGTTCTTTATATGTTCACTTAGACTTAGAAGAGAAGATTACTAAGGATGAGGATGCAGAACAGACTTACTTTTTTCCTCTTTCGTTTACTCACGATTGGGGACATTTTATCGGTGAAATCTGTGATTCTGAGAGTGAAGGATATGCTCAAACAGCGAAATTTGTTACTTTTGTCGATAAAGAAGAGAGCACAGAAGAAGATATTTCTAAAAAAATCAATCTTTTGAAGAAAAACCTAGCTAAGAATT
Organism: Halobacteriovorax sp. HFRX-2_2; assembly: GCF_043196705.1. Lineage (NCBI taxonomy): Bacteria > Pseudomonadati > Bdellovibrionota > Bacteriovoracia > Bacteriovoracales > Halobacteriovoraceae > Halobacteriovorax > Halobacteriovorax sp. HFRX-2_2. Next base: position 39,373 of record NZ_JBEBMT010000001.1, read on the forward strand.
TTGACGCTTTTGATGAGAATAAGTCAAAGGAGCGCGTGGTTTTAAGAGATTATTCTTATTGTCCAGATATTGACGATTCTTCAATTGCAGACGGAACTTTAAATGAAGATCATCTAATCTTCTTTAGTTTCAACGCTCCTTTGAAGCAGGCGGCGACAAAAAATACTACATTCGTAGATTCCTGGATGTCGTCAAAATTCCTGGCACGTGGCATGGCCGTCCAAGCAAAGATAAAATAAAAAATACTTATACAAACCCCGAAATTACGAATTCTTTAGCAATTTCGGGGTGTTGACATTCATCTCATCTCCTTTGAAAATTTAAGAACTAACATTTTTTAGAAGAGTTTAATTTTTAAGCTCAAGGATTTACTCGTTCAAGGAGACGAATATGAAAAAGGTATTTTTAGGTGCCGCTACTTTAGCTCTACTAAGTACAAGTGCTTATGCTACTAAAGCGAGACTTCTTGCTCTAGGTGATGAAGTTGAAGACAACTACTACACAATGGATGATCGTTATATCTTTACTAACGCTTCATTTGTAAACAACTACGGAGATATGGTTGTACTTGAGTACGGTGCAGAAGGTATTGGTTCTGGATCAGCAACTCTTGATACTGATGGTGACCCTAAAGCAATGGGTGGATTCTTTAAGAAAATGGGGAACTTCACATATGGTCTTTACCTAGGTAACGAATCAAATATTTCGACATCTCTTAGAATTCTTGCATCAGCTCCAGTTGCTACAACAAACTACTTAGCTTCTTCAGATAATCAACTAGAACTTTTCATTGGTGGAAAAGCTGGTGTTAACTGGGGTGCAGCTTTTGTTTACGCTTCTTCAGATAGAGACGTTACATCAATTGATGGGTCAACAAATAATAAAATGGAAGACGAAGCAATGGCCGTTAAGCTTGGTGTTAACAAAGACAACTGGGATGCATACGCAAACGTATCTCTAATGTCTGAGTCTAAGAACCTTCTATCAGGTAATAAGTTTGATGGAACTCTTGGTGTACAAGTTGGTGGTTCTTACACAATCAATAAAGACACTAAATTCTACGGTTCATATAAAACATTTTCTTGGGATCAAGAAAGAGGTTTAGGAGATGAAGATGGAGAGCTTTCTCGTCTAGATCTTGGTGCAGGTAAAGAATACAAAGTTGAAGGTGGAATGGTTTTCGTAAGAACTGCATTCCAAGTAATCAATGTTGAACTTAACGCTGTTCCTGGTAAAGCAAAGCTAGAAACAATGAATCTTCCAGTTATTATTGGTGCTGAAACTAAAGCAACTGATTGGTTAACTCTTAGAGGTTCTGTTTCTCAATCTGTTTACTCAAATGCAAAATCTACTGACCTTGCAAATGCAACAGGTGGACCAACTAATATTTTAGCATCAGCTGTTGTTGCTAACTACAATGGTTCTTACACAAATGGTGATGCTTCTTTTGAAAACACAACTAGAGTTGCTGTTGGTGCTACTTTAAATTATAAAACTGTTGATATTGATGTTTACACTGGAACAAACGGTGAAGACACAGATTCAAGAGTTGCAATGAAGTACAACTTCTAATTAAATTTTTGATTATATACAGAAGGCCGTGGAAGCGTAACCACGGCCTTTCTTAAAAAAAAGTAAAAAAAAATTGCACACAAAAACAAAAAGGGTATAATTTAGTAAATTATTTTTTTAAATCGAACTAGAACGCTAGTTTAAATAAAACAAAACAAGGAGTAAGTTTTGAAAAAAATGACAGGTATTATCGCAATGGCAGTACTTTCTTCTGCAGCATTTGCAAACACAATCGTTCCAGAAACTTCACGTGATGGAAAAACTAAGAACGCTTCAGTTATCGCTACAACTGGTGAAATGAGAACTTTCGTAGCTGGTGAGTATAACTCAAAAACTACAGAAGCTGATACTGCTGGTGCACAAGAAGTTGATACAACTAACATGAATGTTTACGGTGCATGGTCAAACAAAATGATCTCTGTAGAAGCAGACATCAACATGGGTGAAGATGCAGATACAGATAACGATTCTTACGGTGTACAAGCTGCATACAGAATCAATAAGCAATTTGCTGTTGGTCTTGGTTACACAATGATGGGTGAAGATACAACTCCAGAAACTGATATGTCTAAACTTGAAATTGCTGGTTCATACAACATGAATGACCTAGTAATTGGTGCTTCATTTGCAATCACTTCTTATGAGCAAGGTACAACTGATGGTTCATTCAACACTCTTACTGTAGGTGTTGGTTCAAACGCAAACAATATGTCATGGGAAGCAGGTCTTACTTACGATATGGAAGAAGATACTGACCTAGACGTTGGATCAAAAATTGGTCTATTCGCTGGTATGACTAAAGTTGTTAACAACATCGAACTTGATGGTGATCTTTCATACAAGACTGGTGATGTAACTTCAGCTGGTGGTGACTATACTGCTCTAGGTTTCAACTTTGATGCAGAATTCCTAGTAGGGAAAATGTTCTACATCACTCCAGGTCTTAACTACTCAAGCGAAGACGTAGCTGGTACTGAAACTAACCAACTAGACCTATCTGCTGACTTCGGTTACAGAGCTAACAAAATCGATGCAACTTTTGGTATTGACTATGCTGTAATGGCTGAGTCTAACGATGTTGACTTTGATTCAATGGCTTGGAAAGTTAACGTAGCTTACAACTTCTAATTTTAATTTTAAAATTTAGAATATACGTGAAGGGAGACTTAGGTCTCCCTTTCTTTTTTTTAAATTAATTTAAGTTTTTATTTTTTTCTTCTTAGTTGAAAATTTGCATATACAAATTTAATGGAGGAAGAAATGAATAAAATCATTATGGCCGCAACTCTAGTTGGGCTCACAACAACAGCGTTTGCGAATACGATAGTTCCTGAAACGTCACGTGACGGTAAAACCAAAAACGATTCAACAATAGCAGTAACACAAGAAATGAGAACCTTTGTTGCGGCCGAGTATAATTCTTCAAATTTAGAACCCGATACCGGTGGTGATATCGATACAACTAACTTTGACTTTTACGGTGCTTGGTCAAATAAGATGGTTTCGATTGAAGCGGACTTAGACTTTGGGAATGTCGATACTGGTGCAACAGATACAGATTTTACAGTTTATGATATTAAGGCCGGTTTTAGATTAACTAAACAATTTGCCTTAGGTCTTGGTTATCAGATGGTTGATACAGATCCAAATAGCGAGGACTCTGTTATAGAGATTGCGGCATCATTTAATATGAATGACTTAATTTTTGGTGGTTCATTCAGTCTTGTGGATGAAGATAACGGAACAATTGATGGTTCTCATAATCGTATTATTCTTGGACTAGGGTCAAATAAGGATAATATGTCTTGGGAAGCTGGTCTTCAATTTGATCTTGAAGAAAAAGATGATGATATTAAGTCTCCAACTCGTACTAAAATCTTTGCAGGTATGACAACGGTACTAAATAACACAGAACTTGATGGTGATATTGACTACACAACTGGTGACTTTACAACAGCAGGTGGTGATTACTCTCAGTTTCACTTAAACTTTGATGCTGAATTCATGCTACATAAAATGTTCTTTATCGCTCCAGGTATTGAATATACTCTTACAGACAATGATGGAACGGACACTAAACAGCTCGATCTTTCTGCAGACTTTAGATATCGTATGAACGGAATTGATGCGACATTCGGTGTTGATTATGCAGTTATTGGAGAAGTTGGAACTGTCGATTACGATGAAATGGCCTGGAAGGTTAATGTCGCTTACTTATTTTAAAAATTGATTTTAAACTTATCAATGTCATAAAAAGGGAGATTTTCATCTCCCTTTTCTCTTTGTATAATCTATTACAATATTCATACGCCCTAGGAGTTCGAGTTGAAGTCGAAAAAAATCTTATGTCTAAGTGCACTTTCACTTATTAGTACTAATGTATCTGCAAATTTTATTCTTCCTGAAATTTCACGTGATGGTAAAACCTTAAACACATCTGTCATCGCAGTCTCACAAGAAAAAAGAAATTTCGCGGCAGCTAAGTATGAATACTTAAGTGTTGAAAGTGATACGACTCCAGCAGTTGAAATCAAACAAAGCTCTCCAGGTATTTTTGGTGGATTTTCGACTAATAGCTTTAGTGGCCAGTTAAATATGGAGATACCGACTTATGATATGGAAGGTGCAAAAAATCATGCAACCAACTTCTCATTTCTCGGTGGATACCAGGTAAATAAGAAGCTAACTTTAGGGCTTGGCTACACTAAGTCTGAGTTAGATATCTCAACAGACGAAAGCGTCATTGCGGCGGGAGGAAGTCTTAAAGTTAATGACAAGGTTTTAGGTGGTTCTGTTGAATATGTTGAAAATAAAACTTCTGCCACAAAAGGTGGCTTCTTTGTTCTAAGTGCAGGATTTGGTCAGCAAGATGCAAAGAATAGTGTTGAAGCAGGTGTGCAGTTAATGACAGAAGGTTCTGATGATTTAACAACTGGAAAGCGTTTTACTCTCTTTAGTAGTATGACAAAAGTTGTTAATGGAATTGAGATTGATGGTAGCTTCACATATGAATTTGGAAATTACCTAAAAGATGAAGGTAATTCTCTAGATGGAAATAACTATAATGCACTTTACTTTGAATTCGATGCAGAATTCCTCGTAGGTTCAAATTTCTATATTACTCCGGGAGTTAATTATTCTGCCGAAAACGCGCCGGGTGTTTCAAGTGATACTTCTGACGTTAGAATAAAGACTGATTTCGGTTATCGCACAAAAAGACTAGATGCAACAATTGGTGCGAGCTATATCTTTGTCGGTGAGGAAAACGATATCGACTATGATGGCCTTGGTTGGTCACTAAATGTTGGATATTTGTTTTAATTAATTCTATTTAAAGTATAATAAATCTTAATATTTATTTTTATTGCTTCAAGGAGGAAGATTTGAAGAAGTTAATTAGTGCAGTTGCACTTGCAGCACTTTCAACATCAGCATACGCCAATGTATTAATGCCAGAAATTTCACGCGATGGTAAAACAAGAAACACATCAGTACTTGCTGTTTCTCAAGAAAAGAGAAGCTTCATTGCTGGCCAATATATTTCTCAATCTCTTGAAACAGATACGACTCCTTCATTTGACCTTGATATTACTGTACCTAGTTTATTTGGAGCATTTTCAAATGAATCATTTTCTTTTGAAGGTTCATATCAAAAATCAGAAACTGAATCTGGTGGTTCTGATCAAGAACTTGCAAGAGTAGATCTACTAGCGGGGATTAGAGCTGGTGGAAGTTTAACCCTTGGTCTTGGTCTATCTGTAAATGAACTATCAGATACTCTAGACGATACAATTATTGAAGCTGGTGGAACTATTGTTGTTAATGGGACAACTCTTGGTGCTTCACTTGCTCATCATACTTTAAATGATTTCTTAGTTGAAGGTGATTATACAGTTCTAACAATGGGATTTGGTAAGCAAGATAAGTCATTGTCATGGGAAACAGGAATTAAATATACAACTAAAGGAAATGATGCAGTAAATACTGATTCTCGTTTAGGTGTTTTTGCTAATGGAACAACGATTGTAAACTCTATTGAATTAGATGGAAAATTCTCATTTGAGTACGGTGATTATGTACAAAATGGTGGAAGTGATAATGATTACTCTTCTTTAAGCTTAGAGATGGATGCAGAATTCTTAATGGGAGAAACTTTTTATATAACACCGGGACTTGAATATATGAGTATTACGCTACCTGATGCTTTCGATGCAGATACTAGTGTATTTGTTGCTAAAACAGATTTTGGATATAGAGCTAATAAGCTTGATGCTACATTTGGGCTTAGTTACTCGACAGGTGAACTTCAAAGTATTGATGTCGATGGATTAGGATTTAAACTAAACGTTGGTTATAATTTCTAATTGATATATAGAAATTGATAATTTGTAAGAAGGGAGGCTTTGACCTCCCTTTTTATATCCTCTAGAATAAAATCAAATTATTTAAGAGGGATTATGAAAAAACAAATTTTTGCACTATCACTACTATTATCATCAACTGCATTTGCAAACCGAGTTATGCCTGAAATTTCTAAAGATGGTAAAACGAGACACAGCTCTTCAATGGCCGTGGCAAATGACCGCAGACAATTTTTTAATACTCAATTCGAAGGTGGGAGTGCCGAGATTCAGGATATCGATACTCTAGATAGCTCTGATTTTGATATCAATGGTGCTTTTGGAAATCGTGTCTTTTCAGCGGAATTTTCTTATAACGACAATGTTGGTTTCGCACAGACTAGGCCAATCATTACTGAAGTTGGTCATAATAGAGAGGCCGTTCTTCTAATGGGGTTTAGACCTGTTGATTTAGTTTCTTTTGGTTTCGGTTACCGCAATATTGAAAGAGATATGCAAAATAAGAATATTAATACTTTTGAAGTTGAAGCTTCAACAATGTTTAATATTAATCGCGTAAGCTTTGGTGGTGCTTATAAGTATGTAAAACCAAACTCACAAAGACATGGTTACTATGCAGACTTAACTCTTGCTGGTGGATACTTAGATGAGGTTCTTTCTGCTGAAGCTGGGTTAAGTGTTAAGACGAAGAGCCAAGAGCTTAATCGCGGAACTCGCAAAGAATTCTTTATTGGTGGAACGAGAAAGTATAGTAACTTAGAATTTGATACTGATTTTGAATATGAGTTAGGAGACAATGGTTACGAGACTGGAGATTATAAGAGAATGAAGTTTAACTTTGATCTTGAAGTTCTTTATACAAAATACCTATACGTAACTCCAGGGCTTGAATATAGAAACCTTGAGATTAACAACTCTTCATCTGAGCAAATTTATACGTCTGTTGATTTTGGTTATCGTGAAGCCGGAATGGATATTACACTAGCATTCGATTATCTTGCAGACGGAAATCTAGAGATTGCAAATCAAGATATTAAGCTTGATCAGTATCGCGTAACTTTAGGAATGGGATACCAATTCTAGTATTGAATTACTCTTAATGCTTCGTAGGCCACGGCCGTGGCCACATTTGAGAGATTTAACGATCTCACATGTTCTGAAAACATCGGAAGACAAAATAAACGATTAGGGTAGCTATCAAAGATATGCTTTGGTAGCCCTTTCGTTTCCGAGCCAAAGACTAAGTAACAACCCTTTGTGTAACCACGTCCATAGAAGTGATTTTCTTTAGCTGTCTTAGTGTAGAAGAATAGATCTTCTTCTTGTGGCCTTTCATTTTCAAGAAACTCTTCCCAGTTTTCATATTCGGCAACTTCAACGTGTTTCCAGTAATCAAGACCCGCTCGTCTTACGGCCTTCTCTGAAAGATCAAAGCCATAAGGTTTAATAAGGACAAGTCTTGCACCTAGAGCGATGCAAGTACGCCCAATACTCCCGGTATTTCCGGGAATATCTGGCGCATATAGAACAATGTTAAAAATTGCGTTACTACTCACTGGGATGACTTCTTAGTTTTGCTTTAAGTACTCAACAAGAGATCTAATCACAGTTCCTGAAGCACCTTTTGGTGGACAGTATGGAAGGTGAGATTGAGAATCACCAACACCTGCGATATCAAGGTGGGCCCAAGCAATGTCATTCTTAATGAATTCTTGTAGGAATGCAGCTGCTTTAGCTGTTCCACCCCAACGTGAACCACCGATATTCTTAAGGTCTGAAATAGTACCTTTCATATCTTTTTGCCACTCAGGGATAATTGGAAGTTCCCACATATACTCATCTGCAGAGTCTGCAGCTTTTAGTAGGCTAGAAGCAAGTTTCTTGTCATTTGACATTAGACCACAAACTTCAGTACCAAGTGCCATTAGACATGCTCCTGTAAGAGTTGCAGCGTCGATGATTGCATCTGGTTTTTGGTCACAAGCATAGTCTAGACAGTCAGCAAGAACTAAACGTCCTTCAGCATCAGTGTTTAGAATTTCAACTGTTTTACCATTTCTAGCTTTAACAATTGAATCTGGCATTGTTGCTTTAGAGTTAACAGCGTTATCAGTCATACCTAGGATACAAGTGATTTTAACTGGAAGTTTCATTTTAGCAGCAGCTCTAAATGCAGCGTAAACAGTTGCAGAACCGGCCATATCAAACTTCATATTCATCATTGATCCACCTGGCTTCAGTGAGTATCCACCAGTATCAAAAACAAGTCCCTTTCCTACGAAAGCGATGTGCTTAGTATTCTTAGTTGCTTTTGAAGGAGTGTAAGTTAGGTGAACTAGTTGAGCATCAAATGCAGAACCGTCGTTAACAGATAGGAAAAGATCCATTTTTTCTTTCTTAAGTTCTTTTCTACCCATAATCTTACACTTAACTCCGGCCATACCTTCAACATCTTTCTTAACACGCTTAGCGTATTCAGTTGAACGTAGAACGTTTGGTGGCTCGTTTACGAAGTCACGTGCAACGTTTACTGACTCAGCAACGATTTGTGCGTTCTTGATCGCTTTATCAAAATCTTTCTTCTTAGCTGCTTTTTCAGCAGTATCGATGATTACTTCTTTAAGCTTTGCTGGCTTTGAGTCTGAAAGATACTTATCAAACTTGTATGCAGTCATTTCGAAAGCTTCAACTAGAACAGCTAGAGACTCTTCTTTCTTTGACTTGTAAGTGAAAGTATCAAAAGCTACTGCTACTTTCTTGTACTTAGAAACAGTTTTGTAAGCTTTTGCTAACTCTTTTCTAATATCTTCAGTTGTTACTTTAGTCTTATCACCAAGACCAACAACTAGAACATCGCTACCGTAGTGGTTGAAAGAGTAAGTTGTTCCTTTCGCACCAGTGTAGTCTTCTGAGCTGCTCATTGATTCAAAAGTAGCTTTAAGCTCTTTTGGCCAACCTGTAAGTGCTACAGTTGCAACTTCTTTTTTACCTTTTTTTGTCATTGTCGAGTAAGCACCAATTACATAGCAATCAGCACTTGAACTTTCTTTAGAATTTAAATTCAAAGTGAATTTCATATTTGCTCCTTAAAAGGGGGTTTCAAAGTGATTTAAGAGGGTATAAACTAACAGTAAGTACACAAAAAGACAAAGTATGACAAAAGTCGGCAAGGGTTTTCATGGACGCAGTCAAAAAGATCAAAGATTTAATCCCAACGAAGATATTTCAAAGATACCTTGCGTCAAATTTTATCGTACCCTTTACGATGAGTCTTACTTTCTTTGTTGCTTTCCTCTTAACGACACAATTGTTCAGATTCATGAGGCTTGTGACGAAAAAAGGTGTAGGAATTTTGCAATTCCTAGAAATACTTGGCCATATTTCAATTAGTTTCATCCCAATGGCGACTCCCTTATCAATTCTCTTTGCCATGATTTATACACTAAATAAATTAAGTGAAGACTCTGAGATTGTTGCCCTAAGGGCCATGGGGATCAATAAGCATCGTATCTTTTCTCCATTTTTCATTATTTCAATTCTAATTGCAGCTTCGGTTGTCTCTTTAAATACGAATATGATTCCGACATCTAAGAAGATTTTTAGAAATACTTTCAAGCAGCTTGGTTCAAAGGGGATCCTTACAGACATTAAAAAGGAGCAATTCTTTACTGAGATTCCAGGAGTTATTCTATTTGCTGAAGATGTAAAAGATGAAGGGAAAGTTCTAGAAAATGTATTCTTAAGGATTTCATCAAAAGATAATGTTGATAAAGTGATTATGGCAAAAAGAGGAGTTTTAAATAAACCGAAAGTAGACGGAGACTCCATCGGCCTCAATATTCGTTTTGACTTCTTTAATGGCAGTATTATTTCAATTGATAAAGAAGGCCATGAGATAGAAAAGATTCTTTTTGAAACATATGAGTATCCAATTGTTACCAGTCAAAGTTTTTCAACTGTTAATAAGGCCAGCATGATGTCATCTAATGAACTTAGAAGGCATATTAGAAAATTAAAAGGGCAAGTTAAGAAAGCTAAGACGAAAAGAATTAAAGATAATCTTGAAGATGATATAAGAAAGGGGAGTATTGAGTATTGGGGACGTTATACGATTCCAATTCAATGTGTTATTTTTGCGCTTCTAGGCTTTGTCTTTGGTGTAAAGAAGGGACGTGGTGCGACTCGAAATACAAGTGCTCTGGCGCTTCTCGTGACGATTATCTACTACGCACTCTATTTCTCAGGGGTATCTTTAGCAAAGAAGAATAATATCCCAATCCCTCTAGTCCTGTTCTTACCAGCGGTAATTACAGGAGCTATCGGAATTAGTTATTATAAAAAATTAGATTGGAATTCTTAGTTTTGAGAGTTTTCTTTTTCTTCTAAGTATTGCTTAGAAGTTTGGACGCCACCATTTTTATCAAAAATGAAAAGTGGCAGTTTGTGATCTTTTGCGATCTCAACAGGGAAGACTAAGCTTTTAACGCCAGAGCGTGAAGACATTCCAAGTAATTCCCCATTATAGAAAACATTTAAGGCATCAATATTTCCAAGACGAAGAAGAACTTGGTCGCCTTTAATTAGTAGGTAGCGTCCTTCTTTTAGTGTGAACTTCTTAATTGGGTCATTATCACTTTGATAAACGATCCAAGAGTCACCAGTCATTGCCTTAAGGAAGATATTTTGTTTTCCTTCTTCAAAAGCGGCCCTGATATTTGCAGGAATGATTTCATTCTTCTCTTCTTCAGAGATATCTTTGAAGGCAAAGAGAGGGGAAGGTAGGTTGTAGAAGTTAAGTTCTTTTTCCTCTTCTTCTTCCTTTTTTTCCTCAACAGGCTTTTCTTCTTCTTCTTTTTTTGTCTCAACGACTACTTCAGGCTTTTTTTCCTCAACCACTGGGGCAGGAGTTTCTTCGGCCACAACTTCTTTTGTCGTTTCTTCTTCGGCCGTGTCTTGCATAGGAGTGCTTTCAGCTAGCACCTGGGCCTCAACAACAACTTCTTTAGTATCTTCTCCAGTATCTACTTCTTTTGATTTATCTAGATTTATGTAAATAAAGATACCTATTGAAAAGGCCGCTACAACGCCAAGTAATTTGTATTTTAATGAATCAGAAATCTGAACTTCTTGTTTTACAAGGTCTTGTTTCTTTTCAACATTTGCTTGAGGGAAGTCTTCTGCTTCAAGGGGTTGTGACTTCTCGGGGGCGACTGCACCATAAAGTTCTTCAAGCTTTCTTGTCGCTTCCTCTGCATCGATATCGTAAGTCTTTGCAAGAGTTTTAACAAACCCTCTTACATATGCAATATTGGGAAGCCTTTCAACATCATCTGCTTCAAGTGCTGATAGATTGGTAAGATTGATTCTTGTATGTCTGCTTACTGCTTCGATACTTAAATCTTTTTTATCTCTGGCCTTTTGTAGGTACTGACCTAGAGATAGGTTTGGGGCTTCTTTTGCAACTTCCTGTTCCATTATTACGCCTTTTTAATTAATTATAAATTATCAGTTTCAAATTTGTTCGAATAATATACGTTCTTCATTAGGTTATTCTTTATTACTAAACTTCTTTTTGCATAATCAGTTCTTGGGAACTGCTCAATGATCTGATTATAAAGAGGTAGTGCCTTTTTACTTTCTCCAAGAGAGCGATAAATTTCAGCAAGCTCAAATTTTGGTGCAATTTCTTTTTTACACTCACCACTTGTTGCAATATTTAAGTTTTTAATGGCATCTTTAATATTTCCATCTTTCTTATAAATCATGGCCAGTTGATACGGGGCCGGGCAATAGTCTAAAGTGTAGCCTGTTACTTGTTGAAGATATTTGATGGCCGCATCTTTATTTCCTCTCTTCAGTTCAATTAGAGATAGGTTGTACTTTACTCGGTAGTTGTAGCGATAGATAAGATCTTTAAGAACAACTTTGTACTGTTCTTCGGCCTTATTGTAGTCACCTTCCTTGAAGTAAATTGAAGCGAGATTATTTCTGGCATCAGAGTTCTTATTATCAACTTTGATTGCTTGCTTGAAATAGAACTTAGCTTTTTCAGGTCTGTTTTTGAAATAATAAGCAAGTCCAAGATTGTTTAGCGTCTTTGTATCATTTGGCTTTAATTGATTGGCATTCTCTAAGGCCTCAAGTGCTTGAGAGTAATCCTTATCAATCATCTTTTGAGTTCCATATGTATAGAAGAGTTCTGCTTTTCTCAACTGCTCCGTTTTCTGACTTGAAGAACAAGAAGTTGTCATGATTCCAATTAATGTTGCAAATAGAAAAGTAACTGTAGTTCGTTTCATCATTTCACCAAAAACGTTAGATTAAAAAGAGAATATACTCTTTAATTGTAATGGCTTTCAGCGCCCATTACAATGTTAATCTAAGAGCTTACAATCGTTACCTATGTTTAAAGAAGATAACCGATTCAAAGTGTCGGGTACCTGGGAAGAAGTCGAACATGTGCGCTTCTTCAATAAGATAATCTTCAAGAATCTTATGAGTATCTCGTGCCAGTGTTTGGTTGTTACAGCTTACATAGACGATATATTTTGGATTAAGTACTTTAGTAAATTCATCAATATTTTTCAGGCCACTGCGAGGTGGATCAATAACGAGTAGGTCGATATCTTTTATATTGAAGGCCTCAAGTTTATTAATTGCCGATTGGTCATAAATATCGAGCTCACTATACTCTTGATACTCTTTATTTTGTAACTTGATATATTTTGTCGGAGTTGCATCCATAACAATCGTTCGATGAGAAAGGGCCTTTGTGATATTCCCATTTCCTCCAAAAAGGTCGACTGTTGTTGAAGAGTCATTTGTGACACTTTTCATTTTTTCATTAACTAGATTTAATAAAAGCTCATTCATTGGTGGGTTTACTTGTAGAAATCCCTCCGCAGAATAATAAGAGTCAAAAGTTTTTAAGATCGTTGCATCACGCTGGAATAGCTCAACATGTCCCTTTGTCTTCTTTGCTTCACCTTGCCAATTGTCATGCAGCTTAGCTAACTCATTATTGATATCATCGTTGGCCATTAAACAATTTTTAATTGAAGTGATTTTTGAATTAGAGTCATTAAAGAAGCCAAGTGAATTATCCTTCTTATTATAATGAAGCTGAATGCGATTTCGATAATGATAGCGATCACTTGCTTTATGAATAATAAGTGAATCACTTAAATCAATTTTAAATTGTCGATTGAAATTGTCGAGATAAGCTTTCTTCTTAAATTCAATTTCATTCTCATAACTAGTATGCAGGAAGTGGCAGCCACCACATTCACTATAGTAAGGGCATTTCGAATCGGTACGTAATTGGGACTTCTTAGTTAACTCAGTTAAGCTTGCAAATTGAATGCTCTTCTTAGACTTGTAGACAAGGGCCTTGCCTTCTTCTCCTGGGAGAGTTTTTTGGATAAAGGTAATTCCATTTAGTTTTGAAACGCCTTGACCAAGAGAGTCGAGGTGTTCGACTTTGAAGTCCACTGGAAAATCTAGGGGAAACTTGATCTGTTTGTTTGGTTTCTTCTTTTTAGTCATAGGAAAATATGTCTCAATCTGCTATAAGTATCAACTTAGCTAAATTAGTAATATTATTAAATAATATGGCATCATTATTACAAAAATTGTCATTCCTGTTTGAACTTTTTTTCAACGGTAGTTTTATCCTCTTATTCACTCTCTTTGATAATAAGAAGATACCTGCCACTTGGAATCAAAAGTTTATCGTGAATACCCTAGACTTAATGGTTTGGGTAGTCCCAATTGCCATTGCTTTAACGGTTATTAAGAACATGATTGAAGCAAAGAATGGTGAAGACTTTTTCCGTCGCTATTCATTTTCGTTACTAGTCTTTATCCCAACACTTATTACTTGGGGTGACTTAAAATTTACTTATCTACTAGCGAGTGCTCACTTACTCTCAACAATCTTGTCTTTATATGATGATGGGGGAGAGACAACAAATCGGGAATATAAGAATCGATTTGATACGCTCTTTAGTAAAATAAAATTAACTTCTGCTCAGCTTGTACTCTTCACATTCGGTGGGGTTATCTTAGCCGGAACATTATTACTTATGCTTCCTCTTTCTGCTGCGGATGGAGTTAGTATTAGCTTTGTGGATGCTCTCTTTACCGCAACCTCCGCAACATGTGTAACCGGCCTTTCCACACTTGGAACAAATACAAGTTTTAGTATTGTCGGCCAACTTGTTATTTTAGGACTGATTCAAATTGGTGGGCTTTCCATCATGACTTTATACTCTTCGATGGCCATCGTTCTTGGGCGATCGATGAAGATGAAAGATCGTATCATCATGCAAGACCTTCTCGATGTTTCATCACTTGAAGAACTCTTTGCCATGATTATCAATATTGTTAAGTACACTTTCATTATTGAACTTTGGGGTGCAATCATTCTAACGATTGGTTTTACTTTTGAAGGCTTTGAATTTGGTCAGGCAATGTACTACGGATTCTTTCATAGTGTTTCTGCTTTTTGTAACGCAGGTTTTGCTCTCTTTGATAACTCTCTTGAAAACTATGCAACCAATCCACTAATTCACGGAACGATTGCCATTCTAATCTCTCTTGGTGGGATTGGATTTATTGCCCTTAAGGAATTAAAGGAAGTTGTCACAAGAGAAAAGACTATCGTACGACTTGGAATGCACACTAAAGTTGTTCTTATTACTTCACTTGCACTAACTGTTGGTGGAGCAATTTTCATCTTCTTTGGAGAGTTCCTAGGTGCTCTTGATGGCTATAACCTTTGGGAGAAAATTCAAATATCTGTCTTCCAGTCCATTACTTTAAGAACGGCCGGGTTTAATACGATTCCTCTGACAAACCTCCACTCATATACGATTTATATGATGGCCATGTTTATGTTCATTGGTGGGTCTCCAGGTTCGACGGCCGGTGGGGTAAAGACAACAACTCTGGCAATTTTAGTTCAATCTATTATTTCAACTCTTAAAGGTGATAAGAACGTTATGATGTTTGATCGCAAGATCGCAGGCCCTGTAGTTGTTAAGGCAACGGCCCTAATGTTCATTTCTATTGTTGTTTCAACATCATTTATTTTTGTCATGATGAAAATAGAGCCAAATCAAAACTTTCTGCCTCTCTTCTTTGAAGTGCTGAGTGCCGGGGGGACTGTTGGGCTTACACTTGGAGTTACTCCATTTTTAACTGTCGCAGGAAAGATCGCAATTTCGATGCTAATGCTTATTGGACGTATTGGGCCTCTCACACTAATCTTAGCTATTGGAGAGAGACAGAAATACTCAGGTAAATTAGACTATCCTGACGGACGAATAATGATTGGTTAAAATTAAATAAAGGATTTTATATGCTAGTTGCTGTTATCGGGCTAGGGACATTTGGAGCAAAAACTGCGGTAGGACTTTTCGAAAAAGGTGCCGAGGTAATTGCTATTGATAAGAATGATGAGCTCGTTGATAAAATTAAAGACCGTACAACTCACGCTGTTGCTCTTGATGTAACAGATGAGAGATCACTTCGATCAGTAAATATTTCTGACGTTGATACAGCAGTTGTGGCCATCGGGGATAATATCCAAATGTCGATTATGGCCGTAACAATGCTTCGAAAGCTTGGGGTTGGTCGAGTCATTGCCCGTGCTACTTCTAAGCTTCACGAGCACGTTTTACATGAAATTGGTGCTTCTGAAATTATTAAAGTTGAAGAGGAGATGGGGGAGATTGTTGCTTCTAAGATCATCGCTCCACACGTTCTCCAGCGCTACAACTTTGCAGCAGGTTATTCAATTGTCGAGCTAAAGCTTGGGAAGAAGTTTGAAGGTAAAACTCTTGTCGAGAGTAAGATTCGTCAAAACTATTCACTTAATATTGTTGCCCTTCAAAAGAAGGTTCCATATATCACTGAAGACGGTAAGTCCGCTTATCGTATGGAGATTAATGATTGTCCGATGCCGATGGATATTATCGAGTCAGATGACATCGTTGTTCTTGTAGGAAGTGAGAAAAACTTTAATAAACTTTTTGCTGATCTTGAGGATGCATAAGTCTTTAACGTCGCATAAAGGGGAATAACTTTGAATTTATCACTAAGAAACCGAGTCGCATGGAGTTTTTCGTTTGCCGCAGCTGTGGTAATCCTACTTGCGTTCATCGTTTTTTATCATTTAAATAATCTCAATAAAGAGATCGAGTCGATTACAGATCGTTCTAATAAAGTAACTCTCATTACAGATGAGGTTAGGATTTCAGCGGTTGCAATTCTTAAAAACCAAAGAAGAATTTTAACGAAGAAGCCTACTCCTGAGATGGTTGAAAGAATCCTAAATCTTTGTGAATCATTCACATCGCAACTTCAAAGACTCGACACTCACTACGATGAGCCGGAAGTAAAAAAGATTATCGGGCAGATGCTCTCCTATACCGACTCTCTAAAAGTTATCCTAAGTAAGGCATCTTTATTTCATCGAAATAATATTGGAATGACTTCTATTGGGGAACTTGCGGATAAGATTCTTGATGCTTTCTCCGAGTTTCAAGATATTCAGTATTATCAAAATGTTGAAAGAGAAGAGAAGATTAAGGGAATTATCAACGAAACAAAACGTAAGATGATGATCACTCTTATTATCGCTTTTCTATGGACAATAATTTTAGGTTTAGTTATCCCTGGAAAGATTGCCCTGCCGTTTAAAAAAATTAAGGATGCGATTCGCGAGCTTCAAGATTGTAACTTCGACGTTTCCATCTACTACTCCCAAGATGACGAGATTGGTGAAATTGCTCAAGAGATGAATAAGATGATTCACTCATTTAAGAAATTCGAAGAGCTGCGCGCGGATAAGATCGTAGTTGAAAATAGAAAATTTGATGTACTCGCCAATATGGTTAAGAGGCCAGTTCTCTTAACGAATGCTAAGGGTGAGCTGATGTATATGAATAATCAGATTTACCAACTTCTTCAG
Organism: Halobacteriovorax sp. HFRX-2_2; assembly: GCF_043196705.1. NCBI lineage: Bacteria > Pseudomonadati > Bdellovibrionota > Bacteriovoracia > Bacteriovoracales > Halobacteriovoraceae > Halobacteriovorax > Halobacteriovorax sp. HFRX-2_2. The sequence goes on from NZ_JBEBMT010000001.1 coordinate 56,281, forward strand.
GTTCAGTCTGAGGATACAATTGGTAAAGTGATGACTGACTCAATTATTCCTCAGTGCATCATCGAGACTTATGAGCTTGCCATCAAGCGTCGCTCTAAGATTGAAAACCAGGAAATTAAAATCGCTAAGCGCGATGACTCAACTAAATCAGATAAAGAGGTTGGAGATAAGATTTCAGTAAAGGTTGATATTGAAGGTGATGAGGGTGCCGAGGGGCATGAAGAGGCCGAAGAAGTTGTTGAATATATTTATGAAGGCTACGCGTCAGTTATTCCAATTCGTGGACGCGATTCGTCACTCGATTATTACTTGATGGTGATGTCAAAAGAAGTTCAGGCATCTTAATGATTTAGGTGCCTGAAAATGCCGAAAATATAGTTATCCATTGATTTCTGTGCTATGATTCGTGGAATTTAGCGGAGTTATAGATACAATGATTGATAGGAAACTAATTCGAAATTTTTCCATTATTGCCCATATTGACCACGGGAAGTCGACACTTGCGGATCGATTAATTGAAAAAACAGGTTCAATTACTGATCGTGAGAAATCTGATCGTATTCTCGATAATATGGAACTTGAAAAAGAGCGTGGGATTACAATTAAGGCCCAAACTGTACGCTTGAATTACAAGGCCCGTGATGGACAGACTTACTACCTAAATATCATCGATACTCCAGGTCACGTTGACTTCTCATATGAAGTATCAAGATCTCTTGCTTCTTGTGATGGTGCACTACTTGTAGTTGATGCCTCTCAAGGTGTTGAGGCCCAGACTCTTGCTAACGTTTATATGGCCATTGAAAATGATCTTGAGATTATGCCTGTTCTGAACAAGATCGATCTTCCTCACGCGGACGCAGATCGTGTTAAGCAAGAGATTGAAGATGTTGTAGGGATTGAAGCACTAGATGCTGATGAAGTTTCTGCAAAGTCAGGTCTAGGAGTTGAAGATCTTCTAGAATCAATTATCGAAAAAATTCCTCACCCAAAAGGTGATCCTAATAAGGACCTTCAAGGTCTAATCTTTGACTCGTGGTTTGACCCGTATCAAGGTGTTATCTTCTTACTGAGAGTTGTTGAAGGAACAATTAAAAAGAAAGATATGATCTATCTTAAGAACTCTGATCAAGAGTATGAAGTTCTTAAGCTTGCGGTTAATACTCCGTTCTTTACTGAAGTGAAAGAGCTAGGTGCCGGTGAAGTAGGGATGGTAATTTGTGGGATTAAGAATATCCGTGACGTAAAAGTTGGGGATACAGTTATTAATGCCAAAAAGAAAGATACACCGAGTTTAGGTGGATACGAAGAAGTAAAGCCAATGGTTTTCTGTGGTATCTTCCCTGTTGAGTCTAACGACTATGAAGTTTTAAAAGATGCACTAGAAAAACTAGCTCTTAACGATTCTTCATTTACATATGAGCCTGAAACTTCTCAGGCCCTAGGTTTTGGTTTCCGTTGTGGTTTCCTTGGCCTTCTTCACATGAATATTATTCAAGAAAGACTTGAGCGTGAATTTAGTTTAAATTTAATTTCAACAGCGCCTTCTGTGTCTTATAAAGTTAAGATGAATGATGGTGAGATTGTTGAAGTTGATAACCCTTCTACGATGCCAGAGCCTGGTAAGTTTGAAGAGATTACTGAGCCAATCGTTTCAATTTCTATTCACGTGCCAAATGAGTACGTTGGTAAGATCATTCGTCTTTGTGAAGAGAAACGCGGTATTCAAACTGATATGAAATATATTACGGAAGAGCGTGTACAAGTAACTTACGATCTTCCACTTAGTGAAATGGTTTTTGACTTCTACGATAAGTTAAAGAGTTACACTAAGGGATATGCATCAATGGACTATGACTTTAAAGGTTACGAGCCTTCGAAGTTAGTTAAGGTTGATGTTTTACTTAACGGTGAAAAAGTTGATGCTCTATCAATTATTTGTCACACTGATAATGCATATTATAAGGGACGTGACCTTGTTGGACGATTAAGAAAGATTATTGACCGTCAACAATTTGATATTGCCATCCAGGCCGCAATTGGTGCTAAAATTGTTGCTCGTGAAACTGTTAAGGCACTCCGTAAGAACGTACTTGCCAAGTGTTATGGTGGTGACGTTTCAAGGAAGAGAAAGCTTCTTGAAAAACAAAAAGAAGGTAAGAAGAGAATGAAGATGGTTGGATCTGTTGAGGTTCCACAGGAAGCATTCTTGGCCGTACTTGCTGTAGATGAAGACAGTAGTGGTGGGAAAAAATAAACATGGAAGAATTGAGAAGTATTTTAGATGATGCTGTAACGAAGTTTTCATCAAATGAATACTATGACAAATTAAGGTCAGCAAAAGAAGAGTATTTCAAGCTTGCTGGAAAATTATCTGAAGAAGATGATGATTACGAATCTCGTATGAATGGTTTCGTCTATTGGTATATCACTCAACGTGACTTCGATGATAATGGCCCGTTAATTAAGAAATTTGTTAATGAAATCTCAATTGAAGAAAATCAAAAAGATTCAATGTTAAGTATTAACCATTCTCTTTTTGAGTACCGTGGACAAAACCTTTTTAAAAAGCATGTCTTTAAAGACATTCTTCACAATACAAAATTCTACATTCCTAAGAATGAGTTTACATTACAACTTGTAAAGGATGACTTATTCATTGCCCGCACAATTAGCCACGAAGGAAAGACAATGTTACTCGATGACATCTCTGTTCTTCCATATGATGCAAGAGGGCCACTCGTTAAGGAATCAAAGAAAGTCAGAAAACTAAATGATCGCAAAAGAGATATGCAATTTCTTTTAAGAATTGAGGCCCTTAAAACAAAGTGGCGCCAATACGGTCATATCGATCCGAAAAAGATTTTTGTTTTTAATTAAATAATACTACTGAACTTCTTCCAGTGCTTCAGCTTCTTTGAATGTGTGCTTCTTTTTCCAAAGAACGTATGGAATCACACCTAGAAGATTCACTGAAATTGCTACTAAGAAGTAGAGATTAAAGAATGAAGCACCCTTATCTTGGCCTAGCGCTTTAAAAAGCTCTTCAAAAACAAGGTGACCAACTCCTGCTCCAGCAGGTGAGATAGGAATAGCTATTGAGATAAGCCCCACTGGGATAATGCTAAAGAGCTGCTTGATACCAATATTTGCATGAAGGAATGAGTGAACTAGACTCCAAAAAGCCGTAATGGCAAAGATGTGGACAATAACTGAAAGGCCAATGGACTTTAGGATAACAGCTCTGCTTTCTCCAATTTTCCAAAAAGTCTCAGTGATGTTAGCAATCTTATCTCCAACAATTGGAAGGATTTTAATTAGCTCTATCACATGTATCTTAATTCTTACTGGCATAAAAAGCACAAGAACGAATCCAAGGGCACCAAGTAATAACATAATATTAAATGAGATAAGCGGCTTAACCTTTGGTGATAAAACAGTTAACTCTGAATAAAAATAGATTGAAGATAGCCCACCAACAATGAGAAGACCGATAAGGCCAATAATACGATCAATTAGTGCGGTACTTAAGAGAAAAGATCTCTTTAAGTTTTTGTCACAATCTCTAACGTAGAGAAGTTTTAAAAAGTCTCCCGTGACAATACCTGGGAGAAACGTTGAAAAGAATTGTCCTATTAAATTAATTGGGTAGATTTTCTTAATATGAATTTTATCACTCTTTGTTTTCAGAAGTAGTGACCAACGAAATGCTGCAATAAATGAACTGCATATTAAAAGTGCAAGTGAGATTAAGGCCCAAGGACCATTCTCAAGTACCTGTCCGATCAGACTAAGGTCAAGTTTATCTGATTTTGCAAGCCATGTGAGAATTGCAGCCGCAAAAATAACCTTGAGAATTGTCTGAATTGACGCTTTGTGCATATAGTTAAATTCCTTATTTAGGCTTAAAACTTAGCATAAAAGGTGCTAATCTAGTACCAATTTTTAAAAAGGATAAAAGCTTGAAAATTACAGTAATTGGAACGGGATACGTTGGTTTAGTGAGCGGAACTTGTTTTGCAGAAATTGGTCACAAGGTAACTTGTGTTGATATTGACGAAAATAAGGTGGCCATGATGAGACGTGGTGAATCGCCAATTTTCGAACCAGGACTTAATGACCTATTAAAAAGAAATATTAAGGCCGAAAGACTAGCTTTTTCGACGGGGCTTGAATCAGTTAAAGATTCCAAGTCAATTTTTCTAGCAGTTGGAACTCCTTCTGGTGATGATGGTAGTGCTAACCTTACATACTTATTTCAAGCTGCCGAAGATGTGGCAAAGAATATCTCTGATGATGCAATCATCGTTATTAAATCAACTGTACCAATCGGAACTTGTGAAAAAGTAAGAGAGATTGTTGCTAAGAATACTGATAAGAAATTTCATATCGTTAATAACCCAGAGTTTTTAAAAGAAGGTTCGGCGATTGAAGACTTCATGAGACCAGACCGTGTTGTTATTGGACACAATAATGAAAAAGCTGCTCAGGCCATGGAAGAACTTTATGAGCCATTACTAAAACAAGGAAACCCTATCTTTATGATGTCGAATTTGTCAGCGGAGATGACAAAGTATGCATCAAATTGTTTCCTTGCTACAAAAATTTCTTTCATCAATGATATTGCAAGACTATGTGACACTTTAGGTGCTGATATTAATGAAGTTCGTAAAGGGATCGCTAGTGATAGAAGAATCGGTTCTCACTTCTTATATTCTGGGCCAGGCTATGGTGGTTCTTGCTTTCCAAAGGATGTGAAGGCCTTAATTTATACGGCCAAAGAGCACGGTCATTCTTTAAGAATTGTTGAAGCAACTGAAGATGTGAATGATGAGCAAAAGCTTTACATGGCAACAAAAATAAAAAAGCACTTCGGAGAAGACTTAAGTGGAAAAACTTTTGCATTCTGGGGAGTCGCATTTAAAGCTAATACTGATGATGTACGTGAGTCTCCAGCGATCTATATGGCAAAAGATCTAATTGATGCTGGTGCAAAAATTCGTTTCTTTGACCCTGAAGGTGGGCCAAACTTCATGAAAGCGGTAGGAGAAAAATATCACGCATCTTTAGAAGAAGTATCAAATAAGTACGATTGCTTAAGTGGTTGTGATGCAATGGTTACTGTAACAGAGTGGAGAGAGTTTTCAACTCCTGACTTTGCAGAAATCGCTACACGTTTAAATGAAAAGGTAATCTTTGATGCGAGAAACCTATTTAAGACTGAAAAAGTTTTAGGTGAAGGTTTCACTTACTACGCGATTGGGAAGAAAATTTAATGAATGAATTGGTTATCGCCAATATTCAGATTTCTTCATCTCTTGATTACAAATCAAATCTAGAAAAAATTAAAACATACTTATCTCAGGCAAAAAGAGAGGGGGCCCAAGTGGCCTTCTTGCCTGAATGTTTTTATTCAATCTCTAATGGCCGCGAGCCAAGCCCGTACCTTGTGGAGTGGGACAATGAACACTTTGATAACATCAGGCAATTGGCCGTTGATTCTGGGCTCTTCCTTATTGGGGGCTCTGTTGCTTTTAAAACTGATACAGGTATTCTTAATAAGGCCATTAACTTGGATCCTCAAGGTCGTGTTATTGGTAGCTACGACAAGTGCCATCTATTTTCTTGTGACATCACAACTGTAGATGAACAAGGGCAAAGAAAACGAAAAAAAATTAATGAAGCCGATATCTATACCGCTGGAAAAGATCCTTTAATTATTGATGTACTTGGCTGGAAGATTGGTATCGCAATTTGCTTTGATCTTCGTTACCCAAGCTTTCTTCAATATTACTACGATAATAAAGTTGATCTGATCACCTTTGCTTCGGCATTCACTGTTCCAACAGGACAGGCCCATTGGCATACTTTATTACGAGCACGTTCAATTGAAGGACAGTGCTTTGTTGTGGCCAGTGCACAGTGTGGAGAAAATAATCCAGGAATTCATACTTATGGACACTCATTAGTTATTAATCCATGGGGAGAAGTTCTTTCTGATCAAAAGAATGCTGAGGGAATTTCGATTGTAAGACTCAATAAAGAGCAAATTTCTGACACACGTTCACGAGTTATCCTATAGTCTAACTGTTTAAATTTATTGAAAATTGAGTAGAATTTGGAGGTATTTCATAATTACCTGCCGATAAGTCTTTATGATTAGATTTAGGAGGCAAATATGGAATTACTAGAAATTATACTCGTGACTACAGTCATGGCATTTGCCACCAGCGGAAATATTATTCTTTCAGGACTAAGTTATTGGGAGACTGAAGATAGGGTAAGAAGGTCAATTTCTCATGCCAATGAAGACTATGGTATGCGCGAGTCAGAACTAGAAGAACACACTAAAGTTGCATAATTTAAACTTAATTAAGTTCTTGTATAAGTAGACTTCTCGATAAGTAGTAAAAAGCTTATCGAGGAGTTTCAATGCGTTTAGTTTTTATCTTACTTCATTTCGTTCTATTTTCTTGTAGTAGTACGACACAAGCACCAACAGTTAAATACCTTCAAAAAGAAACCATCGTTAAACATAAGTATTCTTCAAATCACGTAAGAATTTTCAGTGAAAAGGCATCAGTTGGCGAGTATCTCGTTATCCTACCTTCGCTTGGCAGAGGGGTTGAAGATTACACTGAGAAATATAAATCGACTCTGACAAATCGTTTTGTCGAGGCAGGTTATCAAGTTGTTTTAATACAGCCACGTGGTATCGGTAGAAGCACTGGCAAGCTAAGTGGAAAAAGTACGACGATGCTAGAGCTTGTCGATGACATAAGAGATACTCTTGATCAGTTAGGAATTAAAGAGATTTGGCTTGTGGGCCATGCTTTTGGAAATAGGTTAGCACGAAGCTTTACTACATATTACCCTAAGTATGTTAAGGGGCTTGCTCTTCTTGCAGCTGGCGGCAATTTTCAAATGACTAATGAAGCACAGAATTGTTTGAAGAATTCTTTTAATATGCGACTAGAAAAAGATAAGCGATTAGAAATGATTAGTTGTGCATTCTTTGCAAAAGGTAATGATGCTTCCATTTGGTTAAATGGATGGTTCCCACAACTTGCGGCCGCTCAAATTCATGCGACCTCTACCATTGATGCAAATAAATACAAGATGGCAGCAGGAAAGAAATTTTTGATTGTTCAGGCCAGTGAAGATTTTATTGCTCCTCCCGAGTTGGCCGGAAAGGTATTAGCTAAAGAGCTTGAGGATCAGGTAACTTATAAAGAAGTCGAGCATGCTGGGCATGCTCTAACTAGTGAGCAACCAGATGAAGTTGCTGAAATCGTAATAGAGTACTTTAAACAGCACTAATTACATAAATGGATTATCACCCTTTGAGTGATCTGTTACATCAACAACTTCAACAATGTCTGGAAAATTTTGTTTTACAAGTCTTGCAACACCATCCGTAAGAGTTGCTTGTGAAGCAGAACAGCCTTGGCAACCACCAGTCATCTTTACGTAGAGCTTATCATTATCGTAATCAATTAATTCGATATTCCCACCGTGGGCAGCTAGTGCTGGCCTTACTTGTTCATCAAAAAGTTTTTCAATTTTTCTAAGCATATTAATTCCTATCCATTAATTGGTTTAAATGGCCAAGGATTGCGATTGAAGCATTCTCCACTCTCATTATTGAAGGGCCAATGCTTATCTCTTTAAAACCAAGATTCTTAAATTCGTTAATCTCTTGGTTAGTCCATCCTCGTTCTGGTCCAATGGCCAATTGTAATGGTCTTTCGATATCTATTTTAACATCTTTTAACTTGGTTGTGGCATAAGGTGAGAGAATAAATCTTTGAACACCTTGTGGTTGCATGTCTTCGTATTGATAAGTTTTCTTAAGCTTAGGTGCCTTGTAGAAAACAGCTGACTGGCTTACACCCAATTCAGATAGTTCTTGAAAACGCTCGTAAACTTTAGAAGTGAGGTAGCTCTTATCACTTAGAATGGCCTTAAAGATGTGAAAGCTGTCCGCTCCCATTGCACTACAATGCTCGAAAACTTTCTTCATCGTAGGTGGCCTTGATGCCGCAATAATTAGCTCGATAGGGTAGTGAAGTCCCGGGCGAGTTAGGCCAACTTCCACTTCGACAATTGCGTCGATAATACTGCTTACCTTAAGAGTCGTTAGCCCTTGCTCAAGAATCGTTCCCTTGAGTTCATCACCAACCTTTACCTTTACAACTTCACGTAAATGTCTCGATTGCTCTTGCGTGAGAACAACTTTTGAGTCGCGAATTTGATCTTTTCTAATTATGACAGAGTTCATCTTCTTTAATTTTAATGAGTTATAGCTTTAATTCTTTTACCACTTCTTGCACCTCTTGGGTATGGATTTTAAAGCAACTTTGTCACAGATCGTCAATAGAGAGCATTCATTCACATTATTTATGGCACCAATGGGCTGGGGGAAAACAAGACTTATTTGGCAATTATTAGAAGACTTTGAAAGGATTATTATTGTCTCTCCGTTGCGTTCAATTCTGGAAGATTTGAAGGAGAGGGAATGTGTTGTGGATAATATTACTGACAAGGGAATCTTTTTAACAACTGTGGAGTCACTTTCTAAAGATGATCTCGATTTTGCTTTAAAATCCAACTCTCTTTTTGTGTTAGATGAATTTCATCTCTTTTATGAATGGGGAGAGTCCTTTCGTCCTAGATTACTTGATTTCCTTTATCAAATCTCATCTTCTAAAAGTACCAAAGTGATAGGACTGAGTGCAACTATTACAGATGAGCTATATCGTGTGATCGAAAGGGATGTCGAAAATAACTTTAGGCATTTCTGTTTTCTTAATATTGGAAACTTCCAAAAGAAGAATATGTATAAGAAGAAGCGTATGTTGATTCGGCCACTTCTTCTACTAAAGCTTATCTTTGAACAATTACTCTTTGAAAGTGGAAGAACCATTCTTTTTTGTTCGTCACGAAAAGAAGTCTTTTTCTGGCATAAGTTCTTTCTAAGATTAGGCATTTCATGTGATTACTGTGTAGGAGGACAAGTTAAAGACTTTGTGGCCAGAGAGAATCTAAATCCTGCAAATCTGATTATTGCCACTAGTGCTTTGAGCCATGGAGTTAATTTACATGGAATTGAAAATATTTATATTAGTTATAAACCTAGTGAGTCCACAAATTTTCAAATGATCGGTCGTGGTGGTCGCTTTGGAGAAGAATTTCAATATATTGGGGCCTTAGAGAAAGGGAGGAAGTGGTGGGAAAGAATTCACTACAAGATATGTAATTATCTCTTTATAATGAGTCAGGACTTATTATTATGGTTGAATTAGAAGGCATTCTCATTAACAAGATTCCATATCAAGACAAGCACTTGATTGGAAACTTACTCCTTAGAAACGGAAATAAAATTTCTGTGATGTTCTATGGTGGACAAGGAGGAGGAAAGAAGAAAGTTTCTTCTATCTTACAAGTTGGTTACCTTTTTAAAGTCGGTTTCGGTCGAGTTAAAAATAGTTTTGAAATTCTAACGAGTAAGGACCATGTCGAAAAATGGTGCCATAAGAATATTTCCCACAGTCCAATGGCCTTCTACTTACTTTGTTTCTTCTGTGAACTTTGTCAGTCGTTTGCTCCACAAATTACACATAAAGACGATCTTGATTTAAGTGAGAAAAGTCATGAAGGAATTTTTCGCCTTCTTTCAAATGCTATCTTTCGCTTGGAAAGCCGAGTTCTAGCGAGTGACTTTAATGCTAATCATGAACTCTTCATTTTTCTTGTTAAGGCAATGGTAGAGCTTGGGATTTTTCCTCGAACAGAAACTTGTGCTGTCTCAGGGGTTGAAATTGGTGATAATGATTTTGTTTCATTATCAATTGAGCAAGGTGGGTTTATTCACTTCTCTCATCTAAGCTTAGAAGAGCAAAGATTAGTAAATGGACAAGAAGGTAAGGCCCTTAGAAGTGAAATGCTAAAGGTTGCAGCAAGCAAGTATTCAGAATATCAAGTAGGTACACAGATTCAAAAATCTGAGCTAAACCAACTTGTTAATTATATTTGTTATCATCAGCACGTTCAACGTGAGCACTACAAGTCCTTAAGCTTACTCTTATAGGTCTTCAAATACTTTGTAAGTAAGTGAGATGGCCTTTGCTAGATTTGTATTCTTTGCTACGTTTAGGATGGTCTCATCTGAATAATTTAAAACGAGTGAACTTCTAGTAAACATATACGAGTAGTTAAAGCTTGTTGAAAGATAGTACTTATTTTCACCTTCAATACCATCGATCTTAACGGCACTATCTTGCCAATAGGTTAGTGAAGTACCAAAGCGCATCTTCGCATTGGGATTATAACCAAGGCCTAAAGAAGACGAATATCCAAATCCTGGCTCAACTTCTTTATTATCAATCGTTCTTTTAAAACCGTAGTGTCCCTCTAATGTCACAGAGTAGTCGTAGTCGTAAACAACCTTAAATAGAGCAAGTCCTAGAGTTGATTCGTAGACTCCTCGGCTTAGTGAGTCTGATAAGAGGGGATCGTCATAGCTATAAATAGAATTACCATTTGGGATTAGCTGCTTAAAGAATAGAAAGCCACGAGGCTTTAAAAGGTTATAAGTGAGCTCAGGTAGAAATTCCCATGTCAGTTGAAAGCTTGGATCGACAACTTCAGTGGTACTTGTTTCTTTGATTGAAGACTCAACTGTTCTTTTTTTAACTGGAATATCAAAGGCGATTTGAAAATAGCTGTCAATGAGGTAGCTACCTTGAAACGCGATAGTCTCAGTTACTTCATTCTTAGAATTAATATTATGAATCTTGCCATCAACCCCCGCTTCACTTGTTACTGCAGAGTTTGCATAGTTGATTTTTGCTTCCCACTGGTGGTCGCCTAAAATAATATTAGGAATATTTGCGCCACCACCGCAGCATGAAGATGCTTGAGTCGTTAGTGAAAAGAAGAATGTAAGTAGAATTAGAGCGTAAGTGGCCATGAGACAGTGTCGTATAAGTTTCCGTTATCTTTTAATTGTAAGTGAAAATCCCAAAGACCACCCATTGTGAAGTAGATATCAGTTAGTTCATAGATTCCCGTCGCAACCTTCGTGACAGTAATTGGATAGGAACCATGCCCCATATCTGGCATCCAGATATAGGCCGAAAAATCTCCAATTGGATCTTTTAGGTTATCTGCTGAATCTTTAAATGTGATCGTGATCGTTGAGCTATCGTAGAGCAGTGGCCCTTTTTCCCATTGACGAGAAATTGTCAGGGCCTCTGTATTAAATTGTAATTGATTTGTAATATTATCACGTCCACCAACTAATTCTTTTAGGTCGCCAGAGAATGGAGATTTTCCACAACTTGTGAATAATAAGAATAAAAGTGCCAGTGATAATAATTTCATTACTTCTTAAGCTCCACATCAATTGCAGCAATGTCACCATCTAATTCAAAACGAACTTGCCAGTAACCTTTCATATGTCCCATAAAGAATTTTGCATTCCCATTGATGATCTGATCTTCATCATATGACCAAGAAATAGCTGGTCCACCGTGTTGGTGTCCGTTTGCCATCATCATCCATACATAAACTTTAAGCTCTTTCGGAGAGACTCTTTCTCCTGAGTCTTTGTCATAAACAATTGCTTCAAATGTTGAAGGCTTTCCATCAAATGGCCCGTTAGTCCACTCGATATCAACGCATAGATTTTGTGATTCGATTTGAAATGGACACGCCATGACAGAAGCAGTGATAACTAGTACAATTAATGCTTTAAATGAATTTAACATATTTACCTCGCGATATAGCACCCAAGTGCCTTTGATTCTTTATATGGTAGTTCTTTTTTATTTTGTAATGCTGTAAGCACGTCATTTAAGTAGAATTTTGAAGATAGCTCAGGGCTTCTCTTATTTGTTACGGCCCCTTGATAGATAACTTCCTCTTTATCATTTAATAAGAAGACATGAGGAGTCTTTAGGGCATTCATTTTATTTGCGTACTTTAAGTCTTGATCAATGAAGATAGGAAAGTTGATTTTGAATTGATCAAAGTATTCGAGGGCCTTCTTCTTGCTGATATGTTTGTTCGAGCTAAAACCAATGAATTCAATATTGCTAAACTTCTTTGCAAGAGAGTTAATATAGTCGAATTGTTTTTGTGAACAAGGACAACTAGGCGAAAGGAAAATAAGAACTTTCTTCTTTTTAGTAACAGAAATTTGTTTCTCTTGATGAGTTGATAAATCGTAGCGTATTTCAGTAAATGCCCCAAACGTTGCGCTTGAGATGAGGAGTGCAATTAGTAATTTCATAGGTGTTATTTATAAAATCTCTAATTGAAGCACAAGAAATCAATACCCTAGTAGGTATTAATTTTTACGATTCCTTGATTAAAGTCAGCTTTTGAGGACGAGTAAGCTTCTTAATTTGAGCTTCTCGTTTACTTGCGCTTGAGCGATCTGGATGCTCTTCTGTAAAACGAATTTTTTTAGGTGGATTGGCCTTGGTGAACTTTGCACCTTTAGGATCATTCTTATGTTCTTCAAATCTTCGCTCTACATCAGTTGTAATTCCTGTGTAGAGCTTCCCATTCTTTGTTTCGATAATGTAGACAAACCACTTGTCGGCCTTTGCCATTAATTCTTTCTCGCTTGATATGTGTCTTCTTTCATAAGCATTCCTGTACCAATTCCGTACTTCTCTTGAGTGCCTAACATAGACTTTAACTCATTCGTGGAAATCTTTCCATTAAAGAAGTTAAGGTAACTTTCAAGCTTACTCTTGAGCTTCTCTCCGTGTTCGTTTAAAAGTTCGACTCTAAACTGAGAAACACCTTTTGCAATTAACTCGTCAATTAAGTCTGTCGAACTCTGTGCAATAGCATTAAACATTGTATTTCGACATTCTTGATCGGCCTTAATAAAGTGCATATTTCCAAATTGGTCTTTAAGTTCCACATGATGCTTTTCACATGGCTTCCCACAGTCTTTAAATGATGATCCCTCCGATAAGAAGGCAGCATACACACAATGCTCCATATGAAAGCTTGGCATATATTGGTGGATATTTACTTCAATTCTCCCAGCATCAGTACTTGCAAGAAGGTTTTCCAATTGCTTTGCATTTAAATCATATGATGATGTTAAGGTTTCAAAACCTTTATCTAGTAAGTAATTGGCCGTTTGTGAATTTGCGACGTTTAAAGAAAAGTCACCTTTAAGTGGAATGTCACATTTAGACCTTAAGTATTGGTAAGAACCAAGGTTACGACAAAGAATAAAATCAGGTTCTAATCGAGTTAGAACATTTAAGTGATGATATTCTTTTGGTTTCAAAATTCTATTCGTAGCAATACCAACTTGGCACTTTGGAAGTTGTTTTAAAAGCTCTAGTGAAGGCTTGTAGTCCTTACCAAATTCAAAGTCTAATGTAATTAATAGTCTTTCGTATTCACAGCTTTTTAAAACTTCAAATGCTTCTTTTACTTGATCTATATCTCTAAGTAGGAAGTTTAGAGTAATATCGTTTTCAGAAACTTCTTTCTTTGAAAGATTAAAAGATTGGGTCTGAGGGGCCTTAACAAAGACTCGCTTGTTATTTAATTCTTCGACGGCTTCTTGTCTCAACTTCTTTAATGATTTCGAGTGAATGAAGGGAGACTTCTCATTTGTTATCAATTCAAAATTTGAAACAGCATAGATTGTACGAGATAGGGCACATGCATCTTTTTCAACTTTTTCTAAATCTGCTGGCTTTCTTGCTTCTTCAACTAAGTCTTCGCTTTCAATTATAACTTGGTTAAAACCATCGTTAATTTTATATGTGAGCTTCTCTCCAACATTTGCAATAAGTGTTACTTGGATTGGAATACGCTTTTGTTTGTTGATATCACTAATTAAGGACTCGCTCTCTTTTGCAACTTTTGGATCCGAGTTCAAATAGATATCCATACCTGGGCGAACTTGCTTCCACTTAAAATCGTGAGCAAGTGAAAGGCTTACGCGCTTTCCTTTTCTTTTTACACCAAAGATTGAAGATCCAACCTCAAGGCCCTTATTGTCGTCGCATATTGCAACACCCATTCCATTCTCTAATTCACGATCAGTGTCGATTTCTAAAAATGGAGGAGAAACTTTTTTTACTTTTCCAAGTTCTATTCCTCGGTGAGCGCCGTAGTGACCTTTAACAAGTTGTTGGTGGTCAACCCCGTGAAGCCATCCTGAAAAGAGTCCTCGTGAATATGTAAGGGCCATATTGTCGAGCTCTTTTTGGCCAACTTTCTTTCCTTCAAGTTTTGCTTTAAATGCACTTGCCGCAGTCGAAACATAGGCCGGCCCTTTAAGACGTCCTTCAATTTTAAAAGAATCAATTCCCATGTCTTGAAGCTCATTGACTTCTTCGATTCCGCAAAGGTCTTGTGGCGAAACTAGGTAGCTCATCTTTCGTCCGTGTTTTGTGAGGTCTTGTTTTTCTCCATCCACAAACATCTCGTAAGAGAAGCGACAACTTTGGGCGCATTGACCACGATTCGCAGAACGCCCTCCAATACTCTCTGAAGTAAAGCATTGGCCAGAGTAGGCGACACATAAAGCTCCGTGAGTGAAGACTTCAAGCTCACGCTGCGTATTTGATCTGATCTCTTTAATTTCTGGAATTGAGTTTTCACGTCCTAGTACAAATCGCTTGATATCAAGGTCTTCAAGAAATGTAATATGATCGTGATTGGTCACTGTCATTTGAGTCGAGCCGTGAATAACTTGCTCTGGATATAATTGTCGGACGATATTTGCTAGTCCGATATCTTGAATGATTAGGGCATCAGGGCCTAGGGCCACAACCTCGTTTAATCTTTCAATAGCATCAGAAATTTCTTCTTCAAAGATGAGAATATTAAATGCGACGTGCACCTTAACTCCATAGAGATGGCACATGTCGATAATCTCTTTTAATTCATTAACGGAGTGGTCGTGAGTTCTCCCACGAGCATTGAATCCTGGCATTCCAACATAGATGGCATCCGCACCACCGTGAATTGCCGCTAGGCACATTTGCATATTGCCCACAGGGGCGAGAATTTCTGATTTTTTCATGACCTGCTTTTAGCACGAGAGCAAAAGGTACGCGATACCAAATCGTGATTTCAGTAATTTATATATAGAAAATAAGTAAATTCATGCAAATCCTTCGCAATTATAAAGACTACTTATCCAAGTTGAGTTTCGTTATTAGGCAGTACTTATAAACTAGTCGAATTTCTATTAATTTCAATAAAAATTGACGCATAAGTTAGTAATATTACAAAAAGGTGGCGCGTACCTTAATGGGAAAATAATTAGCCGTTCGGCATTTCAAAAGGTATACTTTGTGCAATTATTTACCATAGTAGGGGGCATTGTGTCAGAAAGTAATATTAAGGACATGCAGCAAATTGTTAGTCTAGCTAAACGCCGTGGATTTATTTTCCAAAGTTCGGAAATTTATGGCGGTCTATCTTCTTGTTGGGATTACGGCCCATACGGAATTGAGTTAAAAAGAAACTTAAAGAATAAGTGGTGGAAGGCCATGACTTTACGTTCAGATATCGTTGGTGTTGATGCTTCGATCTTCATGCACCCACAAGTTTGGAAAGCTTCAGGTCACGTTGATGGCTTCAATGATCCTATGGTTGATTGTAAGCAATGTAAGTCACGTTTCCGCGAAGATAAAATTGATACATCAGCTCCATGTCAAAACTGTGGAGCAGTAGGTGAGTTCACTGAACCACGTGACTTTAACCTAATGTTTAATACGCAAATGGGTCCAGTAGAAGACTCATCAGCTAAAGTTTACCTAAGACCTGAAACAGCTCAGGGGATCTTCGTAAACTTCCTAAATGTACAATCAACAATGAGAAAGAAGCTACCATTTGGTATTGCTCAAATTGGTAAAGCGTTTAGAAATGAAATTACTCCAGGTAACTTTATTTTTAGAACTCGTGAATTTGAACAAATGGAGATGCAATATTTCATTAAGCCAGGTACTCAAATGGAGGCCATGGAGCAGTGGAAAGAGATTCGTTGGAATTGGCACTTATCAAATGGACTACGTCCTGAAAATTTAAGATGGCATCCACACTTAGGAGATGAGCTTGCTCACTACGCTGATGCTGCGGAAGATATTGAGTATAAATTCCCACATGGTTGGGATGAGATGGAAGGGATCCACTCAAGAACAGACTTCGATCTACGTCAACACGAAGAGTTCTCAGGGAAGAACTTAAAGTATACTGATCTACAGGATGGGAATAAAAAATTCCTTCCATACGTTCTAGAAACATCTGTTGGTTGTGATCGTTCACTTCTAGCAATTATGTGTGATGCTTTTAGAATTGAAAACGAAGGTGATAAAGAGAATGAAAGAGTGGTAATGAAGTTCCACCCATCTCTTGCTCCTGTTAAAGTTGCTGTTCTTCCATTAACAAAGAAGTTAAATGAGCCAGCAACAAAACTATTTAATGAACTTCAACAAGAATTTGCTGCTGAATACGATGTAGCAGGATCAATTGGTAAGCGCTACCGTCGTCAAGACGAGATCGGAACTCCGTTCTGTATCACTTTTGACTTCGATTCATTAGATGATAACGCTGTTACAATTCGTGACAGAGATTCCATGAATCAAGAGCGTATCGCCCTCGATCAAGTTAAAAACTATTTAAGAGATAGAATCTACATTTAAAATATTTTTTTGAAAGGCCACAGATTCGTGGCCTTTTTTCTATACTAAGCAAGGAGCGCAGTTATGAGTAAATGGGTTTACTCGTTTTCAAAAGAAAAAACTGAAGGTAATAGAAGCATGAAAAATCTTCTAGGTGGTAAAGGTGCCAACCTAGCTGAAATGTCTGCTCTTGGATTACCAGTCCCTCCAGGTTTTACAGTAACAACTGAAGCCTGTATCGATTATCAAAAAGCAAACACTATAAATGAAGAAATTAAGTCACAAGTTGTTGAGGCCTTAAAGCTTGTCGAGTCATCAACTGAGAAAACATTTGGTGGTGGAGAGAATCCACTTCTTTTCTCTGTTCGTTCTGGAGCAAGAGTCTCAATGCCTGGGATGATGGATACTGTTCTTAACTTAGGTTTAAATGATGAAACAGTAGAGGCCCTTGCAAAGAAATCTGATAATGAAAGATTTGCTTGGGATTCATATAGAAGATTCATTCAGATGTATGCCAATGTTGTTATGGGAATGAGCCACTCTCTTCTTGAGTCAACTCTAGAAGACTTAAAAGAAGCAAAGGGCGTTGATTCTGATACAAAATTAGATGCAAAAGACTTTAAAAACTTAGTTAAGGTTTATAAGCAAATTATTGCTCAAGAAACTGGAAAGCAATTTCCTACTGATCCAATGGAGCAATTATGGCTAGCAATTGAGGCCGTCTTTGGTTCTTGGAATAACCCACGAGCAATTAAATATCGTCAGCTGAATAATATTCCAGGAGACTGGGGAACTGCAGTAAATGTGCAGGCCATGGTTTTTGGTAATATGGGTGATGACTGTGCAACAGGTGTTTGTTTCACTCGTGATCCATCAACTGGAGATAAGAAATTCTTTGGTGAGTATCTTGTTAATGCTCAAGGTGAAGACGTTGTTGCAGGGATTAGAACACCGGCACCAATTAATGAATGTTCAAAGAATGATTCAAATAGAAATGAAAAAACTCTTGAAGAATATATGCCTAAGGCATTTGCTGAACTTACAGATCTTTATCAGCAACTAGAGAAACATTACAAAGATATGCAAGATATCGAATTTACGATTGAAGCAGATAAGCTTTATCTACTACAAACTCGTAATGGAAAGAGAACAGCAGCGGCCGCTTTAAAGATTGCTGTTGATCTTGAGAAAGAAGGGATTGTGACGAAGGAAGAAGCAATTATGCAAATCGATCCTGAAGCACTAAATCAACTTCTTCACCCAAGACTTGATCCAGATGCAACGAAGAATATTATCGCTAAAGGTCTTCCAGCTTCTCCTGGTGCAGGTGCTGGGAAAATTGTTTTCCACTCAGACGATGCAACTAGTATGCATGAAAATGGGGTGAAAGTTATTCTTGTTCGCCAGGAAACTTCTCCTGAAGATATTGCGGGAATGGCAGCTGCTCAAGCGATTCTAACTGCACGTGGTGGGATGACTTCTCACGCGGCCGTTGTTGCTCGTGGAATGGGGAAACCATGTGTTGCAGGATGTTCTGAAATTTTAGTTGATAGTAAAAATCGTACAATGATTGTTGGCGATAAAAAATATGTTGAAGGTGACTTCATTACACTTGATGGTGGAACAGGTGAAGTTATTGAAGGTGAAGTACCAACTCTTGATGCTGAAATCAATGCTGACTTTGCTGAGTTCATGTCTTGGGCAGATGAGATTAGAACGCTAAAAGTTCGTACTAATGCTGATAACCCTGAAGATAGTGAAACGGCCGTAAAGTTTGGTGCAGAAGGTATTGGTCTTTGTCGTACAGAACATATGTTCTTTGAGCCGGAAAGAATCCTTGCAGTTCGTGAGATGATCTTTGCTGATTCAACGATTCAAAGAGAAAAGGCACTTGCAAAACTTCTTCCGTATCAGAAAGAAGACTTTAAGGGAATCTTTAAGGCCCTTGATGGTATGCCTGTTAATATCAGACTTCTTGATCCGCCTTTACACGAGTTCTTACCTCATTCTGATGAAGAGAAAAAAGAACTTGCTGAGTATATTGATGTAGAAGTAAAAACTATTGAAGATGGATGTGAAAGACTTCACGAGTTCAATCCAATGCTTGGTCACCGTGGTTGTCGTTTAGGTATCACTTATCCTGAGATCTATACAATGCAGGTTACTGCTATTACTCAAGCTGCTCTAGAATCTCTTGCTGAAGGCATTGATGTGAGACCTGAGATTATGGTTCCTCTTGTAGCAACAGCTAAAGAATTATCAATTCTTAGAGAAATCTTAGTGGCAACAATTGATAAGACAAAAGGTGATAAGGAATTTAAGTACAAGTTAGGAACAATGATTGAGCTTCCACGTGCAGCGATTACTGCTGCAGAGATTGCTGATCATGCAGACTTCTTCTCGTTTGGAACAAATGACTTAACTCAGACAACTTTTGGTCTTTCTCGTGATGATGCTGGACGTTTCTTAACTGAGTATATTTCAAAATCAGTTCTTCCAAATGATCCATTTGTTTCACTTGATCAAGAAGGTGTTGGTTATCTTGTTAAGTTTGCAACTGAGCAAGGACGAAGTGCTAACAAAGAAATTCACGTTGGAATTTGTGGTGAGCACGGAGGTGAGCCTCAGTCAATCGACTTCTGTCATCGAATTGGATTAGACTATGTATCTTGTTCGCCTTATCGAGTGCCTATCGCTCGTCTGGCAGCTGCTCAGGCCGTAATTCGTAACAAGTAATGTCGATAGAAGAATTAACAAAAAAAATAAAAGCAGAGTTTGGCAGTTATAATTTTAACTGCCTTGCTTTTGCCTATATTGATTTTAAAAATGAATCTTATGAATCATTTTCATTTTTTGAAAATCCTTTTTTAAAAGGTCAAAGAGTTTACTTTGATCTTGCTTCTCTGACAAAGCCGTTAACACTTGGTTTTGCCTATTTAAATAAACCTGAAATATTTTCTGAAGAGATGAAGCTTCTTTTAAATCATCGAGGTGGATTAAACTCTTGGGGAAGGATTTCTTTTGATAATTGGCGAGAACAAATTCTTTCTTATCCTGTTAAAGAAAGTGAGACTCTTTATTCTGACTTCAGTGCTCTAAGGCTTCAGCTTGAAATTGAAAAGAAGCATGGGCTCTATGATCTTGTCTCACCAATGTGGGATGAAGAGATTAAGCACTGGCTAGATATTGAAGATGAGGTTTGTGTTCCTACTGGCCGTAGAAATAGAGAGATCATCGATGGAGAAGTGCACGATGATAACGCTTTTGTTATCGCTGAGAAAGTTTCTCATGCAGGACTTTTTGGAACAATTGATGGTGTTTGTAAAACACTCTTAAAAGCAAATTGTGAATACCAGTTAATTAGTAAAACGAAGCGTGAAAGCGATCAGCGATTTATTAATGGTTGGGATAGCGTGACAAACCCTGAAACTTCTCTTGCTGGTAAGTGTTCTAATAAAGATACTTTTGGTCATCTTGGTTTTACTGGGACATCAATTTGGATCGAGCCCCATTCACAAAAAGGTGTCGTGATTCTAGCAAATGAAGTCATTAAATATTGGTATGATCGAAAGAAATTGAGCGAAATACGAAAGGAAATTGCAAATACTTTCTTTTGTAAGTGATTGATTTTACTCTTTGTCTTACACCTTAAATTAAGAAATTGTTAATAATTGCCGATAAATATCAAGTATTTTATCGGAGATGAAAAATGGGACTCGTCCTTAAGCGATTTCAATTATTATTTTTAGTACTTTCGTTCTTACTGGTTTCTTGCCAGCAAACGAAAAGATCAATTTCTAGTATCGAAGACCAGGTTGATAATCAACCGGCGCTTTATTTGAATACGATTACAGAAGCACCTGATCTATTTGACCGAAATCTCGAAGAGTTAGTTGCACATTATAATGTTAATCTGCAAAAACGAGCTTATGACTCGAGTGAAACGAGGGCAGTTATGATCTCGCTAGAGTCAATGGAGCTTCCAGAGGGACAGGCCTTTGCAATTGATACAACAATTGAAGGTAATGGTGTTCATGTCTTAAAAGTTATTCGTTCGACAAATGATGAGGCCATGACTAAGTCATCTAAAAGTCTACTCTTCAACTTTCTTTCTGAAATTAATGAAAGGAAGAATATTGTAAATATCTATTCATTCTTTGAAATTGCTCACAATGCTAAAGCAGGTGATCTTCGTGCAAAGATTGCCTTAGAAAATTTAAAGATGAAGGCATTAGGTGATTCTGCAATTTATGATGAAGATCGCAAAATTATTGAAGAAGGTATCTCTGAACTAGAAAGCGATTTTAAGGTTGTAAAAAAAGAAATGAAGGCCAAAGAAACAGCTCGTAAGAGTGCAATGGCCGCACTTGATAAAGCTGCTGAGAATCATCAGTTAAAGGCATTAATTCAAAATAATGATCGCAAAGGTGTTGCAGATCTTTTAGAGAAATATCTTCCTTGGGAACAGATGACTCCAATTGAAGATTCATATTGGAATCATATTCTTAAGCGCATGAGAAACCCAATCCCTGCAAAAGATAAGGTTCTGGTTTACCGTGGGACATACGGTGACCGCTTATTTCCTCAGATTGTTGATGGCCAAGAGCTTGAGTATGAAGATGCTGTAAAGAAAGCAAACCTTGGTTCGATGTCTACTATCTTAACTCGAAATCAAGGAACTTATAATCGTAGACTTCGCTCTCTTCAAACAATGTATGGAAAGAAAATTGCTTCTAATCCAAGTAATACAGATTCTAAATTTGTTGAAACTGCACGCCTAACAACAATGCTTAGGCAGCACTCTATTGAAGCGCAGGGAAGTCCATTCCTTTCGTTCACTTCAAACTTTGATACAGGTTATACCTTTGGATTTTCAATAGCGGATGACAAAACAGTTGCCGACGCTAAAGGGGCCATGGGGGCATTCTTAATTGATCCAGAACTTCTGATGTTTAATCAAATGTCTGGGTTTAAATCTGAGATGGAATACTTAGCACCATTAATTACGTTTCCTGATGAAATGGTCGGCTTCTATGATGAAGACTATATGGAAAAGGTTAATCGTTCAGCAATCAAAGATGCACTTCATGATGGCCTTAAGAAAGAAATGGTTAGGATTTATGGAGATGCACAAGGTCCGGGAATCGCTGATGAAATCCTTTCTCGTTCAAGTGAATTTAATGATTATGAAAAGGCATATCTTGTTCCAAAATTAAAAACAAACTTAACTGGGGCAACTAATGAGAATGTCGGAATTGCAAAGAAGATTAGTAACTTCTTTAGTAATTTAAAGAATAAGTTTTCTTCTTCTAGTAAGGGGAAAGTTAAAGTGATCGATGAAATGCCTAAGATTAATAATTGTTTATACGCTATTAAGAGCTTCTTACAGTAAAAGAGGCAATAAAAGAGGAATTCATGCATAAGAAAGCATTTGGTTTACTTTCCGTCTTACTTCTAACACTTACTGTACTTACACAGTATTCGCAAGTAGATCGTTCTGAGTATTCATACTTCAGCACTCGAGCACCTGCTTCCGTTGCTGATATGGAACGTTTAGAGACGTTACTAGCTGTTGATAAACTCGATTACTATATCGGTGAATATATCAATAACTTCGGTAAGAAGATTGATGATGAAGCACTAGGAGAACTTAAGAAAGTTGAGCTTGATTATATTATTGATAAGTACTCAACTGACTCTCGAATCTTTGATGCAAAGAAATACGATGCAATTATTTATGATATCTTAAAAGATCGTCTAGGTAAGAAGCCTTCTGGGACAAAGGTTAGTTATGAGTGGGGTTATAACTTCTTTAAAAATAAATTAAATGAAGGTTTTACTCTTCTTGATTCTAAAATAAAACCAAAAGATGACTCTGCTATTACTAAAGTAGAACCAAGGTCTGAATTTACTCTTCCTGATCAAGGAATTAAAAATGGTGAGCTGACTTTAGATGCTGATCACTATATTTCAAACCGTACGACACGTGCTGTTTTCTGGGAAGCAGTTGAAAGTAATCGTGATGTTGAATTTCACCTTGAAAACTCTAGAGAGTTCTTAAAGAATTTACAGGCCAATGGTGGTCAGATACTTAAAGAAATTCGTCCATTTGCAAATAATTACAATAAAATCTATGCCGTTCAATACCCTGGTGAGTCGACTTATCGTTATGCGATTACAGCAATCGGTGGAAAAGATCGACTAAATCACCTAATGCTACAATTTGGTCTATCTAAGAGAGGACATACAGTAACAAATAAGGTTCGTATCTTTGGTGATCTTGATGACACTCATAAGATGATGGAAGATGAGCTCTCTGGGATTTTTAGACACCTACCAAAGTCTGAAAGAGTCATTATCGGACAAAAAGGTGCTATTGAGAGAACTTTTGAAACGCTGTGGAAAGTTCGTGCTCTTAAAAATCTATACGATGACGAGCCAGACTTGGTTCTATCTCACATCTCAGATAAGTTAAAAGATTCTTTTAAAGATCTCATGGCCGATGGAGATATCAAGAAATACGATATTTTCAAAAATAAAAAAGATATTGAAACGGCCTTTACGAAGCTAGAAAAGACAATCAAGGGCAAAGGAATTGAGCCCTTTGAGTTTAAGAAATATGACTATGATAATTATGTTATTTCGATGTCAGACATTGTCTTTAAAAACTCTGAAGGAGAAGACGTTGTATGGCGTGTTGTTGCAAATAGTTGGGGAGATGAAATTTCGCCACTTGCAAAGGCACTGAAAAATACAGGTCATAAGAATATTACATATATTGGAACAGCTGGAGCATTCCCAGAGAAAGGGTATAGTGTAGGTGATCTTGTTATCCCTTCACATACGCGTTTAGATGGTGAGAGTAAGAAGCTTCGTGGAACAATTATGGATATTGATGGTGCCAAAGTTGGTGGTACTGTTGATCATGTATATTCTCCATTTATTGAAACAAATGAGTGGTTAGAAGAAAGTTCAAGTCATTCTGATTTTGTCGAAGTTGAAGTAAGTCACTTAAGAAAAATTTTAAATGGACAAGATGACGATCTTCAAGCCTATCTACTAATATCAGATGTTCTTAAGTCGGAAGGTGAGACTCTTGCTTCTGCAACTGGAGCTAAAAGAAGAAACTCTCTTAATAAACTTCTCTATGCAATGCTTGATAGAGATAAGGTTGGGATTCCACAAGGTGTAAATACTGCTGATAACCATATTGGAATTCTAAGAAGTACAATCGATAAAGTACTTGGAAATAAGGCCAACACTCTAAAATACTATATTTTCTCTATGCTAAAGGATAGTAAGAATGTCTCTGAGGCGGAGATTCAAGCGGCAGTAGATTCTGTTGATAATTTTAGCGACAACTATTTTACAAAGAGAATTACAGAATCTTCTGAGGTCTCGAGTTATGTTCTAAGGAAATTAGAAGAATTTGGGCATATGCCTAAGATTTCTGTTGATAAAGAGTTTGTCGACGGAAAGTGGCACCCAAAAACTGGTAAGATTATTATTAATATTCATGCTGACACACAAGAATTAGTGGATCAGTATAAAGAAGCTGCTAAAGATTTTGAAAATGAAATTGCAAAGGTTTCTAAATTTTGTGAAATCAATTTCATAAGAGGACCTCCTTCTGAGGAATTTGTTACAATTCCAAAATACGTAGGTCTTGACAGTGACTTCCTTGTAAATCTTTATTCACAATCAGCATTTAAACAAGCCGGTCTTGATGCCCAAGTTACTTATAATGGTAATTTAAAATTTAATTTCTTACCAACTGTTAATAACTCAGATGTTTGTGTTGATGAAAAATTCTGCCATCTTTCATTCTTTAAACCGGATCAGGCGACAAAAGACTTATTAGTTGATTTTGACTCACACACAAAATTCAAAGCACAATTTAATAAAGATCCAGTTGAGATGTTCAATGAAATGATTAAAAGGGCAAATCAAATTACACAAACAAATTATAGCTTTGAAGTCGTCGTTGAAAAGAATGCGACTCTTGAAGATGGAAAGCTTGCTGAAATTGTTCCAGATATTGATCCTGAGAAGGGACTTCTTGTAAAGGTGCGCCTTACGGAAGAAGGGTATAATAATCCACTTGTCCTCTTAGAAGAGGCCATTCACGTGAATCAAATTACACGTGGAGATGACTTTTTAAAGCATCCCGTTTTTTGGGCCGAAGCCGCTTTAAATGCAAAACATGGATCAATGCGTTCTCGTGAGTTCTTAGCACGAGCAGAAGTGGATGCAATGGATAAATTATCTAATCTAATGAGAAGTAAATTTGCCGGAAATGCAGATGCAGCACTTAGTAAAATTGAACAATATGCAGAAATTAGAAAGGCACATGCAGCAAAGATTGCAAATAATCTTAAGAAGAAGGTACGTGCTGAAAAAACGATTCGTAATGGTTTAGCTAAACAATGGAAAGCTCTTCATAAGGCGCTTGAGGCGCAAGATCTCAAACTAGATGATTATATTGCTTCTAATAATCGCAAAAAAGTGGCCGAGTTAATTGAAGCGTATATGCCATGGGAACAAATGGAGCCAACTGAGATTGCAGCATGGCAAAGATGGGTAAAGGAAATTGAAAATCCTAGTGATGACTTCTTTGTGAGCTTTAGAGGCTTAGGAGATGACCTTGTTCGTGAGTCCAATGATGGTGGCCACTTCTTAATGGCCAAGCTTCTAACAAAGAACCAGGGGAGTTACACGAGAAGACTGCGTTCGTTAAAAACCTACTTTGATAAGAAAATTAGCAAGAAAGCAGGTGTACATATGCCAGTTGAGTTTCAGTCTCTTGCTGGTGTTTTCAAAGGGCATAGTGTTGAGCCATTAGGTTCTCCTTATTTATCGGGATCAGTTCTTTCTGTTGCGGATAATTTTGCTAGTGAATACCACGGCCAAAAAATAGCGGCATTAAAGATGTCTCAAAATAGAAGCTTATTAAATCTTGTTTCAAATTATAATGAACTAGAAGAAATGATCCCACTGATCGTCTTCCCTGATGAGATTATTTCAATTGAACCAGCAGGAGATATTGAAGCAATTCAGGATTCAGTAGAAGAAAAAATAGGACGTCTTCTTAAAGAAACAGAACTTGAAAGATCAGCGGTGCAGGCCGATAGTGATTACAAAGTTAGAGCAACGCTTGAGTGGTGGAAACAAATTGATCCAACCGGTATCACGCCAACAAATTCTACCAAGACTTGTAAGGATGTAATTAAGATGTTCTTATCTCAACAGTAATTAGTTGATCATAATATTTACCCTTACCCTTTGTCCGAAAAACGGTTAAAATTGACGGATAAAGGGTAAGTTATGAATTTAGAAAATTACAAAGATATAAATGCACTATCTGCATTGAAAGAATCAAATAAATTTAAAAAGGTGTTCTTTTACCGTATTTGCGGGACGGGAATGGGAGCGGCTGCATGCCTTCTTAAGGAAGCTGGGTTTGAGGTCGCTGGTGCGGATCGCATGTTCTATCCACCAATGAGTACCTATCTAGATAACTCGGGTATTGATGTTTATAAATTTGAAGAACACAATATTGAAGAGATTATTAAAGACTACGATTTAATCGTTGTAGGAAATGTCGTCGCAAGAAATTCTGATGATGCAAAATTTATTGAAGAAAGTGGCCTTCCATTTTGTTCATTTCCGGCGGCAATAGGAGCCTTAGTTTTAAAAGATAAAACCGTTGTTGGTATTTCTGGAACTCATGGAAAGACAACAACAACATACTTTGGTGTTCAACTTTTTGAAAAACTAGGAATGGAACCTGGTTATCTCATTGGTGGGGTAATGGATGAGCGTCCACCTGCTAGAGTGGGAAAAGGTGATTACTTCTTTATTGAATCTGACGAATACGATTCTGCATACTTTGAAAAATTCTCAAAGTTTCGCTCTTACTATATCAATAAATTAATTATCACATCACTTGAGTTTGACCATGCTGATATTTTTGAGTCAATTGAAGATATTAAAAATGAGTTTAAAGCAATTCTTCCAAGTGTCGACGAAGTGATAGCTTGCTCAGAGTGGCAAAGTATCAATGATCTAAAGGTCACGGATAAGTCTTGGTCAGAGTATGATCGTGAAAATGTAAAAATCATTAATGTCGAAAATGGCCTGACTTCGTTTTCAATGAAATGTTCAGTTGGTGAGCATGAGTTTAAAACAAACCTAATGGGCCATCATAATATTCTTAATCTAGCGTCAGTTATTATTGTCGCTTTAAAAGCTGGAAAGACTCCAGAAGAAATTCAGGCCGGCATCTTAGATCTTAGAATGGTGCAAAGAAGGCAGGAAGTAAAAGGTGAGTTCAATTCTTCGCCTATTATTGACGACTTTGCTCACCACCCAACTGCCGTCCAAGAAACGTTGCATGCAATCTCCTTAAAATATCCAGGAAAGAAGATACATGCTTATCTTGAACCAGGCTCAGCAACTGCACGTAGTGATCTTTTCCAAGAAAGATTTGCGGACTCTTTAAAGGGCGCGGCCAGTGCAACAATTATCAAACCATCACGTCCTACAACGGCAAAGGGCCAAGGTGATCTTGATGTTGATAAGCTAAAGTCTGACTTAGAAAAAAGTGGAATAAGAACTAATATTGTAACAGAGTTAGAACCTTTGATTACGTTAATAAAGGAAAATAGCAGTGAGCAGAGTGTTCAACTTGTTATGAGTAATAGTTCTTGTCTAGGTTTATGGAGTAGCGAGTTTGTTAAAACACTTTAAGACAACTCTTCCATTTCTCATCGCTTTTACAAGTTTCTCTGGGCAGTTTGCTCACGCAAAGAACTTATCTGATACACAAGTGATCAATGAGTATATGAAGCTTCATCGCAAGCAGTATAAAACAACATGCTCGATGAAAATTTATAACGAGTCTCAAAAGCTTTATAAGAATTTCTTAGGGAATGGAATCTTTATTCCTTTTCAATTAAGTGGAGATCTCGATGAAGGAACAATCAAAGAATACGTTCCTTTAATGAAGAAGAAGAGAGAGTGGATTAAAGGTGTTAATGAACGCCTTTCTAAAATGCGCTCTTTTAGAAATGTTCTTGCCCGCAATCGTGAGATCCAAAGTCAATTTGAAAAGGCCATGCGCCACAATTATAAGTATCGCTATATCAAGGATCTAAAGGCTAAGTCTCATGTGGCCCTAAAATCAAAGAAAGAGGTCAAACAATTTCTCAAAGATCTTGAAAGATATCTAAATAGCCTCTTTTTCTTACAGTCTTTTAACTTCCCTGTTGATCACCTACATTTAAGAAGTGAGTACGACAAGGTTAAGGACCTAGAAACAGCAGAAGGAAAACAGAAGTCAAACTCTGCATACTTACTGAGAAAAATTGTTGAAGACGGAAGTGTTGATCCAAAAAAAGGTCGATCTGATTTAAGTCTTCGCTCTCTGATTGACTCAGTCTACCTACGTATTGTTGGCTTTGACCAACCATTCTTAACTGAAGATCTTCGTTATGATATTTCTGATTTAATTTCTCGTCTCGATGGGGTCTTAAGAAAAGGTCATAAGAAGACTTATGCTAGAACAAAGTACTGGCAAAAAAAGATCATTGAACGTGAAGACTATTACGTTGACCTACTCAATAAGAGTAAAACAAAAGATGATATCTTAAAGAAAATCTTCGAAGATAAGAATCAGGCCCGCTATGCCTTAAGCCAGTATATCTATGACAAAGAGGCCTTGGTTTATAAATTTTGGAAAAGACAAAAAGAGATTTATCGCAAGCTATATGCACTTGAAACGATTTTGATTCATGAAGTTGGACGCCTCGATGATAACTATGGAAGTGAAAGAAGAGATGTGGCCAAGGTTGTAATTAATCGAGTGACAAATCCTGGCTATAATACGATTGAAAGTGATGAACCATTCTATCAATCTCTTGTTAAAGCAGGTGTAAAGAATACTGAAAAGTATCCGTGGCTTAATGTACTCTTTAAAAGAGGCCAGTTTTCATTTACATACTTTTTTATTCCTGCTTCGAAGGGAATCTTTTGTCCTGACCAATCAAAGTCTGCACGAAAGTTAATGCGTAAGAACTTAAAAATGATTTTGGATGAATTACATAATCCAGATAAAGACTTCAAGGCAACACGTTACTTCTCAAGAGCTTCAATGCTTGGAAGAATGGATATGTCTTCTTTGTGGGATGAGTACTCTAGTATGGAAGAGCGTCCAGGGCCTTTAATTCACAATACCACGCGATTAAAAACATTGCTTACTCGAAAGAACTTGAACTACTTATATTCTTTTAAAGATAGTGGTGAACATAATTACGATGTATATCGCTATAAAAATAAAGTTTATGTACATTCGGCCAAAAGCGGTAAGTTCTATCAATACCGTAATCCTCATTATTTCAAATACTTCGTAAAGAAGGATGATTACTAATTTTTATTGAGTATAAGCTATTGAAAATAGTAGTTGAAACTAGTTGTTAAAACGCGCTAATAGCAGTATATTCATACAATTATTAGTGTATTAATTATTTATAGCTAGGAGATGAGGCAGTGCTAAAAGATTTTACATTCACTTCTGAATCAGTAACAGAAGGGCACCCTGATAAAATTGCGGATCAAATCAGTGATGCGGTACTTGATGCGATGTTAGAACAAGATCCAAAATCTCGTGTTGCTTGTGAAACTATGATCACAACAGGTCTAGTTGTTCTTGCAGGTGAGATTACTTCTACAGCTAATATCGATTTCCAAGAAACAGTAAGAAATAAAATTAGAGAGATTGGATACGATCACTCTGATAAAGGTTTTGATGCTAATACTTGTGGTGTGATGGTTGCTCTTGATAAGCAATCACCAGATATTGCTCAAGGTGTAAACGTTGGTGAAGGTACATATACAGAATTAGGTGCTGGTGACCAGGGTCTAATGTTTGGTTACGCTTGTAACGAAACTGATAACTACATGCCAATGACAATTGATCTTTCACACAGACTTGCTGAAAGACTTTCAGAAGTTAGAAAGAATGGAACTCTAGGTGAGCTTAGAGCTGACGGTAAAACACAAGTTTCTGCACAGTACGAAGATGGTAAGCTATCTCGTATCGATGCAATTGTTGTTTCTACTCAACACTCTGACAATATGACTCTTTCACAAGTTCAAGAAGCAGTGAGAGAAGAAGTTGTTAATAAAGTTGTTCCAGCATCACTTGTTGATAACAACACGAAATACTTCATTAACCCAACTGGTAAATTTGTTATCGGTGGGCCAATGGGTGACTGTGGTCTAACTGGTAGAAAGATTATCGTTGATACTTACGGTGGTCACGGTGCTCACGGTGGTGGAGCATTCTCTGGTAAAGATCCAACTAAGGTAGACCGTTCAGCAGCTTATGCAACAAGACAAATTGCTAAGCACATCGTTGCTGCAGGTCTTGCTGATAAAGCTCTAGTACAAGTTGCATATGCAATTGGTGTTGCTGAGCCAATGTCACTTCTTGTTGATACTTTTGGTACAGAGAAAGTAGACGTTGCTAAGATTAACAATGCTGTTAACCAAATCTTTGATATGAAGCCAGCGGCTATCATCGAAAGACTTGATCTACTTAGACCAATCTATTCTCCAACTGCTGCTTACGGGCACTTTGGTAGAACTAAAGATGGTTTCTTTCCTTGGGAAGAGCTTTCTTACGTAGAGAAGTTAAAAGCTCTTTGCTTATAAGCATCCGCGAAATTGGCCGCCCTAAGGCGGGCTATTGTTTGCGGCGCTAGGCCACTTCGCAATGAAATTAAAGAATATATTCAACAAGCCGGGTTCAAGCCCGGCTTTGTTGTTTCAAGGCCAATGGGAAAGTCATTGAAAGTAATAGGAGCCTTTCTTTTTTTTCAAATGCGACTATACTTATCCTATGAATGAAGCATCCGCGAAATTGGCCGCCCTAAGGCGGGCTATTGTTTGCGGTGCTAGCCCACTATT
>NZ_JBEBMT010000001.1:87018-105530 GCF_043196705.1 Halobacteriovorax sp. HFRX-2_2
CGACGGTTCGACTCAAGGGCCGACTAATGGGAATGCCTTTCTTTTTTTTCAAATGCGATTATACTTATCCTATGAATGAATTCCTCATGTTTACATTACGCTACACACCATTCTGGTCGATTCCAATTATGATCATTGGTGGCCGCTTTGCGTACTACTATTGGTTAAGAGGCTACACTCTTCCTCCAATTTTCTTTGCTTTTTGCTCAGCTATCTCAAGCTTCTTCCTCTTTATTTGGATAATGGCCGGTGGGCCAGACAAAGTTGTTCATTATTTCTTAGATATTGTAAGAAACTTTTAGACACTAATATTTATATATAAACCTGTGATATTAGCTATTTATGCTAGTTTCGGAAGTTTTATCATGGTGTTAAAAAATTGACACGTCCACGATTTATTCGATACCATTTTAGTGGGACAATTTTTAACCTCACACGATGAGAGGCAACAACACATGAAGAATGATTTTAATTTTCTAACTGATACATTCTCAAATGATGAATCAGAAAATGAAGTAAAAATCGATCAAGGAAGAAAACCAGTGATTATTGTCGTGGAAGATGATCAAACTCTTTCCGCAATGATAACGAAGTATCTAAGTAAGAAGATAAATCTAGAAGTTATTAGTTTCTCTTCTCCAACACCTGCAATCGAGCATATTACTAAGAATCAAGTTGATCGCTTTTGTTTAATTACAGACATTAGCTTTGAAGATAACTCGTCTGATGGACTCTATCTAATCGACTTATTAAAAGAGCGTGGCCTAACTTTTAGCTCTATTGCTATGACAGGCTTTGCCTCTATTGAAACAGCAATTGCGGCAACTAAGAAAGGTGTTTTTCACTATCTAACTAAGCCTTTCGAACTTGAAGCTCTTAAAGACCTTGTGGTTAGGGCCCTTGTTCATAAGCTTGAATATCGAGAAAGCCTTGAGATCAATGCTGGAACAAGTTCTGCCAGTGATAAGCGCTCGTTTGGAACTAAGTATAAGCTAGAGATGCCTACTGAAGACGATATGTTTTGTGGGATGATCGGCCGCTCTAAGCCAATGAGAAAAATCTTTGAGCGCATAAAGAAAGTTGCAGCTTCGAGTTCAACGATCTTAATTGGAGGCCCTTCTGGAACGGGGAAGGAGCTTGTAGCAAAGGCAATTCACTTATCTTCAAATCGTAATCATAATAAAGTTGTTAATGTAAATTGTGGTGCCATCCCTGGTGAGCTTCTAGAAAGTGAACTCTTTGGACATGAGAAGGGAGCCTTTACTGGCGCTGTATCAAGTCGAATGGGACGTTTTGAAGCTGCTGATGGTGGATCAATCTTCTTAGATGAAATTGGTGATATGCCACTACTTTTACAAGTTAAACTTCTTAGAGTTCTCCAACAAAGAGAAATTGAGCGCGTTGGTTCTTCAACAACAACTCCAGTTGATGTACGTATCATTACAGCAACACACAGAAATCTTGAAGACTCTGTTCAGCAAGGTAACTTCAGAGAAGACCTTTACTATAGACTTAATGTTATTCCGATAAAGATTCCTGCATTAAAAGATCGCAGAGAGGATATACCACTTTTAATTTCATACTTCCTATCGCGCTTTGTAAGTGCCGATGGAAGAAATGATATTGAATTAGATGATGAGACTTTTGAAATTCTTATGTCTTATGAATGGCCTGGTAACGTTCGTGAACTAGAGAATTTAATTGAAAGACTTGTTATCTTAAGAGGTGGAAATAAAATTAGACCTCAGGATCTGCCACCAAAGATTTTAGCTCTTACTAATCGCTCGACAATTGATACTGATGATCTTGTCAGTCTTCCAGATAATGGTATCAATTTAAAAGATTTTATGAATGAAGTAGAAGAGTCTTTAATTAAGCAGGCCCTTATTAAAACGAATGGTAATAAGAACCAAGCTTCAAAGCTGTTACAGATGAATCGTACAACGCTTATTGAAAAAATGAAGAAGAGAAATTTAGACGTTAATATTCAACAATAAATTTCTTCTTAACATAGCCAATATGACACCAATACTTAAGCCGACTTTCACAGTCGGCTTTTTAAATGCCTAATATCCTGTTGTGTAAAAACTTTGACATGGAAAAAACGTCCCATGAGAAAAATTTTCCTTTGAAATATTTCAAAATATTGTAAAATAGATTCACGGCATGCTTTAGGACGAAGAAATTGCCAAATAATTGACGTTATTAAATTTGAAACAGGAAGTTTCTACCAAATGAAGATAGATTTTAATTCAAAAAATTTATTATCTTTTATCGTACTTATTTTTAGTACTGCCTTCCTAAATATTGCATCAGCATCAATTGTTACACCAGAAGCTCACAATGACTTTCTACGTGTTAAATTCTTTATTGATAAGAAACTAGTTAATGTAACAAAATCTAACTCAGAGGTATCATTCTCGACTTTAGATGGTGATATTTACTCAAAGGTAAAAGATGGGCTGAAGAATTTCTCTTCATCAAAGTATATTAAGAGAATCTCTTATACTGAGCCAACGTCTGGAAATAATGTTTTCACAATCTCTTTAATGCTTAAAAAGAATGTAGAAGTTTTCTCATTCTATAAGAATCGTGACCGTGCTTACTTTGTCGACTTCTGGAAAGATGGTGCAGTAACAAATAAGCAAGCAGCGATCAAAGATATTTCAACTCTGGTAAAGAAGAATGAAGCATCAGCGCAACAGTCGACACCAAAGTTTGTAAAAAAGTCTAAAGCTGTTAAACCAGCTCCAAAGATAGTTAGAAAAAATGTTGTTAAAAAGGCTCCTGCTAAGAAAGCGAATCCATATCGTGATTTTAGATATGGGGCCTCTTTTATCTGGGACTACCAAGCACTTGCACCAGAGTTAAAAACACAAATTCTAACCAATAGAAAGACAGCAGAGTACTTCTTTCCAATTAAGAATTTTGATTACAATAAGAATGAAAAAGAAGCTCATATGCAACTTACTCTTAATCTTTATAGAAAAGGTAAGTGGGGACTTATGTATAAGTCGATTAAGCTTTATGAGAAGAAATTTTCACAGTCTTACAATCCTTACAATGACTACATGAAGGCCAATGCTCTTTTAAGAGAAACTCTTGAAAAGGGTGATATTAAGCCAGTTGATACGGCCGTTTCAATGTATACGAATATTCTTGAGAGAACTGATATTTATGACCTAAGAAAAGGTATCTACAAATACCTCGTTCAGTTCTACCGTGAAAAGAAAGACTTTGTTAAGGCCCTTAAATATGCCAAGAGATTCTTCAGTGATGCAAAAGAGAATTTTGATTACGAAGAACTAGAGTATATGGGTGAGTACATCCTTTCATCTCTTGCAAATTTAAATCAAGTAGAGAAGGTTGAAAACCTAATCAAAGATAAGACTTTAGTTAAGATCATTTCTAAGCAAAAGCTTAAGGCCTATGAAATGTATACTTACCTAAGACAAAATGATGAAGAAAAAGTGATCGGTGCTTACGAGGCATTCGTTAAAACGACTAAAGGTGAGTACCTTCCATCGATCTACTACAATGCTGCAGAAGCATACTTTAGAACATCACAATATGAGAAAGCATTTAGAATTTATGATACTTTTATTTCTAAGTACTCTTACGTAAGTGAATCTGCTCAGGCAAGACTACGTATGGCGCTAATTGCTGATCTTCAGGATCGTCCAAAGAATGAAGTGCTAGAGCTTTATAAGAATGCAATCAACAGAGCTCAGAATCAAGAGGTGAGTCTAGAGGCACGTATCCGTTATGTTGGTGTTCGCACTATTAGAAAGATTAAGCCAGATACAAAAGATATTGAAACAAGAGTTTTCCTTGATAAGGGAACTGATAAGAAGCTAAACAAAGATCTTGAAATGCTTCTGTGGCAAACTCGTTTAAGAACGTTCATTGTTGATGGGCAATATGAAGAGGCCCTAACATTCTTGACTGCACTACCAATTGCGGCCATGAAAATTAGTGAAAAGAAGGTTTTTGAAGCTGATGGAGCCGAAATTGTTTACGGAATCATCAAGACAAACTTTGAAGAAGGTAAGTTTGCCCGAGCTATCCGCGCTTGGGAAATTTACAAAGATACTTATTTTACAAAGATCGGTGCTGATCCTGAAATCCAGTTTATTATCGCGAAATCGTATATAAATCTTACACTGTGGGACGGATTTCAGAAAATGTATGAGAAAATGATAGCGAGCAAAAAGGAAACTGCTCATACTTTCCCTTTATGGGTTTCTCGCAAGGAAGTTAAGAAGTTGGACTTGTATAAGAACGAGCTACAAATTCTAAGAAATCTAAAGCTAAAAAATTACACTTCAGTAGATCGCATCATCGCGAGTACAAAAAAAGACTACCCAGGATTTGAAAAAATCACATTTTACAAAGCTCTTGCTCACTATAAGAGAGGAGAGTTTGCAAAGGCCGAAAAAGAGTACGAAAAATTCTATGCAAGTGATGCAAATGCGAACTCAATTGATGCTAAAGATCTTGTTGATTCAATCCAATTTTACCTTGAGTCAATTTATGAGAGTAAGAAATTTGATAAGTACTTAAAGGTATCAACAGCTCTTCTAAAAGACGCAAGCTCATTCCAAATCGCTGATACTGTTGTTGAAGGATTAAGAGAAAGAGTTAACTACCAAAGAATTGAAATCTTATTTAAGAAAGCAAATAAAATTGCATCAGATGAAGCAAGAGCATTCTTAAACGATTATGAAAAATCACTTTATAAGAACCGCGTGAAGTTTTTATTAGGAAAGGAAAGCCTAAGACAAAACGATTTCACAACAGGTGAAAAGTTATTAAATGAAATACTTTCAGATAGCGAAGCAAAGGATTATCTGAAAGAGTTGGCCAGGACAGAGCTAACACTAGTTAACTTAAAAAAACGTACACTATAATTTAGCCCACGGATCGGGCAAACGACAGACAGGAGGTCAGATGAATACGTTTACAGCGGAAATTTTTGGACAGGATCCTAAAATAGTTAAGGCACTTAAAGTTGCAAACAACGTTGCTGTTACAAAAGCACCAGTTCTTATTGTTGGTGAAGCAGGTGTTGGTAAGAAGACACTAGCTGGTTTTATCCATGAAAATTCAACAAGACAGGGAAAACCATTTGTAACTGTAGACTGTGCAGCAGACGCAAACCAAGTTGAGAATGAGATCTTAGGTTATAGAGACCCAGAAACAGGACGTTTCATTAAAGGTGCATTCGAAAACGCAAATGGTGGTACTGTTGTTCTAGTAAACGTAGATGGACTAGAAGATACTTTTCAAAAAAAGCTTCACAAAATCCTTGGTGAACTAACTGACTATGAAATTGATGTAAGAATGGTTGCAACAACAACTAAGAACCTTTCTAAGCTTGTTGGAGCTGGTCGTTTTTACCGTGGCCTTTATACTTTCATTTCATCTAACTCAATCACTCTTACTCCACTAAGAGAAAGAGTTGGTGACCTAGAGTACATCGCAAAAAATATTATCAAGACAACTCTTGGTGGTGCTGAAGTTTCTGTTCAAGAAGAAGCAATGAATAAGATTCTTTCTCACTACTGGACTCACAATGTAAAAGAACTTAAGGCAGTTATCGAAAATGCACTAGCTAACTTTGAAGGAAACGAAGTTTCAGCTGAGCACCTTGAGATCGGTGAGAAGAAAGCAGTAAATGTTATCTCTGAAGATGATTCAGAAGGAATTAGATTAATGTCTCTTAAAGAAGCTGAGAAGCTACTTATCAAGAAGGCACTTATCCATACTTCTGAAAATAGAACTCAAGCAGCAAAGATTCTTGGTGTATCAATTAGAACACTAAGAAACAAAATCAATGAGTACCGTGGAGACGGAAACTCATACTTTGTTAACTTAAGATAAGGTATCATCATGAGGGTTGAGGATAAGACATTAAAAGCACTAGCTGCATCTTTGAATTTAAGGCAGATCCGACATGAGGTCTTAACTTCAAATATCGCTAATGCAGATACACCTGGTTATAAGGCCAAGCGAGTTGACTTTGAAGAAGCACTTGCAAGAGCTTTAGACGTCGATGGGAATCTTGAAATGTTGACCTCTGAAGAGAAACACTTTGACGTTGGCAATGGTGGTTTTGAAAATCTTCAACCTGAAATTTATGATGATCCAAATGGCATCGTCTCTGAAGATGGGAATACTGTCGACAGAGACGCTGAAATGGCCAAAATGGCAGAAAATAAAATTTTGTATGATGCATCGGTAAAGTTACTAAATAAGAAACTAGGGATGCTTAAATATACAATTAACTCTGAAAAATAGAGTAGGGGGAGATAATGGATTTACTAACGAGTTTAAAAATTAGTTCATCAGGTGTTGCAGCAAATAAGAAGCGCATGGCAGCGATTTCTTCAAATATTGCAAATGCTCAGACGACAAGAACGGCCGAAGGTGGTCCATATCGTAAGAAAGAAGTTGCTTTTGGAAGCGAGCCTGCTCGTGAAAGCTTTTCGGATATTTTAGAAGGTGAGATGGGTGAGGTTGCTCAATCTGTTCATGCAACAGAAGTTGTATCAAGCGATAAACCACCAATCCTAAAGTATGAACCAAATCACCCTGATGCAAATGAGCAAGGGTATGTTGCCTATCCAAATATCAATGTAATGGAAGAGATGGCAGATATGATTTCAGCTTCAAGAAGTTATGAAGCGAATATTAACGTAATGAATACAACTAAGAGTATGGCGATGAAAGCGCTTGAAATTGGAAGTGGAAACTAAGAATAAAGGAAAGGGGTTAAACCATGGCGATCAATAATATTACTACAATGAATGACGTCTTTAACTCACATAAAATGCGCGAGTGGACTAGTCCAACTGGTGGCGCGGAAGAATTTAAGTTAGAAGGCTTTGATGAGCTCTCTAAAGTAGCACCATCTGAGAAGAGTCAGTCGTTTTCTGAACTACTAGCAAATCAGATCATGGATGTTAACAATTTACAAAAAGAAGCTAACACAGCTATTGAGAAATTAGTTAGTGGTGAGAGTAAGAATATCCACGAAACTATGCTAGCTGTTGAAAGAGCTGAAATTGCTTTTAAGACAATGAACCAAGTTCGTAACAAAGTAATTGACGCTTATAAAGAAGTAATGAGAATGCAAGTCTAGTTAATAACTAGTTGTTAATGATCTCTTAATTTAGGATGAATTAAGAGTTTCAGGTGTCAGGAGGATACGTGAAAGATTTTTTCGATAAAATGCTTAGAAACTTCAAAGAGTTCTATGGAGAACTTGATGCAGGAAAGAAGATTTCTCTCTTTGCTGTTACTGGGGTTATTCTAGTCTTCCTACTAGGTGTTGTCCTTTGGGCCACTCACACTAATTATAAAGTTCTTTATTCTGATCTTAATAAAGAAGATATGACAAAGGTTGAGGTCTTCTTAAGTCAGAATAACGTCGAGAAGAAAACTTCTGCAGATGGGAAAACAATTAGTATCCCTGAGGATATGATTGAAACTGTACGTCTTAAAATGATGACTTCAGGTTTCTCATTTTCTGGAACTGTAGGTTATGAAGTTTTTGATAATCAATCTTTTGGAACAACTTCTTTTGTTCAAAAAGTAAATAAGCAAAGAGCACTTGAAGGCGAGCTAATTAAAACGATTAAGCACCTAAGAGGTGTTAAGAGAGCTCGTGTTCACTTAAATATCCCTGAGTCTTCACCATTTGTTTCTGAAAAGAAACCACCAACGGCTTCTGTTGTTCTTGAGCTAAATCGTGGTGTAACTCTAACAGAACAAGAAATTAAAGGGATCTCTTCACTTGTTGCTTCATCTGTTGAAGGAATGAGAGGAGAGGGTGTTGTTATCCTTGATCACAGAGGAAAGAAACTTTCTGAGAATATTGGTGATGCAATGACTGCCAATACGGCAAATCGTCTTGCTCTTGAGTCAAAGCTTAATAGAAAGTATGAAAAGCAAATTGAAGATATCCTAACGAGAGTAGTTGGTGCAGGAAAAGTTATCGCCAAAGTTTCGGTTGATATGGACTTCACTGAAAGTGTTTCAACTCAAACAACTTATGATTCTGAAAACAAAGCTGTTCTTTCTGAAGTAACAAATACTCAAAATCTACAGGGATCACGTCCTTCTCCGCAAGGAATTCCTGGGGCCCGTTCAAATCTACCTGGAGAGCAACCTCAACCAGGTGTGCCTGAAACAAGAAATGATGTTAAGAAAGAGCTAGCAACTCGAAACTATAACGTACCAAAGAAAGTGACTCGCTCAAAGTCTCCGACTGCATCAGTGAGAAAGATTTCAGCAGCAGTTATGGTCGATGGTAAGCATGTGACTCAGACTGTAGATGGTAAGACGGTAACTAAGTATGAGCCATGGTCAGAAGCTGATATCGCTAATTTTCAAGCGATCGTTGCTTCAACTCTTGGAATTGATAACCGTCGTGGTGATGTTATCACAATTAAGAATATGGAGTTCCAACAAGAAGATCTTGAAGCTATTGATGCTCTTATGCGTGAGCGTGAAAATAGAGAGCTGATCAAGAATATCTTTAAGTATCTTGCAATTGGTTTAACGATTTCTCTATTCTTCTTCGTTGTTGTTCGTCCGTTTATTCAATGGGTAACAGACAACGCGGTAGAGACAGTAGAAGACTTCTTACCTAGAACTCTTGAAGAACTTGAAAAAGTACAAGCAAATCAAAAGCTACCTGGACTTGAGGATGCTCTTCCACAGATTGAAGAGAAACTTAATCCAGAGAAAATTGAAGGGAATATGCTACGTGAGAAGATCATCTCACTGGTTGAAGGAAACCCTGCAAAAGCGGCACAGATTGTGCATGATATGATTCATAGTACGGAATCTGATAAGCAGATTGCGTAATGATAATAAGTAATAGAGCCCTTTAAGGAAGAGGAGAGAAAAGTGGCCGATCAATCATTAGACCCAGATGTAGAATACTCGCTACTATCAGGACAAGACAAAGCAGCACTTCTGCTTAGTTCTCTTGGTGTGAGTACGACACAACTTATATTCGCACATATGCGCGATAACGACGTAAAGCGTCTTATCAATGCGATGTCTAATGTTAAGAAAGCGCCAATTTGGATGATCAAGCGTGTTCTTGAAGAATTCTATTCTGAACTTAACGAAGAAAATGATCTACTTTTCTCTGATAACTCATCAAGAGACTTTATTGTAAACGCTCTAGGGGAAGATCGAGCTAAGCAACTTCTTGGTCAAATTATTGATGTTGGTGCCAACCAGACACTAGAGTCACTGGAGCTAGTTGATACCAGAACACTTGCAAACTTCCTAATTAACGAGCACCCTCAAACAATCGCGCTTATCATTGCGCACTTATCAGCAGAGCGTAAGGTTGATGTTCTTAGACGTCTTCCAGAAGGTCTTCAGGCCGAAGTTGTTTTAAGGGTAGCAAACCTTGACTTCGTATCTCCTGAGCTTATTGCGCAACTTGATGATGTTCTTAAGACTGAGCTTTCAACTCTTGGAACTATCGATACAAACCAACTTGGTGGTGTTGAGCCAATCGCAGATATGCTTAACCTTATGGATAAGAATTCTGAGAAGAATATTATGGGGCGAGTTGAGGAAAAAGATCCTGAACTTGCAGAAGAAATTCGTAAGCTTATGTTCGTTTTCGAAGACCTTGTTTATGTTGATGATCGTGGTATCCAGGCACTTCTTAAGGAAGTTGATCAACAGAAGCTTGTTATTGCTCTTAAGACAGCACCTGAAGAGATTAAAGCGAAGCTATTTAGAAATATGTCAAATCGTGCAGCAACTCTTCTACAGGAAGACCTTGATGCTCTTGGGCCAACAAAACTTTCTGATGTTGAAAAAGCTCAAGCTGAAATTGTGCATAAGTGTAAAGAACTTGAACAACAAGGTAAGGCGTTTATCTCTCGTGGTGGAGATGGCGATGCCCTTGTTTAATATTTAATAATAGGTTGATGGCCGTAGTATGACTCGTGATGTAAAAGAATATGAATTTCACTCTTTCTCTCAAAAACCACTTAACTCTAGTGTTGAGGAATTTGAGTTTCAAGATTTCGAAGGTATGTCGATTCGTGAAATTGAAGAGAAGCAGAAGATTATTCGCGTTGAAAGAGAGCTGGCCAAAGACACTGGTTTTGATCTAAACCCTATCGTACACGAACACAGAGGTGTACGTGCACAAGAAGAGAGCGACTTTACTCAAGCTGTCCATGAAGAGGTTGCACGTCAAATTGAAGCAATCAAAGAAGATGCATACCGTGAAGGACTTGAGTTAGGACGCGAGCAGGGAAGAGAAGAAGTAAAGGTTGAGCTTGCTGGAGCTGCGGAAGAGAAGATACTTCTTTTAAACGATATGGTTTCAGAAGTTTTAAGTACTCAAGTAGGACTTCTTTCTGCTCAAAAAATGCAAACATATACACTGCTTAGAACAATTGCAAAATGGATTGTTCTTAAAGAGCTTAAAGATGATGGTGAATATATTATTCGTCTTCTTGAAAAGCTTATTGTGGAAGCGCAAACAAAAGAAAACCTTCTAATTCGTGTCAATGAGAAGCATTTTGAACAAATGCCTGAAGTCTTAGAAGTTGTTCAAGGTAAACTTGGGGAACTTACTAACACTCGTGTTGAAATTGACTATGATATAGAAGCACCAGGTATTGTCGTTGAATCTCAAAACGGTATTGTCAATGGTAGCTTGAAGACGCAACTCGATAGTCTTGATAAGTTATTTGAAGCAGTAGGATTAGCAAGTTCAGAGGACGACTCGGATGAATCACAATAATTTCTCTACATTAGATCTAGAAGCAATTCATAAGGCATATGAATACGCCACTCCTTACCAAAAAGTAGGGAAGGTATGTGCCTCAAAAGGGATGCTTTATGAAGTAAACCTTTCTCGCGCAGTTATTGGTTCTAATGTTGAATTCTTAACGGAGTTTGGTGATCGTTGTCTAGGTGAAGTTGTTGCTATTGATGGGCCAAAGTGTTTAACAATGCCTTATTCAGAGATAGCGGGAATCAATTCAGAAACAAAAGTATTTCTAAAAGAGCTTGTCACAAAAGTCAATGTTGGTGAGCAATACCTTGGACGTGTTATCGACTTTCAAGGAAATCCAATTGATGGTAAGGGGCCAATTAAAAGATCAAATGAAG
This sequence comes from Halobacteriovorax sp. HFRX-2_2, assembly GCF_043196705.1. NCBI lineage: Bacteria > Pseudomonadati > Bdellovibrionota > Bacteriovoracia > Bacteriovoracales > Halobacteriovoraceae > Halobacteriovorax > Halobacteriovorax sp. HFRX-2_2. The sequence goes on from NZ_JBEBMT010000001.1 coordinate 98,182, forward strand.
TGCGATCAATCTTTGGAGAACCAATTAATCCACTAGAGCGTCCACCGATCTGTGAAATGCTTGATACTGGTGTTAATGCTATTAATGCCTTTATGACAGCAGGAAAGGGACAGCGTCTTGCTATTATGGCAGGTTCTGGTGTTGGTAAGTCTGTAACGCTTGGGATGGTTGCACAGAAGTCATCTGCTGACGTTAATATTATTGCTCTAATTGGAGAGCGTGGACGTGAGGTTCGTGAATTTATTGAACACGACCTTGGTGAGGAAGGTTTAAAGAAATCAATAGTTGTGGTTGCAACTTCCGATACTTCCGCCCTTATTCGTATGAAGGCTGCTTATGTGGCCACAACATTTGCTGAATACTTTAGAGATCAGAATAATGATGTACTCTTAATGATGGATTCAATTACACGTTTTGCCATGGCATCACGTGAGATCTCATTAAGTGCTGGAGATCCTCCAGGCCAAAAAGGTTATACACCAACTGTATTTGCACAGCTTCCAAAATTAATGGAGCGCGCGGGAACAAAGGCTGACGCTGGTTCCATTACAGGTATTTATACTGTTCTTGTTGAAGGGGGAGATATGGATGAGCCGATTGCTGATGCCGTAAGGGGGATTAGTGATGGACACATTATTTTATCTCGTGCTCTTGCTTCAAAGAACCAATTCCCTGCGATTGATGTTCTACAATCACTATCGAGGGTAATGAATAAAGTTGTTTCTAGCGAACATCGAGTTGTTGCAGGACATATGCGTGATCTTATGTCTGCTTATCGTGATAACGAAGATCTTATTAATGTCGGTGCTTACTCTAAAGGTTCGAACCCTAAGGTTGATAAGGCCATGATCATTATCGATCAACTAAACGACTTATTAAAGCAAATGCAAGGTGAGGACCATTACCAAACGATTGATGAACTATATGATTCAATGGTTGGCCTCGCAAAGTATGCAGAAGAAGCATATAACTCATATGAGGAGTAATATAATTGCGTAGAGAAAAGTTTAAACTACAAGGCCTATTAAAGTTAAGAGAGTTCAAAGAACAAAAAGTGAAACTTGAACTCGGGCAGATTAATATCGAAAAAGGCCGTTTGAACGAAGCAATTGCCAAGTGTCATCAAGATATTGAAGAAACATATAAGGCACAAGAAGCCTTCTTTGATACATATACGTCAGGAAGAAATGCTCAATTCTTTCCAATGTTTATTCAATCTAAAAGAGACGAAATTAAAGTCTTAGAAAATCATTTACATGCTGTTGAGAGACAATATCAAGAGAAGGTCAAAGAACTTTCTGTTGCTAAAGGTGAAGTGAAAGTAATTGATAATTTAAAAAATGAATTTGAAACAGAACAAAATAGGGTCATTGAAAAGAAGCGCCAGGAAGCTATTGATGAATTAATGATGGCAAAGAGGCATGCTCGAAAATTGGCCGGGGAAGCTTAAAATGAAAAGGTTATTTCTTTTAGTATTAATATTATCATCTTCACTGACTGCCACAGCAGAAGAGAAGAAGATTTATTCGCAAGAAGAATTTGATAAGGCACTTGAAGTGGCCCTTGAAAAGAAGATGAAGAAAGTAGGGCGCTCAAAGTTGATTGAGTTCTCAAAAGAACTTCTTAAAAAAGAAGAGGAGCTGGCCACTCGTGAAAAGGCCTTAAAGAATCAACAAGAACAAGTTGTTGTTAACCAACAGGAACTTGAGGGGCGAATTAAAGAATTTAAGGCCTATCAAACGAATTTTCTTTCATGTCTTGATAAGAAAGACTCTGATGAACAAAAACGCGTCATTCATATGGTTGACGTCGTTTCCAATATGAGGCCACAAACAGCAGCAAACTTATTATCTCAACAGGACCCATCAATCTCGATTAAGATTCTTGGAGAGCTCGATCCAGTCAAGGTTTCAAAGATCTTTAATATGATGGATAAAGAGATCTCAGCACGCTTACAAAAGCAATATATGACGATGAAGAAGTAGAGGTAAACTTTTCCATGGTTAATTTTTTTGTAAATTTATGTAAAGATATTGCAAGGCGTTAAAGAAAGGGACAAAGAGTAATGCTTAAAAACTTAATTGGACATAACTTAAAAGCAAAGGGGACAAAAGAGCAGGCCAAAGCTAGCTCTGTTGATAACCTACTTACAAGTCATGCCAATAAGAAGCTTTCAAAAGGACAAAAGGAAGAGTTTAGTAAACTACTTCTAGGTGGGGAGTCCAAAGGACAAAAATCACTTCAGACTACGAATGTGGCCGAGGGATTATTGTCAAATTCAAAGTTACTTAAGCAAGATAAGCAAAACCTTAAAAACCCAGTTAACGAAAAGATCTCTCACCAAGAAGTTAGAGAGCTTCTTAAAGAGGGAAAAGCAAATACAAATACCCTTATTAAAGAATCACATAGTCCAAAGATGGCAAAGGCCATGGCCAAGCACACAGCGCCGACTTCTTTAATATCAACTCTAAGTTCAGCAGAAAAAACTCCAGTAGGTAAGCATAGTGATATTGATAATATTCTTGGGACTAAGAATATTGTTGAATTACAAAAAGCGAAGACATCGCTTGCTAATTCTAAACTTGAGTCAACTCTTGAGAGCAAACAAGCTCCAAAACTTGCTGCAGAGGGTGTTAAGACAAATGCTCTTTTAGGAAAGAACACTCAAGCTATTATTGATTCAGCACAGGCGACACCTGAAAAAATTGTTGAGGGGACGAAGGATAATAATCTTTTAAGAATGGCCTCAACAAACCTATTTAAAGGCAAGAAGTCAGTTGCTACAAATAATAAAAATCTTGCAAGTGGTGCAGACTTCTTAGCAAATCGCCAAGTTTTAAATAACCAAGTTGCAAATGATATGAAAACTTCAAATAGTCTTCATATGAATAAGTTTGCCAAGGAAGCATCTCATAAGAATAACTCAATTATTCGTATGAAGAGTGAACCAAAAGTTGAGGACTTCTCATCTGATATTGCGACAAAAGGCGATAGAAGAGCTCCGCAAGTTCAAAATAATTTAATTGGTGCTCTTGGAAATACTAATGCAACAAATGACTTCAAAGCAGAAATCAATTTAGGCAAAGCTCCAGAAGTTCTCGATCTTTCAAATGTATCTAATGCAGATCAAATGATCAAAGAAGTAACTAACTATATTGAGATGAACCGTATTGAAAACGGTAAGTCTTTACAAGTACTAGTTAAGCATAATGAGCTAGGACATTTTAATGTTACTGCCAATAAAGATGCTAATGGTATGATCGCACTAAATATCGAAGCGACAACGATTGAAGCAAAAGAGTTCTTTAAAGAAAACGAAGTTAAGTTATTAAAGAACCTTGATATGAAAGGTGTTAGAGTTGCTGACTTTAAAATTCATACGGCAACATCTGGTCAAATGAGTGATACGGCATCTCAGTCTGAGAGCTTCAAAAATGAAAAGCGTAATAGTGAAAGACAATCGGACAAAATCTCCACTTCAAAAATGACTGGAAATGAGTCTGATTATGCGAGACAATTAGATAATGAAGATTCTTTTGCATTTAATAGTTTTCAAGATGCAAGAGAGGGCCGTCAAAGAAGATGGCAAGAATATAGCGAACGCATAGGTGCATAATGCCAGGAATCGGAAAACCACAACAGAGAAATTCATTTTCACAAATCGGTATGGCCCCTCGCCAGACGAAGGGGAATGGAAAAGGTTCAGTTGGTGAAGAACTAAACCGTATTGCTGGTAATAATATCGCTGATCAAAAATTCGTTGATGCTAAAGATCACAATAAAATGGGACAAGAAGGTTTCTTAAAACTTCTTTCTCACCAACTTACACATCAAGATCCAATGAAGCCAATGGATCAAAAGCAACTTTCTGCAGATCTAGCTCAATTTTCTCAATTAGAGCAGATGACAAATATGAATCAAAAACTTGAAAATATGGGGAAGAATGACCCACAAGAATTAAAGTTTTTTGGTGCAAGTTTTTTAGGAAAAGAAATTTTAACGAAAGGTTCATCAGTTACTTATGATGGTCAATCTTTCAGAAAAGATGTTCCATTCTTCTTAGATAAAGAAGCTAAGAATGTTATGGTTAATATCTATGATAAAAATCGCCAACTAATTGGTAAGGTTGAAGCCGAAAACCTAGGAAGAGGACAACACACTCTTACTTGGAATGGACGTCAACTTGATAATACCAGAGCTGCAAAAGGTGATTACACTCTTGAGGTTTGGGCCTTTGATAAGGACATGAATAAATTTAAGGGTGAAACAAAGTCGACAGGTGTTGTTAACGCTGTTGATTTTGATAATGGAGAAACAATTTTCACACTAGAAAATGGAAAAAAAGTTTTTCTTCGTGACGTTGATAGCTTCAAACAAGCTTCTAATGGTGGTTCAGAAATGAACGATAAAAATATTGCCGCATTGCAAAAGAGGGCGGCTCAAAACTATAATAATATTAACAATTCCGCTAACCAATAATTGGAAATAAATGGGAACTAAAGATATTTCAAATTTTCATATTCCAAATGTAAGCCAGGTTCCTGGTTCGAAGAAAGTTGATCTTCGTAATCGTCTTGGTAACGTTAGTGGTGGTAATGAAGCTGCTCAGTCAGAATTTAAGAATCTTCTGAATGATCAGATCTCGAATGAGAAGATCAATAAAGCGCATCACTTAGATCAGTTAGCGCAAACTCAAAGAGAACACGGAATTCAACTTTCGACTCATGCGGCGAAGAGACTGCAAGAGAGAAATATTGATATTGATAGTAATGAATTTTTTAAGCTAAAGGATGCTTTCCAGAAACTTCAAAGTAAGGGGGGAAGAGATTCTTTAGTGATTACAGATAAAGCAGCCTATATCGTGGACGTGCCGGCCAAGAAGGTGGTTACGGCCATAGATAAGGGAAGTATAGAGAGTAACGTTTTTACAAAAATTGATTCGACTGTATTGGTTTAAGATTTAATTAGCTGGTCCTAACGGAAGCTTTGTGTTTGCCTGTCGTTGTAAACACACCTTTTAAAATCCTTATTCCATTTAGTCGTTTTTAGATCTAAAAATTTAGATTTGGTTTTAGTCTAGGAGGGACGAATGAGTATTTTACGATCATTTAACATTGGTGTATCTGGTTTAAGCGCTTCAGGAGCGGGAATGAACGTTGTTTCAGATAACATTTCAAATGCTGGAACTAACGGTTTTAAAGCTTCTAGAGCAGAATTCCAAGATGTACTTGCAGTCTCTCTAAAAGGGATCGAAGGTGGAGATCAATTCGGTGCTGGTACAAAACTAGCTCACATTAAGCCGATCATGACTCAAGGTGATGTTGCAAGAACTGAGTCAATCACTGACCTTGCAATTCAAGGTGATGGTTTCTTCAAAGTAAAAGCTCCATTCGGAAATGGATATTCGAGAGATGGTTCAATGCATTTTAACAAAGACGGTGAGCTTGTTAACGGTGACGGATATAAAGTAATTGGTTTCAAATCAAATGAAGATGGAACACTTACTAATAAAGAAGGTGAAATTAAGCTAGGGAACACGACAATTCCTGCTCAAGCAACTGAAAAAGTTAAGCTTTCAATGAACCTTGACTCAAGAGTTTCTGTAAAACAATTCGATCCAAATAATCCAGAAGAAACTTCAAACTTTTCTTCTTCAATTACAGTATATGATAACGTAGGTACAGCTCGTCTTGTAACTGCATACTATAACAAAACAGCTGATAATAACTGGACTTATAGAATCATGGCCGATGGTGCTGATGCTCAAGGTGGTGAAGCTGGTAAGATGGTTGAAATGGCACAAGGTCAACTTGTTTTCAACGATAAGGGTCAACTTCAAGAAGAGATCGAGTCTTCAAACTCTTTCAACTTCAATAAAGGTGCACAACAAGGTCAAAAAATTGAGTTCTCTTGGGGTGAATCAATCTCTGAAGGTGGAGATGGTACTGATGCTTCAACTCAGTATGGTTCAGGTTCTGCAGTTGCTAGACACACTCAAGATGGTGCTTCTGCCGCAACTCTTGGATCTCTATCATTCAATGATGATGGTATCCTTACAGCAGTATATGACAATGGTGAGACAAGAGATATCGCTCAAATCGCTATTGCAAAATTCGATAATAACGAAGGTCTTTTCAAAATGGGGAAAAACCTTTTCAAAGAATCTAAAAACTCTGGTCAACCAGCAATGGGGAAACCAGGTGAAGCGGGACGTGGACAAGTTCTTTCTAAATCGATCGAGCTTTCAAACGTTGATATCGCAAGTGAGTTCGTTAACCTAATGACGTCTCAAAGAAACTTCCAAGCTAATGCTAAGACGATCTCTACAGCAGATAAAATGATGCAAGAGATTTTCAGAATTAAGGGTTAATAAATAACTCATACTCCTATGCTTTTGAAGGCCCTCTTTTGAGGGCCTTTTTTATGTTCTTGTGTTTAAATACTCCTATAGGAGATTTATATGAAGAATCGAATCGAAGAAGATTTGCTAGGACAATTAGAAATAAATAATGAAATGCTCTACGGGATTCACACTCAAAGGGCCCTAAATAATTTTCAAATATCAAATGCTAAAATTGGGGACTATCCTAACTTTGTTAAGGGAATGGTTCTTGCTAAGAAGGCTGCGGCCGCGGCCAATAAAGAAATCGGTACAATGGAAGATGATAAGTGCGATATGATTATTGGCGCTTGTGATGAGATCCTTGCCAACTTAGATAATTATCTTAAATATTTCCCAACTGATGTCTTTCAAGGGGGAGCAGGTACTTCAGTAAATATGAATACTAATGAAGTTATTGCTAACGTAGCACTTGAGATGAATGGACATAAGCGTGGTGAATATGGCGTTCTAAACCCAAATGATCACGTCAATAAGTCACAATCAACTAATGATGCTTACCCAACAGGTTTCCGTGTCGCAGTTTACTTTTATATGACTAAAGTAATTGAGCGCATCCAAGGGCTTTCAGATAGCTTTGAAAAGAAAGGTATTGAGTTTGAGAAGGTTCTAAAGATGGGACGAACACAACTTCAAGATGCTGTTCCAATGTCTCTAGGTGATGAATTTCACTCATGGGCCGTTAACCTTCGAGAAGAGGTAAGATCACTATCTCGTTGTCGTGACTTAGTTCTTGAAGTTAATCTCGGAGCAACAGCAATTGGTACAGGACTCAATGCTCACGATCGTTATTCTGATTTGGCCATTGGTTTTCTTTCTGAATTTACTGATGGAAATTTCGTAAAATCTGAAAACCTTATTGAAGCGACTTCAGATTGTGGCGCTTATGTCATGATTTCGGGCTCACTTAAAAGAACTGCCGTTAAGCTTTCAAAAATTTGTAATGACC
>NZ_JBEBMT010000001.1:105628-161286 GCF_043196705.1 Halobacteriovorax sp. HFRX-2_2
TCAGATTGTGGCGCTTATGTCATGATTTCGGGCTCACTTAAAAGAACTGCCGTTAAGCTTTCAAAAATTTGTAATGACCTAAGACTTCTATCTTCTGGACCTCGTTGTGGTTTTAATGAAATCAATCTTCCTGAGCTTCAAGCCGGTTCTTCAATTATGCCAGCAAAGGTAAATCCAGTTATTCCAGAAGTTGTTAATCAAGTTTGTTTCAAGGTTATTGGAAATGATATGACAATTACGATGGCCTCAGAAGCGGGCCAACTTCAGCTAAATGTAATGGAGCCAGTAATTGCTCAGTCTCTTTTTGAATCAGTTGATCTTCTAAGCCATGCGGCAACGACGTTAAAAGAGAAATGTATCGAGGGGATTACTGCCAATGAAGAGCATACGACAAATATGGTTCTTAACTCAGTTGGGATCATTACGTATTTAAATCCATTTATTGGTCACCATATGGGTGATGTTATTGGAAAGGAAGCGGTTAAGACTGGAAAATCAATTCGTGAGCTAGTTCTTGAGAAGAAACTACTATCTGAAGAAGAGCTTGATGAAATCTTATCTGTTGAAAACTTAATTAAGCCTAAGTACAGAGCAAAATTATTTAAATAAAAAAGCCTCCGTTATGGAGGCTTTCTTTTTTCGTTATTTTAATGACGACGATTTCTTCTTTCTTTAAAAACATGGGCACGACAAGTTGCCGCCATGATATTTGGATGATTCGTTGGCCCCGAGAACCTTGTGAAGTCAAAACTTCTAACGTTGCAGCCATGCTGGCAAAGGTAATTAAAAGTTCTTTGAAATCCATTTGTGTATGTAATCGTGTATTGATAATCAAGAACTGTCATACGTCGATGTGAGTTATTGTAGATCTCACAATTAACAAAAGGTCCCCAGTTAATTTGACCTTCCACTGTGCGGTGTCTTTCTTCTTGTGCCCAAATCTTTTGAGTTAGAAAAAGTAGCAGCGCTAAACAAAGTAGCTTCTTCATAAAAATCCCTCTCTAATGAATATTTATATAAAAATGCTATTAGAGATAAGTGGCTCTGGCAAGTTAACGTGAGTTAAGCTGTGGATGCTGTGTGTTACTGATTGAGAAGTCTATCGGCCTGGATTGTGAGGCCAACATTCTCTCTTGTCACTTTGCAGTATAGAGTTGTTCCCTTGAAAGTTTCTTCCTTCCACATATCCTGGTAATCATCCCAGTTTTCGTCTGCAAAGAATTGATCGAAGAAAGCACCGATTGAGTCTACTAGGCCTTCAAGAAGCTTTGTGTGGTCCCCATTTTCTTCAAGGTCCATTGATGCGAAGTAAGTTGTTGCTGCAGCCGCTTCGTTCGATGTATCAACAAGAGAGGCCATAACAAGAACTTCACCTTTATAGAGTCTTCCATAGATCTCGAACACTTTATTTGCGTCAAATAACTCATTGCGATATGTATCTTGAAGAAGTTCAAGTACCGAATCTGCCCACTCGTTTGGAAGATCAATTAAAAATGGCCCGTTTGTTCTTGAAAGCATTCGCAATATCCTTTTTAACGCTGTGAAAATCTATATAGAAGTAGAAGATAATTAACAAGCCACCGTTTGTGTGTCAATATATCTGGACTTTAATTAAGACTAAATAAAAGGAGTAAATAATGAGCGTTTATATTTTATCAGGTGCAAGAACACCAAGTGGAAGTTTTCTAAGCTCACTTTCTCAAGTTGGAGCAACTCGTTTAGGTGCAACTGCAATCGAAGCTGCTGTTGAAAAAGCAGGAATCGCTAAAGATAAAGTTGATGAAGTATTTATGGGTAACGTTGTTCAGGCCGGTGTTGGACAAGCGCCAGCTCGCCAAGCTGCGATCTTCGCAGGTCTAAGTGAAGCAACTCCATGTACAACAATTAATAAAGTTTGTGGATCAGGAATGAAAACAATCATCTCTGGTGCTCAGTCAATTATGACAGGAGACAACCAAGTTGTTGTTGCTGGTGGTATGGAAAATATGTCACAAGCTCCACACTTACTAATGAATTCTAGAACTGGTGTTGCAAAATTTGGTGCAGCAGAAGTTAAAGATGCTATGCAATGGGATGGACTATGGGATGTTTACTCTGACCAAGCAATGGGAAATTGTGCAGAAGAGTGTACTGAAAAATATAACCTTACTCGTGAAGCACAAGATGCATACTCAATTGAGTCTTTTAAAAGAGCTCAAGCTGCAATTGAAGCAGGGATCTTTAAAGATGAAATTGCTCCAGTAACAATCAAAGGCCGTAAAGGTGACACTGTTGTTTCTGAAGACGAAGGACCATTCAAAGCAAAATTTGATAAGATTCCAGGTCTAAGACCAGCTTTCAAAAAAGATGGAACAATCACTGCTGCTAACGCTTCAACAATTAATGATGGAGCAGCTGCTGTTGTTCTTGCTGGTGAAGAGTATAAAGACCAAGCAGATTTTAAAATCGTTGGTTGGGCATCACACGCTCAAGCGCCAACTTGGTTTACGACTGCTCCAATCGAAGCAATGAAAAAGAACTTAGAGAAAACTGGACTAAAACTTTCAGATATTGATGTTTTTGAAATCAACGAAGCTTTCGCAGCTGTACCAATGGCCGCAATGGAAGAGATGGGAATTGATCACGCAAAACTTAATATCTACGGTTCAGGTGTATCTCTTGGTCACCCAATCGGAACTTCAGGGACTCGTATTGTTGTAACTCTTATGACTGCCATGAAAAACCAAAATGCAAAGTACGGTTTGGCCTCTATTTGCATCGGTGGCGGTGAAGCGTTATCATTGATATTAGAAAAAATTAAATAAATAAGCAGGACTTTCGTAGTCCTGCTTTTTAAGTAGGACTATGGATGGCCCAAGCTCAAACACAAAAACAACATAAATCTGGTATCGTACGTTTCAAGGCGGGTGAAGTTCTTTTCAACCAAAACGATCCAGCAGATTCTCTCTATATTATTCAAAAAGGACAAATTAGACTCTATATCCCAAAAGGACAGGGCTTTGTTGAAATCGCTATTCTTCGCGCCGGTGAAGTAATTGGTGAGATGGCCTATTTTGATAATAAAGGTTCAAGAAGAAGTTGTTCTGCTGCCGCTATTGTTCCTACAGATGTTGTTCGTGTCACATTTTCTGCGTTCGATAAGACGATGCAGGGACTTAATCCGTGGTTTAAAACAATCGTTAATACTCTTGCTGAACGCTTGAGGAAGACGAATGATCGTGTAAAAGCACTTGAGACCAACTCTGTTGGTTTTGGTAAAGATGGTAAAGTTGGTGAGTATGTTTTCTTTCATACAACTGATGTACTAAGAATTCTTGCAGGAATTTATCTTTCATCAAAAGTACACGCTCAAAAAGGTGAGGACGGTGCCCACCGCATTCATATCAGCTCTATTCGTTATTACTTATTCGATATTTTTGGTGTTTCAGAAATCAAGTTTGAAGAGATGATTGAACTTCTAAAAAGAGAAGGCTTAATTAGCATGGAAGATGATAAGGATGGACAACCAAAACTTGTTAAGATTCCTAATTTAGAAAATCTTCGAAGTATTGTTGCTTTTGTTAATGCAGAAAAAATAAAAACAGATGATAAGAAAACAAAAACATCAAAGAAATGTAATCTCATTCTTTCTCGAATGAAGAATCAACTCCTTGCTAAAGGTATTACTAAAGGAAAAGCATCTGCCGACTTAACTGCAATTATAGCTGAGCTAAAAGAAGGTGAGGCCATTGTAAGTCCTGAAGATATTCGTCCAGCTATTCTCGCTGGAATTGTGGAAGATATTTTTGTGGATGATAAAGGCAATATGACGAATATGGTAGATATCGATAAATTAATTAAAATTCTACCGGGCCTAATCTTTCAAGTTGCTTGGCAACGTATCAATGAAGAAAAGGCCGGCAATAGTTATTAATTTCCAGTTGGATAGAAGTTTACTTCAACATTTGCCCCATCACTGTAAACAGCATTTCCAAAAAGTTTTAGGAAATATCCTGTCTCATTCATGACTGGAATTGCTGGTGTGTCATCAGTCGGACTTGTAATCTTAATATTGAAGTTAGAGTAGTAAGCAGGATTTGATCCTGACTTCATTAACTGCCAACCATTCGTTGAACTCTTATTAATAGTCTGGCCATTAATCTTAAGTGTAATCGAGCTTTCAACAGGCTTACTATTAAGCTTCACATATCCATAGAAGTTTTGTGGTGTTTGGTAACTGACAACTAAACATTCTGGATGTTCCACAATGGCATTCCCATTAAGACGAATGAAGTGACCAGAATGCTCCTCTCCAACTGAAGGAGAGTATCTCGTCGCAAAATTTCCTCTCTCTCCAATATATGTATAGCCATTACTTGTACCTTCAAGAATTGGTGTTCCAGCTTGAGAGCTCCCTCTTACATACTTTGTAATAATAAGAGAGTTCGTATCAATACGAGCTCCTGGTTCAGCAACTTTCCAGTAGTTATACTTATGGTGTAAGATTGCATCTTGAATTGAGTTATAGACATGGTCAAAAACATTATTGAAGCTTGTTTTTTGAGTACAAACATCGACATTATCGTTGTAACCAAAGCCATTGTATGAATTATTAGAACGTGGGAATGGATATGGATTACTTCCACTTAAGTTTTCATAAGGCTGATTATAGATCAGGTCACTAGCACCATGATAATTAAAGTTCTTCTCACCTTTAGAGATCTGTGGACAGCTATAAGACTCTGGGTCAACAGATGGTGCAAGTGAGATAAGTCTTAGCATTGATGAGTTAAGCTCATAGCTTCCTACATTACTACATGATTTATTAAATGTAGCATATGTACTACGGCTTATTCCAAGGTCTCGCTGTTCTGATGACGTATAAACTGATTGATCGTAGAGAGCTCCATTATAATTACCACGCATACAAAGAAGGTCGTGGGCCATGGCCTTACGATACCTTACAGAAAAAATGGTATTATTAGAGAGATTTGATCCTGTTGTGTTCCAAGAGTTATCATCTTCGTTAGACATGATGACAATAATTGTATGGGCATTCTTTCTAAGAGCACCATTTAATTGATTAAGTTTTACTAATTCATTAATTCGTGAAAGTCCACCTTCACGAGTCCCTGATCCCGGACTGAAATTTGAGATAACATTTGAAGCGGCATAGCGAGAAACTGTCGTCACCCCTGAAGGACTAATTCCTTCACGAGAAAAGAAGTAGGTTTCACTATTGCCCGAGCCGATAAGTGGCGCCATAAGCACTTGGTAGTCGAATCGATCCGCGATATCATTAACAACATTATTTAATGCAGTCTTCGTTTGGTTGCTAATAAAGCTCGTACTTTTTGAATTATCCCATACAAAGAGAAGATCAACAGGTGGCCTAATATAAGTAAATCTAGAACACATTTCACTGTTAACTGTTTGAGTAGGATCTGTCCCAAATGAGTCTGAATTCTTGCGAGTCGCAAATTCTTCTTTCGCACATGAGGCCATAAATAATAATGTCAAAACGATTAAGATCTTTTTCATCAATTAACTCTTCGGTTAAGAAAAAATAAAACTTAAATATAATTCGGCCTTTTTTACTAAAGTATTATTCCCATTTAATGCTTCTTAGGGGCAATATTTTTCATTAATTTTGTTAATGATATCAACAGGTTAAAATAGGAAGGTCAAAGCAAACGGAGAAGAATATGGCACAATGGTATTACGTTGAAAAAGGTGAAAGAGTAGGACCTGTCGAATTGGAAGAGGTTGAAGTTCTATTTGGAAAGGGGAAGCTCACACCTGATAGCTATGTTTGGACAAAGGGGTTTGATAATTGGAAGTTAATTTCTGAGGCCACTGAACTAGGACACTTATTAAATAAAAGAGTAGTCGATGAGCTACCTCCTGAGCTTGATATGCCTCCTGTTATTGATGATCAGCATGTTGTTCTCTATTCATGGGACGATATCAAAGATGATGAAAAAATCATTACGATAAAAATTGGACTTGATCGCGGTACTGATGAAGTAGAGTATGGCCCATTTAGTGTGATTGATTTACAAAAGGCCTATCAACAAAATCGTATCAATGAAAAAACTCTCGCTTATATTCCAGGTGAGAATGAATGGGTTTTTCTTGCTGAAACTCCAATTGCAAAAAGAGTCATGGGCTCTGTTCCTCCTTTAATTACTGACGATGAAAGAAGACTTAATCAGCGCAAGCCATTTGTGGCACGTATGTTCTTCCATGATTCTCAACAGGTGTTTGAAGGTGTTTGTCGCGATATCTCAATTGGTGGAATGCAAGTTCTTGTTTCAAACTTTCCATTCAATGTAGGGGATGAAGTAACGTTAAATGTTCACCCTGAAAATACTGATTACCACTTTATTGCTTCTGGACTTGTGGTTCGTCACTTAAATGAAAACCAAGGTTTTGCTCTACGCTTTGTTAATTTATCTGATGAAGCAGAAAGCTCGATCAAAAGCTATATCGGTTAATCTCAGATGGATACTTCGATCTATATTCGTGAGTATCGCTGTGATAAAGAGGGTGCTAAAACCCTCATTCTTTTTCATGATATTGGTGGTGGCCACTATACCTATGATAGTTTGATTCCTTTGCTTGTCGAAGAAGGAGTTAATGTTGTTTCCTTTGATTATCTTGGCCATGGACTAAGCTCTGGGACACGTGGACACTTTGAAAGTATCAATCAAGTTAAGAACTTTTTAAATGAACTTTATCACCATAGTAAACTTGCTCAAGGCGATGAGGTCTATACTTTGGCCGTTAATCAGGGTGCATTGATATCATTACTTTTTTCTACTTTATTCGATAATGTAAAAGGTAATATCTTTTTAAATCCAAAGATTCGCACAGAGTTTAATAAGAATCTTAAAAATGAATTGATTTCCAAAATACCTTGGCAACCAAACTTTCTGTCACGTTCTCATATTAAGTTATCAAAGCAGAGTAATGATTTAACAGCTAATAACTTTGTTACAAAGAGAACCTTAATCGTTCTTAACCAAATCTTGAAAAAAGTTCAATTAGACGTCTATTTCATGGAATGTAGAAACTTAATCTTTAGTAGTAATAAGGATAGTATTATCTTTGAGACGATTATGAGTGAGTTTAGAGATGAAATAGAGATCCCAGAGTTTAATTCTGTAAAGACCATAAAAAAACAAGACATTATTTTCAAAGAAACTTATAATTGGATACATGAAAACTAAAATTTTAGCTCTTTTTGCCCTGTTTTTATTAACTTCATGCGGAAATATGACAAAGAACTTTGTCAAAAGTGGTGAATCAATTATCAAGGGTGGTACTGCTGGCGCTAAGCCTTGGAATGAAGCACTAACATTTCAACGTCTATCTTGGTACTCAGAACTAAATCTTATGTATGATGTTTTCTTAACAAAAATGGAACCAAGCTCTCCATTTTGGCAGTGGTTTTCTGAAAGTGAATCAAGACGTCTAAAAGAATGTAAAGCGGTCTATGTTTCCATTACATTTAGTTTAGACTCTGACCGAATTTCACATGCAATGTTTTATAATCAAGTTTTATCGAAAGAGCTTCAGCCAGTCGTAACAAATGACTTTGATTTGGCCATTGCTAATCATCCTGACTTCAATAAATTCTTTTTGTCTTTATACAAGAGTAAAACGCTCTGTGCGACATCTGATATCGGTGATTTAGAGATCAAATTTCCTAATTTCAGAACGAGAACTCTGCATTTTTAGTCAAAAACTTATCTAAAGTTTGAACTTAAAAGCTCCGATAAAAATGCGAGGAGCTTTAGTAATGAGTGAAGAAAAGAAATTTGAAAGATTTGGTCGATACCTTATTCTAGATCACTTAGTTGATGGTGGTATGGCCAAGATTTGTCGAGCGCGCTTTCTGGGGGAGCAGGCCGATAAAATTGTTGCCATTAAAATGGTTCAACCACAATTCTCATCTGATGAAGCATTTCAGACAATGTTTATGGATGAAATTAAAACGACCTTTGGTTTACTACATCCAAATATTGTTCAGACCTATGACTATGGTTTTCATAATGGCCAGCTTTTCGTTGCAATGGAATATTGTGATGGGAGAAACCTAAAACAATATATCGATAAACTGAAGGAACATAATTATGTTTTTCCAGTAGAAATTTCGTCTTTCATTACGATTCAGGCCGCTCAAGGTCTTCACTATGCTCACACATTTACAGACAAGCTGACAGGGAAGCCTGCTAATATCATTCACCGTGATATTTCACCTCACAATATCATGTTAACTTTTGATGGCTCTGTTAAGGTTATTGACTTTGGTATTGCAAAGTCTGAAACAAACTCTGAAGCGACTCAAGCGGGAACAATCAAAGGGAAGTTATCTTACCTTGCTCCTGAATACTTAGATGGATTAGACCTTGATCCACGTTATGACTTATTTGCAACGGCAATTACTCTTTGGGAAATGCTGTGCTCAAGAAAATTATTTAAAGCTTCAAATGATCTAGCTGTTTTAAAGAAGATTCAGGAATGTAAAATTCCAGTTCCTTCTTCAATCAATCCAATGGTTCCAAAAGAACTTGATAAGATCATTTTAAAAGCACTTCATAAAGATCGTAATAAGCGCTATCAATCTCTTGAAGAGTTTGCTCGCGCTCTTAATAAGTTCCTATATTCAACGTATCCAGACTTTAACTCTTCAGATCTTTCGTACTTCGCGAAAGAACTATTTAAAGACGAGATTAAAGTAGATCGCGAAAGAATGTATGAGTTTGGTCAAATTGAACTAGGCCCATATATTAGAGACTATAAGAATGAAACAGAAGGCAAGCCTACTTCAAATGCTAGCGTTGATGCAACTCAACCTTCTGATGCTAAGAAGAGAAAAGAGAAAGAGGCCCTTTTTGAGCTTGATATTGATGAACAAACAGATATCCAAGTTGAAGGTTCAATACCTAAGCTTGATATGGCATCAAGATCGGCAAAAACAAAGATTAATAAGATTGATATTCGCTCTAATAAAACAAGTGCGAGTACAAAAATTAAGCGTATAAAGAAAAAGAAGAAAGTTGAAACAAAGAAGAAGAATTACTTCATTCATGTTGCTTCTATTGCAGCGATTGCAGCAGGAGTTTACTTCGCTAAGGATCGTATTCCATTCTTAAAAGACTCGTCGTCAGCTCCGACAGAGGTTGTAGAGGCGCCAGGTGAAAAAGCGAAAACTAAGCGTGCTCCAACAAGTAATCAAAATGGAACGATTACGCTTAAAAACTTCAGTAGAAATAAAGATAAGTTATATATCAATGGTGTTGAACAAAGTGTCGATGTTCTAAACCGATTAAAAGTTCGTGCAAATGAACTACTGACAATTCGAGTTGAAAAGACAGGACGTGAGCACTTTATAGCACAAGATATTTCTGTTCAGGAAGGCGAGTCTCGCAATATTCAAGTTGAGTCGATGGCCAAGGCATATTATGGTTACCTACAGACAAGCTCTGCATGTATCCGTGGATCGATTAGCTTTGAATTATTTGGAGAGCAAAGAGAAGAAAAATTACCAATTCGCTTTGTTCCGGGAATTCCTTTTGCGACAGGTATGAACTCGCAAGGTGATAGTGTTCCAAAAGAGTATGAAGTCGTCATTAAAGACTCAAAGAGCTCTGTGCCACACAAGGTGAGCTTTGAGATTCAGAATTCTAAAGTTGTTGATCTTTGTAAATTATTATAAAAAAGGCCCGTTAAACGGGCCTTTTCTTTTATCTTGATAATGCTTTGATTAGTGTTGCAAGAACTGACTCTTGAAGCTTTGTAATTTGGCCGATATTTGCCATGATTATAAAAGGGCTTTTTAGAATATTTCCGCAAATTGTTAGCTCACCCTTATCTTCGTTATACTCGACTATTTGGAAAGCATTTACGAATTCTTCTTCAAAGTGTTTCATAAGCTTTGCTTCAAAATCTTTACCTTTGACTGGATTTGGCTTCTTGTCACCATCAATCGTGATGTGAACTAACGCTTTCTTGTCGCTATTTTTTGAAACGTCTTCAATATCATTATAAATAAGCTTTAACTTGTTAGCACCAAGGTTGATTTTAAAGATATGCCATAGCTCTTCAAAGAAAGCAGTTCTATCATTTGGCCATAAAGCTTTAAGGTGATCAACAACTTCAAAAAGTTCCTCTAAGAGAACGATATTATTTTGAAGGATCCAATTACTTGAGATCTTATTAAATACTTGTTCAAGCTTCTCATTTGACTCCGCTTCAAATTGTTCAGAGTTTTCAAAGAACGTACCGAGTTCATGAAGGGGAGTATATTTTGATTCTTTCTTTAGAAAGTTATGGACGCTCTCTTCTTCTAATAATTCAGGAGAATAGAAAATACAGTCAAAGTTCTCTTCAGACACTTCTGATACATCAGCAATTTTGCTCTTAGTCGTGCTGTTTAGATCTCTGATAATAATTTGATTCTGATTTTTAATAAAACCAATCTGGCGTTGCATTATGTCCCCTCTGTGTGTCCTATTGCAAAATATTATCGAATTAGTCGAGCATACGTCAATGCTGTATGCCCGCAGGAACAAGGTTTGTAGCTGTTTTTGGTTAAATAGGGGAATAAAAGAGCATAGTGCTGTGGATATTTGAACTCAATGTTATAATTAACATATGTTGTCATTAAAGTGGATGATTGGCCTTTGCCCGATCTTATTATTTTCAACAAATAGTATTGCTCAGGATGCCTGGCTTCTCGATGATTTCTATACTCAAGGGACTAAGGAAGTTGAGCAGAAAAAAGAGAAAGTACATTACAAGAAAGATTCGGCCTTATATCAAGTTGATATTAATGGGGATATCGTAAGAGAGTATATTGGGACATCAATTGTTGATGGAATACCCACTCTTCAGATCTATGACGTACAGAAGCGACTTATCTTTAGTTATAAATTTCCAATCTCAGGATTTAACTCTCATCTCTATCGAATCAAAAAAAGAAAGATTGCTGATAATAAGACAGCAACTCTCTTTTATCAATTCAACGGCAGCACTAATTATATCAATACTTATGGCTCATCCAATTTATGGGGAATTGTTGTTGAAGATGGTCAGCTAGATAATATTAAAATTCATAATTTTGGCCAAATCTGGCAAGAGAATAAAGATAATTATGGCCTTTATAAACGAGCACATCTCGTAAACTTCATGGATGTTAACAAGGATGGACAACTGGATGTCGTTATCTCTAGTGGTTCAGTCTATAAAGCTTACTCCCATATTAATGGGAGTAAGTGGTCTCAAACATATAAAAAATAAAATTGAAATCTTTGGAATGATTCTATGAAGCTTTTTTAACTTCATCAGATTCTTTAGAACTTCTCTTATCTGATAGGTGAGTTACATTAGAGTGATCAGTTGACTCTTCACGTTTTAAACTATTTGCGTAAGAGTCTTTATTCGCTCTAAAGAATGTATAGGCACTAACAGCAATAGGAAGAAGAATAAAGAAAAGGTAGAGTAGACTTTCTGAAGCATTACTTTCTGTATAGCTTTCTACTTTTAAAAGTTCTGGGCTATGGACTCTTTCAGTCTTTGCTGTCGAAGGCTTCCTTGTTGGAGAAAAATCGTAACCCTTAGCTTTTGAAGGTTCAACTTCTTTATATTCTTCAATTGAAGAAGAGTATGTATCTTCTACCGCTGGCTTTCTTGCAAAAGAAAATTGTGACGATAAATACATTAATGAAATTGCGATTACTAACTTACCCATTATTTTCTCCATCCTAGAAGTGGCGATGGCCACCTTAGTATTTTACCACCATTTTAAAGGCAGTTTGAGATGGTAATCTTTGACCATCAGCTAATCTTACTTATCGGCTAATTTTCATAGGTACTTAAAATTGCGCTAAAAAAAAGAATGAACAGACTAAAATTCAGGGATTTATAACCGATGAATATATATAGGAATCGATGAAAAGTAGAGATAGGGAGTCGGGTATTTGTGCCTGAATAGAAAATGAAAAAGTATATGAACGCCGTTAGGCTCGATCCTGACAAAATTGAAAAAGACTTTCTTGAATTTTGTAAGACATTCGTACTTCGCTTAATTGCTTCTATTTTCTTATTTAAGAAGAGGAAGGGCGAGGTTCTTGCTGGGGCGACAACATTCTTTACCATCTTAAGTTTTGGCCCGGCCATCATGATCTTAATTTCTATTATTGGTGCCTACTTAGGAGATAGTGATACGGCCAAAGAACATATTATCTCTATGATCTTCTCAAATTTTCCACAAATTGATACGTCTGTTTTAAATGCAATTAAGCATTTAGTTGAAGAGCAGGTGAAGGGCTCATTCGTCGATTGGCACCAACTAGGACTCTGGTTCTTTGCCTGTCTAGGGATTAGCACCTCATTTATTTTTGGAATTAACACTCTTTCAAAAGTCGATATCGACGGTGGGATGATTCAAGACGATCTTAGGTCTGCTATTTTTGGCATCGTTTTAGCTCTCTTTTTTCTAGTGGTGTCTTTTCTTATGGAAAAGAATGTCATCGTTGGCCTCTTATCAAATATAACCAATCATTCTAATGAACTCTATTACCTTATCGAATTACTTTTACTACCTTTTACCATCACAACCTTTGCTCTTGTCTATAAGGTTTCAGCGCAAATCAAGGTAAGTTATAAAGATGCTCTTTGTGGAGCATGTGTCTTCGTTATGTGCTTCTTCATTGGGAAGTCGACTTATTGGGTTTATCTTAAGTATTTTAAAGATGATTTAGTTAGTGATTACGGAAGTTTTTATAACCTACTCGTGGCGATGATTTGGGTTTATTATATTATATGTTCCTTTTATTTAGGGGCCTGTTATACGTATGTTCCGAAGATAAAGATTTTCAACGGAAAGAAAAGAGGTAAGCGTTGATTAAAGAAGATGTCATCCTATTGATGTGCCATGAGATATGTGAAGACTTACATATTGATAAGGTACTTCGTAAGAACTTCTTTGCTTATTTCTACTCATGGTCTTTTAGTTCATATAATCAAGTAGAAAAACTTATTAGCGATATCGATAATGATCAATCATTTTTTAATCGTTGGAAGAGTTCATTTAAGTATATGAATGCTAAGTTTAGCTATGAAGAAAAGAAGCAGGTCTTCTTTCGTCTATTTGATATCTTTAGTACTAAGATAAGAAATAAGAAGGCGCCTCATATTTTACGTGAAGCCTATGAACATCTAGAGATCGAAGAGTCTGATCTTGAATATATTAGAGATAGCTTTTATCGCACTCAATATTTTAATCAAGCGGGCCTAAGAGATTATTCTAATGCGCTTTTGTTTTCATTAATGATCTCATATTCAAATGACGGCATTCTCGATCAAGCCGAGTTTGAGAGCTTAAGAAAGATCTTACGTCACATTAGCGGACATATGCCGAAGGTTCCAATCCATTCATTTGATATAAAAAATGTCTTGGCCGTAAATGCTTACTCAAAGGAAGAAATTCTGAAAATGAGAAGTGAAGTTGTGGAGGCCGTGAAATCTGATGGAGAGGTAAATAAGAAAGAAATTGCAGCTGTGAAATCAGTTGTTAAGAAGATGCACCTTGGGGAGTTTCATGATGACAGCTGGGAAGTTGTTTCACCATTTATCTCTCTCATTGTCCTACTTGCAGATCACGAGTTAACGGAAAAGGAAGAGAAGTGGTTCTTTGAACACTACGATGAAAACTTTATTGTTAATAATATTGAGCAAGTCTTTTGGTTATTCAGTGTCTTAATTCAAGTCCCAACTGTCTTTAAGAAGAATCGTTCATTCATTCGTAAAGTGTGGCATGATCAAAAACCGCTCTATGATATGGCCAATATGTTATTTTTAACATTTGCCAAACACTTTCTAAGGTTAGATGAGAATAGGTTAACAACCTTCGCGGACTTTATTAAATCTGGACGAAAAAAAGAGATCGTTGAAGGCATTGATGAGATCTATTCTGGAAAAGTTGTTGAGGAGGAGATTCTTCTGATCATCAACCTCGTTCTAAACGATCGCTATGATCTTGAAAAAATAAATGGTTTCTTAAATAAGAACTATATTGAAAGGGTTTTTAAAGGGATTAAGAAGGAGGACTCAAAGCTAAAATACTTGGCCATTTGTCATATCCTTTTTGCCGATGAAACTATTGACGGAAATGAGTATAAGGCATTGTGGGAAGCGTTTGCTTCATCTCGTCTAAACCCACAAATGCTTCAATCTGTTATTTATGATTATTCAATCTGTAAAATGAAAGTCTATAAAATGGATGATTACCATGAGTATCTAAACTCAGGGAAGTTCTATCGAGCTATTTAAGATTCTTATTAAATAATCTCATCTTAAAATCAACTCCCATGATCTCCATTGGTTTTAGATCAATCCAGATATTATCTCCCGATAGTGGCTCACTTGAAAAGATCAGGTGATTGACGAATCCTGTTTGTGTTGGCGCCTCACACTCTGGAGAGAAGCTACTACAAGTATCGCGATCGAGACATTTATTCTTGTAAGTTGAATAAAAGAGCTTTTTACCGCCATTAAAGGCCAGCATTAGGTTCCCATTTGTTAGGATAAATGAAATAAAATTATCTGTTGGTGGTGCTTTGGGATCAAAGTTGAGATCTCCAATAATTTCAATGAGCTCATTAATCGCACTGTTGATAATATTTGTGACAAATTCGATATCAATTTCTTCTTCACTTAAATTGATCTCTTTTGAGATCTTTGAAAGGAGAAAGTAGAAGAGAACTTCACTGTCAGTTGTTCCTAGAATAAATTTCTGAAAATATTCAGGGATATGCTCTAGGATCTTATCACGACATTCATCAAAGTTTTTAATATTTCCATTGTGTGCAAAAGTCCAATGGCCATATTGAAATGGGTGAGTATTTAGAATATTTGTTTCCCCAACCGTCGCTTTACGGATATGCCCAAGGACAGTTTGCGATGAGACAACACCTGACACTTTTTTAAAGATCTTATCCTCAAGGGCTGCACAAGTCGATTTAATGATATGGGGAGAGTTTCTCACATAATAGGCAACACCCCAACCATGTGGGTGCTCTCGGCTTTGAACTTCAAGGGCATTGTCTGCTTGAACAAGGCTTTGGTGAACTTGACTTAATATAACTGATCTAAATCCAAATAATCGACACATAGAAAATATTCCTTCTATGTGTCTGATCGGTTTTATCTAATAAAATTTAAAGTTGAACGAACATTTCTTTTGATAGACTCAATTTTTTCCTCTTCAGAGAAGTTGCAGACCTTTTCTTTCATGAGTTTTATAAAAGAAGACTGGGCAACAAGAGAAATAATAATGATATTATGCATGATATTTCTGGCGGCCCAAATAAGCTTCTCTTCATCACCAGTGTAATCAATTTCTTTCTGAATGAGCTCCATTAAAACATGCGTCCCAGGAGGGCCCATTGGTTCCTCAAGACACGTTGGAGGCATAATTGCTTCATCGAGCGGTAGTGTATTCATAAGAAAGAGCTTCATGGAATTAAAGAAGGTATTACTTTCATCCATGAAGTACTTGTAGATTTCAATGGCCAGGTCCTCTGTTGAAGTAATCTTACCTTTAATCTCGTCTAACTTTTCACGCATACGTAAAACATTTTCATTTAATACTTCTGCATAAAGCCCGGCCTTCGACTTAAAGTGGTAATTGATGGCCGAAACATTCGCATCTGCTTCCTTGGCGATGTCACGAATTGAGGTATTATCATAACCGCGGTCGGCAAATAGCCGACTCGCAGTTGCTAATATTAAATCTCTTGTTGTTTTGCTCATTATGCTTCTACCTCTTTCGTTTCCACGATCTCAGTAGGAGCTTCATCTTCATTATTTGAAGCATTTGCAGCATCTCTTTTAAAGATTTTATTTGTAATCTTATCTGTGAACTCAACGAAATCCTCGATAATCGCATAGGCACAAGGAATAAAGATCAGAGTCATTATTGTCCCTGATGTAAGGCCCCAGGCCATCGACATTGTCATTGGAACAAGCATGGCATCTGATCCACCAATTCCGTAAGCAGTAGGTAGAAGTCCTGATACTGTTGTAAGAGATGTTACAAGTACGGCTCTTAGCCTTAGTCCTGAAGCTTTTACAAGGATCTCATTTAAACTAAGTTTCCCTTCTGCTCTAAGCTCATCAATGAAGCTGATAAGGACAATACCAGAGTTTACGATGATACCAGCTAGACCAATAATCCCAATTAGGGCAAGGAAGCTGATCGGACGTGAACGATCTGGATAACCACTTAGAATCGGTGTTGCAAAGGCAATTGAGAAACCGATGAATCCAAGAGGAATTGTCATCATAATAATCATTGGACGTAGAAAACTCTTAAATAGGAATACGAGAATTGCAAAGATTGCAATAACCGCTAGGACCCCTGCTTGTGCTAGTGATTCAAGAGACTCTTTCGTACTCTCTGCGGCCCCACCAAAACGAAGTGAAACACCTGGGTACTTAGAAGATACCTTGTCAAAGATTTGCTTAAGCTTAAAGTTGGCCATGGCAGATGTAGCGTTAATATTATCAACAGAGCCAATTAATGTTTTAGACCTTTTGAAGTCATAACGTTTTACATTTGGTGTCCCATTTTCTTTACGAATCTTAGCAAGTGACTTCAATGGAATAAGGTTTCCACGATTATCCATGACTTGAATATTAAGGATATCATTCGGTTTTCCTCTCAGTGCTTTCTTAAAACGCACTTCTAGGTCAACGTCCTTATTATCTAGTGTCACTGTACTTGCAATACTACCTGCAATAGCTGCCCTAATGGCCGTACCAATTTGTGATGCTGAAACACCTAATTGATCTGCACGAACGTAGTCGATATCAACGTAAACTTCTTCGTCTCCATAAACATCGTCTGTCTTAAGATCGAGAATACCATCGATCTTTCCAAGTTCCCCTGAAATCTCTCCGATAATAGCATCAAGCTGCTCAAAGCTATTTGCTCTAAAAGTACCTTGAATATCTTCACCAACAGGCGGGCCGTTAACTTGAGATTCGAATGTTAACGACTTAAGCTCTGGGATTTTAATCTCACGTAGCTTCTTAAGCATTTGCGTTTCAGCAATATTAAACTTAGCGTAATCGTTTACGTAAATGAATAGAAGGCCAACGTTATTACCTTCTTTGTCTTTAGGGTCAGAGAAACCAATGGCAGCCTTTCCGGCAAATCCTACGATATGCTTAGCTTGGTCTCCAATCTTTTCTTTGATCTTGCGACTTACTTCAAGCATATACTCTTCTGTCATCTCAACTGGTGTTCCTCTCTTTGCTTCAAAACGAGAAAGATAGATTTCTGTTTGGTCAGCTGGGAAGAGGATGAACTTATTACCAACGGCCATGAAAACAAGAGAACCAATGATAATACTTGTGAAGAAAAATGCAGAGATATAACGATGTCTAATCGCAACTCTCATAAGAGATTCAAACTTCGTTTGAAATTTTGTAAACCAATCGGCCTTCTTCTCTGCTCCAGTTTTCTTCGCTGAACCTGAGTATTTTGCAAGTCTCATTGGTAATAGGAAGAATGATTCAACTAGAGAAAGAATAAGGGACATTGTCACAATAATAGGAATGGCCATAATGAATTGCCCCATGATTCCTTTTGTTACAAGCATCGGAATAAAGGCCGCAATTGTCGTCATTGCCGTACCAGTAATTGGAAGCCACAGAGACTTAACACTAGAAAGGGCAGCTTCTTTTGCACTATATCCTTCTTCATTCATTAGACGTGTGAAGTTCTCACTGATAACAACACTATTATCAACAAGCATACCTAGCGCAATTACAAGAGCTAGAACAGTCATGGCATTCAGTGTAAGTCCATAGTCTGGCATGAAACCAAGTGTTCCAAATACTGCAAGTGGTAGCGACATACTAGCAAGTAGTCCAATACGTCCTGGTAGGAAGATGAATAAGAAGAAAATAACAAGAAGTAGTCCTGAAACAGCGTTTGAAGCTAGGACTTCTAGTTTGTTAACAACTTTAAGTTCTTCGTTATTGTAGACGTAGAATTTATACTCTGGATAACGTTTTTCAAACTTCTCCATGTGAGCTTTAATCTCTTCAACCATGGCAATAGTGTCTTCACCTGATTTTTTTGAGATCGTAATGAGTGTTGCTTCTTCACCATTATATGATGTGATGACTTTCTTCTCTTCTTTTCCATCAATTACTTGAGCAACGTCTTCTAGGAAGATATTAGCTCCTGAAAAGTTTGAACGGATTAGAATATTCTTAAGTTCTTGAACATCTCTAACTTTCGCTTCAATACGAACAAGCTTTTGATCATCAACAGTTTTTAAAGTTCCACCAGGAACGTTTACATTTCTTAGGCGTAGCTTATTTAATACCTCGTCAATACCAATATGCTGTCTTTCAAGTTTTTGTAAATCGAGAATAATCTCAAATTTTCTCTTAGCAAAACCATCAAGAGTAACACCTTTTACGGCCTTAATGTCTTCAATATCTTCTTTTAAGATATCTGCAACTTCATCTCTTTCACGAATCGTATTAGGGCCAACTAGTGCAATTTGATATACTGGAATTTCATCCGAGTTAATCTCTTGGAAAAGTGGAGCATCTTGAAGGTCTTGTGGAAGATCTGATACTCGGTCAACTGCTTTTTGAAGATCACTCATAACATCATCAACACTGTCGACATTATCCATATCGACACGAATGATAATTTTTGAAAGCCCTGCTTGTGAAGTTGACTTAACATCTTTCACACCTGAAACAGTTCTAATTTCATCTTCTATTGGCTTGGTAATTTTAATCTCGATATCATTTGCCGAAGCACCGTCGTATACAGTTGTTACAACAGCTGTTGCAAATGAAACGGTAGGGTATGACTCAGACGTCATTTTATTAAGTCCCATTAATCCATAGATTAAAAGGAAAAACGTTACAACAATTGTAAACTTATGATTCTCTATAAAGAATTTCGATAATTGATTCATAGTTTCGCTCTTCTATTTAACTTACACGGTGTTTGGTTAAAAACTGTGAAGTAATTAATAATAGTTTCTATTACTTGATACTTTGTGCTGATTTCATCAAGATTTGAGTTTAGAAGCTGGTTCTCATCAATAAGTAGGTCTTGTGACGTCACACGTGCTTGTTTAAACTTTCTCTTTGAATCTTTTAAAGTATCTCTTAAATGAACTTCGTTTCTCTTTTGTGCTCTAATAACATTTTGTAGAGTTAGAACTGATCTAAGTGTTTGGGCATGGAAGGCATCAAGTTTACCTTTTACTTCTTGAGCTTGTGCAAGATTTTGACGTTTGATGATCTGGTCTTGGATCTCTCTAGTCTTATCTTTTTCTCCACCAATCGGCATTGTCCATTGAATACCAACTGAGAAGCGATTGTCTCCATTATCAGTCAGCTCTTGGAAGCTGTTTGAATAGCTATACTCTTTTCCAACAACTTCGAATTGAGTTGTTAGTTTTAGATCCGACTTATCATAGTTATTATTAACTTTTTGAGAAAGCTCTAAGTCTTTTTGAAGAAGTCCTAATACTTCATCATATTCTGTGTACTCAAGTGGTAGTGATGATGAGTGTTGTGCAATTGTTTGTGTGCATCCCATTACATCATCAACTGTACGATCGAGGTTATACGCTGCTAGTTGAACAGTTTTTCCACCAAGCTTTTGTGGGAACAGAGACTTTAGTGTTTTTAAAAGCTCATTTCTTTCAAATTCTAAAAGATAAAGCTGCCCATTTCTGGCCTCTACTTGAGAGCTAATACGTGAAAGATCACCCTTGTCTGCAATATTGCTGCGGTAACGCTTTCTTGTATCTTTTTGTAGCTCCTTTGTTGTTTTTAAAAGGGCCTTGGCAATCTTAGTCGATTCATTATTAGCAACGATCT
The DNA here is from genome assembly GCF_043196705.1 of Halobacteriovorax sp. HFRX-2_2. Taxonomy (NCBI): domain Bacteria; kingdom Pseudomonadati; phylum Bdellovibrionota; class Bacteriovoracia; order Bacteriovoracales; family Halobacteriovoraceae; genus Halobacteriovorax; species Halobacteriovorax sp. HFRX-2_2. The sequence continues at coordinate 125,543 of NZ_JBEBMT010000001.1, forward strand.
TCCAATATAGCTTTCTTACTTCTTGAACAAAGGCATGAGAAGAAATAGTTCTTTGTCTCTTAGCAATTTCTTCTTGCACCATAAGGCTTGCATCCTGTGCTCTTGAAGTCGAACCAAGGAAGTCTTTGTAGATATCTAGAGCTAGAAAGGCTCCTGCAGAAGAAGTCGTTCCATCCTTAACGAAATTATTTGAGTACTGGTTTGAATTAACCATGACTCCGTAAGAAAGTCCGTATTTAGAATTCTTACTTAATTTCATTTGGAAGTCTGCTAGAGGTGAGGTTACTGGAATGAATTGTGCAAAAGATTTCTCTTTGGTTTCTTGGTAATTAGCTTGAGCATCTAATTTGAAACCAAAGTTTTCATCATACATTGCTCTTTCTTGCTTCTTAGCAAGCTCCCCTAAAGAGATTCTTAACTGGTTAAAGTTTTCTTCCTCGGCCCACTGAATGAGTTGATCTTCATTGAGCATGACGGGAAGGGAATTGGCCCAACTATACGAAGTGCCAGTGATTAGTACCATGAGGACAGAGAATTTAAGTCCGTGGCGTAAGTACTTGTTCATAATTAAATTACTCCCTTATATGTTCAAACGATTGTTTGATTCAAACGCTTGTTTGAAATTTACTACAGTTTGGTTTATGTGCCAAACATTTTTATGGCCGAACGGTTTCTCTTTATAAATGAACATTGTTGCCTATCGCCAAGATAAAGTTCGAGAGTGAGATATAATGGTATTTGAGAGTAAGCCGTGACCGGAGGTCGAGCTGAATTATCCACAAAGAGCACTTGAAACTTTTAAGAAATACTCACAATTAAATGAGTTTAGAGAGTTTTATCTTGCTCTCTACGACCGCCTTCAGAAAAGGGCAAATCCTGTTGAAAGGGCCCAACTAGCTCATGAACTTGTTGATCAATTTACTAATGAAGCTAAGTCAGATCCTACTGCTGAATCCATGATTTCATGTCGCAAAGGGTGCTCGGCCTGTTGTCATACTCAGGTGTCGGTAAATCAAGACGAGGCGGAGCTTTTGGCAACTCGTATTTTAGAAGATGGAATAAGGATTGATATCGATTCATTGGCAACACAATTTGCTGCTGGTAATGACTCTGCTGCATGGTTTGCAATTCCATATGAACAAAGAGGCTGTGTCTTCTTAGATGATAAGGGTGCATGTCGAGTTTATTCTGACCGTCCAAGTGTTTGTCGTTCAAATTATGTCATAAGTGATGCCAGACATTGTGATACATCAAATGGTGAGTACAAGACCATTAGAATATTAAAAACAAGTAAGGCCGACTTTGTGACAATGGCCGCCTTTAATCTAAGCTCAAAAGGTGGGGCATTACCTTTAATGCTTGTCGAGTCTCTAAATAAATTAGGGGAACAAAAATTATCTAAATCAATGAAGAAGAACTTCAAAAAGAATAGCTTTAAAAGGCTAAAAGAGCTTTTCATTAGTAGTGCGATGTAATAAAAATACTTCATGCACTGTCCATTATGTCATAGTAACTCAATTCATCTGTATGCCAATACATTAGGTAGTGACTACTTTGAATGTAAGAACTGCTCTTATGTTTTTAAGGATCGCACTAAACTACTTTCAAGTGATATTGAAAAATCTCGCTATGATACTCATGAGAATAATAGTGAAGATCAGGGTTACGTTGATTTCTTAAATCGACTTATTTTACCGTTGAGTGAAAGACTATCTGAAAATAGTTATGGCCTAGATTTTGGTTGTGGCCCAGGGCCTACAATTTCTAAAGAAATGAAGAAGCGTGGTCATCATGTTGAAGACTACGATATTTATTACGCCAACAAACCTGAGTTATTAGAAAAGCAGTACGACTTTGTTACTTCAACAGAAGTTTGGGAACATTTCTACGAACCAGCAAAAGATATTAAGAAGTGCTGGGATCTCGTGAAACCTGGTGGACACCTCGGAGTGATGACTTACTTTATCCCTGAAGATAAAGAGAAGTTTTCAAACTGGTGGTATCTGCGTGATGAGACTCATGTAGGTTTTTACAACGAAGCAGTCTTTAGCTATATTGCTAAGGAATTAGGGGCGAGCTTAGAGATCTTGAGTCGCCAAGTTGTTATTTTAAAAAAGGATTTATCATGAAAATTTACGGAATTAAAAATTGTGATACTGTAAAAAAAGCTCTTAAGTACCTTGAAACAAAAGGTGCAACTTATGAGTTCATTGATTATAAGAAAACACCTCCAACAAAAGATGATCTAAAGAGATGGGATGAGGCGTTTGGTGAGCTTCCTGCAAATAAGCGCGGTCCAACTTTTAGAAAGATTAAAGAAGAATTTGAAGGTGCTACAAAAGCAAAACAAATTTCTCTTTTAATTGAAAACTCATCTGCAATCAAAAGACCTATTCTTGAAAAAGGTAAGAAAACTCTTAGAGGATTCACACAAGAAGAGTGGGATCAGTTATTCTAATTTATGCTTAAAGATTTAAAAGATACAAATTCATATCGCATAAAGTGTATGGGCTGCTCTAGGCCCAAAACACTTTGTGTATGCAGCCTAATTAAGACTTCTCAAATTCGCTCAAAGATTGTGATTCTGATTCATCCAATGGAAGCGAAGAAAGAGAAACTCGGAACAGGTCGAATTACTCATACTGGATTAGCAAATAGTGAATTAATCATGGGAATTGATTTTACTAATGATAAGAAGGTAAATGAACTTTTAAATAATGAAAGATACTATCCAATGGTTCTTTACCCAGGTGAAGACGCACTTAATATTTCTGCTCCTTCAAGCGACGAAGTGGAATTACTAAAGAATAAAGTCCCTTTGATTTTTGTCATTGATGGAACTTGGCCGTGTGCTAAGAAGATGATGAAGTTATCGACAAATATTAACGAACTTCCTCGAATTTCATTTTCATCTGACAAGGAATCAGCGTTTCTCATTAAGCACCAACCCCATAAGCAGGCCCTTTCAACTGTTGAGTCTGTTCATGTGTTAATCAAAGAACTCGGGAAATATGGAGTTGAAGAACTCGATGGTAATGAAGATTCGATGATTGATGCGTTCAAGGCCATGGTTCAAAAACAAATCGATATCGCCTCAGATCCCAATGTTCCGACATATCGTGGACGAAAAATGGATAAGCAGAGAGTCGCTCTGGTAAGAGAGAAGAAAAACCGCTCTTTTATTCTCAAATAACCCATTTTTTTGGCATCAATAGATATTGCTAAGTGTTTAATATTAAAGAGAATGCACTTAAGTTCCGGCTTTTTTAGGAACTCTTAAGGCCCTATAATAAAATATAAATTATTAAAGAGGGATTCTTATGAGAAGCTTAAACGTACTCAATAAATTATTAACGGCGACCATCATCTTCACGATGATCAACCTCAATATTGCCATCAATATCGAGCAGGCGCGTTTTAATATCACAGGCCAGCAGGCCATGGCACAAAGTACACTTCCTAAAGAAGATCGTTCGATGTCAGGGGATGGGTCATTCAAGTTAAAGAATGCTCAAGAATCTGATAGCGATAGTATGGCCCGTAAGCGTCAGCAAAATAGTGGGACCTACACTAAGGAAGAAGGTGGAGGGGGACTACTTGGAATCTTCAGTAATCAACTCTTTGCACCTCTTATTATGCTTACAATTGCTTTCTTAGTTGCAAAGATCTGGCTTTTCTTTAAACCAAGTAAGCCTTATGACGTATATGCTGCAGCTCTAGGTGCAGGTATCTTATTACTAAATGAAGTCATGAGTGCCTTTAAGCAAAACGAGTCACTTAAAGATCGTAAGGATCGAATTGAATATGAAGGTCTTGATGAAGACGGGCAGATTGATGTTTCTCAAAAGCAGATGCTTGAAGAAGAAAAAGCTGCTCTAGAGGAAATCAAAGGTACGGCAGAAGATAAGTCAAAATATCAAAAGGCAGCTGCTGCGGCATTTGCTGTAGCTTCTGGAATTGCATTTGTTCAAGGCAATGGCGAGCAAGTTCAGGCACAAGCATGTGCTACGGCCGTAAACGCTAGAGCGAAAGCTCTAATGGGTTTACAAGCGGGTTCTGTCGCCTGTATGGATCCATCTGCCACAGATACTCAAGTTTATACGACTGCTTGTGAGGCAACGGCCGTAACAACAGAGGCAATTGAGTCTCTTAAGTTAGTACCAGGTGAATCAAAGATCCAGTATAAACAGCTAGTGAGCCTAATTAAAACTAAGGAATCAAATAAGCAAGCTTGTGAGCTAGGAGCGGACGCAAAAGCGACTCAGGCAACGACTGTCTGTAAAACTAATCTTTCTAAAGCTAAAGCTGCATCACCATACTCTGCACCACTTGTAGCTAAACTCTCTATTGCTTTAGGCAAGATTGAAGCAGCGACTGGCGCTCTTGCCGGTACGAAGGCAGTAGTAGAGACAGCTTGTCTAGTTCATACTGAAGAAACAGTGAAGAACTCAGGAGAGTCTGACGGGCTTAAGACAGGAACAGGAGCAGATGCAAAACCAAGTACTAAAGCTGGTTTCTATGCATCGATTCTTACACTACTTATTAATAAAGCTCACGCTGGTTATGGAAGCCTTATAGGGGCCCTAGGTGGATTGATTGCTGCTTATAAACTACCTGTTGGAACAGCAATGGATACGTTTATGCTTTCAAGTATGAAAAGAGGAACTCTATGGCTTGCCATGAGTGGGACTTCTTTAGCTTCATCGAAAGCAATGGATAAGGAAGCAGATGCGATTCAAAAAAATATCGATAAGATTGATGCAATTTTAGCGAAGTTTAGATCTGCTGATTCAGTAACAAGTGCCCAAGCAAAAACAATGCAGAAGAAGACGACAATGTTAAGTGCTTATACGCCTCAACAAATTGGTGAGAAGTTTGAGTGTATTGGTGGCCTTCCTAAGATTGCGACAAATAATGGTTCTAAAGCGTGTCCAAATGCGAAGAAGTATATTGTAAGTGGAACTGATAAATTAAATGCTGCTGGATTTAAGATGCCAGATAGTTTAGTGGGATCACTTGTTAATGCAGCTAATGGTATTCAAGATACAACTTCTGTTTCACCAACAACGCAAGAGGCATTCGATGCTCTTGGTTCATCTGCTAATGCTCTTAATAAGAAAGCAAATGCTGTTATGAAGAAAACACTTGAGCGCGCACAAAAGGCAAATAAGAAGAAACCTGTAGCTAAGAGTTTACTTGCTTCATTTGGTAGGAAGTTTGGAAACTTAAACAAGAGAGCTGGTGGTTCAAGTGGACTTATGTCAGCTCTGCCATATCTTTCTCAACCAAATCAAGGTTCAAGCTTTGATGAGAATGAAGATGAAGAGGAATTACAAGATGGCCTAGCTGTTGATGCTAAAGGTGGAGAAGGTCTTGATGCATCTGGTGCTAAGAATAGTGGATTTAAGTTTGACTTTGGTGAGAGTGGTGCTGATCAATACGCGCTTCAAAAGAATTCAGAATTTGCAGCAAATGCAGATGCTGTTGCAGCAATGGATGAAGAAGGCGAAGGTGAGATTATTGAAGATTCAAATGTTGATATTTGGAAAGCAATCTCTGTTCGTTATAAGAAAACAGCATACGATAGATTATTAAAACGAATTGAATAAGGATTTTAAAAAGGTCGACTACAGGTCGATCTTTTTGATTCGCTTATCTATACCAAGATTCTTCTTACGATATTCTTCACCGAATCTCTTTGGACAATCAACTTCCTGATAAGAAAATAATTTTGTATCTTTGAAAAAGTAGTGTGGTTTCTTACCTTGGTAAAACCATTGGGAGTGAGACCACGAGCTTACCTTGATCTCTGGCTCTTTACTCTTTTGATTTATTGTCACGTCATCAACTCTGTAGATCGAACTAGGGGAACGGTTTGTTCCTGCATAGCGATTATCCACTTCCTTCACACATGTATCCACATCATATGCTACGTGATAGCTAGGTGAGCACGAGGCCAGGAAGGAAATTGAAAGTAGCGCTAGAGTGATTCGTTTCATGTCCTACTTATCGTCAGCTCATGAAAATTCCTTTAACTGTCAAAGTTTTATTTAAGTAAATTAAATAGTTTAGACGATTAAATTAATTTAAATATCTTAAAAATAGACCTAAAGCTAAATAAAATGCGAAGTGAAAACCAAGAGATAGAAGGTAGCCACGATAGAAATAAGAAATGAGATAAGCAAAGAGCAGTCCTCCTGCAATTGATGGCAGGATGAAGTAAAGTGCATTCATTCCAAATATATAAAATAGAGGAAGGTGAATGATAGCGAAAAAAATCCCAAAGTATTTCACGCTATCTCTTCGGTTATAAATTTTCAGATAGTGTTCAATTAGAATATTAATTAGTAGCTGTTGAAAGATAATATCCGCAGACTTCGAAATAAATACATTCCAATTAAAAAGTGGAAAGAGAATTTCTGAATTAATAATTTCAAATCTCTTAATCAATGAAATAGGAAATAAGTAATTAATTGAAACGGCCATTGCTAAAAAGGTGATACACACAGCCAAGTAAGACCTTATATGCTCTTTAGATATTTTTATTGAACTTGTGATGTAATTAAAGATCAGAGCACTGGCAATGAAGAAAGCAGATGTCGGGGCCCAGCCTGAATTATAATCAATTCCATATGGCTTAAACACAAGGTTTATAATACCCATGATAAGCATCCAGAAGCTGCCCACGATAATTGTAAATTTAAGAGATTGTTGTTTCATAGAAAGTCGTTGAGAAAATGGCGCACTCGTCAGGATTCGAACCTGAGACCGTCCGCTTAGAAGGCGGATGCTCTATCCAGCTGAGCTACGAGTGCGTACTTGGACTTTGTGTTCAGTTAAAATAATGGCACACGCCACATTTGTCAATATAAGATGTAAAAATGTTGAAGAGATGGTAAAGTTTATAGAAAGTTTACACAGTGGAATTCTATGTCAGATAACGTACTAAAAGCTAAAATTATTCGCTCGCACCAACGCGACTTCGATTGCCTCATCGACGAAACTAAAGAAGTAGTCAAGGCCACGGCGCTTGGGAATCTTCTTAAGAAGGGGGAAACTCTGGTCGTTGGCGATAATGTTTATTTAGATACGATAGCTGAAACAGGGGAATTTATCATCAAGGAGGCCATGCCTCGTCACAATGAAATCTTTCGAATTCTAGTGAGAACTTCAAAACGCAAGGTAACTGCCGCTAATTGTGACTACCTTGTGATCCTCTCATCAGCTGCAAGGCCTAGGTTTAAGCGTGGGATTATTGATCGCTTTCTTGTGCGTGCCTTCCAGTGGGGAGTGGAGCCCATTGTTGTTTTCAATAAAATGGATCAATACGATCCTGATGAATTTGATATTCAATACGAAGTTCTACGCCTTAAAGAGCTAGGGGTTAAGTATTTTGAGATCTGCGCTCTGGATAAAGATTACGAGACTCAATACCTAAAGGGTGGAATGAGTGAGTTCAGAGAGGCCCTTAAGGGGAAGACTGCTCTTTTCGTTGGCCAGTCTGGGGTAGGAAAGTCACAAACGATTTCATGTCTCTCAGAGGGAGAAGTCGAGCTTAAGACGAAGCAGGTTGGAAAAGTAGGTAAAGGTTCACATACGACAACTTGGTCAGAAATTGTCGATCTTGGTGACTTCTATCTTATTGATTCTCCAGGAATTCGTTCGTTCTCTCTTGATGATATTGATCCAGACGATTTGTTAGAGCTTTTTCCTGATCTTGAAGAGATTGCTCGCCACTGCCAATTTTCAAATTGTAACCACGAGCCAGAGAACCGAGGTTGTGCCTTCTATTCTGAGGAATACGATCCAGAGACTGAAGAGGGGCTCATGGTTCACTCAAGGCTTGAAAGCTATCAGCTTATTCACTCTGAAATTTCTTCGACGCCATTTTGGCAGAAAAAGAAGAAATACCGCTAAGTGTTCAATTTTATTTAGTTTTTAACATTTGGACCTTCTTGCCTAGCGCGAGATTTATCTCTTATTTACCTCATGATTTCTGCTCTTTTGACGATAAGTCAGACAGCTAAAATATCTGTAATAAGGGGTAATAATGTCTGATAACAAAGTAATTAACTTCCAAGCAAAGAGAGAAGAGAATATCGAGAAGAAGCGTAGAAGCTTTGAGCGTATTTGCTTTAATAACTTTATGGGAGCTTACTCGGTAATTGAGTCAGATGGATATTCTTATGCAATCAATATGGTTGATATCTCTCACGATGGACTATCATTTAATGTTCCGTGGACAGATAAGACAGATGCAAAGCTTAAGGAAGGGGATGAGCTAAAGCTTAAATTCTACTTCACAAAAGGATCATATATCCCTGTTATCGTTAATATTCGTCACAGTGCACTAGTTGAAGGTGCCGACGGTGTCACTTATATGCAATATGGTTGTGAGTTCGATAAGTCGATGCACTCATTCAAGGCCATGGAGCAATTTATCAACTTCATTTATACATTCTCTGAGTACTCAGTAGTGGATAATGGAGAGATGAAATCTCTTTTTATTTAATGGTATCTAATTGTCATTAAGCCTTTAAGCTTATAAGATCGGGCCATGAAAATCGCGATTTTAGGTAGTGATAAGCAGGCCCTTGCCGCTTATCGTTTTTTTGAAGACTTAGGTGTCCACGTTAAGATTATTGGTCAAATTCCAAGTGAATCCCTTGAGGGTTTTCGAGAAATTGCCCATCGTAATGTGGAGGTGATTCGCGTTCATAAACGCTTCCTTGCACCATCTTCTGTTTTAGAAAATCGCTCTCGCGTGGCCGATACTTTTCGTGTTGTGTTTAAGGTAGATGCAACACCTGAAATTGAGCGCCAAAAACTAGAGAACCCTGAGATCTTTGAAAAGCTTGGTAAGGATGTTCTTGATTCCCTTAAGAATTCAATTGAGTCTTTTGAGGACTTTGACTTCATTTGCTATTCAAACGAATTAACGATGGCAAACCCAATGGGTGCCGCTCAAGTTCATGCTTTAAATGAACTTGCTCTTGCTGATGATGAAAGAATCACTTATCACAGTGAGCACGAAGCATCTCTTTCTGCTATTAAGGCCGCGAGAAACCTGTGCTTAGTAGGAACAGGAGTTGAAAACCTTAAGCTTCTAAGTTTAATAAAAGAAGACTATCTTGAAGATCTAACTAAGACCCTACAGATTATCACTTCTGAAGAAGTTCCATTTGGAAACCTAACTTCAGCACAAGTTAAAGAATATAAAGATGAAATTTCTCAATTTAGTGACCTTTTAGCGAAGGATCGCCAGCAATTTGACGATGAGAAAAGAGAATTCGAAGAAAAGATTATGCAGTGGAGAGCTCTTGAGCCACATATTAAGGCAAAGACTCCGACGCCTGCTGAGCCGAAGCCAAGGCTTATGATTTATAACAGCGCTGTTGTTTCATCTGTCGATAAGCTCTTAGATCGTAAAGGTTTATTTGTAACGATCGAGGGAAGTGATCTACTGGGTGGTGCTGAACAGCTTAAAACTCTTGCCTGCGACCGTATTTGCGTCGATCAAGGCGTGAGTGTTGAGTCTAGTAAGGTAAAAGGTCTAACGAGTGATGAAGAGGGATTCTATTCTCTTCATGAGATGGCGTTAGAAGAAATTAAAGAAAATATGTTAAAATATTTTTCTAAGCAATAATTGAAAACTAGGTTTTATATTGAGACTACTTTATATCGTATTCATATTAGCACTTCTTTCTTGTACGACGGCCGTTGATCGCGAGTACAAAAGAGTGCAAACAGATGAGTACTACCGCGATTCTGGTGCCGCTGTTTATATGCTTCCAATTCTTCCTGAGTGGAGAAATTTCTCAGGTGAAGGGCAGTGTAAACGCACAAGTGACATGAGGTATTTGAATATTTTAAACCTTATGGATAGCTTCTCAATTGATCACCAAAGTGCTTCTCAAATTCAATTTGCTTTTAATCGCTTGTACTTAGAGCGTGCTCAAAATATGGAGAGAAGTCCAACTCTAAAAGAAGTTGAGCAAATCTTCTTTAGTGCTAACGACTTTGTTACCGCCACTGGTGGTTATCTAAAACAACCAAAGTTTTCGCAAGTTAATATCATTTGGTTTGATAGCTACCGCGATAATATGGCCCAACTGAAAAAACTCATGTCTTCACAATCAATGCTAGAAGGAAGGCCTGTATTTGTTTCTCTATGCCTTAAAGACAATGAAGTAAAAGCTGCGCTTAAAGAGGCGAGTGTTAATTTTGAAGGTGCTTACTTTGTCGACTATCGCTATTTAACTTATTACACACCTAAAGGAGAGTTGTCTTCAGAAGAGAATTTCTACTTAGATCAATATCTAAGCTCAGGTGTAAAAAGACGTCGTGTCTATTCTCATAAAAAACGCCCAGATTTTATAAAGGGACGCTTTAAATATATCAATTATTAAGGAGTAATTATGTTCGGTTTTGGAACTAAGAAAGATGCCCACAAAGAGGATCTAGATCGCCTATACGCAAACTTTGAAACAAATATGGGAAATTTCAAAGTAGAACTTTATGCAAAAGAATGTCCAGAAACAGTATGGAATTTTGCCAACCTTATTGAAGGTAGACAAAAGACTCCAGCGAAAGAAGGGCCATACTACGATGGTTTAATTTTTCACAGAGTTATTGCTGGTTTTGTTATTCAAGGTGGATGCCCTGATGGAACAGGAATGGGTGGACCAGGTTATAAATTTGAAGATGAGTGTCGTCCAGACCTTCGTCACGATGGTGCAGGGATTCTTTCAATGGCAAATGCTGGGCCAGGAACAAATGGATCTCAATTCTTTATCACTCTTGGTGCAACACCACACTTAGATGGACGCCACACTGTTTTTGGTAAAGTTATTGAAGGTATGGATGTTGTTGAAAAAATCGGTGAAGTTCGCACTGGTATGCACGATCGTCCAATGCACGATATCGTTATGGAAAAAGTGACGATTGAAAGATAATTCGAAAGATAAGAAATAATCTTAAGTGGACCTTAGTTAAGGTCCACTCTTTCAACCATAAGTTGAATATACTTATTTCCATTGAAGTAGTTTAGAGCAAGCGTGAAGAAAACATCCATTTCAACACTTGGATCATTTTGGCGCTCAAAGATTTCATTTGGCGTAAGCGCTCCCCACTTAGACATATAGTTAAAACTTATCCCTTTAAGATTAATTTTCTGATTTGTCATCGAAGTAAAATTCCATCTTACGTGAACATCTTTTAAAAGATCAAAGCTCTTAAGTTTTGCACCTTTTAATTTGAAGATAGGTTTCGCATTACCCATTCCAAAAGGCTCAAGAGCATCAAGTCCTCTAAGAAGATTTGGATCAATTTCATCTGGTGTGATCTCAAGATCATAGAAATCTTGCACAGTTCTTTCAATTAATGGAATGGCCTGAAGCTTTTCATTCATTGAGGCCTTGAATGTCTCAAGGTTTTCAACTGGCATTGAAAGACCGGCCGCAGCCTTGTGGCCACCAAACTTTAAGAAAAGTTCACGGTGCTCATCTAGGAGTTTATAAATATCAAGCTCGCCTGCAGATCTAGCAGATGCCTTAATTACACCTTCGTCTTCAGCGTCACTAAATACGATGGCCGGAACTTTAAAAGTTTCAACAAGCTTTGAAGCGACAATACCAATTACACCCTCATGAAAGTGTGGAGCATAGACAATTGCAATATCTAACTCACCATCTCTTTTAAGTTCATCAATGACTTGTTCTTTGGCCTCTTCAAAAACTTCTCTTTGAATGGCCTTGCGTTCAGTATTACAGTTAACAAGCTGGTGGTAGTATTCACGAGCTTCGTTATAATCTTTAGAGATGAGAAGTTTTAGTGCCACCTCAGGGTGGTCAAGTCGACCTTTTGAGTTAATTAGTGGCCCAACATTAAAAGATAATTTCTCACTTGGAATAATATCTTTTCCACGATCTGTAGGGTCAAAGAAGGCCTTAATCCCTTCGTATTGGGTATTCTTAATCAGTCTCATTCCATGACGAACGAGTTTTAAGTTCATTGGACTAAGTGGTGCAAGGTCACAAATTGTACCAATGGCCACATATTGAAGGAGATCGTAAACAGATGGAATCTCTTGTCCACGCGCTAATAACTTCTTTCTAATTTCCACACAAATAGCAAAGGCAACTCCAACACCTGCAAGAGGTTTCATTGCAGAGTCAACAGGCTCATCGCGACGAGAAGGGTTAACTACGGCAACCGCTTCTGGCATCGTCTCACGTCCATCCTTATGATGGTCTGTGATAATAAGCTTTAGGCCTTTCTCTTTTGCATAAGCTGCAGCTTCAACATTTGAAATACCACAGTCAACTGTAATCATTAGATCAATGCCTTCTTCAATAGCACGATCAATTGAACAATTGTGAAGGCCATATCCTTCGACAAAGCGAGAAGGTTGAATAAGATCAACTTCTAAGTTTAGCTTTTGAAAGAATTGGTAGAAGAGAGCACAAGACGTCGTTCCATCTACATCGTAGTCTCCATAGATAGCGATCTTTTCATTATTATCGATGGCCTTGATGATTTCATCTGCGGCAATATCAATATCGATGAGCTCACCAAAATTTGGCAATGCTTTTAGATCCCAAGAAAGAAACTCTTGGATTTCTTCAACGCCCATTCCTCTTTTGTGAAAGAGTCTTTGAACGACTGGATGTAAATTAAAATTCTGAGTTGCGTGTGTTGTGTTCTCCATTAGAGAACGATATCACGTTGGAACTTGATCGAGAATTAATAAAGTCTTACCAAAGTACGGTAATACCCTTAATAATATCTTCTTCGTGCAGCTCGTTAACATCTGAAAACAGTAGCTTAAAGTCAGAAGAGTTCTTTGCGTGGACCTTATCAAAGTATTTTGTTGGTAAGAATGATTTCTTGCAGCTTTGGCATTTTTGAACTTCTGTTGCGGTATCGTGCACGTGGCCACAAACATGACACTTTTTAATAATTCTTTTTTTAGCAACTTCCATATTAATTTCTTTCATCATTCTAACCTTAATTCCTTTAGATGTAGTACATACCTCTTCGAAAGATAGGTGAATAAGTTTAGAGAAATCGGCAATAATTACCGAAAAAAAGTAAAGGCCGAGTATGTAACTCGGCCTTTGTCATCAAATAAAAGGGGGGAAGGGTATTAAAAAAGCTTTATATTAGCGCTATTAGTAGCGTCTAAAGCAGTCGTGAAATTATTAAGAATTGGGTTACTGCTTGCAGTATTGATTCCCATATTAAAGTTCTGGTTTGGAATATCGCTACCCCAATTATAACCATGTCGAGAGTAATCAAAATTTTGTACCTGAATTGATTGCTCTGGAGTGTAGTAGTTACCCCAAGGCATTGATTCACTTACTCTAAGCATTGGTGCATTCGCACCGTAGTAATCATTGTAACTATAATTCCAATTATTGAGACGATTCATATCTTGCATCATATAAGATTGCTCTCTAAAATCGCGCACCATATTTGAGAAGCTCTCTTGTCTTTGGTTAAGAGCATCGTATGTACCAAAGTATGAATTCACTTGTGGTTGCGTAAACTGAGAAGTAAGCATGCTAACAAATTGTTGCATGGCCATGGCCTCTTGCTGTTGTTGGCGTTGGTACTCAGCTTGCTCCTTCATCTCTCTGATATATTCAACTAGGGCCAGCTCAGCTTCTGATAGTTCGTCGTCTTCTTTTTTATCTTCTTTCTTATCTTTCTTCTTTGCTTTTAGCTTATCTTTATCAATTTCTTTGCTATCTGCTTCAGCGATAACTTCCTTTTCTTCTAAATCAGCTGAATCATTCTTGTAGTCTTCAAGTTCTGCCGTAATCTTTGCTAGTTCTTCTTGAAGCTTTTTTATTTCATCAGTATCGACTTTTGATTTTGCATTCTCCAGTTCACAAACTAAGATCGCATTCTCTTTCTTTAATTCTTCATTCTCTAATTCTAGTGTTGATAGTTTCTCACTAATCTCTTGAAGCTTTTCTCTTGTTTCATCAAATTTAGAAATTGCCTCTTTTGCCGTATCAAGTTCGGCCGTTCTTTGCTCGATTAATTCTTCGAGTGCCTTAATTTTTTCTTGGCGAATATTATCATCAACTGGATCAGATGATTGTACGTTTGCTAATTTTGATTTTAGGCTAGAGATCTCTTCACTGCTTTTTGCAAGCTCTTGTGATAGAGTGTCAGATTTACCTTGTAGGTCCTCATATCTTTTTGATAAGTCTTTGAAGTCTTTAACAAGCTTTTCATCGACGTCTTTAATTTCAATTTTAACAATATTTTCAACCTTGCCAAATAGCTTAGCAGTATCAAACCAAAGATCAAAAATACCTTTTTGGTGGACTTGATAAGATGTTACAGAAATTTGCTTCTCACCTGCGATCTCGCGGTAGTGGCCACTATGGTATGAGTTGTCAGAAACTAACATTTCATTTTGCACATAAGTGCTCGATAGAAATAATGCACTCATAATAAATAGCTTCTTGTAACAAGCTTTCATAAATTCCTCCCAAGAATTTGATTCAATTTATTAGTTGCAACTGCTATGCCAAGAAAAAGGCCAAAAACCATGCAAAAATGCCATGGATAGTGTTCATCTTTTAGACACTGGCCAAAACGAATGCGCTTTTGCTTTAATATCTTTATGAAAAATCCAATCTATCAAAAGACTTATCAGGTCAGTATCAATAATGTGAATATCAACAAGCGCCTTGGGCTCTTTGGAATGCTCGGCTATCTGCAAGATATTGCGACTGTTCACGGCGAAGAGGCAGGTTTTGGTATCGAAGATATGATTAAGGATCAATCCTTTTGGGTACTGGTTAGACAAAAGCTTCGCATGGACAGGTTTCCTCATTGGAATGAGGTTATTGAGATTAAGACGTGGTCTCGAGCACCTGAGGGTATGTATGCCTTTCGCGAATTTGAGATCTTCCTTAATGGTGAGAAGATTGGGGACTGTTCAACGGTATGGATGATTCTAGATGGTGTGACAAGAAAGGTGAAAAAACCTGACTTTCCAATGGATAAAATAAATCCTCGCACTGATTATCATTTAGATTATATTGCTCATAAAGTTGAGGTAAGGGATAACTTTGAAAAAGTTAATACCATTACAGTACGAAATAGTGATCTTGATTTAAATATGCATGTGAATAATACGAAGTATTCACAGTGGATTCTTGATTCGATTCCAATCGAACTTCATAAAACGGCAAAGCTTAATGAATTTGAAATTAACTTCATGGCCGAAACTCATCTAGGGGATGAGATCGATATCTATCGAGCTCGAAATGATGAAGGGGAGTTAAGTCACGATATCGTCTATAAAGGAGTTAGACACTCTGATGGTAAGACTTGTTTCTTGGCAAAGCTTTTAGCTGATTAGATTAGCGTAGGTAGAATTCAAAGCTACAGGCACCTTTTCCTGAGTAGCAAACTTCTGTTCCATAGGCCGGCACAACACCTTCGTTTCCATTATTGATTGCAATATTATATGCATCTGCGGAATTGTAATTATCGTTGGCATTTTGTCCTGAACAGCCTACTGTTCGGCTTGTGTGGCGTAGGTTTCCTGTACAATCCTCATAGTCGTAATCCCAAGTTCCATTGCCATTTTCAATTATTGGAGCACCACCATTATAAGAAGGAGAGATAAACATCGCATCTGTTGTCCCATTAGCACGAGAGAAGTATTCCGGATTAATCGATGCTCTAGTATTAGGGAGAGTTCTCTCTATTAAGAGATTGTCGGCGATAGTGCTCACCATGATTGAATTATCAAGATCAGTAACACCACTTGAGCGCACGACTAAAGTCCAGCCACCACCATCTGTTGTCATATCACAATAGACTGTACGTAGGGCATTTTGACCTGGGTAGAAGTTGATCGTGTAATTTCCTGAAGGAGCATTTGGATTTTCTTCAAGGATTTGCTTACAAGAGGATTTATAATTTCCGTATGAGTTTGATTCACGAATCATAAACCAAGCGTTCCCTGCACCAATTGCTGTCGCTGGATCTGTTGCCCATTGTTTGGCCGTTCCATTCCAGTAGGCACCGTTAAAATAGCCACCTTCAGTTCCTTCACCACCACCATTTATTTTTCCATTCCAACAATTTGCATACCAAAACGGAGTATCAGTGTAGAAGGTAGCACAAATTCCTGTGTGATTATCATTATCTTGATCTGAAGTCGACCACATCATCCCATCATGACTTGTAGCAATTGCAGCATTCACTGTTCCTATTAATTGAGTGTAGGATTCGATATTTAATCGGTAACTATCAGCTGGATCAAAATTCTTTACTGTCATCATGGCCTGTTGTGAAATCGGTTGTTCGTAATCAGGTGACCAAGAGTAGAGGAGTTGAAAGTCATTATTTCCAGAGATCGAATCCCAGTGTTTTAGACCTACGAAGTAATTGAAATATTCTAAGTAATAATTTATTGTTTGTGCCGCTGGCATTCCTGGCCTAGAGATTGGTGAACATTTTCCCGTGAAGTCATTTGATGCTGATCGATCATATGAACAACGCGGAGTCGTATTAATTGAATCAGCATATGTAAGATTTGTCGTTGGCTTATTTGTTCCCTCTCGAGTATTCCCCCAAACAAGAGTCCATCCTCCACCATGAGTTGTCATATCGCATATTGTTGGAAAAGGAGGAGTTGCGCCAAGTGGGCTATCTGGATCAATTATGTAAATACCCGTTCCACTTGAATAGCCACGATCAAGAATTTCTCGACATGACTTCATGGAAGGAAGTGAGCGTACCCAAACACGTGTCTCTTGATATTGTTTAAGAGTAAGCCCAAGGCCTGATTCAACTTCTGTACTATTATAAGCATTCGTACAATAGCTATTATCGCTAGAAGTACAAGTGGAAATATCACTTCGAACCATTGAGTCTCTAGGAGTACATCTCTTTCCGTAACCTCCACCAATGAAGATTCTGTCTGTAGTATTTGGATCCACATTTACACATGAATAAAAGACACGCCAGTTGTTTCCATAACCATGGAAGAAATACTTCCCAACAAGTTCTACATCTTCTGTACCATCCATATCTGCAAATTTAACTTGAGGACTTGTCGCATCTGCCTGTGAAATTACTTGTTGAAAATAATCTGGAATAGTCTTATCGAGGTAAGCTGTCTCCCAAGTGTTATCTGTAATACTAAATCCAGTATTTACACTTTCGATGCGCATTTGATTAAAAGCAATTGAATTTGATTTTGAGTAAACTTCTGCTGAAGTCTCTCCTCGTGCAGCGTGAGTCGGGTAGCCATGCCATACTTTTGTCCAGCCACCGCCTTCTGTCGTCATATCACAGTCAACTGTAACTGCCGTTCCTTCTGGATAAATCGTATAAGAACCGTTTCCACGTGACTTACCACTTAAGAGAATATCCATACAGTTCTTTGGTCGGTCGTATTTCTCTCTTAAAAAGTAGCGTGCCTTAACAGTTGCTTGTCCTGTGTTGAAACCTCCAACGCCACGAACACGGTTAAGGTCATCACTACCATTTGTATGATATATATAGTGTCGTGGTTGATCGTGTACGTCAGATGTTCCTGTTTGAGTATATGCAGGAAGACAGTCTCCCCAACCAAAGCCAACGCCGGCCCAATTCGTTTGCCTATCTAAATAGTAATTTGTTCCATTGCTATTTCTAAAACGAAATTGTGAGCCACCAGTTAACATGTCACAATCTCCTGGAGTAGTCCTACTTGGTCCTGCTTTAATATCAACAACAAGATTAAAGTCCTCTGGGTTAAAGAACTCAACTGTCGAGTAGTCAGTTGCTCCCCAGTTACCGATATCACGGGCCATCATTTGGGTTGCCGAGAAATTATAGAAATTATGCATACCGATTGTATTCATATCCGCATAATTTGTACTATTGATATTGATGCCAGCAAATTCGTTTTTCATCGTGTTGTATGACTTTTTTGTCGTCATTGTAGGATCTGCTGCGTTGGCATAGAAAAGAGTCCAGCCACCATTATCAATATCCATTTCACAGTAAACTTGAGTAGCTGTTACTTGATCAGGGTATACTGTATAGAGACCTGAGCCTTTGGACTCACCAAGCTCAACGAGATGTTGGCATGACATCGGTCTCATCCCTTCATCATGAAGATAGAGCTCTACTAATTGTGTCCCCACGTCATTATTATGATCTGAAGGAATTCCTGTTTTATAAACTTGATCTGAACCGATTGCAAAGTACCAATTTGAATGATTAACTGAGCCATCTAATAATGAAGCATCGCCATTTGAGTAACCAAAACTATTATTCCCAAGCTCTAGGCCACCCCATCTTTGACTATTCATTTCAATATCAATTCCTCGATAGCCACGTACAGGAGTGTCGTAAATTGGATTTGTAAATTGTGACCAAATATTTTTCTTACCTTCATTTGGGTAGTTAATCCAAAAAGTGAAGCGATTAAGATTTTCAAATTCATCAATATACTGAACGATAGAATAGAGGTCACCAGTCGGTGCTGCTTGATTATAGAGTAGAGCTGAATTCGTAGTAGGGAAGAATCCACCGGCGACATCATGTTTATAGATTCTCGTCCAGCCACCGCCATTATTATCCATATCACAGTAAACACTTAAGGCAGCAAGAGGTCCTGCGCCGTCTATATCGATTGTATAAAGTCCACTTGGATATGATCCTGTTTTATTTAAAGTCGAGCAAGAAACCAGACAGTCGCGAACGACAATATCAGATGGTGCATTGGCATAGAAATTCATCCACTCTGGATTTGTCTTTGTTGAAACAAAGTGTTCATTTGTTGTTGATGTATTCCATACTTTCTTACAAGTATTATGGGCCACAATTGTTTTAAGTTCATTGGTTGCTAGTTTAAAACCAGTATCAATAGTATTGATCGCAAGAACAGCTTGCGAGAAGAGTAGAGTAAATAGAAAACCTATTTGAATTTTCATTTCTTATTTGCTTTTTGTAACTCTTTAATTGCTTTGCGCATCTCTTGCATATCTGCTTTAAGTTGCTCGTTTTCTTCTTTAAGTGAAGCAATCTCTCTTTTAACTTCTTCATCATTACTAAAGAGCTTATCAATTTTATTCGAAATTGATTTTACTGCTTCGACTAAAAGTGCCGTGATATTTCCGTACTGAACAGATTTATAGCCATCTTGTCCTGTCTTTACTAACTCTGGTTGAACTTTTTCAACTTCCTGAGCGATAAAACCTACAGTCTTTTCTTTTGGAAAATTTCTTTCTGGAAATTCATCCGTTTTCCAATCAAAAGTTACCCCACGTAGAGAGTTTACCTTGTGAAGTGGATCAATAATCGTTTCCACGTTTTCTTTAAATCTTTCATCTGAAGTATAAAGGTAAGCTGCTGCAAGAACGTTTCCTGAGACATGTAGCTTTTCTGATGGTGTTGTTGTTCCAATTCCAACATTTCCAGCAACAGTAACAGATAAAAGCTCAGTTGGAGCAGATGGCGTAGCCCCATCTCCAGTTGTATAATCAGTTCTACCAATAAAAAATCGATTTAAGAGTCCACTAGGAGCAAAGTCACCACCTAATAAGAAACCATTTGCGTTATCTTCACTTATCGACAACACGCTATTGTAATTTGAGCCAATTCTTAAATCTAAATTTGCAAGTGGAGTCGTCGTTCCAACTCCAACTTTTCCAGTGTTATAGTAAATATCACTACCTGTCGTTGTCCATTGAGATTGATTAACTCCACCAATTTGAGTCGTTACATAACTTTTCATCGCACTAACTGAAGGAGCTTGTACCGTTTCAGTTCCTGCTGTCGAGTTTACAACTGCTGCTGTTTGAGCACGGCCATTTGTGAAGTATAAATTGGTTGCACCTTCAGCTAGGTCATCAGTATCAGCAAGACCTGTAATTGCTGTGTAGTTGGCATTGATTTGTGCTTGAAGTTTACCGTAGGCACTTAATATAGAATCCGTAGGTGCTAGCACCGAATTTGCTCCAACGGTATATCCTGTAAGAGGTGTACTCATCACATTTGAAGCTGGTACACGTCCACTTCCATCGAGTCTTAAAAGCTCATTGGCACCATTTGAAGTATTAACAGCTATATTCACATCATCAGTGTTCGCCGTTAGAGTAAGATCACTAGAAGCTGTTAGGCCTTTGAATACTAAGTCAGTTCCAGTCTTCGTCTTATAAAGAGAAGTCCCACCTGCACTTGAGGCCGTGTTTTGTTCTCCACTTGCTGCAACAACTGTTGATAAACAGCCTGCACCATCAATACAGATATCATTGCCTGTTGTGACATTCATCCCACCATCAACTGTAAGCTTCTGTGTTGGTGCGATATTTCCAATGGCAACATTTCCACCGGAAGACTGTAGATAAACATCAACATCACCAGCATTAGGTCCTGAGGCAAATGTCCTAAGATATGTATGAGTATCACCACCTTCATAGATTAGGCGGAAATTCATATCTTGAAAGTCAGGTTCACCATTATCTTCAATTAAATCAAAGAAAGATGCTGTATCACCAACAGTTAGAGAAAAGGTTTCTACTGTAGCACCTGCTCTTGAAATATAGAATGGTTGTGTACCAGATCCAGTTGCAAAATTTGCACCACCATTAACCGCCAGCTTATGTCCCGGATTCTGCACGCCAATTCCGATATTTCCTGCATAATTACTTATCTCTGACTCTAAACCAAATAGAGTAGAAGAGATGGCCGATGTATTATCGTGTTTGATCACATCTTGAATGGTATTAATCGTATAAGTACTAGTGTGATTATGATAAACCTCAACAGTATCACCAGTAAGTCTTAGAAGTGGATGATTTGAATTTGTCCCACTGACACTTACAAGCTTGGACTGCCAAACTCCATCACTCTCTTCCCATACGAGATACACTGAACCAGTTCGAGTCGCTGTCGCAGAAACAGATAGAGTTATTCTGTAGGCATATCCACTAGCTAGGTTTTGTGATCCCGTTATCAAGTCAATTGCTTGGAAAGTTGCATTAGGAACAGAGTATGAATTTGTAATAGCTCGCTCAAAGCTCTTTGCTCTTACCGTACCGCTTACTTCTAATTCTCTTGAAGGTGTAATGTTTCCAATACCAACATTCCCAGAATTAAAGTAAATATCACTTCCCGTTGTCGTCCACTGAGTTGCACGATCATCAACATATGTTTTAATTGCTGCTACTGATGGAGCTTGATCTGTTTCACTGCCTGCCGTTGAATTAACGACTGCTGCAGTTTTTGCTCTGGCATCAGTGTGATAAAGGTTCGTTGTGCCCTCTGAAATATCATCAGTGTCATAAGCTGAGATGGATGCAATAGAAGATGCATGTGAGTTAAGTTGTCCTTGAACTTTCTGAAATGCTTGTATAACTGAATCTGTGGCCAGGACTGTCGTAGCAGCTCCTGTCGTAAATCCTGTTAACGCTACATCAATGGCAGGGTTGTAGTTAATTATCGAATCTGCCAATTTATCACCAGCACCTACTTGAGCAATTTTTCCGTTAGTTGTACCAACATCAATTGAAATCGTTCCTGATGAAGTAATCGTACCACCAGTTAATCCTGTACCAGCTGTTACTGAAGTTACTGTTCCTGCGTTTCCTGTAGGCCATGCCGCGCGACAGTCAGCACCGATACAAAGCTCAGTTGCTTTTACCTTTCCTAAAACATCAAGTTTTTCTGTCGGAGAAGCTGTTCCAATCCCAACATTACCTGCACCATCAATTCGCATTCTTTCTTTATTAAGATCTGCAATTAGTGGCCCACTCGTTCTAAAAACAAGAGCCGCTTGCCCGTAATCTGCATTCGCACCATCAGTTTCTTGGATTGAAGCAATGGAAGCGTTGGCAACTTTTGAAGATCCCGAGTAGTTAGATGTAAAAAGAATATTAGTTTCAGCGCCAATTGCTGGATCAGTCGAGTTTAAGCGTAGCATCGCAGGAAAATCTCTTCCTGCTGCAAGGCTTACGGTTTTATCCACACCATTAATATCAAGAAGTGAATACGGTGTTGTTACACCAATTCCAATATTTCCTGTCGGATAGTGAATATCACTTCCTGCTGTTGTCCATTGAGTTGCGCGATTATCTACATATGACTTAATCGCAGCTACTGAAGGTGCTTGGTCTGTTTCACTTCCTACTGTCGAATTCACAACAGCTGCTGTTTTTACTCTAGCGTCAGTATAATAGAGGTTTGTTGAACCTTCTGGAATATCATCAGTGTCATAAGCTGAAATTGCTGCAAGATTTGAGGCATGGGAATTAAGTTGACCTTGAACTTTTTGAAATGCTTGAAGGACAGTATCTGTCGCAAGTACACTTGAAGCTGCACCTGTTGTAAACCCTGTTAAGGCAACATCAATGGCAGGATTATAATTAATAATTGAATCTGCTAATTTATCTCCTGCTCCAACTTGAGCAATCTTTCCATTAGTTGTCCCTACATCTACGGCAAGAGTTCCAGAAGAGGTGATCGTTCCGCCTGTTAGTCCCGTTCCTCCTGTAATAGAAGTAACTGTTCCAGCATTACCTGTTGGCCATGCGGCACGACAATCGGCCCCAATACAAAGTCCTGTTCCTTTGATATTACCGGCAACTTCTAATCTTGCAGTTGGATTAAGAACTCCAACACCAACTCGTCCAGCATTTGTCACAGCTAAACTTTCAATATCTGTTCCATCAATATCACTTACAATTCTAAGACTATGATAGCTATTTGAAACTCCCTCTGAAGCAATAAGAAGACCTGCCATATTTGCATAATCTGTAATGGCGGCAACATCAGCATCAGTGGCACCAAAGCGCATTGTGTTTACGTCGTTTGCACCTCCTACTATGTGTAGAGGTCCTGTGGGCAAGCTTGTTCCAACTCCAATATTTCCAGTATTGTAATAAATATCGCTGCCACTAGTTGTCCACTGAGACGACGTGATAGCTCCAGTTTGGGCCGTTACATAATTTTTTACTGAATCAACTGACGGAGCAGTATCCGTTTGTGTTCCTGCCATCGAGTTAACAACTTTTGCATCGGCCATGGATTGTGCCGTCGTATCGACGTAGCCTTTTACTGCAAGTTCACTTGGAACTTGAGTTGCAGAATCTAAAGTTCCTGAGTTATCAAGATCACTTGCTGGAATTTGCGCAACGTTGGCAACATTACTAAGCCCGACATAAGTTTTATCAATTGTTGGTGCATTGATTTTTGACCAACTGATAGCTGCCGATGCATTAATATCTGCATCCATAATCGAGCCATCTTGGATTCCACTTGAATCAACTTCTGGACTTGAACCGCTGGTTACACGTCCGAAGTTATCAACTGTTACCGATGTGTAAGTTCCGGCAGATCCAATGTTTGCTTGACCAATAACTCCGGCATTATCAACAAGAGTGGAATCAACACTAACTGCTGCCGTTTGATCCACACACTCGAGCTTGTTTGATGCATTTACTGAGACAACTTGTCCGGGAGAACAAGCCGCTGCGATAACTAAGTTATCTGCAATTGCAGAGTGATTGGCGTAAACTGAAATTGGGTTAGCTAAGATATTTTGATAATCATAAGCGATTGGGTTTCCAACATCTGTAATGTCCGTTACGCGAATAACAAGTGTTTGTCCTGCCGGTATTTTATCAATAACATCTGCTGTACTCGAATAGAGTGGGTCAAACGACCCTAGGTTATCGAAGTCTAACTCAACAGTGTAGATCCCATTAGACAGCGGAACGCTATTAATTGTTTGAGTCGCAATTACTGTAGGAAGATCATTTGAATAGAAGAGTTCAAATTTAAGATTAGGAGTTCCTGTAATAGGAGTTCCATTACTTTGCACAAGACGTCCCGAGTAACCGAGCTTACTTGTCGAAGCGTGCAGGTTTAAGGATAAGAAGCTTAAACTAAACGCTAAAATGTATGTAAAGATTCTACTAACGTACAACAAAGTTCCCCTGTGTTTACAGTGGCATATCGTCATATTATTACGAAACATTAAAGAAATGAAATTTAGGTAGTTAAGTGGACAATATTTCCAATTTAGGGCCTGGAGGTGCCAATTATATTGGGCTTACCCTCCAATTATTAAGGGGTTGCATTACATGGTGGATACATACGAGCAAGCTCTCCAATAGGCCCACCAGTCTGGCTATGATTCGGTCTTAGCTTTTCCCAATAAGAGTTCGTTGGAAAAATCTTACCATTCGCCTTATACATACCTTTCTTACCAAGAAGGATGTTGTACATAATATCCATACTGCAGCGAATTTGATTGATAGGCTCGATTGTCGTTTCATATCCTGAGGCAAATTGACAATTCTTTCCGCGCCAATAACGTGCATCTCTTTTTCGATTTAATTGGAAGAGGCCAGTAGGGCGATCTGTAGCATCTGGTACTCGTCCAGTATTTACTTTCGTTGGATCACATGAAGATTCTACTTGGGCAATGGAAGCGAACATCCAAACCCAAAATCTCTTTCTTTGTTCTTTATTAAGATTATACCAATTTGGACACGTATATGGCCTTGCAGTCATTCCCTTGATTTCATCATAGAGAAACATCTCTGAAGCACCTTTTTCATTATCGATATATTCCGTAATCATCTGTCCCCAAACACCTTCATTACCATCTTCAGTAATGAACATCTCACAGCCCTTGTTGAAGTACTTTCCATCTCTGCGGTGTTCAGTAGGAAGAGGATCTCCTTGAGAGATCGTATTGTCTTCCACCTGGCAATTGTGGCAATTTCCATCGGGAGGGTTCGTGACGCTATTGATAACACTATTGAGCTCATTCAAGAAATCGGTCTTTCTTGAATTGAGATCGTTACTATAAGAATTAAAATTTAAAAATAGAGTCGAAAGAAGAATGAGAGACTTCATTATTTTGCCTCCTTATTCTTTTGAACTTTCTTATAGACGCACTTTATACCACTTTCTTTTGATTCATAGTTGATCGTATCTTTTTTGATTTCTATAGATTGTGTGCTGATTGAGTCTTTCTGTTTTGCAGAAGCTTTACAGTTCTTTAATTCACTAATTTGAGTTACTTTTGTCTTTGTATAAGCGAAAGTTGAAGTATAGGTACAATCCGATTTCTCAACTTCTTTCTTATCTGTAAGGGGACCGATAAAAATTCGATGGCCAATTCTAAGACCTTTCTTTGGTGATTTTTCATCAACAAATTGAATGTCTGAAGCGTCACAAAAGTCAGAGTTTCTTACTAGGGTTTTGTATTCACCAACGTGCTTTTTCATCGTGGAGATGAAGTCGTTTGCTGAAGCGGCCATTACCATTGTTGGAAGAGCTAAAATCGCCACCACTTTACAGATACTTATAGTTGAAATCTTAATCATACTAGTCCTCTTATTACCACTCGAATTATACCATTTTATAAGGGGTTAGGGCCTTTAGGAGACAAGATTTCCTCATCAATAATTATGTGGCCTAAGTATTGTGTTCATTATTACACACTCTATGACATATACAGGCTTTCATTGGTAGTAATGACTATTACAAAAATGGGAGAAGCGTATGAAAAAAATGGTCAATATTGCGACGTTGATGACACTTGCACTACTTGTGTCATGTAATGCCGAGAAAATATCAAAGGTTAAATTTGTCCATGCTTTAGAGGGGGAATCTCTTTCTGGTGAAATGAAAATTAACGGGCAAGAGTTAAATCTATCTGGATCAGCTGAAGAGTCATTTGAAGTGAAGCCGATGTATCCAAGAAAGTTAAAGCTAAAGCTAGACTATAATCATGGGCCTGAGCTTAATAAGCTTTCAGCAACTGAAATTAATATGGAATTTGAAGTACGTAACTACGATTCTGAAGAGGGAAGTGTAGATCTTAGAAAAGCAGGATCTGTAAAACTTCAAGGCGATAAACTAAAATTAACAAATTGTACTAATACAGTTGATTTCAAAGTTGATGGAAGTGAGCTTATCGTTGATATGTCAAAATTCAAAAGTCTTGCATCTTGTAAAGTTGTAGGAAAGTACAAAAATTATAATCGTATTGGTGAAGAAGGTCGTCTACACAATGGTTTTGGACGAAACTTCTTTAAGTTTGCAACTGACTCTCAGTTTGGGAAAGAAGCGGCTTATGAAATCGTAAATAATTTTTCGCGCTATATTTATCAAGATGGTGAAATGGCGGAATACTTAAAAACAATGATCACAAAAATTGCTAAGGCATCAGATATGCCTGAAGTTGAACCAAAGGTCTTCTTTATTAATGCACCAATCGAAAATGCTTTTGCTCTTCCTGGTGGTTATGTATTTGTCTTTAGAGGTCTCGTTGATTCTCTAGAAACAGAAGCAGAGCTTGCAGGTGTTTTAGGACACGAATGGGCGCACGTAACTGAAAGACACGGTACAGAATCTGTGACAAGAAACTTAAAGTCAATTGCTACTAAGTTTGTTGGAGCTGGTTTTGTTTGGGCAAACTTCGGAATTCTTGGTGGAGCTGCAACTTACTATGTCTATGACAAGTTAGAAGATATTCCACTTATGGGATTTAGCCGTATTCAGGAACTCGAGGCCGACAAGCTAGGTGTTCAATATGCGTATAAAGCAGGATATTCTCCTTACGGGCTTGGAAAGTACTTCTCATCGGTTCCTGATTATGATGAGACTTTCTTTCAAGCAATTACTTCGAGTCACCCAAAATCATCAACTCGTGTTGAAAAAATTGAAGAATTAATCTTTAACTACATTCCATATGACTCTTCTCTTGTTGTTACAAGTACTGAGTACGAAAAAGCAAAAGAGTCGATTGATGAACTACAGGCAATGCCACCATATGTTGTTAGACAACTAATGGTTTCGATGGGGGCCCTTGTTGAATCAAGTATTAAAAAGAGTGTACGTAAGAAGCTAAAACTAAATCATAAATTAGAAGAGCGATAAAAAAGAGGCCCTCAAAAGAGGGCCTTTTTATTTTAGAATGTAAGTCCAATTCCTAAGAATACTTCATTAATACTTTCTTCTGTTTCATGTGTTCTAACAAAACGATACCCAAAGTCGACAGGTATTGCCCTAAAGATAGACGTATTAAAGACAATCTCTGCCCCATAGCTACTGATATGAAATCCATTGTCCGCTGAAATTGGATAGACTTTCGTATTATCATAGAAGAGATTCATATAGATACGCTTAAAGTAGATAAGAGCTGCAATATTGTAATCCGGATAGAAAAGAGGGAATAGGTAATTTGAACTTGTTTTAATATATCTCTTTGATGCGAAATAATCATATCCACGAGAAAATACATATCCCATAATCTCTTGTGATGTTGGTTGGAAACGATAACTCGTTCCATTTCCATATTCTTCCCCAGTGACTGAAAATTTAAATCCGTTATTTCTAAACAGGCCTGGCGTTGTTAGTGTGATATCACCAAACCAGCGATAATCTCCAACAAGTCCAGTCGTATCATCCGTGCTTGCATCTTGATACATACCTAGTAGCGAGAAACTCCATGGAGAAATAATTGATCTTGCAGTGAAGTCTTTATAAAGTTCAATATTCAGCGATGTCGTTTGACGAATTAAATCGGCGTCACCACTAATATCAATATCATTTGAATTATAGTCTTTTGTTTGCACGTACTCTGCACTGTAACCCAATGTGATATTTAGATTGTATAAGTTATGGCGAGAAACAAATGGGAGTTGTACTTGAGCTCCAACAGCATTCTCATCCCAACCGTAATCATCATTATCTGTACCGAGACGACTTACTTCTCTTTCTCTTAAGTCAGCAAGTAAGCTAAAGATTGGCCAATACCTCTTAAAGTCTATTTGTAGTGAAGAATAAGGTGTATTCTCAGAAGCTTCATAGCCAAGGTTAACATTCCAACCAAAGTCTCTTAGATAGTTGTCTGCCCACAGGGATAGGCCATAACCTTGTCCAACAAAGAAGCTCCATGAGTGAGGTGTGAAGGCCCTCCAATCAAATCCTGAGTAATCTTTTTCTTTGTATTGTTCATAGTTCTTAGTTGCGACTTCTTTACGATCTTTAAAATCAACTCTTTCAAAGTTATTTAAACGATCACTAGGACTATCTTTAGAGTAGTATTTATTGGGATCTGTAAGGTATGAAATAGGAATGGACTGGCAATTATCTGTTGTCACTTTACTAATTCTTTTTCCATTGATTGTTTGTTCAGAAAATAGAATTTCACCATTAGTCATTGTCGGTGCGTAGGCCGCGATTTTAGAAGTTGTACACTTCGCTAATGAGTTGGTATCAAAATTGAATTTGAAAACTTCTACCGCACCGTTGTATTGCCCTTCAAATAAAATATTATTTTTAAAATCTGATTGTAGCCAGTATAGATTGTTAAAACTAATTGGTATTAAAGGTGTTACTTGTTGTGTTTCAAAATTTGCTTTTACAATTCCCTTTCCACCTGTGTCGACTGTTACTAGAGCGATAACTTCATTGCTGTTAATGGCCACTGCTTCAAGAAATTTATACTTCTCATTTTTAATGTGACGTAACATATTTCCCGCAAGATCAATCTCTTGGACAAGCCACTTGTTTTTTGAGTCAAAATTAATCGCAGTGATTTTATCTCCAGCTTTATTAAAATGAGGGTTATATAATCGCTGTCCTGAAGTAATATATTTTTTGCTGCCATCTTTTAAATCGATAATACTTAAATCAGAATAGCTTTTAAATCCATAGCGCCAATGTGGTAAAAAGTGAGACTGAATAGCATGAGTCTTACTATAATCAAGTCGTGTTAAATCTTCGCTGTAGGGGATATCTGTAAGAACTTCTTTTTCCCCATTAGATTCTCTAATTAAACGATAGAAGCTATTAAGGTCATATTCTAAGTAATATAAATCATCACCATTTTTAAATTGGTTAGTCTTAATCTTAAATTCTGTTGTTTTTAATTCTGGAAAGCTGTCTTTTTTCCACTTCTTTCTAAGTTCTTCAAATGCTTCGTAGTAGAAGTCGTAAAAGTCGACACCAGAAGCATTTTCGATTGCACCAACAATACCATTTGGATATGGCCTTGCTGTCACATTGTCCATAACAACGTCCCAAAAATTATCACCGTACTTTTTGTAACCATGAGAAATAAGAACATAACCATAAATATACCAACTCACGAGTTGGTCATTGTATGTACCATTTACAAATTGGTCATATGTTGGTGTTTCTCCTTTTAAGAGGATTGCCTTAAGTCTTGCCATAAAGCGAGAAGAGCGTCCACGCCCTGACTGAGTATACTTTGTTTCAGCGTAAACGGCGTCACCTTCCATATACCATGGTTTTCTAGCTACATAACTTAATATCGCTTGGCCAGAATCTCCCATCAGTACATCAAAAGCTTTAACCGTTTTCTTGTTGAAAATATCTTGTTGGATAATGTGGCGATACTCATGAATGGATAAATTTTCGTGCCATTCAACTGTACTAACGTGAGCAAAAAAGTTCGTTGAATCGAACCACTCTGTTCTTCTAGGTGCAAGAGTAACAAAACCATTTGGGTCACCCATCTGTGGACGATAAATTAAGCTAACTTGCTTTGGTTTTTGTAGGCCATATGAAAGTCCAACATATTTTGAGTAGTGCTCCATAAGATTTGCCATATAAATTGCATTATCTTTAAAGCCTGTTGGATAGATAACTTGAACAAACTCATTTTCTACCGTTGACCAATTTTGAGGGGGGCTTTGAGTATTTGCCCAATTATGTTGGGCCAATGTATGAAAAGAAGTTGATAATATAAAGGCAATTAAAAGCGCAAATCTTTGCATTAATGTCTCGCTATGTTTAAGTCTAATTTTATTTATATAAATTAAACTTTATTGTCGTGAATATGTAAACGAAATGCTGATAAGGATAGTTTATGAGAATACTTCTTTTAGGTGCTACAGGACTGGTTGGCGGCCAAATATTAAAACAAGCATTAGAGAATCAAAGTGTTGATTTTGTGGTTGCACCCGTACGCCGAGAAATTGGTTCACACACTAAACTAAGTGCACCTATTATCGACTTTGATCATATAACGACAGCTATGCTTAAGGAATGGAATATTGATGCAGTCATTTGTGCTCTTGGGACAACCATTAAAGTGGCCGGGAGTAGGGAAGCTTTTTCAAAAGTCGATTATGAATACCCTCTCTCATTTGCAAAATGTGCAAATGAGGCCGGCGTTGAAATCTTTGTTTTAAACTCAGCAATGGGTGCAGACGAAAACTCAAGGTTCTTCTATAACCAAGTTAAGGGGAGAATAGAAAATGCCTTAAAAGAATTAAAGTTCAGATCTCTCTATCTCATAAGGCCTGGGCTCATTGGTGGAGAGAGAAAAGAGTTTCGTCCTGGTGAGCTCCTTGGGAAAATAATTTTAAAGTCACTACACTATGTCTTACCAAAAAAGTTGCGTATTAACCCTGCTTCATCAATTGCAAATGCCATGTTAATGGCCGCAATTGAGGGAGAAAGTGGAGTTGAAATCATGACATCTGACAGGTTAATTTAAATTCAAAAGTGAGTTTTCAGTATCTTAGTTCGAGATTGATATAAATTTTGTTCCGATTACATTTTATAATTTAACTATCTGAAATTACTGTTAAGAAATTGTAATAGTTGTCGATAAGTAGAGATATAGATTTTTCATCTATGGGGATTTTTTATATTTCGGAGAACTATGTGAGCGAAGCTTTTAAGAAAGGTATTGAGTGGGATATTATCAGTCTTGCTAATTATGTGTCAGAAATTGTTTCAAAAGAAAGTGGAAACATTTTAGGGCCAGCACAACAATCGATGGTAACAAGTCGTCTAAAAAAGAGAATGATGACCTTAGGTTGTTCGACTCCGGAAGATTACTATAGTTACCTTACGAAGAATTATAATAAGGAATCGTCTCATCTCATTTCGATGCTGACGACTCACCATACTTACTTCTTTAGAGAGTTTTCACACTTTGAATATCTCCTAAAAAATATTGATAGCATTGTTGCAAATGCTAAGAAGCGTGGAGATTCAACCATTAGAATTCTTTCGGCCGCTTGTAGTCGTGGACAAGAAGTGTATTCTCTTGGAATGTTCTTCAATCACCACCTAAAGAATTACCCAGGTATGCGCTTTGAAATTATCGGAACTGATATTGATCCGGAAAGTGTAAAGATTGCTAAGAATGGTGTCTATCGCTACCGTGAAATTAAATCAATTCCTACAGTATACTTAACTGGAAATTGGATGCGTGGCTCTGGTGAAATCTCAAAGTTCGCAAAAGTGAATGCTAATATCAAGGATAACTGTCAATTTGGTGTTATGAATTTACTTTCACCTGAGAAGTTCTTAGGAAGTAAGAAATTTGATGTGATTTTTTGTCGCAACGTTTTTATCTATTTCGACCAAAAATCAATTGAAAATATCGTCGTAAATTTTAAGAAGTATCTTCATAAGGATGCTCTATTTGTCACGGGGATTAGTGAGTCTCTTAAAGGGACTAGCTTAAAAGTTCAAACATTAGCACCTAGTGTTTACTGTCTTGATCCGTCAGCACCAGCTAAAACTGAGAGAACACTTAGCCTTGTTAAAGATGGTGGTACACCAATTACGAGAACGACTTCAAGACCGAGTTCAATTCTTTCATCCATTCCAAAGCCTATTCGTATGCTAATTGTGGATGATAGTTCTTCAGTTGTGAAGCTACTGACAAAAATCTTTGAAAAAGACGAGGACTTTGAAGTTGTTGGAACGGCCGCTAATGGTGTTGAGGCACAAGAATTTCTTAGAAGTAATAAGGTCGATGCCATGACGCTTGATATTCACATGCCTGAGATGGATGGTGTTGAATACCTTAAAAAGAACTATCGTATGGGTCACCCAAATGTCATTGTTGTTTCAAGTGCCAGTCGAGAAGATACTCGCTACGCCCAAGAAACTCTTAACAATGGTGCATGTGACTTTGTTGAAAAACCTGCTCTTAATAATCTTTCTGAAAGAGCGGAAGAGATTAAGAACAAAATTAAAATGTCATTCCTTAACTCTGGAACAGCGATGACTCGCATTGACCGCTCATTCCAAAAGAGCTTTGATATTAAGTCACCAGACACGAAGGCGCGCTTCTTTGTTGGAAGCTTTAGTGATAAGAAGAAGATCGTTGCAACTCTTGATGAATTAAGAGGAAATCAACCGCCAACATTCTTATTCTTTGAAGGTAATGGAAATTTCCTCGAGATGATTAGTGAAGAGTTTAAGTCTGTTCCAAATGTTGAAGTCTTTTCTCAACTGACTACCGTTGTGAATAACGCTGTCTATATTTGCGACTTCAAGAATCATTTTGCAGCTGTTAACTCAAAAACATCTTCAAGAAAGAAAAGCTTATCGGTATTTGGTATCGTTTCAAAACAAGTAGAGAATTCATTCTTTGATTTAAAGAATACTCAAATTCTTATCGAAGATACTGAAAGTATTAACGAAAGTGTTAAAGAGGTCGCTTCAGATATTTTCCCATGGACGAGTTTTGCTCACCTTGGAACTGAATATCTTGCTGACGATGAATAGTAACGAGCTTTACTAATATCGTTTAATATTGTTTAATCTCTCCTGAATTAACTTCGGGAGAGATAATGCAAAGTCATACAAAAGTATTTTGGAAAATTCGTCTACAAACTATAATTTGGCTTGTGCTAATTCTCGGCTTTTTTTCAAGTCTACCTGTAATTCTAAATTGGCCTACAATGTATATCTATATATTGATAGCCAGTTTCTTTTTAGCTTTACCACTCGGCTGGCTAATGACAAAAATTTGTAATTCACATACTCTTAAAACAAATTGGCTACGTTGTTCGCTAGGGCTATTTTTCTTTTCTACTGGGATTGTTTCATTACCAATCTATTATTCAATTGTCATAACAGAAACTAATCCCGCTCTTCAGCCACAGACTGTTTTAGTTAACGGTGATAAAACAGTTACATTCCAAGGGATGCAACATATTGGTTCTGAAAATTTTTATAAATCTGTTATTTATGATGTTGAAGAAGCTCTCGCAAATGGCTTTGTTATTTACTATGAGGGCGTTCAAACTAATTCGCCTGAATCAAAAGACTTCTTTGAGAAGATGACAGCCGGGATTACCGGTGGGCAAAAAAACTTAGCTGAAACATACTCTGCAATTGGTAAAGCTTGTGGTCTAAAATTTCAATTGGATTACTTTCAACTTCTTGAAGCTGATAAGAAAGAGCATCCTGAAAGGCATATTACTGCCGATGTTGATGCACTTGAGTTAAAAGCTGAGTTTGAACGTTTAATGAAAACTGATAAACAATTTGCAAAGAACAATAAAGACTTCTTTAAAGTTGCTGAGCAGGGAAGTGGTGATGATCCAAGTGCTGCACTTGTATCATTTTTAAAATCTGGAAGCGAAGGTCAAAAGAAATTAGCTGGAATTGTATGCCGTGGTTTTATGTCTAAGAATATGGGGAAATCGGAATCTGGAAAAGTGTTAAGTATTGAGCCTGTTATTTTGGACTACAGAAATCGTGAACTTGCTAAAAGAATTATCAATGATTCTAATAAAAAGATTTTCATCACTTACGGTGCAAAACATTTCTCAGGTGTTCTTGAACTTTTAAAAGAAAACGATCCCAATTGGGAAGTGCGTTCAGTTAAGTGGATGAGAACAATTGAAACACCAAAAAAGGAGTATGAGGCAAAGTTGTAAGATATTGACTCTAACACTTTATCGAATGTAGTATGTCCAAATGGAAAACTCTTTTAGTGCTTTTTTATTTTTGTGTTTTATCTTAACTATTACTCCTGGTTCAGATACCGCATTAGTTTTAAAAAGTTCAATAAGTGGTAATCGAAAAAATATTATGGCCACTATTTTGGGGATTTGTTCAGGGCTTTTTATTCACGCTGTGATGTCATCTCTCGGGCTCTCTGCAATCTTACAACAATCTGCTGAACTGTTTCACGTTGTTAAAATGATTGGTGCAGGCTATCTAATCTATTTAGGTGTACGTGCTTTATATGAAGCATGGTTTACTGGTAGTAATTCAAACTTAGTATTCGGTTCTAGGTGTGAAGAGAGACAAGTCTCTGTCTCAAGTGAATTCCGTAAAGGACTCTTAACAAATATATTGAATCCAAAAGTTGCAATCTTCTATTTAACTTTTCTTCCTCA
Source organism: Halobacteriovorax sp. HFRX-2_2 (assembly GCF_043196705.1). NCBI lineage: Bacteria > Pseudomonadati > Bdellovibrionota > Bacteriovoracia > Bacteriovoracales > Halobacteriovoraceae > Halobacteriovorax > Halobacteriovorax sp. HFRX-2_2. The sequence continues at coordinate 159,718 of NZ_JBEBMT010000001.1, forward strand.
ATTTATTGATATTAATTCAAATCCACTTACTCAATCAATAGGCTTGTCGCTAGTTCATATTAGCTTAAATCTAGCTTGGCTTTTCCTATTTGGAAGCTTTATTACTTTCTTTAAGGGCCATTTTGAAAAGGGGAGAACTAAGCGCATTGTTGAAATATTAAGCGGTTCAGCTTTTTTATTTTTTGGCCTTGCATTAGCGAGAAGTAAAGATTAATTCCTGCTCTTCTTTATTGGCCCACCCTCATTTTCAAATCTCTCAAGTTGTTCTTGTTTGCGTTTCTCTTGAGTTAAGGAGTAAATCTCATCTAAGTACTCTCGAGCTTGTGTATTGGTTACTTGTGGAAACTCTAGATAGAATTCACCAACTGAAAGAAAATTGTGAGGTGTCTCAAGAATAAGCATATCGTCTACTAAATTTGTGATATTACTCCATGCCTCTCTTGAGCACACTGGAGCAACAACTTGTATTTTGTTCGGTTGGTGCTGTTTGATCAATTTAATCGCGGCCCTTACTGTCGCACCAGTTGCAATACCGTCGTCGACGATGAGAATATCGCGACCGGAAGGATCCATTGGCGTATGGTTCTTTCTCAATAACTTCGCTTGCTCAATTGCCTCTTGCTTTTTTTCATTAGTTAATCGTCGTAGCTGTAGATCATTGAGGCCAAAGTGACTTACTAACTCTTTATTGTAATAAATATCACCTAACTCAGTAACAGCACCAATTGCCAACTCTTGATTTCTTGGCGCCCCAATTTTCTTTACACAGAACACATCGAGAGGTAACTCGAATCTTTTTGCAATCTCATAGGCAACTGGAACACCGCCTCTAGGAAGTGCAATCACCACAGTATTACTATCTGCGAGTATTTTATCTTTGTATTCTTCAGCAAGTAGTTTGCCTGCCTCGTTTCGACTCTTGAACATCTTCACTTCCTCTTAGGCAATCTTAACTTGTCGCTTTTCATCGATTGGACATTGGATAGCAGATTCTTTCTCAATTTCTAATTTCACAATTTGAGATAAGTCATAGAGCTCATTGCCAATTGTTTGAATAATGTCATCAGACGAAATAATTCCTACAATCTGATCTCTTCCATTAACAACTGGAAGGCGCTTCACACCATTGGCCTGCATTTTTTTAATCGTATCGACCACGCTATCTTTTGGTGTACATAGAACAACATTTTGAGTCATGATTTCACTCACTTTTGAATTTGGTTCAATCTTTCCTTCTTTGCCAAATGAAATAGCGATGTCTCTATCGGTTAAAATTCCAATAGGCGTGTTCTTCTTTCCTGTAACATTATCCACAACAACGATAGCGCCCACATGTTTCTCATACATCTGCTTAGCAGCGTCTTTCAAAGTCGCATTGGAATTTATGATGACAGTATTTTTTTGAATCATATCTTTAATCGCCATTTTTTTCTCCTTATAAGCTTTTCTTTCAAGATGATTATAAGAGGAGTTATTAGCAGATAAGATTTAATTATTTTTAAAGAAAGGTTTTGATTAATTTGCGATTACTGTTCAGGTCAGCGCTGCGTATCTTCGATAAATATATAT
>NZ_JBEBMT010000001.1:161382-224027 GCF_043196705.1 Halobacteriovorax sp. HFRX-2_2
ATAGGATCTTAATTTGAATTAAAGAATGGAGCGCGTGATACTGAATGCGCAAGCATTCAGCAAGATTAGCAAGCGTTAGCTCTGCGTATCTTCGATAAATATATAGGATCTTAATTTGAATTAAAGAATGGAGCGCGTGATACTGAATGCGCAAGCATTCAGCAAGATTAGCAAGCGTTAGCGCTGCGTATCTTCGATAAATATATAGGATCTTAATTTGAATTAAAGAATGGAGCGCGTGACAAGATTCGAACTTGCGACATCCACCATGGCAAGGTGACACTCTACCAACTGAGTTACACGCGCTTATTTGAGTGAGAAGAAATATATTGCTGAGAGAAAAAGTTGTCAATACTTATGGAATAAAAAAATCTAAGAAAAAGTTTAAATACTTAATTTTACAATCAAATTACCCCCGTACAATTAACTAATAAGAAATAATATATTTACTACGACGGCCAAAATCGGACTCCAAAGATATTTAATTTTGACCTGTTTATTCTTTATTCGAATGAAAATGAGAGAAGTATTAACAAAAGTGAAGACTATTAGAATGATAAAGCTTGTGGCCATGGCCAGCGACTTTAATTCAAAAAAACTTATGAGTAAGGTGATGACGACAGCGATGACAAGTGTTGCATAGATAGGAGTTTTTGTTCTTTCATTAACCACAGATAGAAAGCTCATCCACTTATAGGGGTGGCGAAGGCCATAGAGTATTCGAGAACCCATAATCACTTGGGCCATAATCCCGTTGAATATCGCAAAAACTCCTATCAGACTAATAACGAGGGGATTGCCTCCATGATGAACATACATATCTTTGATTGGAGCAGAGCTAGTGTTTAATTTATTTAAGGGAATACTTGAGATTGCAACAACGGCCACCAAGATGTAGAGAATTGTTGAAGTGAATAATGCAATATATATGGAGCGACTAATAGTGACTCCTGCAACGGTCGTTTCTTCAGCAAGGTTTACCATGTCTTCAAAACCAATAAAGGCATAGAATGCAATAAAAGCTCCAGTAACGATTGACTGAGATTGATTCCAAGAAAGACTTTCTAGCATTACTGGAATCATGAAGTCATTTTCAACAAGCTCAGGCCATGCCACTAAGCAAACTAAAATAAGTCCAGTAACTTCGATAAGAGTAAAGACAATAACTAGATTGATTGATTCCTTGATTCCTTTGATGGCGAGAAGGGTGATTATTAGAATGACAAGGGCGGCAATGAGAGAATCGGGGAGGTTTATAATTACTTTGAAATAACCAATAAATGCCTTAGTTAATGTCGATGCACTAACAACGCCAGTAAAGGCCACTAACCAGCCGACGATATTTGATAGACTCAGGTTTTTAAACCCTTGGTAAACGTACTCTGCTTCTCCTGCACTTTTTGGATGGAGCTTTACTAGTTGTGAGTATGATACTGCTGTTAAAGAAGCGATGAGTGCAGAGATTATAAATGAAACTGGGGCCAGGACTCCCGAGGTTGCAGTAATCTTTCCAATTAGCGAATAAATTCCTGCTCCTAAAATTGTACCAATACCATACAAAGAAACTTGAAATGTATTGAGAGTTCTTTTTAATTTTGCCATATTGCGAATTTTAAAAAAACTCTAAGTTAATTAAAACTCTATTTAAGTTATAAGTTGCGCTTTCCAGAGCCATCTGGTGAATCAAGAATATACTGAGGCAGTAACCAGCCTGGAATTTGGCGGCGTAGCTTGCGGTAAATCTCACGGCCTGCTTCTTGTGAGAGATAAAAGTGCATGGCACCCTTTGCCTGATCAGGGTGGTGGAGATAGTAAGGTCTCACCCCAAGTTCATGTAGTGCATAAATCAGTTTTACTAAATCATCTACACTATCATTTACGCCTTTTAACAGTACTGATTGTGAAAGCAGAGAAAAATTGCTTCCAAGTCTTGCAAGACAATCACGTACATCACTTGTGATTTCATCTGCGTGATTAATGTGAATAACAATATTGATATCGTTAAAAACTTTTTTGTAATTGTTTAGAACTTCAATCACTTCATTACCAATATAATTTGGAAGAGAGGCCGGAGTTCTCGTATGAAAGCGAATGAATTTAATATGCTCTAATTTACTAAACTCACTTAAGTAGAAATCGATCTTTGAAGCTGCAAGCATGAATGGATCACCTCCAGAGAAGATGACTTCATTAATTTCTGGATGGGCCTTAAGGTAAGTCATAACTTTTTCAAAGTCGGCCTTAAAGATTTCATGCTTGTCACTTAATTCGTTCTTTCTAAAACAGTAGCGGCAAATTACCGGACAAATTGTCGTCGGTGTAAAGAGGGCGCGATTATCGTAGCGATGAATAAGTTGAGGAGCGACATACTTTTCTTGGTCACCGATAGGGTCTTCAAGCCCTGTATCAGAGTCCTCTTCATGCGAAGGAAGAAATTGTTTGGCGTGGATGCCGTCTAGACCTTCTTTCTGAATGATTTCATTTATATGATCTGGAATAAATACTTCGTAACGAGATGGTTCTAAATTAAGACCAAAGCGAGCATTGACTTCATCTGTGCTGCGAAGTCCTTTTCTCATTTTTGATCTTGATCTTCTTGATTTCTTTGTGCTTCTTCGTACTTCTTAATGTCGTTTAAATGATGCCATTTGGCCCAAGCTGCACAACCACGAATAAGTAGGGCACCGTAAAGTGCAATTCCTGTAAAGTGAAGCATTACACTAACCGTTGAAAGAACACCTGTGTTTTGAAGTAACCAGTAAATCCAATAGAGTAAGGCGATGTGAATGATGAAGATCACTACAAATTGGATTTTATATGAGATTGATTTTCCTGCTAACATGGCGTCTTTATATAACTACTTTGAGTCATTTTCAACATGCTCACGGATTTCTTGAATCTTTTTAATGGCAAAAGACTTGTAGATATCTGTAAGTAGGCAGTGAGCGTAGAGAACATCTCCCGCTGGCATGGGAAGTAAGGCAACAGGTTTTATTGGTCTAAACTTACCTTTGTAAGTTCCACCCTTATACTTGATATCAATCACTTCTTGTTTAGCAATATGTTGCTGAAGTTTTTGAATCGTTTCAGGAGCTTCTGCAATATTGGCCTTTCTGAAATCTTGAATATTTAAGATTTCACCTTCTTTGAGCTGACGATTCGACTTTACTTCATCGAGAGTTTTAGCAAAAACTCGCAGACACGCGACTGTGTCGTCTAGTGCACGATGGTGGTTCTCAAGTGGAATATCAAAATGTTTACACAATGAACTTAGTTTATGGTTCTCGCTTCCTTTGACATATTTACGAGAAAGCTTGCATGAGCAATAAACTTTAGCTTTATGTAATTCCATCTTAAGTTGATGCATGGCAAAGACGATAAAGCCTATATCAAATTTTGCATTATGGGCCACGAGAGTGTGAGTTCCACAGAACTCAAGAAATTTTGGTAAGACCTCTTCAATTGAAGGAGAGTCTTTAACCATCTCATCAGTGATACCATGGATTTTTGTTGTGAATTCTGGAATTGGATTTTTAGGTTTTACAAGGGTTTCAAAAGTTTCGATTTTGTTCCCGATGACTTTAATAGCCGCAATTTCAATGATTTCGTCAACTAAAGGGGAGAGTCCAGAGGTCTCTAGATCGAGTGCTATAAGGCCTTCTGGGAAATACTTATTGATATTTTTAATTTCGCTCTGTGTAAAATTAATGATAATCCCTTTAAGTTGGCTTATAGAGGGCAGTTACAACGATTTGTAAATATTAACGAATCGTAGCAACGTGTCATGCCAATTTTAAATAATTTTAGTACGTTGAAGAACCTTAAATCTTAACTTTTATTACTGATTATGGGCCTTATGGTCAATAGTTTGAGGAAATATTTTTATGAAGAAATTTGATGTTATTGTTATTGGTTCTGGGCCTGGTGGATATGTCGCCGCTATTCGTGCAGCCCAACTTGGAAAGAAGACTGCTATCGTAGAAAGTAAAGAGCTTGGCGGTGTTTGTCTTAACCGTGGATGTATTCCAACTAAAGCGGTTCTTAAAGCAGCTCACAGTGTACACGAGCTTGCTGATATGAAAGATCTTGGTATTGATGTTGAACTTAAAGGTTTAAACGGTGGCCAAGCAGTTAAGCGTGCAAAGGGAATCTCTGCTAAGATTTCTGGTGGTGTTGCTTACCTAATGAAGAAAAATAAAATTGAAGTTTTTGAAGGATACGGAAAACTTCGCACAAATACACAAGTTGAAGTTACTTCATCTCGTGGTCACACTGAAACAATTGAAGGAACAAATATCATCCTTGCAACTGGTGCTCACTACCGCTCATTCCCTGGACTTGAGCATGATGGGAAGAGACTAATTGGTGCTTGGGAAGCGATTAAAATGGAAGAGCTTCCAAAGTCAATTGGGATCATCGGAGCAGGTGCAATTGGTGTTGAGTTTGCTTACTTCTGGAATGCGTTTGGTGTTGATGTTCATATCTTTGAACTTCAAAAGCACTTACTTCCAATTGAAGATGAAGAGTCATCTAAAGTTGTAGAAAAAGCATATAAGAAATACGGGATTAAAATGTCTCTTGGTGTTGAAAAAGTTTCAGCTAAGAACAATGGTAATGACGTAACAATCACTGAAGTAAAAGGTGGAAAGACTGTTGAGCATAAGTTTGATATGGGTCTAATCGCTGTTGGTATGACAGGAAATATCGACGGTATCGGGCTTGAGACTGTTGGTGTTCAAACAGATCGTGGATTTGTTGCCGTAAATAATACTTACCAAACAAATGTACCTAATATTTACGCAATTGGTGACCTTGCTGGGCCACCACTTCTAGCGCACGCAGCTTCTCACGAAGGTATTATTGCAGCAGAAGCAATTGCAGGTCTTCATCCACACCCACTAGATAAGATGAATGTTGCTGGTTGTACTTACTGTCAGCCACAAGTTGCATCTGTTGGTTACACAGAAAGAGCTCTTAAAGAGCAAGGTATTAAATACTCAGTTGGTAAGGTTCCATTTACTGCAAATGGTAAGGCCATGGCATCTAACGAAACAGAAGGGTTTGTTAAAACTCTTATGGGTGAAGATGGAGAAATGCTTGGTGCACATATTGTCGGTACTCATGCAACTGAACTTATTCACGAGTATGTACTGTTCAGACAAATGGAAGGTGTTGATGAAGAAATGTTCGCAACAATTCACCCACACCCAACTTTAGGTGAATTCCTAGCTGAGTCTGTGTTAAACGCTAAAGGTAGATCAATAAACTTTTAATTTATATATAAGGACTGAATATGAAAAATGATATCGTAATGCCACAAATGGGTGAGTCTATTACAAACGGAACGATTACAAAGTGGCACAAGCAAGTTGGTGACACGATTGAAATCGATGAGATCCTACTAGAGATCTCGACTGATAAAGTTGAATCAGAAATTCCATCGCCATTCTCTGGAAAGATCGTTGAGATTCTTTTTGAAGAAGGTGAGACTATTGATGTTGGTGTAAAAATCGCAGCAATCGATGATGATGCAAACGCAGCTGTATCGGCAGCTCCAGCGGCACCTGCTGCTGAAACACTTCCTCCAACTCCTGAGGCAGCACCAGCTCCTGCAGCAGTAGCTTCTTCTTCAGATACTCTTGAAGATGTTGTTATGCCACAAATGGGAGAGTCAATCACTAACGGTACAATTACTAAGTGGCACAAGCAGCCAGGTGATATGATTGAAATCGATGAAATTCTTCTTGAGATCTCGACTGATAAAGTTGAATCAGAAATTCCATCACCATATGCAGGTCGTGTTGAACAAATTCTTTTTGAAGAAGGTGAGACAATTGATGTTGGGATTAAAATCGCAGCTATCGAAACAGATACTTCTAAAGCATTTGGTGCAGCAGCGACTACGACAGCAGCAGTAGCAAGCGCTCCAGCAGCGGCAGCACCAGCGGCAGTTGCAGCAGCTCCTGTAGCAGCAGCTTCAGTTCCAGCAGGACGTCGTTTCTACACACCACTTGTTAGAACTCTTGCTCAAAAGCACGGAGTTGATGTTAATGAATTAGCACACCTTAAAGGTAGTGGAGCAGGCGGACGTGTTAACAAAGCTGACTTCATGAACTACCTAAATAATAGAGGGGCAGCTCCTGCTGCAACAACTTCAGCTCCAGCAGCGGCACCTGCGCCAGCGGCAGCTCCGGCTCCAAAAGCAGCACCTGCTCCTGCAGCAGCTTCAGTTCCATCTGCAACAAGCGGACGTGTTGAAGTTATCAAAATGGATAATATGAGAAAAGCGATTGCTAAGAATATGATCGCTTCTAAAATGACTTCACCACACGTTAATTCAATTGATGAAGTTGATATGACGAACCTATTTAAGTTTAGAGAAGGGTTTAAGAACCAATTCAAAAAAGAAGAAGGTTTCTCTCTAACTTATACTCACTTTATTCTTTATGCTCTTGTTCAAGCACTTAAAGAGTTCCCAATGGTTAACTCTTCAATTGTTGGAGATGAGATTCATATGAAGAAAGATATCAACCTTGGATGTGCTGTAGCTGTTCCTGGTAATGGTCTAGTGGTTCCAGTAATCAAAGGTGCTGATAACTTAAATATTAGAGGTATGGCAAGAAAGCTTGATGAGCTTGTTCAAAAGGCAAGAGCTAAGAAGCTTACAATGGATGATATGTCAGGTGGAACTTATACTTTCACAAATAACGGATCATTTGGAATTCTTGCAGCAACTCCAGTTATCCTTCAACCACAACTTGGTATCTTCTGTGTTGGTACAATGAAGAAGCGTCCAATTGTTACTGAAGATGATGCAATCGCAATTCGTCAGATGATGTATGCAACTCATACATATGACCACAGACTAATTGATGGTGAGATTGGTTCTAAATTCCTTAGACACGTAATCAACACTCTTCAGACTACTGATTGGGCACAATTATTCTAAGAAGTTTTAAATTTTCATAATAAGAAAGGCTACCGATGGTAGCCTTTTTTAATTCCTATTTCGTTCTAATTCAACTCTTTATCAATTTCAATCTTTGGCCTATTTGTCTTGATCGTAACGTTAAATTGGCATTGGTAGATATCTTTTTTCTCATTCTTTTCAACGTAGCAATTAAGGTGCTTTCCTTTTCTTACCTCGTATTTTTTATTTCCAATTGTGTGATAGCTCTCGGCGATAAGATCGAGCTTATCCCAGAAGCGTTTCGCTAGATGGGAATCAAATTTGATTCTTAAGGTATTATTATCGTAGCTAATAGTTGATTTTCCATTGGCCTTTGAGGTTCCAAGAAATTCACTAATAGTGCCTTTTCCAAAATCCGTATCCTTGTCAAAGGCAGACAATTGTCCGCTTCCGAGACCATTCAAGTAAAGGTGACAATGAAATTTATGACTTGGTTCTCGAACACAAAAGAAATACTTGTGGTAGCGAAAGACAAGGCCATGGACGAGATCGGCATAGGTATTCTTAACAGGTAGGCCTAGAAAGATTTCCCTCGCATATTTTGAGTCCACAACTGAGAACTCATTAACGTGACTAGAAACGGCAATACCTGAGACTTCAGCAGCAAAAGTTTTAAAGGTTAGGATAAGGGCAAAGGATATCAGTACTAGCTTCTTCATAACTATGAACTATAGATTTCATCGATATTGAAGTAAAACAAGTTCACAAAAGCTTAACAAAGAAAACAGTTGGCCAACAAACTAAATTTCTAACTACTTATAAATAGTAACAAGGCTTCGATACATCTTCTTGGCCTTGTGTGACTCAACATTCTTATTAATCTCGTTGAACTTAGTACGATATAGGTTTGAATTTCCTTCAGCGATAAAATCAGGGGCCAGCTTTTCTAGCAGCTCCTTGGCCTTATTATTAAAAATAAGATCATCTTGAGTGAAATCCTGAACTTCAAATTTATCCTTATACTTATTAGCTAAGGCCTTACCAAGTCGAGTCTTGTGAAATGGCCTCTCAGAAGTATAGGTGAGGATGAATCTTCCCTTTGGCTTTAGGCTGTCCATAACCTTATTTAGAGTGCGATAAAGGTCATTTAGCATATAGAAGCCATCTAGTGAGATCACAAGGTCAAACTCGTTTTCTCCCAGCCATGTTGTTTCATAATTTGCTTCTTTATACTCATGATCACTTTCAACTAAATCAAATCCCTTGGCCTTTAGCTTGTACTTTTTGGCAAAGTAAGATGTTAACTGACCTGTACCACAGCCAATATCGAGAACTTTCTGATGAGGCTTAAAGTGGGATGTTAGGGCCGAGAATTGCTTCTTTGAAAGGTTATTTTGCATGAAACAGTCAATTCCATGCATTTCTTTACAGTATGTTAGATATGATTGTGATTCTTTTGCAAAACGGTAGTAATTTGAAAAGGCCTGCTTTGCTTTAGCGTTGAATCCCTTCTGACTAAGTAATTTTCGAATTATTTGAAACATAGTTTTTTATACTCCTATTTTCTTTAAAATTCTATCTTCATGAAATCTTAATCAATTAGAATTTGTGAGAACTTTAATTAAGTGTTTAAAATATATTAAGAAGCCAAATAGGAGGTTCCTATGATTAAGTTTTTAGTATTTTTAGGTTTGCTTGTGACTTTAGCGAATGCTGCGGTGACGACGGTATTTATTGACGGCCTCAATTTACAAGGCCGCCAAAAAGTTGAAAATATATTAGAAGTCTTTGATATCTGAAACTAGCTCAGGAAAGTCGATAAAAGGATTTCTATTTCCTTGAATCCTCTCGATTTTATCATTGCGTTCGATCTCTTCGCTATCTACTGGATCTTCCGCATGCCATCTTCTTAGGTAGCTTTCCATTCTACTATTAATCTTTGCTCCATAGCGTGTCGCAAAATAGAACATTGCACGAGCAACGTTACCTTTGTGCTCTGTAGGTGGCTCAAAGTAGTGTCCATCTGAGTGAGAAGCAAAGCAATCTCTTGTCGCACTCTTTCCACTTTTAATATCACCAAAGTCATTTGAGCTACGTACGCTATTTGCTTTAGAGTCAGTTGGGAAGAGGTGGTGTAAATCACCCTTTTGTAGCTTTGAGCTAAAACCACCTGTAAATTTCGACTGAGGCCAAGTGTGCTCACAGTTTACAATTTGGTGGTTAGGAATTCTTCCATTACCAATCGGTCCAATATTTGGAGTTCTTTCGTTGAATACTTTATTACAGTAAACGCCTTTTACATAAGGTTGGTCACTTTCATCGTATCTTAAATGTAATTCATTAAATAGGTAGCGCTTGGCCTGAGAGTATGAATTTTTTGTGTGATTTTGGCTGGTAATTTTCTGTAGTTCTGTTCTTAGGTTTTCATTCTTTAAGAGATCATTTGCGATATCTGCTTTAAATGATTCCGGATAATATCCGGCAGTGGTCGTTAGGGCCAATAATGCCACTACTAAGAGTCTTAATTTCAAAATCTAATCCTTGATAATGTTCCTGTACATAAAAGCATCTCAAAGATAAAAGGTTTTGCAAAATAAAAAATCAAATAGAAAGGCCTTCTTAACAGAAGGCCAATATTAGTACTGAAATGGATTAGTCAATTATTAGAAGTTATTGATCTTATCAGCTAGGTTAGCGATATCAATAAATGGGTTTCTGTTATTTTGTACAGAATAGATAATTTCGTTTCTTTCTCTTTCTTCAGCATCAACTGGATCAAGCTTGTCCCACTCTCTAAGAACTCTTTCTTGGTTGCTTGAGATTGAGATATCGTATCTTACAGAGAAGTAGAAAAGTGCTCTTGCAACATTTCCTTTGTGATCTGCTGGTGGCTCGAAAGCACCGTTACCTTGAGTTTGAGAAGCTGTACAATCTTCGTAATCTACTGGGAAACCATCTACATTATCAAATTCGTAGTTACCTCTTACAGAGTTTGCTTTTGAATCAGTTGGGTATAGGTGGTGTAGGTCAGACTTTTGAAGTCCTTTATCAAAACGACCAGTAAATTTAGATTGTGGCCAAGTGTGCTCACAGTTAAGAACGTTTGAGTTAGGGATTTGCCCTGGACCCATTGAACGAGTTTGGTATCTTCTTAGTGTCTTTTGGCAGTATACATCTTTAATGTAGTAACCTTTATCATCTTCTTTTAAGTGGATTTTTCCGAAAAGAACTTTTCTAGCACCTTTGTATCCAAGGCTTCTTTGGCCATAACAACGACCTTTGTTTTTAGAGTCGCAACCAAGTACGTCTTGAGAGTTTGTCTTTTGGTGAGTTGAGTTTAGAACTTCAAAAAGGTAACTCTTTAGTTCTTCTCCACCTCTAGAAAGAACATCTTTTGTTTCTTTTGGGTAGTAGTTGTCTAATTCTGCAGCATTACTCGTAAGAGCGAAAAGTAGTGTTGATAGAACGATTGCGATTTTCATCAAATCCCCTTTGGTGTTTGTGTGTGTGAAACTTTTATATGACATAATTATTAAATTGGCTAATAGGAATCTTAAGTTTTTCTAATAAAATCTGACACAGAATCTATTTTCAGCTATTAGACGCATTGCTCTTAATGAAACTTTGACAAAAGTTCCGAAAAATCTGGATTTATTTAGTGCGTTTTTGTATAAGTCACCAAAGAAAATAACAACACTATTAGGCTAACTTAATATGAAATACATCTTACTTGCATCATTGCTTATATCTTCAAGTGCATTTGCTTACACTAAGACAACTCTTAATTGTATTAAGAAGCTAACATATGATCTTAATGTCGATAGCCGTGCCTTTAAAGTTAATACAGATGAGGTTGATGCAGATATTGATTTCGAGGGAAGACCTCTAGATGAAGCAATTGCTATCATTAGAACGACTCTTGAGCTTAATGGATGTAATAGTCATAACACAATTAACTTCTCTAAAACACCATCAGGGCGTGCTAAGAGCCGTTGTGTAGAGCTTGTTCCTGGACAAGACTATTCAATGAGCTGCTATGTTGAATCGAATATGGGATTCTTCTTTGTGACAAAAGATCTACAAACAGACGCTTTTGTTGTTTATTCTCGTTGGGATTAATCACCCCATAATTCTGATAAGCGCTTTTTAATATTATTCTCAACACCTATCTCTTTAGGTTGATAGAATTTTGGTGTTCCTTTTGGAGCATATTGCTGTCTTACAAATGAGCCCTCAAAACTATGCGGGTACTGATACTTTACCTTGTGAAACTTATCTGGAAAATTCTTTAAATGCTCAGGAACCTCAATCGTCTGTGAGTTTTCAACGTAGGCTAGGGCCTCGTTTATAGCATTATAAGCAGCATTACTCTTAACTGTACTGGCAAGATAAGTCGTCGCTTGAGCGAGTGTGATTCTTGCTTCAGGCATTCCAATATTTTGCACAACATGAAGGGCATTCGTTGCTACTGTCAGTGCATTTAGATCAGCATTACCAACATCTTCACTGGCAAAGATAACAAGTCGTCTGGCAATAAAGACAGGGTCCTCGCCACCATCAAGCATAACAGCTAACCAAAGAATGGCCGAGTTAGGGTCACTTCCGCGCATACTTTTAATAAAGGCAGAAATCACATCATAGTGACGATCTCCACCAGCATCAAAATTACGAGAGTTCTCTTTGATGATATTTTTAACAGTTTCAAAATCAATTTCGTCTTCTTGCTCAAGAAGAGAGAAGATAACTTCTAAACTACCAAGAGCGATTCTTGCATCACCATTTGCGTAGTCGCAAATAAGTTCGAGATACTCTTGCGATAGATCCTTTTCAAGCTTACTGATCGTTCTCTTTATAAGTGAGCGAATCTTATCTGTTGTAAATGACTTAAGCTCAATGATCTTCATGCGCGACAGAAGAGCTCGATTCACTGAGCGACGTGGATTTTCAGTTGTTGCACCAATTAGAATAAAACTACCTTGCTCAACGTGAGGAAGTAGAGCATCTTGTTGGGCCTTATTAAAGCGGTGTATTTCATCAATAAAGATAATGGACTTTCTTTGGAAGTCGCGGGCCTCTTCCTGGGCCTTTTGAATAAGCTTCTTTAGGTCTGCAACACCTGATAAAACGGCGCTGAATTCATAGAAATTTGCATGAATTTCATTACCTAAGACCTTTGCCAGAGTCGTCTTTCCACTTCCTGGAGGTCCCCAGATAATAAGAGAAGGAATACTTTCACCTCTAAGAAAGGGAAAGCGCCTAGCAAGCGCGTCAAAGCCTTCATAATCCTGTCTATTCTCAGGTCTAACCTGATGGGCCAGGGGAGTAACTTTGTTGTCTTTTGCGTTAAATAAGCCTTGTTGCATATATTACCTATTCGTTATTGGCCATTGACACACTGTGGGGCCGTCGTGTAATTTAACATACCAATTAAAGCTAGACAAAATTTGCATGTAGTAACGTGCTAATAAATCTCGCAAATGCGTCGTTAAAGGCGTTGAGAAAAAAAAATAGAAGGAGGTGAATGTTATGTCTAAAGATTACTCAATCAAAATCGAGATCGATGAAAGATTAAGTGCGGAAAGAGCTCTTAAGAAATTCAAGAGATACTGCGAAGCTTTCGGTGTTATTAGAGAATACAGAAAGAGACAAGAGTATAAGAAGCCTTCTATTAGAAATAAAGAAAAGCTACAAGCGGCTGAGAAGAGAAGAAAGAAAACTCAGACGAAGTACAGTAGAGGTTCTAAAATCTAATTTGATTTAAATTTCTTATATAAAGAGAGGCTCCGTAAGGAGCCTTTTCTTATATGTAGGCTAGTAAAACATCAATTTTAAAATACTATTCCAACGAGCGTGCATAACCTTAACGTTACGAACATACTCTCTTGGAAATCCTGTTTGGCCCTTTTCTAGGTCCATGTGAAAAACATTCCATTGCATATTGAGATCACCAAGGCGATCGATAAACCAGCGTCTATCGAGTTCTGGAATCATCTTTAATTCCAGAGGTGAGAGGAAGTTATCAAGAAATTGTTCAAAAGATGGCTTTAACTCATTTGGAATAATGTAGATGAAGGCATCATTTGAATAGTTATACATCTTACCAACGTAATTCTTATACTTTTCAATATGAGGAGTAGAAGTCGAGAAATTAGTACCCTCTGTAAGGTGAAGAAGTTGAATATAAGACTGAATCCTTAGGTTGAGGTTATCGATATTATCAAGAAGAGAGATAAGGTTGATATAATCATCAACATTTCCGTACTGCTTACTTGGTAGAGAAATAAAGTCTTCTCGTAGCTTTTTGATATTTCGCTCAATTGCTTGAATAAGCGGAATGACTTCCTTTATGTGTTGATAGCAGGTCTTTTGATTTTTCTTGCAATCACTATATGCACCATCAAATTGAAGAACGAGTTTTAATGTGTTCTCTCTTAAGTTGATAAAGTCTTGAGATGTGTAGGTGATTCTTTTTACGATATAGTAGAAGTCATTCTTGATTGAACGAAGCTGCGGACGTACATAGCGACGATAGCTATAATCACTTAGCTTTAGTTTTGATGAATCAAATTTGAAGTACGGATACTCGGCAAAACTTGAAAGCGTTAAAAGAATGGCAAAAATTATTTTCTTCACTTCTTAAATGATTGAAGAGGTGGCGCAAAATGTCAATGAAATGAACTCTTAACCAACCAGATCGAGGTCTGCTTGAGGAGAAATATGACTTAGTTCAATGAACTTTGGTTTCTTTTGAAGAGAGCGAAATTCTTGAACCCAGCTATCAGTGTTACAAAGTGAAATTGAAATATTGTGTCTTGGAATTTTATTCTTTGCTAAACTTCTCGGAAATAATCTTAATGGTGCTCCATGAAGCTTGAAGTGAACATCGAGGTGAGAAGGAATCTTACCTGAATAAATAAGGGCCAAGCAAATAAAGGCACCGGCATTTGATGTTTCAATTTGGATTCTATCGCTTTTAACTCTTTTAATAAGAGAGAGAAGGTCATTTGAATATCTTTCGATTTCTTTTGTATTTAAGTTTTCAAACTTGAAGATGTCTTTTCTGTTTTTAGCAGTCAGAACTCTTTTTTCATTCTCTGAAAAATTAAGGTGAGAAAAATTATTCATCATCACTTCATCAAAGGTAGGCTCTTGAGTATCGAATTTATAAACTACATCAGCTCCAGCACCTTTAACTTTGATTTTTCCAGAAAATAAGACCTTAGACACAACGAACCCCGTAGTTACTAAATTGATAATGTTATTTAGTTAATCGGAACGATTGGGTATTAAGTTAAGTAAATTTCCTATAAAATTTGAAATTTAACTAATTATCATGGAATTTATTCGTCAGACTCACTCATTAACTGCTTGAAAATATTATTCTTTCTCATTTGAAGCAGTTTCATGATATCTGTGGCCGTCTCTTCTAGGGCGCGGTCAGTAACATCAAATACCGGCCATCTCTTATTCTTGCCAAAGATCTCATTGGCCCATTCGAGTTCCTCGATTACTTTATTCGTGTCCGCATAATCACCTGTGTGCTCAGTTGCGCCAAGTTTATTTAAACGGTTTTTACGAATTGAATAAAGTGCTTCAGGGTCAATCGTTAGGGCAAAGATTTTTCTTTGGTCTATTTCAAAGAGTTCTTTTGGAAGATCTTGTCCATTGATAATAGGGATATTTACAACCTTGATTCCGTGTTGAGATAGGTACACTGAAAGAGGTGTTTTTGATGTACGAGAAATCCCCACAAGAATAACATCTGCTAGGTGGAGAGTTTCAACATTCCTTCCATCATCGTGGTTAAGCGTAAACTCCATGGCCGCAACACGGTCAAAGTATTCTGAGTTCACAGCGTGTAGAAGACCTGGCTCACTCTTAGGTTCTTGATGAAAGTAATTAGAGAAAGTCGTTAAAACTGGCCCCATTAGATCAAGGGAGCGCACATGCTTTTGCATTGAGATTTCTTTTGTATATTCTCTAAGTTCTGCTGAAACGATTGTATAAATTACGAGGTCGTGATGAATAGCTGCTTCGTCAAAAATTGATTTAATTTGTTCCTTTGTGCGAACATTTTTAAAACCTGTATAGAAGACTTCGCTTTCTGGGAATTGTGTCATGGCCGCGCGACTAATCGCTTTTGCTGTTGAACCTGTTCCATCAGAAATAATAATTATTTTCATCTTTTTCAAAATTTAGCCTCGATTTAATTCTTTAATCTACTTTATTCAAGAATGAAGTCTTCGACAAGGTTATAGATGTCATTTCGCTGACTTAATGGGTGAAAGCGAGATAAAGGAGTCACTTTCTTTAGGAAGGTTTTTTGAGACTTCGCAAGTCGGCGAGTTGCAAAATAAATCTTCTCGATTAATTCCTCTTCAGATGTGATCTCACCATTTAAGAATTGGATGCTTTCTTTGTAGCCAATGGTCTTTAAGGCCTTAAGTTCAGCATGATGCTTACTATCTCCCATGATCTCTTTGACTTCATCTAATAAACCTTGAGAGAGCATCTGCTTTGTGCGTTTTAAAATAATTTCCCAATGTTCTTCTTTTGGTAAATCAAGGCAGATATTTAGAGTTTCCCAACCGTGAATATTTGTTGAAAAGTCATAGGCTCCTTGGTCATCGGCCTGCTTCTTTTGCTCAGAGATCTTCTTGCCCGTCATGCGGTGATACTCGTAGGCACGAGTGCGACGATAGTGGTCGTTCTCATGAAGGTTCTCAAGAGATTCAGGATCGTGAGTCTTAAGGTAGTCGACAATTGGCTCCATACCTTCTTTCTCATAGAGCGCACGGGCCTCTTGTTGAATGGCCTCATCTGTTGATTCCGACTCGTACATGCCACGAATTAAACTTCTAAGGTAGAAGGCACTTCCTCCAACAAGAATAGGAATAATTCCTCTTGCATGTAGCTCATTGATTTTATTCTTTGCTAGCTCCACAAAATCGGATGCATTAAGTTCATTCGTAATAGGGGAGATACTAACGAGGTGATGGGTAACACCGTCCATTTCTTTCTCGTCAGGTTTAGCACTTCCAATATTTAATTCATTATAAAAGAGGACACTATCGAAATTGATAACGTGACATTTTTCCAAACCAATTCGCTTGGCAAGCTCAATGCTAATGCCTGTCTTTCCGGAGGCCGTAGGCCCTAATATAAGAATCAATTTCTTTGTCATTTTAATAATTTTCTCAATTTCTTTGGTGAGATTTTCTTTGCAATTTTCTTCTCAACAAGATCGTAGAATGAAGTAAATGAAAGGAGTTTTCTGACCTCATTCACTTGAAGCTCTAAATCTTCAAGCAGTTCACTTCCGTTAATAATATTAGTCGCAATCTTTGCGTAAGGAAGGTCTTCAAATACATGAGAGACAGATCTTAGAACACATGTGTGTCCATCAAGACGCTCGATCTCAATTCCCATTGTCATATATTGCGCAAGATTTTCCATATCTGAGATATCTTTTGAGATAGGCTCAGAAATTAACAGAGGAGTCATATTATCAATATCAATTTGTTCACAAGCTTCGTCTAAGAAGACCTGTGCATCCACGAAGTATGGACCTCTTTCAACGTGATTAAAGAGAAAGACATTCTCTCCTAAGGCCGAAATCGTAAGCTCACTTTGTTGGCCACTAGCATTTTCTCCAAACAGAGAACTCTGGCCATGAAAGTCCGTTGATTGATTGAGTTCATTTTGAAATCTTTGAAGATTCAATCCACCACCAAAATTGTCGGCAACGATATTATCTGCACCTTGGTTGAAGAGGGCACTTGAAAGAGAATTAAAATTCGCTTCTTCCTCATTCATCTCCAATGAGTGATTTTCTGTAATATGATCTTGATTCTCTGAAATGAGTTTCTTTGCTGTTGCACTCGTTAGAGAGAAAATCTCATTACTCTTTAAAAATTTAATAATGGTTTTATTAGGGTGAACGTTTACATCAATTTCATTTTCGGGAACCTTAAATTGCATGATGTAGTCACCTGTTAGGCCCTGAGGCCAAAACTTTTCCATATTTCGAATAATAATTTGATGGATCTTCTTATCAGTAAAAAGGCGGTTGTTTACAAAGAGAAACTGTTGCTTACCGCTATAACCTTTAGAGGCATCTTTTGAAATATAGAACTGACAACTTGAACCAAGATACTCACCATAGGACTGAAGTATCTCAGGTCTATTTTTACGAGACTTCTTCTTAAAAATTTCACCAACACGATTAACTGTATGTTCTTGAGCTCGGTAAATATCTGGGTCTTGATCATCCCAAGTGATAGAGAATTCAACTTGTGGGTAATTAATTA
This sequence comes from Halobacteriovorax sp. HFRX-2_2, assembly GCF_043196705.1. Classification (NCBI taxonomy): domain Bacteria; kingdom Pseudomonadati; phylum Bdellovibrionota; class Bacteriovoracia; order Bacteriovoracales; family Halobacteriovoraceae; genus Halobacteriovorax; species Halobacteriovorax sp. HFRX-2_2. The sequence goes on from NZ_JBEBMT010000001.1 coordinate 178,603, forward strand.
AGAAAGAATTGATAACACGTTTAAGTGCATTCTTCTCACTTTGACCGGACTTCACAAATTTTAAACGAACTGGCGTATTGAAGAAGAGGTCTTTGACATAAGTCGAAGTCCCACACTTATGTGTTGAATACTTTGAATGCTCAACTGTTCGCGCACCGTGAATGACATACTTTGCACCTTCTTCTGGATTAGAGCGAGGGGCAGAGTGGCAAGAGATACGTGCAACCGAAGAGATGGAAGCTAGAGCTTCTCCACGGAAGCCAAAAGTATTGAGGCGATAAATATCTTCAAAATTATTTATTTTAGAAGTTGCGTGACGGCAGAAGGCGTAGGGGAGTTCGTCAAAGAACATTCCGTCGCCATTGTCTTCAATTGCAATGAGGTCAAGTCCTGCATTGATAATAGTAACTCGAACTTTAGTTGAGTTTGCATCAATTGAATTTTCTAGTAATTCTTTAAGAACATTGGCCGGGCGTTCAACAACCTCACCGGCCTTGATTTGATCAATTAAGTGTTCGGGAAGAAGGTTAATTCTATTTTGTGTATTTTCTGATATTTCCATTGTACGAACTAGTCGCGATAGAAATTAACCTGGTTTCTTCCACCTTCCTTGGACTTGTATACTGCAGAGTCGGCCCTTTTAAATAGGTCTGTCCCACTACTAACTCCCTGTCTGTAGTCTGAAACACCAATCGATGCAGTTACCGGTAACTTATTATCGTCGTAAATGAAATCGTGAGTCTCAACGGCCTTTCTTAGGCGCTCAGCGATTTCGTATGATTGTTTAATATTTGTCTTTGGAAGTAGGACAACAAATTCTTCTCCACCGTAGCGAGCAAAGATATCTGTTTCTCTAATTCCATTTGAACGGATAACTTCTGCTAGTTCTTTTAAAACGTAGTCACCAGCATCATGTCCGTAATTATCATTAAGTTTCTTAAAGTGATCTAGATCGAAAACAATAAGAGAAAGTGGAGTACCTGTTACTTTTGACTTCTTTACTTCAATATCAAGTTTCTTATTGAAGAAAGACTTGTTGTAGCAAGCAGTTAGTCCATCAGTATTAGCTTCTAGTTGAAGCTTATCATATGTAAGTCTTTCTGGATCACCTTTTGGAAGGTATTTTAGTGCCATTGCACCCATCTTAATGATGTCACCTTTTTGTAATTCAGTAGGGGCCTCAACTTTACTGTTATTTAAGAAAGTTCCATTTCTAGAACCAAGATCAACTACCTGATATCCATCTGCTGATGAAACTAGTTTAAAGTGCTCTCTTGAGATTCCATTAAATTCAAGTGGAATATCACACTTTGCACTTCGACCAACTGTAATCTCTTCTTCTTTTAAATCGAAAAGAGTACCGTTTAAATCACCACCAACAACAAGAAGGGCCGCAGGCTTATCTTCGGCTTCTTTATTCGCTGATGCTAGGGCAGCTTTAATGTCAGTTAATACTAGAGTAGCGTCATCACTCATATTCGTCCTTTCAGTACTTTATAATAGATTGTTTTCCCTGTAGATTTTAACTAGCGCCCCGATTTTAATCAAGATTGGAAAACATTTCTATCTGTCTAAATCGAGTATTTCTCATAGGTTATCGAGCCATTCAAAGCTATATATTTTTCCGGCCTCAACTCCAGGTTGGTTAAAAGGATCAATATTTAGGCAATAACCTGTGATAGCTGTCAAGTACTCGAAGAATACAATCAACTTGGCCAAACCTTGTTCGTTTAGCTTTTCTATTTCAAAAGTAATATGTGGAACTTTTTGTTCTTCTAAAGCTTTCTGAGTTCCATAGAATTCCGAGTCCATTAAGTTCTTCAGTGTGTACTTTCCGAGTTTTTGTAATTTCGGATGATTGAATGAATTACTTAATCTAAAATCGTTTTCGAACTCTTTAACATGGATAAGTAGCATCACTTTATTAAGTGGCCCTTCCATGAATAGCTGCATTTGTGAATGTTGATCAGTTGCACCATATGAAGGAATTGGAGTCATTCCAATTCGTGAACCATCTTCTTTCTTCTTACCAAGACTCTCGGCCCATAGTTGGACGAACCAATATGCAAAGTTCTTCATCTTACTCGAGTAAGGCATGATGACTGTTTGATCGTAGCCTTGCTCTTGATGATTTAAGAAAGTGCTGGTTACTTCTTTAAACTCTTGTGACTCTTTTAGTGAATGCCCATATTCAAGTCCGCTCTTACAAAGAGCGTGAATATCAATCCCTGCAAAAAGGGCAGGGAGAAGGCCTACAGGAGTCAGGACACTAAAACGGCCACCAATATTTGTTGGAATATCTAGTGTTGTAATACCAAGTTCATCTCCAAGCTCTCTCAGTTGAGAGGTTTCAGGGTCACTTGCAAAGACAAAGTAGTTCTTAAAATCTTCTTCTTTAATTCCACTCTTAGCCAATTCATTAGCAAGGATTGCAAATGAAGCAAGAGTCTCTGCCGTTCCTCCAGACTTTGAAACCACATAGATTAGAGAATTTTTTAAATCAATACTTTCTAATAATTGGTTCGTGTCATCTGGATCAATATTATTAAAGAAATAAAAACGGCGTTTCATATCTTTTTTAAGTGCGCTTACAAGCATCTCTGGGCCAAGTGCACTTCCGCCAATACCAACTTGGATAAAGTCACGACGGTCACTATATTTATTAAATATATCAACACATTGTTGTGGATAATATTCTTCACTTAATTTTGTCACAAATTCAAAGCGAGGGTTCGTTTGAAATTTTTCAATTTCCACTGAGACTTGCTCTGACTTGTCTTGTTCTTGAATAAAGGAGTTAATTGAAATTTTCATTAGGCTCCGTATTCCTTTTTAAGAAGGCGAGAAATGACAACTTTTTGAATTTGATTTGTTCCTTCTACAATTTGAAGAACTTTTGCATCTCTCATAAATCTTTCAACAGGATATTCTTTTGTATAACCAACACCACCAAGAATTTGAACAGCGTCTGTTGTTACTTTCATTGCTGTATCACTTGCACGCATCTTTGCCATTGAAGCAAGTTTTTGATTAGAGGCTCCATCATCAATTGACTTAGCAGCAGCTTGAACAAGTAGTCTTGCGGCCTCTACATCACAGGCCATATCGGCCATCATGAATTGCAGTCCTTGGAAGTCAAAGATTGGTTGCTTAAATTGTTGTCTCTCTAGTGAGTATTTAATTGCTTCATCAAGTGCACGAGTTGCACAACCTACAGAGATTGAACCAATGGCAATACGTCCCTTATCAAGGCCACTCATTGCAACTTTAAATCCTTCTCCTTCTTTTTGAAGAAGGTTCGCCTCTGGAACAAAGCAGTTTTCAAAAAGAAGTTCGCGAGTAGGTGAGATATTCCATCCCATCTTTCTTTCTTTTTTACCGTATGAGAATCCTTCCATTCCATCTTCTACGATAAATGCAGAAACACCTTTTGCTCCTTCGCCACCAGTTCTTGCCATGACGATATATGTTTTAGCAATACCACCTGAAGTGATCCAAAGTTTTGAACCATTTAGAATATATCCACCATCAACTTTCTTTGCAGTCGTTTTAAGTCCTGCTGCATCTGAACCAGCGCCTGATTCAGAAAGTGCGAAAGCACCAATTGCCTGACCACTAGTTAATTCAGGAAGGTATTTTTGCTTTTGTTCTTCGTTCCCAAATGTATCGAGGATAGATTGAACCATTGATGAAACTGAGATTGTCACAGCATAAGCAACTGAAGATTTTGCAATTTCTTCTAATGCATAACTATAATCTTGAACAGGAAGATTTAGACCTCCATATTCTTCTGAAACAGTCATTCCTGTGAAGCCAAGCTCTCCAAGCTCATTGAAGATTTCCATGCGAAACTTACCTTCAAAGTCATCGTGCTCCATATGTGGCTCGATTTTTTCAAGGCGAAAACGCTTTAGTCCTTCAACGATCTCTTTTTGCATCTCATTCATATCTATATCCTTTTGAGTTCTTAAGTAAGTTCTTTAAGTCATTTAATTCATTATAAAATCCACCTACAGTACCAAATAAATCATAAATGGTTAAATTTTATGAAATTCAGTGTGAGGTGCTTGAATTCTTAAACGTAATTACAGTATGTTAGAAGGTATATCCATTAACTAGGTTTTATTTAATGAATTTGTGCGATACAATAGTACAAAGGGTGAAACTCCCTTCCTAGGCGCTAGCAAGGAGAATACAATGAGACACGATATCAATTTGGCCCATTCTGATAAGGCCAATGTAGAAGAAGTTGAGTTAACGAATTCGTTTCCCTACATGCTCTTGATTGCCTCAATGGCCGTGATCACTATCATGCACTTAATTCTGTATCCATTAGCAAAGCAATTTGCAGCGAGCTTCGCTGGATTTTAAGTGTCGTGCCACAGAATTCTGTCGCTAAAATCTTAGTCACTTCTAAGCTAAGTATCTGATTTTATAACTTCACTACTGAAATTCTTCGTTTCTATCCCGATAACTTTTATAATTTGAATATGAAAACACTACAAGAATTTAGACCAACTCACAAAAATGTCATCAGCAACGGAAAAGCAAAGAAAGTTCGTGTTGCTAGCAAGAATAAGAAGAAGGCCAAAAAGGGGAGCTCTTCTTTGAATCTTACAAATGTAGCACTTGCACTCTGTGCAGTTCTTATGGGTGTTGGACAATATAAGAAGTCATCTGAAGTTGCTCAGTTAAAAGAGGCGAATGTTTCTTTAACTAAAGAGATTGCAGATCTTCAGATGAATTCGATGAAATATATGGCAGACAAGAAGATCCAAGAAATTTCAAAGGAAACATTAAAAAGTAAAGTTGCCCACGTGGATTCATTGAATGCCATTATTGCAAAAAGCAAAGTTGATCTCGCCAAGGCCAACCTTGAAATTGATAAGCTTAAGAACTTAAAGATGTCTGAGCTAGAGTACAAGACTCAACTTGCACAAATCGAAAATGAATACCAAAAACGTCTCGATGCACACAACAGAGCAAGTACTGAAACGATCACTCGTATGGGACGTAAGATGATGGCCGAAGTTGATAGTGCTGGTCTAAAGACGCGTGCACCAGCAAGTGCTACACGTCATGTTGTTCAATTTAAAGGAAATAAGCCGGTGAACGCTAGAGTACTTACTAACCAAAAGGGTGCTGTTGAGTCAGATGAGTGGCGTTCAAATAATATGGAGTTCTAATTGTTCTCAAATTTTGAAAGAAGATTCATGGCCATATCCTTTCGATAAGTAATGTCGCTCGGTAGGGCCCTGAAGTCCATGACATCGATCGTACTCATAAATTCCTTATAGCGTTTCGAAAGATCTTCTCGTGTCTTGCCAATAAAGAATACATCCAGGAATGTAATATTATTTCTAGCAATCGAAATTTCTCTCATACTGTTAAAGTAAATAGCCATATTCTCAAGATAGAGTAGAGCAGCGATACTTTGTTCTTCATTAGTTGAGCTGTTTTTTAAGTCACGCTCGTAGAGAGAATAGATAAACTCTTCAATTGTAGTAACGTCAATTGGCCTTGCAACAGAGATAATTTGTGTGATATCGCGTCTAAGGCACGACTGATACTCTGTCTGCTTATCTTGTTGGATGCACTTGTCGTAATCTATCTTATTTATTCTTTCTTGTGCCACTGAAGGAACTAGAAAAAGATAAGTTGGAATCGTTACTCCTAAGAATACGACAAATACAACGATAAATTTTATAAAGTCTTTAAGCTTATTTCTTGTCATTAAAATATATCCCGAATCCAAATTTGATTTTAGATTTTGGATCTTTAGGTTCTACAACTTTAATAATAACTCTTCTATTTGGGTTAAAGAAAACTTTCTTTTTATTTTTTTCTTTTAACTTTTCTAGCTCTTCTTTCGTAATAAGAGGTTCAGAGTCACCCTTTGTTGTAGCAGCAAGTGTCGTTGGAGGAAAACCAAAGTACTCAAAGCGAGAAAGAACTTTTGCAGCTCTAACTGCTCCTAATTGCCACGGGCCTTCGATCCCTGGAGCAATACTTCTTTCATCAGAGTCAGTATGTCCTTCAATCATAATACGATAGTTAGGGTTCTTTGTTCTGATAATATCAATCATTGTATCAAGAGATTGAATACTGCTCTTACTTAACTTAGTACTCCCTTCAGGGAAGAGGATACTACTTGAAAATGAAATAATTAGCTCATTATCAACGAGTGATATTTTACTATTTTTTTCAAGTTCAGGGTGCTTTGATATTTCTTCTGTTAGCTCTGATAATTCTGTTTCTGAACTTTTATACTTGTCCTTTTGAAAGGAAGTTGAGAGGTCCTTTGCTTTCTTGTTAAACCCCACTGGATCGTAATTAGCAAAGGCCATCATCAGAATGAAGAAACATGCAATTAGGGTCATCATATCTGCATATGATGTCATCCAATCGCCTTCACCGCCCCCGCTATCTTGTTTTACTACTTTTTTCTTAACTGCCATTATTAACTCGCTGATTTCCAGTCTAGTCTTTCAGTTGGTAAAAGGAATGAGTTTAGCTCTTCTGCCACAAGAACAGGGTTAGACTTGTCTAGGATATGCTTAATTCCTTCGATGATGATATTGTCCTTAGTTTCCATTTGAATTTGGATATCTTCTAAGTTCTCAGCGATTGGAATGAATCCTAAGTTGGCAATGATTACTCCATATAGTGTTGTAATAAGACATACACCCATGGCCGGCCCAATCATTTTCATGGCATCGGCTCCACCAAGGTTGGCAAGAAGTACGATCATCCCAATTGTTGTCCCCATCATTCCAAATGCCGGAGGGAATTTACCAAGAGTCTTAATCTTTCTTGTATCTTCACTACGAATAGCATGCATATTAACTGCACGTTGTTCGAGAATTTCGATAATCTTTTCTTTTTGAAGGAATCCGTCTGCGATTAACTCAAGTCCTTCCTTTAGGAACTCATCACTTGCTTTACCTGGTAGGTTCTCTGCAGCTTCCCCTGAACGGTAAGCTTCACATATTTGCATGATCTCTTTGATAACTTCGGCCGAATTGACCATTTTTCCACCAAGAAATTGCTTAAGGAAAATTTTAAAAAGAGCACCAATCTTATTTAGTTGGAAAGCTACGGAAGTAGCAGCGAAAGTTCCACCTATAACAATAAAGAGGGATGGCCCATCAACGAAGAGGCCTAAGTTACTCGAAGACATTCTTAGCCCAGCAAAGAGAACACCGGCCGATATTATTAGTCCAATTAAAGAAAAAATATTCATTTATTCACCTTTGTAAATATTCATAACAAAATTTTACTATTTTTAACTACTTAGGTTAACTCTCTACGATATGGTCACTTTTTTCCCATCGTATATTAAAGTACTTAGAGCATTTTACTCGTCTATGTAGAGGCAACTATGGTTGGCATCGGTCCTCAAGATTGAAAAGTTAATGATTTTACCAATAATCACTGTTCGGAATAATTTTCCTTTAATTTTAAGAACTTAAAATAGTTATATTTTTATTCTATTATTAACGAAGTGACGCTATGAGTTACGTGCAATAATTTCACAATGTTTGGTATTGAGATGAATAAATTTTTAATGATTTTAAGTTGTTTTTTACTTTTTAGCTGTGTTGGTAAGGTAGAGGATGCAAATTCTGAATTAACAAAGGGGATTAATGATGGGGAGACTGTCATTAACTACACTGGGATTCAAGATGCTTTTCCAATAGCACATGATAAGGTTGAAATTTACTTCCCGCCGTCTAATCTAGACCCGTTAAAAGTAACATATATCATCAATTACGATGGTGCTATCGCTCCAATCACTGTTCCAGGGCGAACTCTTGTTCCTGATTATCGTGGATTTCTTCGCTATACAGTAACTGGCCTAAATATCAATGAACAATATGTTTTCAACGTTCAGGCAAAGGACGATAAGGGGCAACAGTCTGTAAACGATGCCTTTAAATCTGTGACGACGTATTCGAATCAGACAGCAAACTTTACTGGAATTGGTAGTATTAAAAATCTATCTGGTGGAGCTTCTAAGAACTCATTATTAATTGAGTGGCCGGCAGCAGAGCGTACAGGTGGTTATATTCCTGAAGACTCAGATGTTTCAAAATATGAAGTTGTCTTAATTAACTCTGATACAGCAACTCCAGTTGCTTTTGATGATACATCATTTACAGCACCAACTCGTATTGTGAACTATGTTGATGGAAAGAAGATTTCTCAACAAGTTAACGGTCTTCTTCCTGGAACAACTTACTATGTAAGAGTAAGAGGTATTCACCACGGTTTTAGTAAGTATAGTTCTGATCCAAGTTACTTTTATGAGAAGAATAATAGCTACTTAAGTGCAACGACACTAAGTGATAGTGTCGGTGATATTCAAGTTGACCTAGACTCTTTTGAAGTGACGACTCCAAGTAATAGTACTGGTAAAACTTCTCTTGATTTAAGTTGGGCAACAGGTATTGGTGCCATTGATCATTATCGAATTTACTATAAAGAAAATGGAACAGGTGAGGCGTGGTCGACTTACAAGAATAGTCGCGACGATATTTGTAATGGCCAGGAAACGACTGATCCTGCCTACTTTTGTAAGCAAGTTACATATGAAGATAGCAAGTCAAAACTTGTTGAGCTAGAGCCTTATACTTCATATGAAGTATATCTTATTATGTGTCTAGACTCTCTATGTTCACCAGGTAAGTCTATTATTTATAATTCTCCAAATGTTTATCGCACAAGCCCACCGCTTGTAAGCTTTTCTGGGATTACAGAAATTAATAATCCACGCTATCACTGGGCACTTAATGAAATCTACTTAAGCTATGAGCCAGTTGATCTAGCAAGTGGTGTTATCGATGGAATGTTAATTGAGGTCAAAGGAAGAAGTTCGGGGGAACCATTTATTGATACATTCATTAACTTTCCAGATGGAAATAACCCTACGTCATTAAATCCATCAACTCTTGATTTTACTAATGGTACGGAAGTTTCAATTAGAGGGATCGATATTAACTCGACGGAAGAGTACTGCTTCGCTCTTTTACCATTCGTTTACGTTGGAGATGTTGTTACGCCAAATCGTGACTCTGAAGTTGTGAGTTGTATTGTTCCACAAGTTATGACTCCTACATATGAAGACTTTACTGGAATTAGCTCTCTGTACTTTGATAGTTCAAATAATTCGGCGGCCATTTCATGGACTCCACCTGAAGAGGGTGTATACGACCGATATGTTGTCTTTATGAAGACAACTACTGGAACATTCAGTTTCAGTGATGCTGTTAATGGCGACAATGACTACTTAAGATTTGAGGCAGAAGAGAATGCACTTGGAATTACGATTCCTTTCATTCCTGCAGGAACATATTACTTTGGTGCCCTTACTTATCTGTACCAAGAAGACAAATACTCTGAATTTAACAATAGTATTCAAACACTGGTGGTTGAGTAATTTATGAAATTTTTATCAATTGTACTTAGTTTATTATTACTTGCCAGTTGTGTTGGAAAAGTAGAAGACGCTAATCTCGAAAATGCAAAAAATGCAGAGAGTGGAAGGCAGACTTTTCAATTTGCAGGTATTTCTAAAGTTATACCAATTTCAAATAATAAGGTTGAAGTTTACTTCTTTCCTGCTACTGGGCCGGCTTCAGAGCTAACATATCTTATTAAAGTAAATGACGCGACAATTCCTATTGAAGTTAAGGCGGACTCTTTGTCTGTAAATGACGAAGGGATGTATCGTTTTACGGTACGTAATTTAAATGTAAATACTGAATATACATTCTCTGTTGGTGTACGTGACGGTAGTACTGGTAGTCAAAGTGAGAATGATGCAACTTTATCGGCCAGAACATTTTCAAATTACACGGCCGACTTCGCAGGGGTATCAAGTGTCGAACCACTTGTTGGTGCTGCTGGACAAAATACTGTCCTTGTAAAATGGGTTCCGGCAGTGACTTTAGGGTCAACTTATAATCCAATGCCAAATGATCCAATTGCATATGAAGTTGCTTATATCGCTGCTGATGATGGAACAATTTCTGACTTATTCAATAATACACACCCAGCAATTCAAAGAGATCTAAAGCCTGGTGATATCACGGCATCAACTGGTGGCACAACTGAAAGAGAAAGACAAGTTACAGGATTAATGCCAGGTAAGCAGTATTATTTCAGAGTTAGATCAATTCATAAGAGTTATGGAGTTTATCAAGATACACAAGGCTATCGTTTTGAAGAAAATAATAAAATTGCTTCTGTTACGACTTTAGGTTCAGGTGGACTTTTTGATTGGGATACTCTCTCTCTTAGAGCGTCCACTCCAGACAAAAATTTAGGTCTAACTTCAATCGATTTAACTTGGACTCCTGCGGTAGGGCCATTTGAAAATTATAGAATTTATAATTATAAAATCGGTGAAGCAGAGGAAGATGTTGATCTTGTAAGAGCAAGAATTCCTGAAGAAATTGATGCTTCAATTATCGACCCATTAAACTTAGCTGGTGATTACCGCACAGCTGATGCCGATGAGTTTTCAAAAAGAGTAGGTAGTTTAGAGGAATATGATTACTACCTAACATTTGCAATTGCTTGTCGTACTCTAACTTGTGGTGATGGTGAGAGAATTATTGGAAAGCCAGTTTTCTATCGTGCCATACCAAAGCTAGCTGCATTTTCTGGTATTTTAGGAATTCAGAGTCCACAAGATATTAACAACCTTAATCAAATTACAATTAATTTTGATCCACCCGTTATTGAAACTGGTTTCTTAAACGGATTTGATATTTACTGCTATGAGGGTGAAAGTGATACAAGTCCGACACTTCTAAACTTTAATGTTGCAAATTCAAGTGGGAAAGCTTCATGTGATGGACTTATCAGACTAGATGATAATCCAGGAGATTATGCTGGATTTGGCTCGTATACAAGTGTGCGAATCCAAGGAAATTTCTTTGGAGCTGGGGATACTGTTGCTGATAAAGAGTATTGTTTTGCGGCCGTTCCTAGTGTTTCTGGAAATAACTTTTCTCTAAATGATGTTGAAAATGCGATCGTAAAATGTATTACACCAATTGTTAAGGTTCCAACAGTAGAGCAATTTCCTGGTGTTATTAATGCATGTAATACGGGTGCCGATTATATTACTGTTGGTTGGGATGCTCCGACTGGTGGTATTTATGACAAGTATGCTGTTTTCTATAAGGAAAAAGATGGGAAAGTATTTAAGTATACAGATGCCCTAGCAAATGACCCAGCCTACACTCGAGTTGATAATATTGTTGCGACAACTTATACGTATACAATTCCATCTCTTGTTCCTGGAAAAATTTATCAATTTGGTGTTCTTCCTTATATTGACGGTCCATCTCCGATTTATGCAGATATCAACACTGGACTAGGTGAGTGTAAGATTGAAGTACCTAAGCCAAGATTTGAGGAATGGGTTGATATTTTTGCTATTGGTCCAAAAGCAAATGGTATGGTTACGCCAACGGGACCTGATCGTAATAAAGATTATATTTTAGAAACATTAAATGCTAGTGGTCAACCAATTGAAGTTGAAGTTGATCCTTCAACACTTTCACCTACAACTGGTTTTGAAGATCAATTTGGTGTTGCAAATGGTAGTACACAATTCAGTGGTGTTTATGGGTCTAAAGATGGAGTAACAACTAACTCTCTTCATCAATATTCAAACTCTGGTATTATTCGTATTGCATGGAAAGATGTGACTTTTACAAGTGGAACGCTTTCAATGCAAACTTTCATTGATGCCTATGAGACTGGTATGCAGAAGAAAGATCATAAAATTGGATATCGTGTATACCGTTCTGATGATAATAAAATCACTTGGAAAGATATTACAAGTGGTGACTTCGATTACCAAACTCTGACGAATAAAGGTTTAATCCACCCAGCTGATTATACGGAAAGAAGTCGTACTAATGAAGTTCTTGAAACATATCGTGCCGTTATGTTTACTGACTACTCGGTAAAGCATATTCAGGCCGGAGATGACTTTAATCACGCTCGTGTTTACTACTATAAAGTAGTTCCTGTTTTTAGAGGAGTTGAGCTCGAGTATGAAAGAGAAACAACTAATCCTCAGCATATTATTAAGGTTGTTCTTCCTCCTGAAAATATGGCCCTTGTTCATAGGCTAATGGCCAATCGCCAACAATGTCGTGAACTTGGAAAAGTTCACTCAAAAGATATTAGTCAGAAATATACTTGTTCTTGGAATGGAGTTGGGGCCAGAGGTCTAACATCTCCATGGATTAAAGGCTCAACAGTTTATGACTTTGGCCCAAGTATGCTAATTGACCGTTTTGAATTAGGTTGTAATTTCACAAGAGGGGATTACGCTTATGAAAGAAGTAATTACTCCGGAACAATTCCTAATTTTACAGGTTCTAATGATCTAGGCTCTGGATTTAAGGGGTGCTTTAATGGAAACCCTCCGGGGTACACTTCTGGTGCTAATCACCCTAATACTGGAGAGTCTTATACTGATCGTAGCCAACTTCGTGTCGGTGATTGTTTTGGTGAAGATTCTGCTTCAATTGCAATTACAAGCACTGCATGTGGCGATCCTGATACTGCTGACCGTAGAAACTTCATCTCTCCTGGACTTAGTGGTGACTTTACTGATTGTACTGATCCGGCCAATATTGCGACAAATTTCTTTAACCCGTATGCTGGAAATGGAAGTTATGCTTCTTATAATGTGCAAAGTGAATTTGCGGCAGTTTACTATTCAAGAAATGCAGTTAAGAGTTATGAAGACCGTATTAGTCATGGTTACTATAGAGGAGCCGGTGGTGCTGCCCTTGCTGATGGTAATAACCTAAGAAATAAAAACTATCTTGGGCCATCTCGTTGTATGATTAATATTCCTGTTTCGGATTCAACTGACGGTGATAAGCTAAAGCCAAGATGGATCGCTGTTAATAATCTTTCAACACTTTCTCATGGAGTAGATGACGTCGACATTCTAGATATGTCGATGAATGATATCCTTACTAATAATAAGCTATTTGATTCTGGGATTAATGCAACTCCTAGTCCTGCTTATACTAATGTTGATGCATCACCACGCTACCGTGGAAATACAAAATTATCACGTGTTTTCTCTTCGAATGATTCAAAGCTTCCTCCTCTTACGGGGCTTAGCCAAACTCAGGCCAATCGTGTTTGTAATTCATATGAAGTAAAGATTGGAACATATGATGACGATGCAAATGAATTTAAGCAAATTGGGCCTGTAAGAGAAAAGAGACTTATGCGTCGCGGGGAAGGGATTACGGCAAGTCGTTATCCTAAAGACTTTGATGAAGCGGCCGTTGCAGAAGTTGAGACAGGAACAAGAAATGATGCTCCTGTAACAAGTGGTGTGAATTTTGATAATTCATGTAACGTCTATGATAGAGACGTTATTAGTGGAGCGGCTACTAATCAGCAAAGATCAGGAGATCGTTTAATGATTAATATGCCAGTTAATTATGAAGGGACTGTAACGACGCCACGTCGTGTACCATTCATTACTGGTTCAAGCTTCTATGATAACGGTGGGACGCAATTTACGACTCAAGCTTGTACATCTCGCTTTGGTGTCCAAGATATTATTGGAAATAAGGCCGAAATTTCATCAGAACAAATCTTTTGTGGTTTTGATAGTGAAAAGCTAATGCTTGGAGCAGGTCTTGCTTCAAACTCAGTTGAGGCTCCAAATGGTGCTTACTATATTAATACATTAATTTCTTGGGTTATGTCTGATACAGATACTGGCCGTTGTTCATTTGTTGAACCAGGTGGTGCAAGAGGTGGTAATTACCTTGTAAATGGTGCCTTTACACCTATCTTTGATATCTTCGGAAATGTGAATACAGGTGTTGCTGAGTCTGTAAATTCAATTGACCCAGGAAGTGTTAGTTACTTAAGAAATGGTGATGGTTTCTTCTTAGACTTTGGGCAAGATAACTTTGCACCGAAGCTATCAATTAACGATACGATGGCCCTTAAGTGGGACCAGGACGTTATTGATCGTGCACAGGATATCTCAACAGATCCACGTCGTGGTCGCTACTTTAACCCTATCCTAGGCTTACCACTAGAGTGTCAGGGAAGTCTGTGTTCAGAGAGTTTAGATAATATGTCGATTTCTCTTGATACTTTTGTAACGGACTTTAGTCTTGATCCATCGACAATGGATATTCCAAATTTCCCTGTTGGTGATAGTCAAATTTTCTCAGATGGGATGTCTGAAACTAGAATCAGTCGTAATGCATATATTTCTCCTGCAAGTAGAGAGTATTTCTATGACTTTATTGAATCAGTTGATCCGGCAACTGATACATATGCCACATATTCAAGTACTAACGGTGGAGCGTTAAAGTCTTCTCTTGATAATGATGGAACGGCGGTTGACTATGTAAGATGGAGTCTTTCTCGAGACACTCCTATCTATATGCTGAATTTTGGAGAATCGAATACAAAGAGTAGTGGACGTTACTCAGCAAAGTTTAATGCTAGAAACGATTACGAACAGATGAGAACTGAGTATTCAGCAGTTAGATGTGTAGTACGCATCGAAGATGAGTCTTATCAATAAAATAAGGTAGAATAAATGAAGAAGTACGTTTGGTTGATCTTATTCTTTTTTACAATAATCTCGTGTACCCCTGTCGAGAAGGCGGAGGAGACTGCTGAAATCTTAAATGATGGAGTCGATGGCACGGTAGAATTTTCAGTCGTTGGAAATCTCGATCGTGGTGAATTCCTTCTAGGCGGTCTTGGTGACGAAATTCTTATTAGAGTTAAGAATAATACTGGATATAACCTAAGTGATGCTCAATTACTTATTGATCAAGCTTCATCTGCAGGTGTTAAATTCTTTCCTGATGAAGCAGGGGAATCAGAAAGCCCTGGTTTTGGTGGAGATTGTGGCCTTATTATTGCCTCTAAAGCAACTTGTTATTATAAGTTGAGATATGAAGCACGTACTTCAGGAATCCACACGCAAGATCTTCAATTTAATTATAAGACCCTTATTGATAATTTCTCTCAATCAACACAGCTAAAATTCTTAACAGGTACTCCTGCATCATTAGTATTTGAAGAGGAGACGATTAATTATTCATTCGGTGTTGTTGAAAGAACAGAACCAAAAGTATTTTTTCAAAGACTTGTTGTTGTTAATACGGGTGAGTTAAGGGCCCGCAATATTACAATGACAAAGCTAGATAACACGACGTCAAATGCGATCAGCATCGTTTCAAATACATGTGGAACTGTACTCTTACAAAATGAAACTTGTGAACTTGTTGTTGAATTTGAGGCAAAGAACTATGGTGTTGGTGCACCAGATGGAAATGTTGATGTTGATTACAACTCAAATATAAGATTTGACTATGGCCGTGATCCTGAGGGTGGTATTAATGCTCTTAACGTTTACTTTGATGCCAAGTCAATTCGAATCGAAGGTGATATCCAAATCGGTGGTCTTCCCAACTTAAGTTTCGATGATCTCGTTGTTGGGAATATCGATACGCAAACATTAAAAGTTTCAAATAAGGGATATAAAGAATCGATTGTTCTAAGTGTTGACGTAAGAAATGCTTCAAATACACTTGTTGCACGTTGTTTAAGAGATGATAGTACTGGTGGTGATAATCTTGTCTGTCGAGATCCTGCAGGTGATTTAACAAGTAGTGCAAGTGATCTACCGCTGACAACAATTCCTTTTAAATTCTTTGATACTAGTAAGTGTTTTATTGATGTAAATGATTTTAACTATGTTCGTGGTGAAGATGGAAGAATTACAAATACAGCATTAAAACAAGTTGCTGGTAGAACGATTGCTGATCCAGGTGGTTCTTGTTTCTTTAACGTTACTTTTCATCCTAGTGTTCAGTTTGAAGCTGATGGAAATTTTAATAATTATCGTTTTAATGTTCGTTATGATTCGACTTGGAAAGATAATGTCGTTATTAAAAATGACCTAGACTCAGATGAGAATAATTACGTTGTTGAAGATGCTAATTACTTGGCCGCTGCAAAACTAAGCTTTGATGTAATTGAATATAAAAATGGAGTATATAATAATTTAGATACTGCTGATAATGATTTATTTGACTATGACTTAGGACGTATCTCTCTTATTGCAAACTCAAACTACAAAGAAAGACTTAGAATCAGAGTTAATAATAGTGGTTCAACTTTTGGAGAAGTTGTAAGTGTTACAGATGGTGCACAACCTACTGCAAATGTTATTACTGAAACAAGTTATAATATTAATAACTACTACCAAAATGTTAAAAATTCAGGATGTGGATTCCTGAATCCATATAATGGGCAATGTGATATCTTATTTGATCTAAACCCAATTGTATCAACAAATCCAGATAGTACAGCGGCAGAGAATGAAGAAAACTCAGCAATGTATGATGTACTTAATGCATATCCAGAACGTTATAAAATTTTCAGAATCAAATACAAAGATGGGACAACTTATAATGATGATATGTCTCCTCGTACTGATCGTGAAATAGAAATGAAGATGCGCGGCCTTCTTGTTAGAAAAGGTTTCCTAGCTTTCTCTGATTTTACAATGACCGAAGGGATTACTTTCGCACCTGTTACGGCCAATGAAACACGTTATTTCCATTTAAAATTAGAAAATGTTGGTACTGGTGGTATCACATATATTGATTTTAGTGCACCAGGTTTTTATCCAGGTGTTCCGTTTTTTGCACCTAGTCCAGGAATGCCATTATTTGGTGGTGAAATTGTTGATAACCCAAGTTCAGCACTTGTCGCAGGTGTTGATAAAGACTGTTATGACTTTATGGACTTTGGTGGAATGACGGGACCGGCTTCAACTCCTGCTGGTACAAATGCTCCTTCACTTCTTTCTCCTGGAGAAGTTTGTAGCCTAACAATTGAATTGGAAAAGTTATCAAATGATAAACGAGAAGATAGTTACTACAATACAAATGATCGTAGATGGCAACGTCATTTTTCTGCACCTCTAAATGGTTCGCATGCGCTTAGAGAATATACTAGTGGGATGATGATTCAAGACTTCTTCATTTTTGACTATTTTGATGGAGATGGTATTGCTGACGCTGCAACTGGATACACTCCTGACTTAGATGGCCATGGTGGATTTTATACAACTCAAGCTTATCCGATTGCTATCAATTCTAGAAGATCAGCTGCACTTGTCCCAGAAGGCGCCCAGCCAATGATTAGTGCAATTCTATGGCGTCAACAAGTTAATATTCCTTCTCATTCACCACAAGCAGGAGAATGGGGACAAAGCTTTGGAAGTTATACTATCCCTGCAATGTATCGTGATCTTGCAAAGGGAACGGCAGCTGAGCCAATCTCCTATGCTCCGACAAAGTCTATCAATAGAATTGCTCCATATCGTGATACAACTTATGATTATGTTTATTATGCAGGAACTTTCTATGCAGGAGAGACTGTAGCTCTTCCATTTCAGCTTTATAATGCTGGAGAAAGACAAGCTTCTTCGTTGGTTCAAATGTTAAATGGTGATAGTGAATTTGCTGTTACAACAATGCCTGGAACTGTTGGGCAAGCATCTCTGGCAAATATTGAATTAAGTTTTGCACCTGCAACACAAGGAACATTTCAGACTGAATTAGAAGTTCAATATAGAGATGGTTCTCAAACTCTAGTTGATCGCGATACTTATGCTTACACGGACAACATTAAATCACTACGTATTCTAGTGGTTGCTGAAGCTGTTCCAGCAAATACAGGTAGACTTTCATTGAAGTCTCAAAAGTATACAGTTGAATACGATGAGTTAACTTCTTCTCATACTGAAACACTAGACCCAGCACAAACGAATCACAACCTTGTGATGAATGGTTATGATGCTGCAACAACTGTTGGTGTTGAAGCCGTTAGAGGTTCAAATGTTTATGCAAAAACTCGCCTTGTTTTTACAAATGAAGGAACGACTACTGTAAATAATGTGAAATTTAACTTAAAGACATCACTTCTAGGTGCCATCCACGATAATAATGGGGCCGGTGTGGGATACTCTCTTGAGTCTGTTAATTGTGGAGCAACCTTAGCTCCCGGCGCTTCTTGTTTTGCTGATGTAAAACATAAGGCCAGTATCGCGGAATTACCGATAACAACTCGCTATGGTATTGTTTCTTATGATATTGGTACAGATCAGTATTATGCAGAATCATTTAGAATTCAATTTACAGCAGTCGATCCGGCCAAAGTAGCTGCCGGGAATTTAATCACAAATAATATTAGTGATGGTTCAGGTGGAACTATCCCAAATGCATACTTTATTGATATTGGAACTTACACGAATCCAGCTCACCCGATTCTTTCAGCTTATCCAAGTGGATCTTTGATTAAGAATATTAATTTAAATAATCCAAGTGATGAGAAAGCAAGTTTTCTAAAAGAGTATAGGGAATTCGTAGGTAATCAAAGTGCAACGATTCCAGCAGGGGACTTTCATACAATTTACAATCAAGGATTTATTCAGGTTGAATTAAATCGACCTTGTTTCTTTGGTGATGATGAAGGTGGTGCCCTTCCTGAAGAGGAATGGGGATTTAACGCAAATACAACGAGTACTTGTACAATGAGAGTGACATTCACTTTTGATGATACATACCTTGGGCAGTACGTAGATGAAAGTGAAAACTACGCCATTTTAAAATACTACGATAGTAAGAGGGCATCAGTTTCAACACTGCCAATTTATGTCAAAGGATTTATTGAACCGAATCGTTCAAATGCAATGACAAATGAAATTTTTAATGTTGAAACAGATGATACGGGAAGAGTTTATTTAGAATGGGTTGACTTTGCACCAATCAATAATGACTGGGGTCCAATCATTTCTTATCGTGTTTACTATAGTGAGTTTGAAAGTAGTTTAAGTGACCTTTACAACTCAACTGGTTTAACTTTTGTTGAAACAGCGGGAATGACTCCGAATGTTGAGATTACTGGACTTCTACAGAATCGATTCTATTACTTAAGAGTTGTTGCAGTTAGAGAAACTTCATCTGGTAAGCAGTATATTTCGATGCCTAATGGTTTCTCGACGAAAGAAGTAGTCGTTCCTGATGAGACTGCAATTTACGATTACTCGCGAGGGTTTATTATCGATAAATTTGCTCTACCTGAAGGATCTGGCTCGCCAACTTTCATTACAAAGTCTGAAGCGATTGAAAATTGTGAGGGTGCAACTCGTACAATTAGAAAAAGTGGTGCTAACAGAAGTAGAGCTAAAGAGCTTATTAACTTAAACGATTACTACTTAATTAATGCAGACGACACAAATAGTGATTATCCATTCTTTGCATTCCCACACTGGTTGGCCGATGCTCCTGAGGATATTGCACCATTATTTCCTGGCTTTAGTTGTGATTTAACAAATATGCACAATGAAGATGATAGCATTATGTTTATTAAGAGCTGTGATAATTGTACTTGTAATACCTTATCGAAAATTGTTGGAGGGGAAGACTTCCCACTCGATACAATTATTTATGCTTACGACGACTTTAGTGGTGCAGCTAGATGTCGTGTTTCACAAGATGATTTCTAATAATATTAAGTTTGTATTACCAACTAATATATAGTTAGGTAATGCAAACTTAATTTTTGTTTAAATCTTAACAAAATCTTTATGAAATTCTCAATAAATTCAGGTGTTTTAAGAGAATTTTGCCCTGTATTATTTAGTATTTAATTAACTTAGAATATTTATGTGATGAATACGTTTTACATTTATATTCTTACATTTTTTCTCTCATTTTCTTCAATTGCACAGGACGCTAAGGCCGTTCAAGTTGAAGGTAAGGACGCTGCTCAGGAAGAGGAGATTACTCCTTATATGATGATTAAAGTGACGCAGGCAAAGGGAATTGATAGGCGAGATCTTGCCTTAATTCGTAAGTCAGCAATGGAAATTGTGCTTGGAACTTCTTCATTTGAAATTTTAATGGGAGATAGTGCAGCAGCAATTTATCAAAATACTTTCGCACTTGATCTTTCGACTAAGAAAAACCGTAATAATTCATATGTTCTGGACTTTAAAATTTTGGATGTTCAAAATGGAAAGACGGTAACACAAGTTTTTAAAGATAATGTTCCTAGGAAGAGATTCCATTTAGAAGTAAGAAAGCTACTTTATGAACTATTCTATGGTGACGGTTCATCAAGCCTGAAGCCATCTAAGGAAGATCCTAAGAAAAAGAAAGCAAAGAAGAAGTTAAAGAATGAGATTGTTTCAGCAATCAATTCTCTCAATTCTCCACGAGTTAATGATACGAATGCTGTAAGCATTTTTTCTGTTGATGAGTCTCCTGTTGTCGAGGAGATTATCGTTGCTGGAGATATCAAAAAGATTAATAAAAAGAAAAAAGAAAAGAAGAAGGCCAAAAAGAAAGAAGAGAAAGTTAAAATTAGTAACTTCAAATCTCCTGATCTAGACCTCAGAATGAATGCTAAGCCTGAAAAGGTTGAGGCATCAACACTTACGCTAATTCCAGATAGCTTCTATGCAATTGGTTACTTAAAAGAGACAACATTAGCTTCAAATACACTTAATACAAGTGAAGTCGTTGATACAAGAACCAATCTTACAAGTGTGAATATTACGTATCTAAGTAATTACAAGGTAGAGGAGTGGCAAGAGTACTTCTCTGTTGGTGGTTCATTTTCAAATATTCTTAGTGAAAATCCTTATGGAATCTCTCCTCGTATGTCTGCTTACGGTGCTTATAATAAGCTTCTAATCGGTGATTCATTTTTTGCTTCAGTTGATGCTGAATATGAAAGCATAAGCTTTGCCAATATTAAAGATAGAGGGACGGGAATCACCGGATTCTCTAATAATATCTTTTGGTTTGGTTTTGGTTTTAAGTATATCAGTGAGCATTTTGCAAAGAAGACTGTTATTGAAGGCTTCTATAAGAAGGCTCTTATTGGTTCTTCTGACTTAAGTACGACAGGGGATTCAACGCCATTAGATGGTGATAAGTACGTGTTAGATTTCTCAGTGAATTTATATAAAAATTTTGGTCTTGGTGGATATGTTGAAGTTGTAAATCTCGCTTCAGCGGCAACGTCAGCTTTTGATACTTCTCACCAGATCTTTGGCGTAAGGCTAGTTTATAATTAGGAATAATTACTATGGATTTTAAGGACAAAATTGAAAGCCTATTTTCTTCTTCGGTACCTGAGGTAAAGCCTATTCAAGAGGAAACACTAATTTATTTTGGTGATAATCAAAGGCAACAGGTTAAAGATTTTTCAATTTTTAGTAAGTCTTTTAAGGATCAATGCTTAAAGGCCCTAAAAATCAAGAATGTTGAGATTAAGATCTTACAAAATTGTTTAGAGAAAGAGTTAATCAATGCATATCTTGTTCAAAAGTTATTAATTGATGAAATGAAGCTTTTAAAGAGAGTTGTAGGGGATATTACTGGGGTGAAGCTCTATGTAACACCTAGTTTTATGACGATTCAGCTTTGTGACATTGGAAATATCAGAACGTCGGTAAGTAATATGCAAAGTGATATCTTTGGTAGACGTGGACTTAAGAATCTTGTTGCAATTAGGCTCACTCGTAGCGCTAAGAAAACGAATTTAGTTTTAAAAGTTAAATATAAAAATATTGATGAAAAAGATTTTCTACAGTTTAGAAATCGTGAGGTATTAAATGAAGTTCTTTGATGTGGCAGATAACACAAACCAAAAGGTTGAATTAGATAAAACAGTTAAAAAGACTAAGGTCTTTAAGAACCTTCCAGGTATTGCTCTAGTTGTGATCGATGAAAACGACCAAGTAATCAAAGTTAATTCTGAATTCAGAAAAATGTTTAATAATGTAAACCTTAAAGGTGGAAATTGGGATGCTTTCTTTAAGAAAACATTTCGTAAAGAGAAGGGACTTGCTGATACAAGTAATCTTTTCAAGAATTGTAACGATATTCTAAATGACTATATCATTCACACATCGATGGATGAGTCGACAGGTTACCGCTATGGTTGGATTTACAAAATTCCTGTTGATGTTATGAATAAGGTCTCTCAAAAGAGAACGGCACTGATGGAGTCAAAAAAGCTAGATGCATATAATCTGATTGAAGATGAAGTGTTTGGTAAGAGACTTAGCTGGATTAATAACAATCTGACATTATCAGATTTTCAATATGCTGATGATTGCATTCTTTACTCAAATAATAATGAAGCAAAGATGCTACTAAGAGACTTTGTTGAGCTACTATACGGTGTTTTAAATATGAAGACAGAAGAGTCTCATTGTGCAGTTGAGTTCTCTAGAGGGAAAAACGGGTTACAAATTACTGGTGTTTTCTCTAGCTTTAACTTCTCGGATGGTGACTTTCAGTCAAATATTAGTTGGCATGGAAGAAAGATGCGTCTGAATGATATTTGTAAGGTGATGGAGTCACGCTTACCAGATCTTTATACTTCTCTCTATGTTAAGAACTTTAGAGCAGATCATCAGTCAAAACTAAAAATAACTTTGAATGTAAATGATATCGACGGCGTTCGATGGCATGTTTCAAAAGGGACTGTAGGTGGCCTTTAAAAAGCTATTGATTCTTGGGCTACTAAGTTCAAGTCTCTTTGCAAACGAAACATTTTATAACTCTGCTAGTATCTCACTAGGGATGATGAATTACTCTGTAACTCCTAATGAAAGTACTCTTCAAAATACTGATGGTACTTCAACAGGTGATGAGACTGCCGATGCAGCAGCTGCTGCGGTATCTGCAATTTCAATTCAGGTAAATTGGGAATTCAAATCAGAGTTAAAGAAAAGTTACTATATTAGTGGTGTTCTTCCAATGATGTCAGCAGAGGGGACGGGTGTTTACTCAACTGTTGTTGGAATGAATTGGTACTTTGGCGATATTGGTACGAAGTACACATACACAAGTAATGGCCAAAATCTAACGATCACACCAACAAGTAAGTATTACTGGGGTGCTTTTGTAGGCCCTGGTTACGTTATTTATAATACTGATTCTGCTAAATACTCAGATATTTTCTTTGATTTAGGGGTAAACCTAGGCGCTGGTTGGCGTTGGGGTAAAAATAGAACAATTAAAGCTGAAGCGGCAGTTAGTCGTGCAACAGGAATTAAAACAACTGGAATTAAAATGGGGGTATTTGTAGGTATTAGCCAATATCTATAAATAATTTTTTAATGAAGTACTTATTACTATTATTACTATCTACATCTGTATTTGCTGCTAAGTTTAATGTTAAGTCCGATCCTAGTGATTGTGACGTATACGTTATTGATAAAAATGGTAAAAGAGTTTCTCTTGGAAAGACTCCGTATGAAACTGATGTCGAAACAATGCAGACCAATTACGGTGCAAATGGGCCAGTTCAAATTGAAGTCTTTAAGCCTGGTTTTGAGCCATATAGTTTATCTGTTCCAATGCTAGCAAAATCAGATATTGATATTAGCGCGAACTTAAAAGTTGAAAAAGATATTGAATTAGCACAGGACTTTGATTTCCTTGTAGGTGATCTATTCGATGTTCTAAGACTAATGAGAGGGAAGAACTTTGATCTTGCTTTCGCTAAACTAGAAAAGCTAGAAGCAAAATTTCCTCATTTCTCAATTATCCATGAAATGAAAGGTTCAATTTCATACTTAAAGAAAGATTTTAAAAACTCTCTTGCTTTTTATCGTAAGGCATTTGGGATTAATCCTAAAAATAGAGAAGCTTATAAAATGAAGATTTACTTAGAGAAGAAATTTAATGTTTCTAAGAATGAAGGAGGTAAATAATGAAGAAGTTGGCGTTTATCTCATTACTACTACTTTCTTCTGCGGCCATTTCAAATCCAAAGATGAATGTCCTGCCAAGTCTTGAGTGGCAAAAGAATGAACTAGAAATGAAAGTTCATGATAAGTTACAAAGAGGGACGGAAGTTATTCTTGGCCATGAGCATTTCTTTGTTGATGTTGAAATCGTAACGAATACTCCTGAAACTCCTAACTTCAGTATTCCATTGAATCCTTCGCCTCAAGGTGGTGCCGGAGGTGTTAATGGAAAAGGTGGTAAGGAATTAGATCTTGCAGACGATTCTGATCAAGCTAATGCAGCTGAAGATGGTAAAACAAAATCTGACGCTGAAATTAAATTTACTAATGATGTTCCAGAAACTGACTACGGTGAGAGTATTGTTTTCTCTCGTTTAGGTATGGAAGCTCCACTTATCGATGATTTTAATGACTTTTCTCCTTCTGGTAAGATCTTACTGACAATGGGGGATAACTCTAAAGATAAGATTAATAAAATGAAAGAAGACTTCTCTAAGGAAAAAGAGAAGCTAGTTGATCAAATTAAAAAACTAAGAGATGCATCTAAGGCCAAGCCTAGTATGATTGAACAGATGTGGAAGTATAATACTTCTATTGATATTTTCAAAAATATCTCTGAAATTAATATTTCTGTTCGTCTTCCTAACGATATTGCTAAGGATGAAAGAGTTAGAATTGAAGGACTGATTAAGTCAATCAAGCTTGGTGTAAATGATATTACTCCTAACTTTAAATTTTCTTATACGATTAATGTACCTCAAAAAGAAGATGTGATTTCTAAAAGTGATTTCCTAAAGGCATTAAGTAGCGTTTCAAATATTATTGCAATCGTTCTTGGTGTTCTACTGATTGGATTTGTTGGAAATCGTCTTATTTCTAAGTTTTTTGAACTTAATAGTGCTGCTCAAGCAGGTGGTAATTTTACAATGCAAAGTGATAGTTCTGAATCAGACGATGATGGGGGAGCTGGAGAGATGTTGGCCGCTGGTGGTGGCGGTGGAGATGGCCTTGGTGGCGTACACTCTCTTAATGGTATTGAAAGATTTAAGGTTTTTGCAGATAACACTCCTCAAGAAGCAATTCTTCTGGTTAAGAAATGGATTGCACAAGATACAAAGAGTGGACATGCGGCCCTTAGAGCACTTGTTCAACAAATTGATAATAGTGCATTAACAGATGTATTTAAGATGCTAAGTGAGCCAGAAAAGGCGAAGTGGAGAGATCTCCTTAATAAACCGCTTAATGCAAGTGAGCTATCTTTAGCAAATGACTATATTAGTAATCAAATCGTACAAAGTGTTATTCTTCCTTCTGTCATTGAAGACCCTAATACTTACGATTTACTTCTTAAGCTTAATGCTGAAATGATTAATCAGATCTATGAAAAAGATCCGTACATTGTTTCACTTGTTCTAAATGCTCTAAGTGAAAGCTTTGTAGCTGAAGTTCTTTCAAGTTGTGACACGGAAACTGTTGATCAAATTCTAATGTCTTCAGTTATCATTAAAGAGCAAGAGGTTAGAGATAACCAAGCACGTATTAAAGAAGTCCTTTCTCAATATGTTGAATCGAAGTCCAAACTTCCATTCGTTGAGAAATTATTCGATATTCTTCCAAATGTTTCTGCGGCGGTGGAAAAGAGTATTTTCAATACGCTTAAGCAGAATATTAATGTTGAAGAGTTTACAGAGCTGAGCCAGAAGAATTTCCCTTCTGAGCTTGTAAGTGAGCTACCTTCTAAGTTCTTAAAAGAAGCGCTTGCTAATTACGACCTTGGAAAGAAAGTTTCATTACTTTTTGCTATGGAAGAGTCTGAGAGAATGTATTACTTAGACCTTTTTGCACCAGATGGAACTAAGGCCCGTGATCTTATGCAAATTGAGTTCGATTCTGTTGAGCGTGATGAGATGAGAAAGAGTAAAATCATTGCTGGTAAAGATGATAGCTGGCGTGAGTTTGTTAAGTTCGTACGTACTCGTATCACGAAAGAAAAAGATGAGAAGACTGAGATCGAAAACCTTGTCCATAACTGGGCCCAGGATTTATACGGCTCTGTCGAAACGAGACCAGATTTAAAAGTAGCATAATAAAAAAAAAGCAGCTCTAGGAGCTGCTTTTTTATTTCTTAATTTGAATTTCTATTTAGACTTGAGCTGCCTTTAGTAAATTTTTGGCAATAATCATAATCATAACTTCATTAGTTCCAGCACCAATTTCATTAAGTTTATTATCTCTCATCATACGCTCAACTGGGAACTCTCTTGAGTAACCGTATCCACCATGTAGTTGGATAGCATCGAGAGCGATCTTCGTTGCCATTTTTGGAATAGCAAGCTTAACTTGAGCAGCAACAACTGGCCCTTTCTCTCCTTGGTCGTAACGGTAAGCTACGTTGTAAAGGAAGTTTCTCATCATTTCTGTTTCAGTTGCCATTTCAGCGATCATCTTTTGGATCATTTGGTACTCACCAATTGTTTTTCCAAATTGTGATCTTTCATTTGCATACTTAATACATTGATCAACACAAGCTTGCGCGATACCTAGAGAGATACCAGCAATTGTGATTCTTTCGATCTCAAGGTTTTTCATCATATGGTAAATTGAGTCACCTTCGTTACCAACAAGTTGCTCAAGACCTACTTTTGCGTTGTCAAAGATAAGCTCACCAGTTGGTGAAGCACGCATACCCATCTTGTGGATTGGGCTACCAAAGTCAAAGTGACCTTTGTCTTTTTCAAGGATAAAAGTTGAAAGGTTCTTTCTCTCTTTTCCTGTTCTAGTATAGACGTAAGCGATATCTGCGTATTGTGCATTAGTGATCCACATCTTCGTTCCATTTAGAAGGTAGTGGTCGTCTTTTTTCTCTGCTTTTGTTTGAATACCAACTGCATCTGATCCGTATTCTGGCTCAGACATACCCATACAACCGATATGCTCACCAGTAATTAGTTTTGGTAGGTATTTTTCTTTTTGTTCTTTAGAAGCGTTATTTTCAATATTGTTAACACAAAGGATAGAGTGGGCAAGGTAAGAAAGAGTTGAAGAAGCACATGCTTTTCCAAATTCTTCCATAACGATTGTTGCAGCAAGGGCACCCATTCCAGCACCACCATACTCAGGATCAGCAGTAATTCCAAGAACTCCAATTTCACCCATTTTTTTGAAAGCATCCATGTTGAAACTTTCTTCTGTATCATGCTTTTCCGCTACAGGAGCAAGCTCTTGTCTTGCAAAATCACGACACATTTTTTGGATTTGTTTTTCTTCTTCTGTGAAATACCACATACTCTGTCCCCTCTGTCATTTTTTAATCAAAATAACTTACCGTGTCTTACATCCTATGGCAATAATGCCACAGATGTTTTTAGCCAATAGACTATATTTAGTGAGAAGATAAAAATTGTAAGTACTTGAAATTGTCAAAGTGTTTTACATGACCTACAATTTTTTTAAGGAGTCGATTGATGCTTACAACACCTGTAGTCAAGGATGAGGACACGGTATTTCCAGGGGAGAATTGGTTTTTCTACTGGAAAACTTCAGCTTCTCTTTGGAAATCTAAAATTGAACAAACGTCTTTAACAGATAAGATTATCGTACCGATAAATTGGAGCTTCCATACGGATACCGGCGATAAGATTGATTTTGCAAAGCAAAAACCTGAGACGGACTTCAAGCGCCTATATGATATTTGTAAAGAGTTGGATAAGGAGATTATCTTTCTCTTACCTGTTTCACCGGTACCATATCTACCAAATGGTGGTATTCCATATCTTTTAGCTAGAACTGCTAGCTGTGATCAGTACGGCCTAAACCGTGCAAGTGCAGACAGTGATGGAACAATTCATAATTTCTATAGCTTCTATGATCCTCGAGTTTATAAAGGCTTTACTCGTTTTTGTTCAGAACTAAACTCATACTTTCAAGAAAGTGGAATTAAAGCACCTTTGTGGGGGGCCAACTGCGGTCACTACTCTCATGGCCACTTTCATTCTTATATCTTTGATCGTTCGGTAGCGTTCCAAAGTGGTTTTAGTCGCTTTGTTGAAATGAAAAAGGGTGAGCTTAAGCTTGAGAAGATTACGGCCGAGCAAGAGCATGAGTTTATTATAGAGTATAATGAAACGATTTCTCGCATCTATATCGATATTGTTAAGCATTCGATGGAAAAGAATTGGCAAGGTGTAAAGAACTTCTCTTTCTTAGAAGGCTCGATGAACTCAATTGAGAATCGTATGCTTGATCAAGTGAGTGACACAAAGATCATTGATGATGCCCTTAAGAGTTTAGACAATGGAATTCTTCCATCTTCTATTCTTCTTCCTAATCGCAATAAGAATGGGATTTATTCTGATTTAAAGAAGCAGGTTATTAACTCTTCTCGTTTAGATGAATTCTATAATGATAAGACGATTCTCGCGGATAACGACTATATTTTTAAAACTTCAAATGCAGTTAATATTTTTCACAATGTGAAGGACTTTAAAAGTAAGGAGCTTATCGCTTTTTCTGGTTTTATCGACTTTTGTAAGAGTCAATTCAGTTGGAATTATAGCTATAGCGATATTAATGAATTTCATTGGGAAGACTATGTTGAAAGTCCATTTCAGTTCTTCTACTTCAATGGAAAAGAGATTAATGCTGAGCTTCTAGGTAAGGTCCTAAAGCTCTTTATGAGTGGCGGTAAGGTTCTTATCGATATTGCTTACCTTGAAAAGAATTTAAGAAGAAGACTTGAGTCTTTCTACTTGGAAAATGAATTAAGTGTCGAGAAGATCCGTTTCCTAACTGAGATTAATACTGTCACAATGGGTGAGGGGCGACTGCTTATCTTTAACTCAAATGATTTTCAAGAGTGTAGTGACGATGAACTTAATACGTTCTGGAATAAAGTAACGAAGAGTATTGGCTATATTGGTTGTGATATTTCTCAAAGCGGAGAAGTTCGCTATAAGTGGCAAGAAAGGGCCATTGCTTCTTCTGATCTTAAATACGATAAGGTAAAGCGCATTAGCTTTTTTAATCCTTCAAGTTATAAGCAAAAACTTAATATTAAATATCCATCGGAATACGTTTTCCAAAAGATGATCGATCAAAACCATGTTGAGATAAATAATACGCCACATGAGATTGAATTGAGCTTCATGCCTAAGGGAAGTATTTCATTAGATTTTGGGATAATTTCGGAGTAGAGATGGGTGCAAGTGATAAAGTTTTATATGTAAGTTATGTCTATAGTGAAGAGCACAGTCTCTTCTTTATTCGTTCGATCTTCACGGCAAAGTCATCAGTTGACTTTAGTGAGGTCGAGCTGGGTCCAAGAATGGAAATAACTTCTGACGGCTATTTAAGTGGTTTCTTTGATGAAGAAGAGCTGACAAAATTTGCTTATGATCTAAGTGATCGTCTAAAGCAAGATAGAGTATGCTTAATTTCTCCAGATTGCTTCAATAAGGTTTTAGAAACAACTAAGAAAATTGGTGGTTTACTTGAGTCTTTTGTTGAGCATGGAAATGTCTTAGAAAATCCAGAAAGAACAAAGAAGGGATTCCTATCGAGTTTTATTCGATAGGAATTCTAAAGCTAGCTTGTAAAGGCTTGTGATCTGATCCTTCGATATCTCCACGAACTCTAGCTTCAATTAGTTCTAGGTCACGATACCAAATATAATCAAGTTTATTACCAAGCCATTTCATACGATCATCACGGCCTGTGTAGATTGCTTCCTTAAGGCCTTCTCTCTTTAAAATATCTCTCATCATCTTAATCTTAGACTTTGAGTTCGTATTAAAGTCACCAGCAAAAACAACTGGTCCATTTGTTGTTCTTATATAGTTTACAACTTGAGTGATTTGTTTTTTTAGAGATTTCTTTCTGACAAAATTAATAGCATGAATATTAATAAAGGTAATACTGCGGCCATCTTCAAGCTTGTACTGACTTGCTAGAGATAGCTTTGGTGTGCGGATAAATGGTTCTCTTACCTTACTCCTAAGAGGCGTAATTGCTATTGCAGGATACTTTGAAATATTAGTAACTCCTGTGTTGTACTTTCCCCAGCTGATAAATGAAGTGGCCAAAATAATTTCTTCATCTTCTGGAGTAAAGAGACGCTCCTTCATTTTTCCTTTAAAACTAAACTCTTGTCCGAGAAGAATATCGCTCTCATTCATAAGTTCTTCAAAGTCTTCGCGCCAGGTTTCATTCTTTCCTTTGTACATATTCCACGCAGTGATCGTGAATTCATTAGGAAAAGGACAATCATCACATGAAAGGCCTTGCTTTACTTGAATGATCTTATCTGAACTTGGAATTTTGTGAATGAGCTTTTCTTGTGCAAAAGATGGTGTTGCCAGTAAAACAACTGCTAAGCTTATCATAAGCTTTTTCATAACAAATCCTTTTGTTTGAAACTAATTTTTTAATATCTTTAATTATCTATAAGAGAGAACGAATGTGCAAAGAAATGCAGCTGAATTTTTCTTTTTATAAGCTAAACTGTCAAAGCTAATACCTAATCAATTAGCTCGAACTCTGCCTGAAGAGGAGCGTGATCAGATCCTTCAACCTCTCCAAGAACTCTTGCTTCCACGAGATTTAGTCCACGATACCAAATATGGTCTAGCGGCTGACCTAAGAATGTCATGCGATCATCTGCTCCAGTATAACGGGCCTGTTTGAAACCCTCTTTTTTAAATAGCATATTCATGATGAGAGTTTTTGTTGGAGCATTAGTATTAAAATCACCCGCAAAGATAACTGGGCCTTTGATATTTTTTACAGCTTTAAGAAGCGTTGCTATTTGAATTGTAAAAGGTTGAATACCGACGAAATTGAGTGCGTGGATATTAACAAAAGTAATATTTTGTCCATTATCTGCTGGATATTGAGTTAAAACAGAAAGCTTTGGCGTATTTACAATGGGCTCTCGATCACTGCTTTGAAATGCCTGCTTTGTGACAGCATTTACCGTCGAGCTAGTAAAGACACCGGTTGCTTTTCCATCTGTATTATAAAATGAAGTTGCTAGTACACTTTCTCGCTGGCCGCTTGAAAGTATCTCCTGCATTTCTCCTTGAAGTAGAAACTCTTGACCAAGGATGATTTCACTCTCGCTTGCTAGCTCTAGATAATCTCTTGCCCAAGAAGGCTCTTTTCCTTTGTACATATTCCATACTGTTACGCTAAATCGTGTACCAAGCCTACAGTCAGGACAGCTAAGCTCTCCCTTTGTGGAAAGTATTTTGTTTTTAGAGGGAACTTTGTAAATAAGATTGGCCATATTATTTGCGGCCAAGACAGATCCTTGAAGTAGCAGTAGGGATGTGATTAATAGGCCAAGCTTTCTCATATTTGTTCCTAATGATTCTGACATCAGCAGATTTTGTTGTAATTTAGGTTTAATAGATCAAAGAATAGGCTAAATAGCAAAAATTCTACAGAGGAGCTTGTAATATTTAGTCCCTGACCATATAAATGTCACCTAATATTGGAGAATCATATGCAAAAGCAGCTTTTTTACTCGCTTTCACCTAAGTCTTTGAAATCATTCCTCGTAGAGAATGGCCAGAAGCCTTTTGTGGCAAATCAAATTCTTCAATGGGTCTATGAAAAACACGAGTACACTCCTGAGGGGTGGTCAAATATTTCTAAGAGTCTCAAAGAGCTATTAGAAGAGAACTTCGATTTTACACTTCCTAAAATTGTATGGAATGGCCTTTCAAAAGATGGAACGAGAAAATTTCTTGTTGCCATGAGAGATGGAAAAACTGTTGAAACGGTTATGATTCCTGCTCGCTCAAATCGAAAAACTCTTTGTGTTTCTTCGCAAGTAGGGTGTGCAATCGGTTGTACTTTCTGTCATACCGGAACAATGGGGCTGATGCGCCACCTTGAGGCCGGGGAAATTATAGGCCAATTTCTGGCCGTTACAAAATTTCTAAGAGAAAAAGTTGGGCCAGAAGAACGACTATCAAATGTTGTCTTTATGGGCCAAGGAGAACCTCTTCATAACTTTGAACAAGTTAAGGCAGCAACTGAACTTATGGTTGATGAAAAGGCCTTAGGCCTTTCTCAGAGGCGAGTAACGATTTCAACATCGGGATTAGTTCCAGCAATTAAGAAGCTAGAAGAATTCCCATCTGTGAATATTGCTATTTCTCTGCATGCTGCTCACAATGAGATTCGTACAGAACTTATGCCAATTAATAAGGCCTATGATCTGGACAGGCTTCTAACGGCGATTAAGGAAATTCCACTTAAGGCCCATCGCTATATTACTTATGAATATCTTCTCATTGACCAGTACAATGATCGCGCCGAAGATGTTGAAGCACTTTTAAAACTTCTTCCTAAGAAAGTATCTAAAGTGAATCTGATTCCTTTTAATGAGTACCCTGAATCGAATTTTAAACGCCCAAGTGTTAGCCGTATCAACTGGTTTAAGAATCAACTTGATAATGGTGGAATCACGACAACAATTCGTACGACAAAGGGGAGTGATATCTTAGCGGCCTGTGGCCAGCTTAAGAGTGAGCTAGAAAAAGATCTAAATCTTTGGAAATAAGATTACTTCTTATTTTCGTAATCCCAATACTTAACATTTGTATTTTTAGAAGATGGAAGACGCTTTGACTTCTCTGACTTAGAGTCGTCTTCAACTTGATATGAGTCTTCCCAAGATTCTTGAGTCTTATGGTGGACTACTTTCTTTTTAAATGAAATTGGTTTTTTCGCTTCTTGATAAAATGAAGGAGCTTCATACTTCTCAGCAAAAACAAAGCTAGACTGAATTACTAGAGTAATTATGGCAATTGTTTTAACGCTGAAACCTTTCATATATCCCTCACTTCGCATTTGCGGTTTTATTCCTATATCTTTTCGGATAGGGACAAATTTACTTTAATCGGCAAGTTTGTAACATGTTAAAAAGTTTACGAAATCCAATATTTTTGGGAAGATAGAAGGGTAGATTTATAAGCTCAGGGAGGATGCTTTGTCGAATACAAAATCAAAAGATCGTGCGGTCATAGGCCTTATGGCAATGGTTGCAGTTTTCTTCGTTGTACTAATATTATTTTCTGCTTATACCGTGACAATTTTCAAAGGAAATAACGATATTGCTTCGTCGAGTAAGAAGTCTAAAGATAAGATTGCCCTAATTGAAGTTGAAGGTGTCATCATGGACGCTAAGAAAACAATTCAACTTCTTCACCGCGCAGAAGCGGATGAAGCAGTTAAGGGAATTATCTTAAGAGTTAACTCACCAGGTGGAGCAGTTGCTCCAACTCAAGAGATTTATCAAGAAATTTTAAGAATTAGAGGGGCGGGAAGTTACACTGAAGTAACAAAGAATCCAAAGCCAATCTATGCATCATTCTCATCAATCGCTGCAAGTGGTGGTTACTATATTGGTGCGGCAACAGAGAAGATTTGTTCATCTCCAGGAACACTTACAGGTTCAATTGGTGTGATCATGCAATTTGTTGACCTTTCTGAATTATACAAATTCGCCATGGTTAACCCACAAACAATTAAGGCCGGACGCTATAAAGACATTGGACAACCAAATCGTCCAATGACTAAAGAAGAAGCTGCGCTAATGGAAGAGATGACAAAAGATGTTCACAAGCAATTTATTGATGATGTTGCAGCTGAGCGTAGTGAGAAGATTAAAGGTTCAATTAACGATGTTGCTCAAGGGCAAGTCTTTTCAGGTGCACAAGCAAAGAAGCTTGGACTTGTTGATGAACTTGTTGGGCTTTGGCCATGTGCTCGCGAGCTTCATGCGAAGCTAGAGCTTGAAGGGGACTTAAACCTTTCAGAAATGAAGATTAAGAAGAAGGCGAACTTCTTCTCAATCATTGAAGACTTAGAAGATGTTAAAGGAGCAGTTAAGAATTTTGTAAAAGCTAACAGCTCGACGACTTTAATGTACAAATAATAGAGGCATAATGCATATATACTTAAATTGGCTACAAGATCATATACTAGCAGTTGTAGCATTCGTATTTACACTAATTCTGATCTATCACTACTTCAGTGAGAAAGACACAGGTGTAAAACTTTCTAAACGATATCGTAACTCGATCTTTGAAGCTCAGTCGAAAGTATTCTTAAATGCAACTCAATACCTAATCTCAGGAAATCGTGATCTTGCGATTAAAGAATTCTTAAGTGCCGTTGATATTAACAGAGAAACAATTGATACATACTTTGCTCTAGGTGGACTATTCAGAAGTAATGGTGAAATAGAAAAGGCCATCAGTATCCACCGTTCACTTATTGCAAGAGATAATATTTCAGAATCTCACCGCATTCGTGCTCTTAAAGAGTTAGCTATCGATTTCGATAAGGGTGGTTTTGTTGATAAGGCCATTGAAACTTATAAAGATGTCTTAAAAATCAATCGTGATGAATATGATGTTATTCAATCACTTTGTCGTATCTATGAAGATATTGGTGATTGGGATCAAGCCTATAATTATCGCATCATGCTTTCAAAAGTAGGGCATGAGAATCAGTCTGAGACGATTTCACATATTCTTGTTCAAAAGGCCAAGAAGTTCTTTGAAAATGGTCAGCTTTCTAAGGCCATTGAAGATCTTGAAGACGGTTTTCGTTTTGCACCTTCTGTATCAGCAAAGATTCTAAAACTTAGAATTCTTCTTCACGAAGGTAATGTTGATGAAGCGAAATTCTATCTCGTTGAACTTTTAAAAGAGCAGCCAATGTATGCTTCTTTTGCATTTGAATCACTTGAAGAGGGATTTAAGGGCAGTGAAGAAGAAAAAGAGAAGTATTTTAAGAGATTAAATCTTTTAATTGAATACTTCTTAGAAATGAAAGATGAAGAATTACTTTCTAACGAATCAATCATTCTTACAAAGATTAGACTTTTTAAGCAGCAGCATCAATTGCACAAAGCTTACGAATTACTAAGTGAGTGGGATAAGAACTCTAATGCCACTTCAGAAGCCTTAAAATCTGAGTATATTAAAATATTAATTGAGTTAGGTAAGAAAGAAGAGGCCGTTTCACAAACGAAAGATCTTCTAGAGAATATGCACCAAACTCTTACAAAGCACTATTGTCGTGAATGTGGGTACAACTCTGATGAGATTTTTTGGCGTTGTCCGCAATGTCACGAGTGGGAAACAATACAGTTTAGATGGAAAGTATAATGAGAATATTTCTAGTATTTTTTCTTCTTCTACCGGTCTTTGCTCAACAAAAGGCCCAGTCTCGTAATGCTCAGAAGAAGACGATTTACTACGTGCAGTCTGTTTATTCTCAGCTACACCAAAACCCTTCAAAATTCTCTCGAGTGCTGTCTACCTTTGAATGTGGACAACCTTTCTACGTCTTAAGTTCACCAATCTCTGAGTTCTATCAAGTTGAGTACTCAAATTATAAAGGTTTTATGAGTACGAATGTTCTCTCTCAAAGAAAACCAGATGGTTGTTGGCAAGATATGTATCGTCGCTTCTTTGACCAAATTGAAATTGGTGTGACTGAGATTCACTATTGGGGAAGACTACAGGATCTTCTCATTAAAGGGGAGAGTAAGTAATGAAGTACTTCTTATCACTTCTCCTTATCTTTAATATCTTTAGCTCTTATGCTCAAGAAAACCTTCCGGTTGAGAATGAATTTGTGAATTTTAATAAAATTCAAAAAGTTCTAAAGAAGGACGGACTTGAGAAGGCCGCAAAAGAAAAGGCTAAACAAGCGAAAAAGAAACAAGTTGATGTTGATGCTGTAAAAAAAGCATTCTACAACACGCCGGCCGGGAAAGATTTCTGGCATATCATGACTCAGTATTGGCTTGTTAAGAATGTAGGGATACTAAAATGGGACTTTCATAAGCCTGATTTTGGTGTTCGTGAATATTACGCTAAGTTTTTAAAAGAAGTCGGATACTTTGGTATCAAGTTTGATATTTTATATTTGAACTCACCAAATGTAACTCACTTCGGCTTTCCACTATCGACTAATCACTACCTATTTGTGATTAGTGTTCCATTTATTAGAGCAATGGACTTATCGAAGTTACAAATCTCACTTCTTTTATTTGAAGACTTATTGAGGTTAGAGGATCAGCAATTTATTAAAAAATTTGATGATGAAACACTTTTAAAATTAATGAATAATAATTTTTATAAGAAACAATTCCCAAAGGAAGAATTTCATAAGGTTTTAACTCGTTTTAGTGATGTGGTTTTTAATACTGGTTTTACTTTCAAGGATCAGTTTAAAACAACTAAGAAAATGGATACTATTTTAAAGAATAATCCAAAGTACTGGAAAAACTATTATCACTTACTAGAGAAGATTGATTCTTTAACGAAAGGGAATTTACTTTATAAGAATTATTCAAAGATTTATCCAGCGCCTGAACTACAGCTTAATTGGATAAACCCAACGACGAATTAGTATGAAGTTATTCGCCAAAGAAAAATCTATTTATCTGGCAAAGTACGCCACATCGACAATAATATACTGGATTATTTACTTTATTCTTGTCTCAATTATTACGTTCTTCCACTTTAGACTAGGGCACAAGCTGATCATTGTAGAGAATTGGCTATACGACTTCTCTTGGCAAGTGCTAGTTACCGCAAGAATTTTAGGTTACCTCGTTTCAATCTATTTCTTTTCAGATATGAAGTTTAGAGATATTAAAGGCCAGCTGTCTTTTGATTGGTACAATAGTGTTAATGTCCCAACTTATTTAATTTCGCTGGGTACACTCATTGTATTTATTTTCTTTAGTCGACCTTCTCATATGGAAAACGTGCAATTTAGTTTTTGGCAACTAATCGTTCACAATGTACTTATTTTTGCATTCTTCTTTTTTGAATTCTTGAATTCAAAAATCTTTTTAAAGTCGAGACGTGTAGGGAAGGGATTTCATATTTTAACCGAAGGCTCTCTCTTATATCTTTCTCTTTTTGTTTTATTTCCAAGAAATACGAGTTTAGAAATAGGTCATATGTTTCTATTCTTCTTAGCATATACTCATCTCTATCTATTTAATTACTCAGTACTTAAAGGGATGATTTTTATTTCAGTTGTTTTTGTACCTCTTTTTGCCTTCTTGGGTCACGATCCATTATGGGGTACATATTACTCAATATTTTTTTCAAAGTTAGGAAACCTTTTGGTTCCAGCTATTAGTTTATTAATTGTTACATCCGCATATTCATATATTTTAAAAAAGCAAGGAGAAGTATAGTGGAAGGTCATAATTTAGATATTTTCCAAATCCTCTTAGACTCAAGTATTGTCGTTAAATTAGACTTACTTCTTTTAATCTTAGCATCAGTGCTTTCATGGACGATTATTTTCCAAAAGAGATCACTTTTTAATAAAACAGAAAAGGCCAATCGCGAGTTTAAAAACTTCTTTAGTGGTGTGGCCTCTCTTGAAGAAGCATATCATGATGCTCAAACGATTGAAGATAGTCCGTTAAAGAAATTATTTCTTTCTGGTTACCGTGAACTTAAGAAAACAGAGATTGCACTAGGTGAAGACTATGGACTAATTAAAGAACATTATTCTTCAATTGCTAATCAATCAATGGAGCGTGCCTTATCAAATGAAGCAGTAGAAGTTGATCAGCAAATGAGTAATGGACTAACAACTCTTGCCTCAATTGGTTCGATTACACCATTCGTTGGTTTATTTGGAACAGTTTGGGGGATTATTGATTCATTCTCTGGCCTTGCCAGTGGTGGTGCAACGCTTGAGACTGTTGCTCCTGGGATTGCCGAAGCACTTGTTGCAACTGCCGTAGGTCTAGTGGCCGCAATTCCTGCAACTTGGTATTTTAATAAATTTGGACAAAGAAGAAATAAACTTAGAGAACAACTTCATATCTTTGGTAATCAATTTATCAATGAAGTTGAAAGATATATTTCTTCAAAATCATAATTTAGGGGTTAGTAATGGGTATGAATTCTGGTGGTAATGGAGACGGACCGGTATCAGAGATTAACGTAACACCACTTGTTGATGTTATGTTAGTTCTACTTGTTATCTTCATGATTACAGCGCCCTTGATGTTAAATGGGATTGAACTGACTTTACCAAAGACTAAGGAAGTCAATGTGATGAGCTTAAGCTCTTCGCAAGTTGTTCTTAGTTTCACTAATTCTGAAGAGTTCTATGTGGGGAAGGATAAAATCCTCCTAAGTGAACTTATCGCTGTTGTTTCAAGTAAGCTAAAAGAAACGAAGTCGCAGACTCTATTTCTAAGAGCTGACTATCAGCTAGAGTACGGTAAAGTTGCAAAATTAATGTCTTATTTAAAATCAAATAATATAAATGATATTGCTCTGGTTACAGAGCTAGAGGATAAGTAGTATCGAAAAGAGTTTTAACAAATACATTTCTATTTCATTAGGAGCGCATGCTGTCCTAATTTTGGGACTGTATCTTCTATCGATCTTTAAGCTTGGGACTCCTTTCGACCCAAAGAGGGCCAACCTCGATAAGGTTCGCGTTATTGGTAAGGCCATCAAAGTTGATGTTGTGGCCATGCCTAAGATGACTTATCAAGAGCTTAAGAAAATGACTCCTCCACCACAAGAGCAAGTTGAGGTGGTAAAGAAGAAGGCCAAGGATACAGGTGGAAGTGACAAGGCCATTCTTGAGAAGGCTACTAAACAGAAGTCTTTAAAGGATATGCTTTCAAAATTTGCTAATCGTGATGTCAAAACAGATACAAAGAGAAAGGCAAAACCTAAGCAAAAACAAAAAATTGCTGAGGACACAACTGACTATAGCAATATTATTGCTGCTGGAAACAAATTAAGTGAAGGCTCTTCTTATACTGGAACTGGCAGTGCCCAGGCCCAAGGGGACTTTGATAATTATGTTATTTCTGTGATGGAAGCTGTTCGCAAGCATTGGAGACTTCCGGCATATCTGGCAAATCTTGAATTGTCGTGTCACGTTCAGGTCTTTATCAATTCGCAGGGAAAATTATTAGAATATAAAATTATAAAATCGAGTGGGAACGCGGAGTATGATAGCAAAGCGGTGGGATCAATTCGCGCTGTTGGATCATTTCCTCGTCCGAAAAAAGAAATTACTAATAGGCTAGTGGCCGGAGAACTCGTTCTTGCCTTTCCTATATAGGAGTTTTTATGAAGTATTTAGTATTACTACTTATATGTTTAAACGTTATTGCTGATGGTGGACTAACTGTTGTCTCTGTAGGGGACGCCGAAGTTGTTAAAGAAAGCCTACTTGTAGAAAAGATTTTTTCTGAGGGAGTCTTTACTCCTAATGAGGTTGAGCAGTCTGAGAATTATATTAATATCGTACGAAACGATTTTAAATTCTATCAGAACTACTTTAATGTACTACCTCGCCGTATCTCGCAGACTTCTTTTGATAATGTGCGCTTTACGAATTACAAGACGAAGGAAACTAATTTCTTAGTTCGCTTTAAAATTGTAAGAACTGCAACGCAAACATCTCTTTCATATAAGCTTTGGAATATTGCGGCCGAGCAAGAACTTATTTCGAAATCAATTCCATATGATGCTAATAACCGAGAGGCCATTCACGCAGTATCTGATGAAATCTACCGCGCCATTGTTGGTAAGCCTTCTATCTTTAAGGATAAGATCGTTTTTGTTTCTGATTATAAAATGCCTGATGGAAAGAAAGAGCTATTCATCATGGACTTTGATGGTGCAAATCCAAAGAGGCTAACATGGCATAATGGTGTTGTTCTTTCTCCTGCTGTATCACATGACGGCTCAAAGATTGTTTACAGCCTTATTGATGAGTCTATTAAGGGAGCAAAGAAGAACGTAAACCTTATGCTCTATGATGTGGCCACAAAGAAGTCGACTATATTATCGAAAAGAAAGGGCCTAAACTCTGGTGCTATCTTTACTAATAATGGTGATGAAATCATTTTAACTCTTTCACATCAAGGTAATGCCGAATTATATCGCATGAACTTAAAGACTCGTGCAATTACACGCCTAACGAAAAGCTACGCACCTGATGTTGACCCATCACTTAGTGCTGATGGCTCAATCCTAACATTTCTATCTGGACGCCCAGGAAAGCCGATGATCTATACAATGGATCCAAATGGCCTAGAGAAAGATGTTAAGCGTATTAGTTATGTAGGTAAGTACAACGCCACTCCACGTTTTCACCCAAGTGCTTCAGAAATTGTTTTCTCAAGCTGGTTAGATAATCGCTTTGACCTCTTTAAAGTAGGATCAGATGGCCAAAACCTTCATCGTTTAACGAAGGATTTCGGTTCAAATGAGGATCCAGAGTACTCAAAAGATGGACAGTTCATTATTTTTACAAGTTTGAGGGTTCTTTCACAGTCGAGGGCCACTCAAAGTGTCTATATTATGGACACTTGGGGCAAAATCCTAGGGCCACTGACCTCAAATTTCGGAAAGTGTACAAGTGGTAGATGGCTTAAGTCATTATAATCACAGTAAAAGTATATTTTTTTTGAACAACCGAGTATTTTAGTCTTGTAAAAAATTCAGACGCGCTGTATCATGAATTTAGTTTAACGCTTCGCAGAACACACACTAAAAAATACACGGGAGTTTTTACATGACAATCGAAATGAAAAAAGAATCAACAAAAATTGAAAATCTACTGTCTACACTTCTTACGACTTTAGATGAGCAGGTTTTCTTTTCTGAACTATCAAAATTCTTTAAATCAGAAATCGTTTGTGATGAAATTATCGTAAACATTGCACATGAAGACGGAAGCTGTCGCATGGTTGCTAAGAATGCTCGCGCTGTAAAGAACGCACAAAGAATTTCAAAAGGTCTTGGTGCTGTAGGACACGTAATCAAAACTAAGCGTGCTTACTTCTCAAACAACGTACAAAGAGATCCTCTATTTGCTTCAACAAAAACAGAGATTTCTCACTCTGAACTGTGTGTTCCAATGATTATCGACGGTGTAATTATCGGTACTATTTCTTTCAAAGGAAATAGCGAAGAAGTTAACTTTAAGAAAGAAGACATTAATATGGTTATCGATAGCCTAAACTCTATCCAGAAGCCACTTAAGAATATGAAAATGTATCTATCTGCTAAGTTCCTAAATGAGTCACTTAAGCAGAAGATCGAAGAAAAAGAAAATGAACTAAAGAATTCTGTACCTGGTGTAACTCTATCTCGTTCAACAACTCAAGAGAAAGAAATCATCGGTAAGTCAGAAATTATGCAAGAGCTTCTAGTTGCAGTTGATCGTGTAGCTGCATCAGATGTTAACTCTTATATGGCAGGTGAGACTGGTGTTGGTAAAGAAATGATCGCTAGAAGAATCCACTGTCGTTCAGAAAGAAAGAATCACGCTTTCATCGTAGTAGACTGTTCAATGGGTAACGATGAGTACCTAGAGTCAGAAATCTTCGGGAAAGAAGAAGTTGATGCTGTAAGAGGTTTTAGAATTAAGAAAGGTGCTCTAGAAGCAGCTAACGGTGGAACAATCTTCATCAACAATATTGATAAAATGCCAGTTAAAGTACAGGCGAGACTAATGAGCTTCATCAACGACCTTGCTTACTCAAGAGTTGGAACTCATGAAAAACTAAGATCAAACGTAAGAATTATTGCAGCTTCTTCAATCAATATGAAAGAAAGTGTTGCTCAAGGTACTTTTAGAGAAGATCTATTCTACAACCTATCAACAATTGGTTTAAGAATTCCTTCACTAAGAGAAAGAAAGTCAGATATTGAAATTCTAGCTAACCACTTCCTTAACCTAGGAAAGTTACCAGAAGCTCAAAAGTCAATGTCTCCAGGTGTTGTTAAGCTTCTTGAAGATTACAACTGGCCAGGAAACGTAAGAGAACTTCACTCAATCATGGAAAGAGCATATGTTCTATCTCCAGGAATGATTGTTGAAAGAGATCACCTTGCTGATAGCATCAAAGTTGAGCAAGCTGAAATCTCTGAAGAAAAAGAAGAAATCAGAGTATTTAGAGAAATGACGCTAGGTGAAATCGAAAGAGAACACATCTGCCAAACTCTAGATCACTTAGGTGGTAATAAGACTAAGACAGCTAAAGTTCTTGGGATTACAGTTAAGACTCTTTATAACAAGCTGCACAGCTACGGTATGATTGAAGCAAAAGAAGCATAATCAACCCTTAAAGAAGCTTAAAGAAAATTGATAAAGCGTAATTTTGAAGTTATTATGACAGTCTAAAAGGAGAGCCCATGTCAGAAGACAATAGACTACCAAAGAACTTCAGAAGTTCACCAGATTTAGAGAACTTCTACCGCTTTATTTATGAAAATAACTTAAGAAGTGAAGCGAAGAAAATTTTTGAAGCGTTAAAAGTCGCTACAACTCCTGTAAAGAAAAGAGGAAGAAAGAAAAAGTCTTAACTTTCTTGTATCTATCAACAAATTCATTATAAAATATAAGATGCCCGTTAATTAACGGGCTTTCTTATATTATACCAAAGGATCAACATGGAAGTTGTCTCAAACGCTAAATTAGGTCTAAAAGTTTATGATCCATTATATGGATTCATCGACTTAACTCCACTTGAGATGGAGATCATCCACAGCCCATTCTTTCAAAGGCTACGCTGGATTAAACAACTAGGGTTTTCATTCTACGTTTTTCACGGTGCTGAACACTCTCGCTACGGCCACTCAATTGGTGTACTTAATAATGCTCACCATATTCTAAGGTCAGTTGGCCGCGGTGTGGAAGATGGTGAATTATTTCAAAAAG
The DNA here is from genome assembly GCF_043196705.1 of Halobacteriovorax sp. HFRX-2_2. Classification (NCBI taxonomy): domain Bacteria; kingdom Pseudomonadati; phylum Bdellovibrionota; class Bacteriovoracia; order Bacteriovoracales; family Halobacteriovoraceae; genus Halobacteriovorax; species Halobacteriovorax sp. HFRX-2_2. The sequence continues at coordinate 221,234 of NZ_JBEBMT010000001.1, forward strand.
TTCAAAAGACAAAAGAGGCCAAATATCATCAGGCCATTCGCGTCTCAGCTCTTCTTCACGATATTGGAACATTCTGTTTTTCTCACACAACAGAGATGGCCTATATCAAGATAGGGGAGACAACAAATAAGAAAGGTGGAAAGGGATTACAAGACGATCACGAAAATCTTGGCTCATTCATTATTAAGAATACTGACTACGAAGGTGGACTTACTCGAATTTTGAAAGATCATGGAATTGATCCACAAGAAGTTTCAGACCTTGTTAAAGGTACGCACTCGTCAATTCTGGCCAATCAAATTCTTCACTCAGAAATTGACTGTGACCGCATGGACTATCTTTTAAGAGATGCTCACTATACAGGTCTTAAGTATGGAACTTACGATAGAGAATATCTTCTACACCATTTCACGACAGAGAAAGTTGCAGGTCACGATATTCTAGCAATTAAAGAAAATGCTCTTCACTGTGTTGAAGATTTTTTAAGCGCGCGCTTTGCTTGGTACTCACAAGTTATTCGATCACCACGTGGATCAAAGTACGATGCCATTGCAGATGCTCTTTGTTACCACATGCTGGAGAAAGGTCATATTTATCGCTACAGTGATCTACTTGATATTATCAGCAATGATCCAATGCGCTTTTATGGTTTTAATGACTCGTACTTTATGAATACAATTCACAAGCTACTTGTCGATGGCCAATTCGATAAATATGCAGATATCAAAGATATGGCACGTATCCTTCTTCTACGCCATGGTGCTAAGAATATTGATACAAGCGACTTCTCACAGTCTCTTCTTGAACAAGATAATATTGGCTTTAATGATAAGCTTTTTAAGAAGACAAGTAATAAGGCCAATGACATTGTTAACCTTGTGAAAGAGAAGGGGAGTGACGCTGATTGGGTTATTCCAGATATTCCTAAGAAGAAAATTATCTTTGTTAAGAGTCCAAGAGAGCTTGCTAAGAAGACAACACTTGCTAATCTTCTCTTAGAAAGAGATCCAGTTAAGATTCGTTTAGATGATGGGCAAGTTAAACTACTAGCTGATGTTGAAAATTCAATCATTTCAAAACTTTCAAATACAATGAGCTACACGCCAAATTGCTTCTGCTCTGACGGGGCATATAAATTACTTAAAGAGCAAGGTGTGATTTAAGTTTTTTGGCCCTTTCGATTAGGGGTAAGTAGATACCTTCTAAACTTGCCCCATCGTATTCGATTCTAGTCAGGTTTCCTGTGAGTAGCTCGAGGTTAGAGTTTACAAAGAGCACTTCTGTATAGCCCTCAAATGTAGGGTAGTCTCTCACAAATGCCTTTTCTTCAATCGAATTTTCAAGATTTAAAAGTAAGCAGATGATATTTGCACTTCCTCTTCTTTGAGGAATACGAGGAATGATAAAGCTTAAATTCTCAATGAGATTATTGAGATACTCATCTCTTTGTTCTTGCCCAAAAGTAACCATGGTCTTATTCGTAATGGAAAAGAAGGTTGCCTCAACTCCCATAAAGCGATGAGATTCATTATCAATTGATAAGAGAGATATCGTTTCGTCACGAGGTGAGAGAATATACTGACAAGTGAGCTTGTCATAGGGAGGCACAAAAATGAACTCTTCAAAGCGGCCTGACGAATTTCGATTTAACCCAATGACCTCAATGAAATTAGACTCGACCTCACCACATAACATACCAACAGTGATTGCACGTGTACGACTATTTTGCTCAAGATATTCATTACAAAGAACTTTGTCTGTAAAGGCCAGGGTGACATTAACTCCGGCTTCATCAATTTTATTTGTTTTAAAACGAGGGCCAATATCGACAGGTGTATCGATGACATAGATGATGTCATAAAATGAAAGATTTCTACTTTCCCTATTTCCATCAACACTACTATCTTGTAAGAGGGAAGATAGTAGGTGAGCATCGATTTGCTTTCCATTAATTTTTTCAAGCACTTTGACCTCTCTTTTACAGATTTGCAGCTGATTCTACGTAGAAAATTTGCTTCCATCAACAGCTGAAATATTAAGATTTACTTATTTGACGCATGTGGTCGGTCTTTTTATCTACCTTTGCTTAAAATCTGATTTTGTTATAAAATTAGAGAGTGGCAAAGAGGATTTTTGCCCAATTCAAGTTAGGAAGATTTGAATATAGAAATGAAGGACTCATATCAATGATCTCAAGCAGTTACGCGAATCAAGCAAGTAATTTATTTGGAAACCAGAATTTGAATACAAATATGTATTTTACCCTGGAAAATGTCACTGTTGATTACAACGGTATCAAGGCCATTTCCAATATCAATTTGCAAATCAGAAAAGGTGAAATTGTCTTTGTTACAGGAGCTTCTGGAGCAGGAAAGACTACGCTTTTAAATGTTCTCGCTGGTAATGTTTCACCAACTGGTGGAACGATCAAAATTGAAGATCGCATTTTTACAACACAAGTTTTTCAAGACCTAAGACTTATTGAAAATATGAGTCTTATTGATAATTTACAATTTGCATTTGATCCAAGTGTTTACCGCTCTCGTAAAGAATTTGAGAGCGACCTAAGCGAACTAATTAAAATTCTAGGAATTAAAAATCGCGTAAATCTTAAGGCCAAGGATGCTAATGGGGGACTAAGACAAAAGGTTGCCATCATTCGCGCCCTGCTTTCAAAGCCAGATGTATTTATTGCTGATGAGCCATCAAGCTCTCTAGACTTTGATAATACAAAAAGACTTTTTGATTTATTAAATATCTATAATGCGAAAAGAGGAACAACAATTATTTGGGC
>NZ_JBEBMT010000001.1:224124-373298 GCF_043196705.1 Halobacteriovorax sp. HFRX-2_2
CCTCTCATAATCGCGAATTAGTACAACGTTTCACGGGACGTATTATCCACTTAGATAACTCTCGTCTAATTCACTCGGGGCATGCATGTTTTATTTAAAAGAATTAGCTCGTTTCACAAAAAATAATCTTTTTGGGCAAGCGCTTTTCTCTCTTTTAACAATCTCTCTTGTTATTTCTGTTTCTAATTATGACAGTTTTAAGAAGAAGATTTCAAATGCTCTTCCGGCCATTCAAAATGAGTACTACTTTAATGCACTTGTTGATGGGGACTTAAATACAAATAGTATTTCAAGAAAGATTAAGGGATTACCTGGTGTAAAGGGTGTTGAGGCCATTAGTGCGACAAAGAGCATGGCCGTGACAAACGAGCTTAAAGACGTTCTTGAACTTGGTAAAGATGAAATCACTTCAATTATTTCAATGAAGGGACTAAAAATCATCTTAGATGAAAAAGTTTCGGAGAGTTCGACAAATCTTATTAGAGAGTACTTAGTACGTCTTACTGGTAAGGATAATGTTGTTCTTGGAAGCATTAGAAAGAAGATTTCAAATACTCAATCGTGGAAAAATGTGATGACAGAACTAAAGAGGAGACCACTTCAGGTTCTTATCACAGTTCTTGCACTATTTTGGGTTGTTGCATTTATGACAATAAGACGCAACCTAAAGCAGGTTTCTTATCTTGTTGAAAAGTTTCAAAGAAAGAAGAATGTTGCTTTCAAAATGTATACAGTGAATATCGTTGCTTCAACTCTTGTTGGTTGCGCTCTCTCATTTGCATTCTTCTCACCAAATGAAGTATTTGCATTAATTGTAAGTGGAGCATTATTAACAACTTCTGCGTGGTACACGATCGGGAAACTTGAATGGCAAAAAGCTTAGTTCTTTTCACAGTACTTTTAATCTCTTCTGTTTCAATGAGGACACAGGCCGCTCCAAGTCTTAAGGCGATTAAGGGGAAGGTTACAGACTCACGTACTAAGATTGATAATTATAAGAAATCAATCCAGTCTATTGAAACAAAGCTTCAAACTAAGAATGAAGACTACCTTCAGGCCATGAAATCTAGGCAAGACCTTGATTACCAAATATTTGAACTAGAAAAAAATCTTAACCAATCACTTTTTGATCTAGAAGCAGATAAGGTGAGAGTAAAGAAGACAATTCGCCATGTTGCTCTAAGCTATATGGAAAACTCAACTCATGAAGATCTTATCAAAAGTCAGCTTCTCTTAAGATCACTTAAGAATGAGAAGAAAGAAATTCAATCAAAGATCGATTACTGTACAAATTTAAAGAAAAAGACTTTTGAGCTTAGAACTCGTTTAACTGAAACAGTTAAAGTTGAAAGAGAACTTTATACTCTACTACAAGAACTTGAGACTCGTAAGAGCTCAACTGTTCAAGAGTTTTTAACTGAAAAAGAAAATCACGAAAAACTAAAATCAGAATATAGTAAGCTAAGAAAATCTCAGCGCTTAGCGAAGCAGAAGGCCCAGGCCAAACTAAAAGCAAGAAAAGCAAAGAGTAAGAACTCTTCTTCTTCAAAGCTTGTGGCAAACTTCGCTGTTCCAGTTAAGAAGTATATCTCTACTGAAAATGGTAAGAAGGGGATAACTTATACTGTTAAGAGTGGACAAGAGATCTTTGCTACAAAGGCCGGAAAGGTCGAATACGTAGGCTCTTTAGCAAACGTTGGTAATGTTATTATGGTTGATCATGGAAATGATATCCGTAGTATTTATCTTGGAGATTTTGCTTCAAGTGTAAAGAAGGGACAGGCCGTCGATCTTGGATCTTCTGTTGCTAAAACGAGGTTCTCAATTAAGAAGGGGAATCTAAGTAAGGTTTACTTTGAAATTAGAAAGAAAAATACAGCACAAAATACAGCTCAATTAATTAACACTAAAATTAATATTTAAAATTAGGAATAATAATGAAAAAGCTATTTGTTGCTCTAATGCTGACGGCATTTGTAGCACCTGTACAAGCAAAAGAAACGACGAAGTCGCGTTTTGAAAAACTCGAACTCTTCAATAAAGTTATTCATATCATTGAAACAAATTACTACCGTAAGGTTGATATTGATAAGCTCATTGATGGAGCTTTGAAAGGGATGTTTCAAACACTTGATCCTCACTCTGCATTCTTAGATGAAGAAGTCTTTAAGAAGATGCAAGAAGATACAAGTGGAGAGTACGGTGGCCTTGGAATCGAAGTAACACAAAAAGATGGTGTTCTTGTGATCACAACTCCAATTGAAGACTCACCAGCAGAGAAAGCAGGACTTCTTCCTGGGGATAAGATTGTTGAGATCAATAATGAATCAACAATTGGTATTACTCTTGATGAAGCTGTTGATCGTATGAAAGGGGAGCTTGGGACAGTTATTAACCTAGGAATTCTAAGAGCTGGCGAAAAAGATATTCGCAACTTCAAGGTAAAGCGCCAAAAAATTAAAACAAAACCAGTTAAGTCGTTTGCGGTAAATAACTACGCTGTTATTCGTTTAAGTCAATTCCAAAAGGATGCTGCAGCTTACGTTGTTAAAGCTCTTAAGAAAGAAAAGAAGAAGCTTGGAAAGAATTTTAGAGGTGTCGTTCTTGACCTTCGCTCAAATCCAGGTGGTCTTTTAAATGAGGCCGTAAACCTTTCTTCAATCTTTCTAAATGATGGTGTCGTGGTGTCAACAGAAGGGCGCGATCCAAAGAATAAAGAAATTCGCTACGTAAAAAAGAGTGGCCATAAAGAATTAGATATTCCGCTTGCTGTTCTTATTAATGGCTCAAGTGCTTCTGCTTCAGAAATTGTGGCGGGTGCCCTACAAGACCATAAACGTGCCCTTATTGTGGGAACAAACTCATTTGGAAAGGGTAGTGTACAAACTGTTTCTCAAATTTCAGAAGAACAGGGTATCAAGCTTACGATTGCTCAGTATATGACACCAAAAGGTCGAAAAATTCAGGCCCTTGGAATTAAGCCAGATGTGCAAGTTTCTCAGGTTGAAGGGGAGTTTGTTGAAGAGCATATGTATGATGATGGTGGGGTAAGAGAAGTTGATCTTAGAAACCACTTAACAGCAACAGTTGAAACAGAAGAAGAAAAGCAGGCCCGTCTTAAGCGTGAAAAAGCAGCTCGTTTAAAGAGAATTGAAAGAGCTAAGGAAATCAATAAAAAGAAAGAAGAATCACCTGTTCACAGAAAGTATGCAGCAGACAAGGACTACCAAGTTCTGCAAGCGATTAAATTCCTAAACGCAGTCAATAAATTTTAAAATATCTATTTGAAATCACAGTGGGATGACGCTCTTCGTCTTCCCACTTTGTCCCTTTTTTAACATCATAAAGGGATGAATAATAAAGTCCCATCAGTCTCACAACTCGTTAATCACATAAAGAAAAATCTCGAGTCTAATTACCAAAATATTAGTGTAACAGGAGAGGTTTCAAACCTTAGCTCCTCTGGTGCTGGACATTGGTATTTCTCACTTGGTGATGGTAATGCACTTATGCAAATGGCGCTTTTTAAAATGGATGCCATGAGAAATCCGATTATTAAAACTATTCGCGCAGGAGACAAAGTCATTGTCTCTGGCTCCGTTTCTGTTTACCCAACTCGAGGAACGTTTCAATTAATTGTGAAACGAATCGTTCCAGCAGGTAAGGGTGATCTTCAGGAACAATTTGAATTACTAAAGAAGAAGCTACAGGCCGAAGGTCTTTTTGATATGAGTTCAAAGCAACCGATACCGACGATGCCAAAACGCATTGGTGTTATTACGGCAAAGGGAGCCGCGGCCTTGCAAGACTTTTTAAATGTATCTCAAAGACGATCTGAGTATCATCAGGTACTTCTTTCTCCGGCGCTAGTTCAAGGAGTCAATGCTCCAGCTTCAATCCGTAAGGCCCTTGAGAAACTTATTGCTTATCATTTAAAGGCAAAAGAAGAGGGGCGTATCAAAGATATGCTAGATGTTATCGTTCTCACTCGTGGTGGTGGCTCGATGGAAGACCTTTGGGCATTCAACGATGAGGCCCTGGCCTGGGATATCTACAATTGTCCAATTCCAACCATTAGTGCCGTTGGACACCAAGTGGACTTCACGATTTCTGATTATGTGGCCGATCTTAGAATGGAAACACCTTCGGCAGCAGCTGAAGTTCTAACTCAAAAATTTATGGCGTTAGATTCTGACATGAATCGCATCCGTAAGGATTTAAAAGGTGCCATGAATATGGAACTTCGTCGTCGCTATGATGTCCTTTCTGAAACGTCACCAAAGAGTTTCCTCATTGCTCTTAAATCGAAAATTTCAGATTATAAGCATGAGCTTGAAAAGCTAAATCTAATTAAGAGAAAAGAACAGATTCTTTCTCTTTATGAATATACTTTTGAGCTAGATCGCCTAAGCCGTGATCTTGTGAAAGCTATTCAAAATAAAATTGTGAATTATAAAAATAAGAATATAGAATTTGAGAAGATCCTAGGGGCCTTAAATCCAAAAAATGTTCTTACGCGAGGCTATGCCTACACGCAGATTGGTGACAAGGTCATTAGCTCCGCCAAAGACATGGCAAAGCTTGAAAATGTCGATGTGGATATTCACTACGCTGACGGTAAGGTGACTCTTCACAAGGGAGCTAACTCGTGAGTGCATCTCTTGGGTTTCAAGATAGTGAAGTAAATTCACCTAAGCAGAATTTTTACTATCACTCAAATATCGAAATTGATGAAGAGTTAGAGCGCAATTTAAATTATTCTGGGTTTAGCTCTAGTGACTATGAATTCGACTTCTCAATTGAATCAAGTATCCCTCTGATTGTTAAACTAGATGACCACATTATCGAGATTGAAACGATTGAGAATCTTAAAGAGCTTCTGCACTTTAAAAGAGAGCTTGCGAGAGTTCTTAAATTAAACTCTAGTATGGCCAGTGCTAATCTCGATGAGATGGAAGTTGCGGGCCTTTATCTTGAGAAGGTATACCAAGACAACGACGACAATTTTATTCCAGAACTTTTTAAAATTTCAGAAGTAAAAAATGAATTCAATATCAAGGTAATCGATAAAGCCGATTCACATCTTTACCCTGTTAAAGAAGATTACTGCTTTGAAGATACAGCTTCTTATTATCTACTTACTGTAAAGGGGGAGTGGGAAGAAGCTCAAAAAGCCGCCCTGGCCATTGCTAATGTGATCCAATTAATTAATGCAAATGAAGAAGAACTCTCAAGTGAACAGCTTGGTGTGACTGACTTGATTAACAAGCTAACTTATCCAGTTGTTATCATTAGTGATGATGGTATCGTTCACTATCACAATGACCACTTTCTAAAGCTTGGAATCACACCAAATAATCTCATCAAAAATTTTGAGTCCGGTTGGATTGATATTGATGATCAAAAATATAAGATCCTCTCAAGTACGATTTCAAATCTAAGAACGATCTGTCTTGTGAAGCAGGAGTTCAATTATACAAAGTCTCACTCTGAACTTGGTATTATCACAAGCTCCATTGCTCACGAACTCAATAATCCTCTTGCGGGAATTCTTGCGGCCATTAATATGCTTGAGCTTGAAGAGTGGGAAGAAGACGATTTAACAATCCTAAATGAAATGAAGGCGTCAGCAAATCGTTGCAAGAGCCTAATCAATACTTTCCTTGGTTTTGCCAAGGTCAATGATCAACTAAGTCGTCAAAGTACGTTTGAGAGTATTCTCCAACAGGCAATCTCGCTACTGAGCAATCGAAAAATCGAATCGGGAATATCAATTCAAACAAATATTTCAAATGATCTCAAAGAACATGCGATTAGTGGTGCGAGTCTTCCAATCATTCTCTACTTAATCCTAAGTGAGATGATGACGCTTAAAAATCACGAACTCTTAATTGATGCTAGCTCTAACTCTATTGACTGTAACTTCTATCGTAGTGAACACGACATCATTCTTACGGTAAAGAATCTCAATATTGAAGGACAAAAGAGCAAGATCTTAAACCGCTTAATCATCCACTTACTTGCACTTGAAAATTCACGGGTTGAAATTCATGGGCAGGATATTGTGATTTATAATTTGGTCTGATTAAATAAACGCTTCCGGATAATTATACTTATTCGGATTCGTCTCAATGAACTTATCAAGTTGAGTAAAGAAGAAGTCCTTATTCTTAAGGGCAAATGAATCTTTAAAGATCATAAGCTCGCGCTCTTGGCGTAGGTTCTTTGCCATATAAAGATTAACAAGGTCTTGCAGCATTTCAGGGAAGTGAATCTCTTTAAGCTTCTGCGCTTTCTTGCGATTAGACTTTGAATTGATATATTGAATTAGCTTCTTGTCGTGACCAGGGTAGCGAAAGATCAGTCCTTGTCTAATTCCTAGGGCACCAAGAGGGTAGATTGTAAATTGTTCTGGCACAAGGTGATTCATAAGAACGAAGTCAGCTTGCTTGATTTTTTGAAGCTCTTCTTTGTACTCGGCCTTTAGTTCTTCTTTCGTACCGTCTCCAATCAAATTTTGACGAAGCATTGTGATGGCCTCTTCTTGATCGGCTTCATCCATTTTATTAAATGAATGATTAAAGCGAATAAGGGCCTCAAGAATTGGTCCACTAAGTTTAATGGAAATAGTTTGCCACTCGAGATCTTTAATACGCTCGCTAATGAATTGAATTTCATTCTCTTTGTTCGTGCACGGAAAAGAGAAGAGGATGATTCCGTTTTGTCCTTTTACTGTAATAACAAAAGGAGCAAAAATCTTTTTCATCTTTGCCACAATCTCATCGTGCTCACTTGTATCTTTTTTAAAGTTACAAAGATCAAGCTCGTAGCGATTCTTAGGGTAGTAAAGATGATTGATCTTCTTAATGTCTTTTTCAATAAAGATATTGAGATAGTTTAAGAAGAGTTGCGCCGTCGCGATAGCATCATCAAGGGCACGGTGTGCCTTTTGGTGAGAGATATTAAAAATACGCGACATATAATTTAGATTCGAGTTCATAAGAGTTGGAATAAGATACTTTGTCATAAGGTTTGTACATAGGCCCTTATTCTCAAGTTGCTTTCTTCCAAGCCTTTCTAATACTGAATTTAAAAATGGAATATCAAATGAAGAGTTGTGAGCGATAAGAACTCGGTCACTAATAAACTCTAGAACTTCATCAATAACGGCATCAATTGTTGGTGCGCCTTCAACTTCATCTTGTGTGATAGAAGTTAGCTTTTGAATAAAGTCTGGGATTTTTCTTTCTGGATTGATGAGAAAGCTTTTTTTCGCTCCTACTTCCAGGTTATCAATTTGGACGAGTCCAATTTCAATGATTTTATCTTTTTTCTGGTTTCCACCAGTTGTCTCTAAATCGAAGACGCAGAAGCTCATGTCTGCTAGCATTTTCTTTGAAGAATGTGTTTCCATCAACAATCCATGAAAGCCGAGTATTCACTCGTGGTTAGGTATTGAATAGATTATAGCAAAGTTCTCCCCACCGAGGTAGGGAGAAAATATGATTTTTTTATTTGATATTTGAGATAACTTCTTCAAGAAGCTCTAGGAACTTCTTCATAACACGTGCGGCCTCGTGCTTAATATCATCGTGATTTAGTTTAGTATTCTCAATTCCTGCGGCCATATTTGTCACGCAAGAGATACCAAGAACATCAAGTCCCATGTGGTTTGCAGCAATACACTCTTGTACTGTCGACATTCCAACAAGGTCTCCACCAAAGTTACGATACATGCGAATTTCAGCAGGTGTTTCATAAGTTGGCCCCATAACACCAACGTAAACACCTTCTTTAAGATCATATGAAATATTCTTTGCCGAAGCATAAGCGATCTCTTGAAGAGCAGGTGACCATGCATATGTCATATCTGGAAAACGAGTTCCTAGTTCTTCAATATTTTCACCAACAAGACAATTTTCGCCTGTTAGGTTTAGGTGATCCTTAATTAGAACAAGTGAGCCAGAGCTGTAGTCTAAATTAATCCCACCAGCAGCATTTGTGATGATTAGATTTTTGATTCCAAGAGTTTTTAAAACGCGAACAGGAAAAACAACTTCATCAAGAGAGTGGCCTTCATAGCGGTGGATACGTCCTTGCATAACTGCAACAACTTTTCCTCCAAGTTCACCCATAACTAACTGACCTTTGTGGCCAATAACTTTTGTCTTCTTAAAACCTGGAATTTCTTCGTATGGAATTTCAACTTTGTTTTCTAGAAGGTTAGCAAATTCACCAAGTCCTGAACCTAGGATTACTCCAATATCAGGTGCTTTGTCATATTTGCTTTGAATATAGCTCTTTGATTCTTCTAATCTTTTAAAAATTGCGTGCATACGTACCTCTAGATTTCTTTCACTTCAAAGATTAACTTGCTTGCTTTAGGCTTAGCAGTTGTAACTTTAATATCTTTCTTTAAGTCAGCAAGGATAGCTTCAACTTGTTTCTTCTGGTTTTTATTGTGATAGATCTCAACAAGAGCTTCACCTTTAGAAACCTTGTCACCAACTTTCTTATTAAGAACAAATCCAACACCAAAATCAATTTTATCAGTTGCCTTTGCACGTCCACCACCAAGGCTTACACAGTGAAGGCCCATATTCTTACAAGCGATAGCTGAAACATAACCATTCTTAGTTGCGCTAAATACAGTCTTCTCTTTTGCTAGTGGTAGGCGAGAGTAGTCGTCACAAACTTTCTCATCTCCGCCTTGAACCTTAATAAGGTTTTTGAAAACTTTAAGTGCTTTTCCATTATCAATTACTGCTTGAGCTTTCTTTTCACCTTCTTTAAGTGAGTCTGCTTTTCCTGCAATATAGATCATGGCACCAGCAAGCTTAACACTGATATCAGTTAGGTCTTTTGGGCCATTACCTTTTAGTGTTTCAATTGATTCAATAATCTCAAGTGAGTTACCAATATACTGACCAAGTGGTTGGTTCATATCTGTAATCATTGTGATCATACGCTTATCAAAACGTTTTGAAGTATCACGAAGACTCTTCGCTAGTGCTTTTGCATCCTTGATATTATCCATGAATGCACCGTCACCAACTTTAATATCCATAACGATTCCATTAGCACCCTCTGCTAATTTCTTACTCATGATTGAAGCTGTAATTAATGGGATTGATTCAACTGTTCCCGTTACATCTCTTAGACCGTAGATGATCTTGTCAGCAGGAGCGATGTCCTTTGTTTGACCGATAAGAACGATCTTCTCTTTATTAAGTTGTTTCTTAAATTGTTCGAGAGTTAGTTCAGTTTTGAACCCTTTAATCGATTCAACTTTATCAACTGTTCCACCAGTGTGACCAAGACCACGTCCGGCCATCATTGGAACCTTTACTCCACAAGCCGTAGCAATTGGTCCAAGAATGAACGATGCCTTATCTCCAACACCGCCAGTTGAGTGTTTGTCGATCACGTTCACGCCTTTGAATTTTAGCGTCTTTCCAGAGTAGAGCATGGCATCTGTTAGAGCTGCCGTCTCTTTTACGCTCATCCCATTTAAGTAGATGGCCATAAGTAGTGCAGACATTTGATAATCGGCAACATCACCATTTGTAATTCCATTAATGAACCACTTAATCTCTTCATCTGTTAATTTTTTACCATCTCTTTTTTTTGAGATGATCTGATATGCGCTAAAATTTTCCGACATAGTATTCCTTTTAAAAATTTAATTCCCTAATAATTCCTGTGCATTTATTGCATCAAATTACTTATGCGTATAGAATAGTAAAAGGGTCATTATAGACACGGCCATTAGAGGTGGCAATGATGAAACTTAATGCGTAGCACAGGGATTTTAAGGTTTTAGAAATGTTCAAAAAAATTATCATTATATGTTTAGCTCTTACATTTTCATTCTCTTCAGTAGCACAAACAAATTTTAAAGAAGAGGGATTACGTGACTTAACAACAGTTGCAGGCCTTGGCCTAGGTGGAGCTATTCTTGGACTTTCAACACTTTCATTTGTTGAGGAACCTAAAGACCACCTTAAAAATATTCTTGTGGGAGCAGCTGTAGGGATCGTTATTGGTGTTGGTGTTGTGGCCTATAATCAAGCGGCAAAGTCTCAGGCAACAATTCGCCAAACAGGATTCCGCGACTTTGATACGACTAGTCGTTTAAATTGGCATGCGTCAAATACGGCACAAGATATCAAAGAGTTCAATGCTGTAAATCCTAAAGTTGGTTGGTCGTTTAACTTCTAATTATTCTTTTTTATTGTCCATTTATGCTCAAACCTATACTCTAAGGCTGTTTTTAGAATTAATTTAATTTAGTTATAGGGTATTCCATGGAAAGAGTTATTTCGGCATTTGGTTTAATCGTTATGGTTGGTGTTGCTTTTGCATTATCTAATAACCGTAAGAAAATTAATTGGCGCTTAATTCTATCTGGTCTAACTCTTCAGATCTTCTTTGGTCTCATCATTCTTAAAACAGATGCCGGACAAAACTTCTTCGAAGGTGCTCGTGGCTTCTTTACTGCAATCCTAAATTTCACAAATGAAGGTTCTGAATTCCTATTTGGTCCACTGACAAATGTTCCAAAAACTGGATTCATCTTCTTCGTTATGGTTCTTCCAACAATTATTTTCATGTCTTCTTTAATGAGTGTTCTATACCACCTCGGTATTATGCAATTAGTTATTAAAGCGTTCGCGAAAGTAATGTCTGTTGTGATGGGAACATCTGGTGCTGAATCTCTTGCGGCCGCTGCCAATATCTTTGCAGGCCAAACAGAAGCTCCTCTTGTTGTTAAGCCTCTTATTTCAAAAATGACTGAGTCAGAGCTTATGGCCCTGATGACTGGTGGGATGGCAACAGTTGCAGGTGGAGTCCTTGCTTCATATGTTGGCTTCGGAATTGATGCTGCTCACTTACTTTCAGCATCGGTTATGTCAGCTCCGGCGGCACTTGTATGTGCCAAGCTTATGATCCCAGAGACACAAGAGTCTCTGACTAAAGGTGATTTAAAATTAGAATTAAATGATACTAGTGTTAACTTTATTGATGCCGCTGCCAACGGTGCTAGTGAAGGTGTAAAACTTGCTATTAATGTTGGTGCAATGCTTGTCGCGATTATCGCACTTGTTGCCATGATTAATGGTGGCCTTGCCTTAGTTACAGGTTGGTTTGGTTTTGAGGGAATTACTCTTGAGCTAATCATGGGGAAATTATTTGCTCCTTTTGCTTGGTTATTAGGTGTTGAGTGGAAAGATGCTCAAATCGTAGGAACACTTCTTGGTAAGAAGTTAGTACTAAATGAGTTCGTTGCTTACTTAGATCTAAGAGCAAATATGGGTAATATATCAGAACGCTCGGCCATTATCTCTACTTATGCCCTTTGTGGTTTTGCTAACTTCTCATCAATTGGGATTCAGATTGGTGGAATCGGTGGGATCGCTGAGAATCGTAAACATGACCTTGCAAGGCTTGGGATTCGCTCTCTAATTGCCGGGACACTTGCTTGTTTCATGACAGCTTGTATTGCGGGTATATTTATTTAATACCGTCTTCGTCTAATTCTAAATTAATTGAGTAGGGTAACGCGGAATATTATATCTTCTAGCGCAAAACCTTGCTCAGACGTACAATTATTAGTAGGTTAAAGTCTTTGGCTTGAGCAATGCTCGCCGACTTGCCTCGCACTTTTATTTCGTATTTCGATTTAAGTTTAAAAGGAATATATATGTCTAAAGATTTGATTATTAACAAAACAGTTAACGAGTGGCGTGCTGTTTTGATGGAGAATGGTGAAATTCTCGATTTCCTTATGGAGAGAACGAAACCAACAACAACGCCACACCCACGCCTTGGAAATATCTACCGCGGAAAAGTTTTAAGAGTACTACCAGGAATGCAGTCTGCATTCGTTGATATTGGTTACTCAAAAGCAGCTTTCCTATACGTTGATGACGCTTATCTTCCAACTCTTGATGAGCAAAGAGAGATGGCCAAAAAGGCCGAGGTTATTAAGAAAGAAAAGAAAGAAAATGGCCTAGTAATTCCAGACGAATTAGCAACTCTATCTGAGTCAATGGATATGAAGATGCGTCCAGAGTCTGCAACAATTGAATCATTTCTAAAAGAAGGGGATGAGATCATTGTTCAAGTTGCCAAAGAGCCAATCTCAACAAAAGGGCCACGTGTTACTCGTCATGTAACAATCCCTGGCCGCTATGTTGTATACATGCCGTTTATTGAGCATACAGGTGTTTCTCGTCGTATCGAAAATGAAGAAGAACGTGATCGTCTAAAAGAGATGCTTGAGACAATTCGTCCTGAAGGTAAGGGTGTTATTGCTCGTACTGTTGCAGAAGGAAGCTCATACAAAACTCTTAAGTCTGACTACGATATGCTGACAAAAATTTGGAAAGAGGTGCAAAAGAAATCTGAAAAAGAAAAAGCACCGGCCCTTTGTTATGAAGACTTAACTTTTATTCAACGAGTTTTAAGAGATATTACAGATGAAGACGTTGATAATATTATTATCGACGATAAAGACGGCGTAAAAGAAGTCGAGAAATTTGCAACGAAGTATCTTCCTCAAATTAAGGGGAAGGCAAAATTCTTTGATGAAACAAATCCGATCTTTGAAAAATTTAATGTTGATATCGAAATTGAAAGGGGACTAAGTAACAAAGTTTATCTTCGTTCAGGTGGTTCTCTAAATATCGATCAAACAGAGGCCCTCGTTTCAATTGACGTTAACACGGGAAAATTTGTTGGCCGAAAAACATTAGAAGAAACAATCCTTCGCACAAACCTTGAAGCAGTTAAAGAGATCGCTTATCAGCTAAGACTTAGAAACTGTGGTGGGATTATCATTATCGATTTTATCGATATGGAAAAAGTTGAAAACCGCGAAGCTGTTTATAACTCACTAGTAGACGCTCTTAAGAAAGACCGTTCGAAAACAAAAGTACTTCCAATCTCTGAGCTTGGGCTTGTTGAGATGACTCGTAAGAGAACTCGTGACACGCTAACACGTATCATGTGCGAGCCTTGTCCGTATTGTGAAGGAAATGGAATTGTAAAAACAGTTAATACGATTTGCTATGAGATTGTACGTGAACTTGGAAAGAAAATTCGCAACAATCCAGAATCGAAGAAGATATCAATTTATGCTCACCCTGAGGTGACGGCATCATTATGTGGTGAAGAACTTGATATCATCGAAACGATGGAAGAAGTCTTTAGTGTCAATCTTCAGATTCGCTCGGAGAACTCTTACCACGTTGAACAATACGAAATTTTTTAGCCGCTTGGGTGCTTAAGGCACCCATGCTTGCTTTTAGGGTTTAACTGATATGAGAGCACTTCTATTCCCATTACATAAAGTTTCATATCAGGCGATCTTAAAGAAGCCCCTCAATATTTTTGAACCACGCTATATTCACATGATTCACGAAGCCGAACAGACCAACACGCCTGTTGCTTTGGCCTATGCGACCTTGCAAGACGCTGATGATGAAGCTGACACTATTGCTATTGATCACGAAAAGTACCATGCAGTAAAGCGCATGGTGGGACTTGGCCGCGTTCAAATTTTACAAAAATCAAAAGACGGCACCATGCTTGTTATCCTCGAGCCGATGTTTAAGGGACTCATTATGGATGTCTATAATGAAGAGCTTCCGTATAACACCATCGAAGTTGATCCCATTACTGAATTCTTAACAGTGATGCCGGAGCATATGATTTCACTGCAAAGACTTGGGCTGCTCTTTCGCCATTGGGCAAAGTCATTTTTTAAGAATCAAGTGGAGTACGATGCCCTGATGGAGGCAACACAAGACCCCGTGGTTTTAGTTGGCGCCATCACTGAATTTGTCGTGACTTCCCCCGACCTCAAGCAGGGGATTCTCGAAATTGATGACATCAACGCCAAAATCGATGTCCTTCTTGAGTGGCTCGACTAGTGGTACGCGCCACCTTTTCGAGAATTCAGCAACTTAGAGATCTAGTACGACAAAAAATTGAAAAATATTCGCGTATTTAGGCTATTTTGCCTTGAGTTGGGGGATATTATTCCCATAGTCACTACGTAACCTATTGAAATTATGTTTTATTCATTCAGCAGTTCTTAGCCAACTATTTGTAATCACGTAAAGGTGGCGCGTACCCGAACTTGCTTTACACAAAGCGCAGTTACTGATAGATTAGCACCACATTTGACCGTTTATTTACTCGCTTCCCTGTGGTGGGGAGGCCAATAATAACTATTGTCCAGGAGATAAAGTATGATTTATGAGTTAGCATTAGTAGCTCACGCGGGCGCAACAGAAGATCAGCAAACAGCTCTTAAGAACCTAGTAGCTGAAGTTGCAAAAAATTACGAAGGTGAAGTCCTTTTAACTGATGATTGGGGAATGAGAACATTTGCTCAAACTGCCAAAAACGGTTCTAAAACAGGTAACTACATCTATTTCATCGTTTCAGGTAACAAAGACCTAAACACAGAACTTCAAAGACGTTTCAAAATCAACGAAGACGTTCACAAGTACCTTATCATTAAATTAGCTGATAACAACGAAGCTGCTGAAGCAGTTGTTAAAGGTTACAAAACTCCATTCTCAAAAGCTCACCCAGGTTCACAAACTGATGAACTAGAAAAAGGTGCAGAAAAAGATAAGAGAAGATTTGCTAAGAGAAAGAACTGTTGGTTCAAAGCAAACAGCATCACTGCAGACTGGAAAGATCCAAAGACTTATAACTGGCTAATCAACGAGTTTGGTAAGATCCAACCATCAAGAGTTACTGGTGTTTCAACTAAGCACCACAGATGGGCACAATCTGCAATTAAGAGAGCAAGAAATATTGGTCTAGTTTCTCACGTTAGAGGTGACTTCGCTCACTAAGAGTGTTGAGAACTTAGTCTTAAGGGAATTAGAAAAAGATAATGAACGATAAGAAACCAAACACATTTACACTTATCTCAAAAGATAACTTCACAATTGGGAAGTTACTTTTCTTATGTGTTGTGAGTTTGATCTTAAGCGTTGCTTATCCACTAGGTGTATTTTCACCGCTTCCAGTGGCATTCGCTTTCTTGATCTATGGAAACTTAAAGACGCTTGTGACTTTCGGTGTAACGATTGTTCTCTGTTTTATTGCTGCTCAATCTAGCGACTCTTTCTTAATCCTTGCTAACTCGGCGTATGTTTTATTCTACGCTGTTATCATTGGTTACCTAAGTGCCGCGACTATTTTGCGCAATGAAGATCCTGTAAAAGGATTATTAAAAAGAGGATTTATCTTACTACTCGTAATCTTCGGTATTATGGGGACTATTGAAGTGATTTTTCCTTCAACAATCTCAACGACGATTACAACTTCAGTAAATGAAGGTTTGTCACAATTAAAGAATTCGCCAGATTATAAAGAACTGATTGCTCGCGGTGGAGAAGTCGCAGCAACTTATCAAAGTGTTTTCGAGAACCCTGATGATATCATTAAGAGAATCTATCAGTGGGGATTCGCTGTTATCTTTGTAAGTACATTCTTTATTCTATGGCTAACAGTTTTCATGCTTTTAAGAAATGCAAAGTTATGGAAAATGCTTCATGGCTACAAATATGGTCTAAAGCACTTTGTGCGCTTTCAAGTGCCTGAGTACTTTGCCCTTATAGTAGTTGTTGGGCTAGCTCTCTTCTTAGGTGGAGAGTATATCGGTGGTGAGATTATTGAGGTTATTGGCCTTAATATCTTACTTTGCTTAGGAATATTCTATTTCTTTCAAGGAATGGGTGTTTACCTAGACTTCTTAAAATATATTAAGGTGACTGGGTTTGTTCGCTCGATTCTTGCGATTATGACTATTTTCTTTGCTCATCGTTTTATTGCGATTGTTGGCCTATTAGACTATTGGGTCAACTTTAGAAGATTTTTTAAAAATAATAAGGAGATATAAAATGAAAGTTATTCTTAAAGAAACTGTAAAGTCTCTTGGTAACGTTGGTGAGATCGTTAACGTTTCAGCTGGTTATGCAAGAAACTTCCTAATACCAAATGGTGCTGCAGTTCTAGCTGATGAATCAAACACAGCTCAGGTTAAGCACTTTGAAAAACTACTTGCTAAGCAAGTTGCTGCTGATAAAGCAGAAGCGACAAAAGTTGCTGGTACAATCAATGGTCTAAACATTGAACTAATCAAAAGAGTTGGTACTAACGGTAAACTATTTGGTTCTGTTACTACTCACGAGCTTTCTCTTGAACTAGGTAAACTAGGTCACAACGTAGAAAGAAGACACCTTCTTCTTGAAAACCCAATCCGTGCGGTTGGTAGCTACGATGTTAAAGCTAAGATCTTCAATGGTGTTGAAGCTGCTTTTACAGTAACTGTAAAAATGGATCCTGCACAAGAAGAAGAAAACAAGAAAAAAGCAGAAGAGCTAGCTGCAATGAAAGCTGCTCAAGAACTACTTGCTAAAGAGCAAGCAGAAGCTGCTGCTTCAGGTGACACTTCTGGTGAAATGACTGAAGAAGAAAAGTTAAAAATGGAAGCCAATAGAATTCTAAGAAGCTAATTTTTTTCTTATATTAAAGAGGGGAGGCTTTGAGCCTCCCTTTTTATTTCTAATCATATTATGGGGCAGAATATGGTTGAGCAAAACAACTCGAACAACGCAAGAACACTTCCAAACGATACTCTTTCTGAGAAATCTCTACTTTCATGTTTAATTCTAGATAGTATGTCTTTTGATGAAATTTCTGACTTAAAGTTAGAAGGGAAGGACTTTTATAATCCGAAGTATGGAATTGTATTCGATGCCATTAAAGATATGGTTCACTCGAATAACCCAGTTGATTACGTAACAATTTGCTCATACCTTTCAGATCACAATCGCCTGGAAGAAATCGGTGGTCAAAACTTTATTCTCGATATTACTGAAGATCAGGTATCGAGTGCCAACCTTCGCCATTACGCAAAGACTGTAAAGGACAAGGCGTCTCTTAGAGACCTCGTTCGCCAAGCTCGAAAAGTAGCGGACAAAGGTGCAACTTTCTCAGGAAATGCACAAGACTTCATTCAGGAAGTAGAATCAATTTTCTTTGGTCTTACAAACGAGGCCAAGCAAGGAAGTATGATTAAACTTAATGAGTGTCTTAAAGAAAATATTAAAGAAATTGAAGATACATCTCGCATTGCTGGTGAGATTCATGGTGTACCAACTGGTTATGGTGCCCTTGATAAATTATTACTTGGTATGCAACCTGGTCAGCTAATTATTCTTGCTGCCCGTCCTGCCATGGGTAAGACTGCTCTTGCTCTTAACGTTGCACAAAACGCATGTGAGTTCTCAAAACTTCCAGTTGCTCTCTTCTCTCTGGAGATGATGGCAAAGGAACTTTCAATGAGACTCCTAACTCAACGTGCGAAAATTGACTCAAAAAGAATTCGTACAAAAGAGTTTCTTGAAACAGATTTAAGAAAAATTGGGCAGGGGATTCAGCAGCTTGCCGATATGCCTATTTATATCAACGACAATGCTGGGACAAATCTTTTAGATATTCAATCTGCATGTCGTAAGATCAAGGCATCAGAAGGTCTTGGACTAGTTGTTATCGACTACCTTCAGCTAATGAGTTCTCACAATAAGATGCTTCCTCGTGAACAGCAGATCGCCGAGATTTCAAGGGGCCTTAAGAATATGGCCAAAGAACTTGAGTGTCCGGTAATTGCACTTTCACAGCTTAACCGTGGGGTTGAATCTCGTCCGAATAAGCGTCCAATGACTTCTGACCTTCGTGAATCTGGATCGATTGAGCAGGATGCGGATATTATCATGTTCGTATACCGTGATGAGTACTATAACCCAGATACAAAAGATCAAGGGATTGCAGAAGTTATCGTTGGTAAAAACCGTGGTGGTGAAGTTGGAACAGCAAAGCTAACATTCGTTGGTGCTCACACTAGTTTCGAAAATATCGCTTATGCACAAGACGATGGAAGAAGTTAAGCAATCTGCTTACGCAATCTTTAAGCATAAAGAAGGCTTCTTAAAACTTGAGAGGCCTTCAAAATACCTTCATATAACAAATAAGAAAATTTACGATCGTTTAAATGAGACTGAACAGGACTTCTCTGTTGCTGCTTTAAAAGAGTTATTAGGGCACAGTTGGCATGTGCAATCTCTTCACTATGAATTAGGCCACTATTTCTTATTAGAGGCCCCTCGTTTTGAAGGTGAGGTTAGCCTTGCAACTCTTATTAACTTTGAATTGAATCAATTTATAGGCCCCTCAAAGCGGTGTAAAAAACCAACAGCGATAATTGAAAAGATTATAATTGAAGAAGATTATGAGAAACTTTTTAAGACGACTTTTGAGAACCTACTGGCGGGAAATTGTTATCAACTAAATCTAACTTCGCTTATCGAAGTGAAGATTTCAAATTCAGACGATCTCGTTAATACATTTCTAAGTAAGGAGCTTTTCTCTAAGCTTAGCGAGTTTGCTCATATTCTAAATTTTCCTTTTGAAGATCGCCTTGTCATTAGTAACTCACCAGAGTGTCTCTATGAATACGACCAAGCTACGAAGAAATTAATAACTAGGCCTATCAAAGGAACAGTTGCCCAAGAGCTAGGTGAGGACTTTCTCATTAATGATATTAAGAATACAAGCGAGCTCAATATCATTACCGATCTTTTAAGGCATGATCTATCGGCCATTGGTAAGAACTTCTCCAAAGTAGAGTCTCTACGTGAATTTTTCCGCGTTCCAGGCCTTATTCATCAATACTCCAAAATTAGCGTTGAACTAGAAGAGTGTAATACATTGGCGCTTGTCGCATCTCTTTTTCCAGGTGGAAGCATTACTGGTGCACCCAAGAAAAGAGTCGTTGAATTGATCAAAGAGATCGAAAATAAAGACCGAGGAATTTACACAGGTTCTACCATTTTAAATTTCGACACAATTTCTAAAGCATCTATAAACATCCGTTCTTTAGATGTCGCATCATCTTCTAACCGCGCACTATATGGGGCCGGAGGAGGAATCACACTACTGAGTGACGCTCAGAGTGAATTTCAAGAACTAAAAGCCAAAGCTAATAGCTTTCTTAAGGTTTTCTTTAAGGATGTAAAAATCTAATAAATTCTTACATGTTATTTGATAGTTTTGACATTCAAATCTCTCGCTAGATATGATTTTTTTGTGACAAAGTGAAGCAAAGGATTGCTCCAACATGGATCGTTGAAAATTTGTCGCAGGAGAGGGAAGTCAATGGATATGACAAACAACACAACACAGACAACACAGAACAAAGATACTCACAACAAGGACGTTATGGTGCAATTAAATGATTTAGTTGAAATCTCAGGTGTACCAACTGATTTCATTAAGAAAGAGTTAATGCTTGATGATACTGTTTCAATGGATGAATTGAGATCAAAAATGCTTAAATTTCTCGACACAACTTTTCAAGAGCATGGTGTCGATACTTCTAAAGTAAAATAGTCAGTTAATCTTTTGGAAACATAGGACTTGTTTCTCAATAATCTCCTTAATGCCCTTCTTATTAAGCTTAGGTTTAGTAAGAGGGGCATTTTTATTTTCCCCTTGCTGAACATCTTCAATCGGTAGAAATTTCCACAACTATGCAATTTAAAGTGCTTACTAAATTTTTGTTAAGGTAGTCCGTCTCATTTCCGATACTTAGAATGAAATAGGAAAATTTTCATAGGAATGTTGTATGGATATAGCATCAGTCATAGGATTAGTATTAGCAGTAGGTGGAATCATGGGTTCCATTATGTCAGGAGGGGCGATCTCAATTTTCATTGATGTGCCTTCTGTACTCGTTGTTGGTCTAGGTCTTATCGGAGTAACACTTTATCGTTGGCCAATGGAAGTCGTAAAAGGTCTTGTTGCAATTGCAATGAAATCAATCTTCTTCACACCAGTTGATCCAAAAGACAAAATTAACAAGATTAAAGAGCTAGCAGAACTTGCCAGACGAGAGTCAGTTTTTGCATTAGAGAAAGCAGAAATTGATGACCCGTTTATGAAGAAGGCAATGACTCTTGCAGCAGATAACAGACCTCCTGAAGTTATTGCTTCAATTCTACAAATGGATATTGATTCAATGGAGTCACGCCATAAAACTGGTGCTGATGTTTTTGATGGTGTTGCAGCCGATGGCCCAGCGATGGGAATGATCGGGACCCTGATTGGTCTGGTACAGATGCTTCAGAACCTTTCAGATCCTTCAGCGATTGGTCCTGCCATGGCCGTTGCCCTTCTAACAACGTTCTATGGTGCGATTATTGCCAACGTTTTTGCAGGGCCTGTTAAGAATAAAATTTCATATCGATCTCAAATGGAGCTTATGTCTATGAGTATCGTTGTTGCGGGAACACTTGGAATTGTAGCAGGTGAGAACCCACGTATGATTATTGAAAAACTTAATTCATTCCTTCCACCAAGTGAAAGATCTGCTTCGGATGAAGGTGAGGAATAAGAATAAGTTTTAAACAAATTTAAAAAGAGTATTTGAGGAATAAATACTAAGGGTAATCAAGGAGTAAGAAATGGCAGATGATAGTGCTGCAGTAGTTGATGACGGTGGAAACGCGAAGTGTCCTGAGTGTGTCCCGGGCCTTCCCGGTTGGATGGCGACGTTCTCTGACCTTGTAACGCTTCTACTTACATTCTTCGTACTACTTCTTTCTTTTGCAAAGACTGAGACGGCCAAATATGAAGCGGCCCTTGGTTCAATTCGCAATGCCTTTGGTGGTAACGTTCTTCAACAGGGTGAAGTTATTCAAAAGGGTAAGTCTCCTGATAACTTTCCAACGATGATGGAATCTCAAACACCAATCAAACCTTTTCCAATTGAGTTTTTAACAATGGAAGGGATTCTTGATAAGCACGAAATCAACCGTGGTTCAGAAGAAGTTCTTAAAAATATGCGTCATGACTTAAAAGAGTTTAACTTAAGTGAGAACGTAACAGTTTATGAGCAGGCCGAGGGGATTGTCGTTCGTGTTAAGGACAAAATTTACTTTAAGCGTGGTTCAGTTGAAATTGAATCAACGAAGATAGCTGTTTCATCATACCAGCGAATGATTGACCTTCTTAAAAAACGTAATTGGAAAGTCTTTGTTATGGGCTATGCCGCTCGCGGTGAGGTATCTAATGATGGAAAGAGTGATGCTCTTGAGTTATCATCCGCCCGTGCCACTGCGGCCACTAAATCTCTTATTAGAAGAGGGATTAATCCAGAAAGAATTTCAACGGTATTCTATGGTGATACTCGTTTAACTGACCTTCCGGGACGATCTCAAATGGAGATTGATAACGAAAATCGTAAAGTTGAATTTATGATTAGAAAACGTGATCTTGAAGATAATGGCCACAAAGTTGAAGCACAATAAGAATTTTTGTAATCTCACTAAAAAAGATAGTTTAAAGGAGTTCCTTAAAGGGGAGCTCCATTTTTCTAACAAAGCAATTAAGACCTCTTATATTTCAAAGGTTGCACTGCAGTCTCATCTCGCTCCAAAGAGTGAGTTATACCTACCTCGAGATCTTTTAAATCGCTTTCACGTCAATCCTATCTATACTGGCAAGGCCATTGAAGTAATTCATGAGGACGATATTTTTATCGTCTTAAATAAGCCTCAGGGGATTCACGGCCACCCAATGGAGTATAGTGAAACTGATACTGTTCTAAATTTCATGCGCTCTCACTTTAATCTCCCAAGCCTTGGAAACTCTCGCTCTGATTATGAGAAAGGCCTTCTTTATCGCCTCGATCAATTAACAAGTGGTGTTCTTATCTATATCAAAGATGAGCTTATTCACGAAAATCTTAGAAATTCTTTTTCTCAAATCGCTAAGGAGAAAACCTATCTTGCTATTGTTAAAGGAAAGGTTGAAGAGGGGATGGATTTAACTGATCGCCTTGTTTCAAGTGGCATCAAAGGTGAGAAGATGATCGTCAATGAGATTGGAGTTGAAGCGACTTTAAGAGTTGAGCCCATTTTCTATCAGGACAAGAAGAATCTATCTTTAGTTAAGGTTACTTTAAATGAAGGCCATCGCCATCAAATACGTGTTCAACTTTCACATGCAGGTTTTCCAATTATAGGAGACCCTCTTTATAATGAAGACTATAACGAGAAAGAAGACCAGCGACTTTATCTCCACGCCTTTCAATACTGCTTAGATGTAAATGGACACACGACTTGTTTTAAGGCCGAGACGGCAGATTTATTCTGCGACCTCTTGGACTTGGATAGTCTGATGGATGTGGCGAGCTAGGTTATTCTTATTCTTAAGTGTCTTTAGCTTCACTACATACTTTCCTTCAGAAAGAGATGAGAGAATCATCTTTGGGTGAACAAGTTTCACAACAACCATCATCGTTCGCTCAAGACTTTCTTCCATAGCATAACGAGAAATTGAGATATAAGAATTGGCCAGTGCCTTATACATCTCACGACGAAGAATCTCTTTGTCCGTTCCCTCTGGTACGATCTTTTCATCCACAGGAATTGTCACTTCTAGGTTATTTTTATTACACTCAATCTTCCAAGAAGGGTGCATATACTTATCAAGACGCACTTTTACTGAACGACATGATGTCGCTAACATGCGATCTGCACGCTTTTGGAAGGCGCCATTCTCTCTTAATTGAAAGATAAAGATAATAAATATTAATATTCCGAACCCTAGTACTGGATTCCTAAGTAGTGATTTCAATACCATAGCAATATTATCGCACTAAATTATATAAAAATCACTAAAGGAAATGATGGCCATATCCGATAAATATAGTAGGTTATTTAAGGAGCTGTAATGACGTCATTTTCGTCTATGGAAGATCAAAATTTTTGGAATATTTTATTTAATTTAGAAGAAATTAGAAAGCCAATAAGTTTGGTTTCATTCCTAAGAAAAAATCATATTAATCGCGATGAATTCTATATGTTCTATGAGAAGTCTCACTTCTACGGACTATCGATTGACCTTCGTCCCAAAGATGATGAGTTCTTATTAATGCCACTATCATGGCGTAGGGACTACGGTGATATCTTACTTGAGAATACATCACACCGAGAACTTATTAAGGATATTCAGGCCGCCTGTAAAGATGGACGAGTCTGTGAGTTTACATTCTTAGATCACTCTAAGAAGAAGGTTCGCCCTTGGCGAGTGGTACTTTCTCAAAATCTTTATAAAGTCATTAGTGAAGACGTGGTAACAAAGAAGCTAATCACAATTGATATGAACGAAGTCGATGATATTGAATTTCAAGATTTTGACTACGCTTCAATGTATTCAAGATTTGAAATTGAAGAGTATATCAATGCGCTAAGGCATATTGATGGCAGCGATCAGCGTTTAGTTTTAAAGTTAAACTATGGTTTTGAATTAACGCCAATTAGTAATTTAATCTTTCTAGGTCATCCATACTCAACAACGAATCAATATGGTGAAATCATTTGGGCTGCATCTGTCGAAAAGTCTCTTTATTTATTTGACTGGCTATATTCAATGCGCGACCAAATTGAAATTCTTGAACCGAGTTGTATTAAAGAAGAATTCGAGGAGTTTTGCCAGAAAAGAAGAAATGCTGCATAATCCGACATGAGATGAAAAAGAATAACTTATTTCTAATATCGTTTCTTCCAGCACTCCTGTACTGGTATCTTGAAGAAACACAGACAGTGGAGATTGCCATCATTGGCGGTCTTTCGCTGGCGATTTTAGAAATCATTTTTGAGAAGGTATTCTTTAAGCACATTCATTCAATCTCTAAATTAAATTTTATCATTATTCTAATTCTTGGACCAATCTCCTTGATCGGCCATGATGGAGTTTGGTTTAAGTTACAGCCATTCTTTACGGGGCTCTTCTTAAGTGGATTTCTTATCTTCAATCTCAAGCAAGGCAAAAGTCTTATGCTTACGATGATGGAAGATATGGAAAAGAAGGCCAATGTGCCAGAAGAGATAATGACAAAGATTGAGTACCACTTGGCCTACTTCCTACTATTCAATGGTATTTTTATGGGTTACTTGGCCATCTATGAAACAACTTCTCGTTGGGCCTTTTTTAAGTCCATTGGATTCTATATTGTTTTTGCGGTCTTTTTGGTTCTAGAAATTATTTTAATAAGACGTGAAGTAAAGAAGATTATGCTTGAGCAAATGCAGGCCCAAGCCGATATGATTCAAACACACCACGGAGGCCACATTGACTAAGGCAAGCGATATTGTTGAGATTGAAGAGTTTGATATTTCTCCAGGAAGAACAATTGCAAATCGCTATGTGGTTCTTGAAAAACTAGGTTCTGGCTATGAGGGTGAGGTTTACCGCGTAAGGGAGAAACACACCAATATTGAAAGGGCCATTAAGATTTATTTCCCACAAAGAAATAAGAAATTTAAAGTGAGCACAAGATATGCTCTTAAACTTGAAAAGCTCAGTCATAGTCCAATTGTGATGGATTGTATCTCTCATGAATTGGTAACTTTAAAAGGTCAAAAAGTAGCATGTCTAACTTCTGAGTTTATTGAAGGGGAGATGCTTGGAGAGTTTATCCAAAAGCAAAAAGGTAAGCGCCTTGAAATCTTCTCTGCTATTCATCTACTTTATTCAATAGTCGTAGGGGTCGAGTCTATTCACCTTGAAGGTGAGTATCACGGAGACCTTCATACCGAAAATATTATCATTCGCCGCTTTGGATTAGAGTTTGATTTGAAGATTATTGACCTTCACCACTGGGGTGACTCGAAAAAAGATAATCGCGACGAAGATATTATTAAAATCATCAGAATTTTCTATGATATCCTAGGAGGACAGAAGCATTATAAGAAATTATCTCCTTCCATTAAGTACATCATTTGTGGACTTAAGCGTGGGATCATTCTTAAACGATTTAAAAATATCAGTATGCTTCGTTACCACCTAGAAACCATGGATTGGTCAGATGCCGTTTAAAAAAATTGTTTCCGACGTAGCGGAATTTGAACACGATATTTTTGACTTTGGTGATTATCGCATTGGCTACTTCATTGCCAAACATAAGTTAAAAGAATCAGGCGATAATAACGAAGATGCTCTCTTTATTAGCGGAGAGGAGAAGTCTTTTGTTGTTGGAGTTTCTGACGGGGCCGGTGGTCATCCGCGCGGGCGCGATGCTGCTGTTGCAATCGTTGAGGCCATTGCAAATTATAAAGACGGTAGCAATTGTTTGGAACTCATTGAAACCGCAAATCAGAACGTATCAGATCTTAAGGCCGGTGCAAGATCAACTCTTGCCTTTGCCCAGATTAAAGATGATATGGTTCGCTTCTACCATGTTGGTGATTCTGAAATTCTCTACTGGAATGCCCATGGGAATGAAATCTATACTTCTACTCCACACTCTGGAGTTGGCCATATGGTTAAGGCAGGAGTCCTAGGTCAGGAAGAATCTCTTGCTCACCCTGAAAGAAATTATGTCAATAACCTCATGGGTGACGACGTTATAAAAATTGAATCAACCTCTGGGGCCAGTATCAAAAAAGGTCACACGATCCTTATTGGAAGTGATGGGCTTTTTGATAATATTCCTCACGACTCCCTTACTGAACTTATTGGACAGGGGATCTTTGATAAGTCATTTGAAAACCTCGCTGAGTTTTGCAAGATTCAAAACGAAGAGGCTTGGCTTAAGTACGATGACATCTCTTTTATCGCTATCAGAAAGGTAAAGGCTTAATCGGGTGCCATGCACCTTTGGTTTCGCAAATGCGTAACCAAAGGTGCATGGCACTTAGAATTGTCCAGCAGGATAACTTCCAAGGATCTTAATGTCATTGGCGTCGCGCTTTAACTCTTTAAGGCATTCTTGAACCTTGTCATTGTGAAGGGCACCCATGAAATCAACGTAGAAGATATACTTAAATGGTTGATGAGGGATTGGGCGTGACTCAAGCTTCGTTAAGTTGATGCTGTAGTCAGCGAAAACTTGTAGGCAGCCTAGAAGTGCTCCAGGATGGTGCTTTGTTGTGAAGGCGATACTTGTTTTCTCTTTTCCAATTCCCGTTGGGATATTCTTTTCTTTAACGAAAATAAGGAAGCGAGTGAAGTTGTCTGCTTCATCTTGAATCTTTTCCTGAATGATATTGAGGCCGTAGTAGTCAGCGCAAAGGCGTGAACCAACGCAGGCTTCATTTTCAGATTTTGATTCAGAGATGATTTTGGCAGAGCCCGCAGTATCAAACTCGGCAACTGGTTTTAGGCTTTCTTTCTTAAAGAAGCCATGACATTGGGCCAAGGCAATCGGGTGTGAGTAGACGGCCTTGATATCCGCTACATCAACACCCTGATTGGCCATAAGGCAATGGTTAATTTCTAGGTAGAGTTCGCCAATGGCAAAGAAGTCATGTTTAAAAATTAAATCCATATTGATATCGACGTTTCCGACGATGCTATTTTCGATAGGTAAGATGGCACAAGCGACTTCCTCATTTTCAAGGGCGCTACATACGTCTTCACTTAGGGCAATGCCCACGGCCTCAACTTCCTTGCCAAAATATTTATAGAGTGCTTCTTCTGAGTAAGAACCTTTGGTGCCTTGAAATGCTACCTTCATTCCTTTATTCAATCTTCAAGCCTTTTGATAACTTTATTAAACGATTCTAGGAAGTCTTCACGAGTTTGTTTAGCATATTGATTATGCTCATTCATATCTGCGAATAATTCCCATGAGTCATTTTCGACAGTCTTTAAAATTTTTAAAAGTCTACGGTAACCTTTTGTGTCGATCGGAAGTTTTTTCGCATCCATATCCATTAGCGTTCTTCCAATCATGTGAGTGAGTAGAAGAGAGTGGGAGATCTGTTTATCGTGCTCGGCCGCTGTTGTCTCTATTACCTTGATTCCATGAAAGCGCATAAAGGCACAAATCTTTTGATAGTATTTATCTTCGATGCGAACAGGGCAAACAGCTATTTTAGTTCCAAATAATGTTTCACCTGCTGAGTCTGGCCCAAACATTGGGTGAGTGGCAAGAATGCTGACTGTTTCTGGCAGATGCTTCTTCATTGCAGCAACTGGCATCTCCTTAACGGAACAGACGTCAACAACGAGAGCATCTTTAGATAGTAGTGGAGCGATCTCTTCAATAACAGATTCAAATTTATTCATTGGAACAAAAGGAATGACGATTGGATTTTTACAAACTTCTTCAAGAGGTTTGAAGTGACACCCCATGGCCTCAACTTCTGCTTTTACACTTTCGTTTATATCATAAATTTCAACTGTAAAATCTTCTTCTAGGTATTTTGAAATTAATTTTCCTAAACGTCCGAACCCAATAATTCCAACTTTCATTAACAAAGAACCTTTTTTATATTTTCGTAAGCTTGTTCAATTCGTTCTACTGAATCTGTAAATGCCAGGCGGATATAATCATCTTGTCCAAAGAATTTACCAGGAACAAGGGCAACGCCAGCTTCTTCAATTAGCTTTTGCACCATCTCAACCGAGTCATTTACAATTCCTCTTTCAATAAATGGTTTGATATCAAGAAAGAGGTAGAAGGCCCCTTGAGGTTGAGTTACTTTGAAGATTTGTGAGAATAACTCATAAGCACGTTTTTTACGCTCAGTCATTGTTTCTAACATATCGCCAATGATTTCATCACTATGCTCAATGGCATTGATGGCACCATATTGTGTAAATGGTGGAATATTTCCACATAGATGGCCTTGGAAGCTGTCTACTTTCTTAATGAACTCTTCCTTGGCAATCATGTAACCGACGCGAAAGCCTGTCATACAAAATGATTTTGAGAAACTTTGAATCGAAATCGAGCGATCTGCAATTTCTTTACCAAGCATAAGAGGTGAGACGAATTCACAATCATAAGTAAGAGATTCATAGGCTTCATCACTAACGATAATTAAATCGTGTGCAATGGCCATTTCACCAAGTTTTGTTAGTTCTTCTCTTGTATAAACTGCACCAGACGGATTATTTGGTGTGTTGATATAGATTGCTTTTGTCTTTGATGTAATTGCATTCTTAATGGCATCAAGATCGAGGTGAAAATCTTCTTGTGAGTTAACAAAGACAGACTTTCCTCCAGCAAGCTTGATACTTTCTGGAATTGTTACCCAGTATGGAATAGGGACGATAACTTCATCACCTTCATCTAGAATTGACTGAAATGAGTTGAAGATAATTTGTTTTGAACCATTTCCAACGAGGATATTTTGAGGTTCAATTTGAGTTTTACAACGATGATTAAAGTAGCTTGCAATGGCCTGCCTTAGTTCTGGCTCACCACTTACAGAAGAGTATTTGGTTTTCCCTTTCTTAAGGGCCTCATAGATGGCCTCTAGAATACTTTCTTTGGGCAGGAAATCTGGTTCACCGACATTTAGGCCGATGATATCCTTTCCTTGACTTCTAAGGTTTGTAATTTGTGCCGAAATCTGGATACTACCAGACGGAGCAATTCCTTCCACTCTTTCAGATACTTTCATAACTTTATTATATCACTTTTTATGATTCTTTCTTAAAATCATTCATCATACGAGTTTGTTCTCTAACTGACTCAGTGTGAATTGCATGGTAAAGCTCTTCCACAAATCGACGATCTAGTGAAAGCTTTTCTCCCTTAGCAATACGATCATTCATTAGAGTATCCATTCTTCCAACTTGAAGAGGAGTGACGTTATTTGCACTCTTTAGTGCTCCAATTTGCTTAACGATATTCATACGCATATGCATAAATTCAAGGATATCATTATCAATTTGATCGATTTTATTTCTAAGTTTATTTAACTCATCTTCAAATCCGTCATTGTGTCCAACGGCATCTCTAACTTGTAGGTGAGTGATAATTTCATGAAGCATCTTCGGTGTTACCTGTTGAGCGGCATCACTTAAAGCTTTATCTGGAGTGATATGAGTTTCAACCATCACACCGTCCATATTCATATCCATGGCCTTCTGACAAACCTCTCCAATAAGATTTCTGTTACCGGCAATGTGTGAAGGGTCACAGATAATTGGAAGATCTGGCATTAATCTTTTAAGTTCGATTGGAATGGCCCAGTATGGTTTATTTCTGTATTTTGTCTTTTCTGCACTTGAAAAACCTCTGTGAATTGCAGCAAGTTTATCTAGGCCAACATTTGAAAATCTTTCAATAGCACCCATCCAAAGCGCAAGGTCAAGGTTGATAGGATTCTTTACCATAACTGGAATGTCGACACCTTTAAGGGCCTCAGCGATTTCTTGAACAGCAAAAGGTGAAACCGTCGTACGTGCTCCAATCCAAAGAATATCAACATTGTGCTTAAGAGCTAATTCAACGTGAGAAGCATTAGCAACTTCTGTTGTAATAGGAATATTAAAATCTTTTCTAACTTGTTCCATCCAAGGAAGGCCAACTAGTCCTACACCTTCAAATGTATTTGGGCGAGTTCTTGGCTTCCAGATACCTGCACGAAAGGCGTCCACTTTACCATTTTCAACTAGCTCTTTTGCAATCTGATAAACTTGCTCTTCACTTTCTGCTGAACACGGTCCAGCGATAACAAGAGGCTTTTCATCAATTTTAATCCAAGAGTTTAGTGGCGCTATTTTCATGTGACATCCTTTTTAGACTTTCTTTTTGGTCAAGTATTAAGATAAATTTATATTACTCAATACAATACTATTCAAGTCTTTAACTCATCGAAATTGACTTAAATTTTCTTAATTTATTCAGTGTTTATTTGATGTAAATGGAATTATTTGCTTAGGGAAAGTTATGGGCCTAAATATCGCTAAGTATATCAGGCCCACGATAAGAATTATGGAATATAAATTGCTGAGTTCTTTTCGTTCTCTTTTACTTCAAGACGAGAAATCCATACACGGCCGTCAGTTTTCTTCTTAATAAGTTCAGACATTTTTTCGTAAACGAATTCTGCCGTTCCTTCCATTCCTGCATTTGGCAGAACACGAAGTTGAACGACACCTGCTTCATCAAGTTTTTTAAATTCATCCATAAATGGATCATCTTGTGATGCAAGAAAAGTGTGGTCGAACATATCATCAAGCCAGGCCTTTACATCTTTAAGATCACCGAAGTCCATAACCCACATTTCTTTTGTTAATTCAGAACATTCAAATTCAAAATGAAATGAGCGAGAGTATCCGTGAACGAAGCGACAGTGTGAATCTGCTTTCCATTGACGGTGTGTACATGGGAAACCATAGAAGTGTTTTGTTGATTTAAAAGTGGCCATAATTATCTCCGTTTAAGTACCTACACACTAGCATAGATCGGGTAATCATGGCCACATGATCTAGTCCCAGAAGGGACTATAACTTGATAGTTTTGATATCTTCATTAAGTTCTTTGGTAGCTTTTTTGGTAAAGATGAGGGTAGGGGAATACTTGAAAGCTACACCCAGAACCAGAAGAGTTTGGATAATGAAGATATTGCGATTAATATCCTGTCCTCCTTCTGCTGCCACGAAGTTTCCAGCTGAGGGAAACCATCTTAGGGCAATAAAGTAAATCGCAACTGGTAAGAGCATATTCACTAGGCCATTGTAGACTCTTTCTTTTGAATTCTTAGGGGGATTTAAGAACTCATTTAATAGAGCGAATCCTAAGGACAGTAGTGAAAGTGCTGTAAATACCACGGTCATTACAGGGTTTTGGAAAACTTGAATGGATAAGAGTGCCAAGACACCAAAGAACATATAGCTCAGTAAGCGATACTTCTTGCCCTTGTCATCCTTTTCCGAAAAGAAATCCACTAAAAAAACTAAATTGAATACTGTGAATACGATTGTTATTGTCATGCCCTGCATATCGGGGCTTTTGCCAATGTCTAAACTTAAGAAAATACTAAAAAAGGCTAAATCCTCTTTAACAAATTGCTCTAAATAAGCTACGCTCTGTCCATGACGAATATCATAAGCACACAGGGTTTTATCATTCACGATCAAGTTGTTGATCAGGCCAATCATATGGAACTTATCTTTTGGATTAAAACGCCAGAAGATGTTGTTAAAGTGATTATTTCAAACGAGCGTCCTCTCTTTTTTATTGAAAGTGATGCTAACTTAAATCTTAGCTTTCAAGGTGAGAGAAAGAAGTTAAACCTAAAAGCTTTCAATGGCAGAAGCTTAGATGGTATTTATTTTAATCGTCATAAAGATCTCATGGATACAAGAGAGCACTTTCATAAAAATGGAATCCGTACCTATGAAAGTGATGTTAGGCCAAATGAACGATTCTTGATGGAGAGATTCATTAATGGTGAAGTTCTTATTCAAGGGCAAGCTCAAGTGATGGGCAAGATGCGTGTTTTTCATAACCCACAAATGAAGGCCTTGGGAATTCATGAGTCCGCCCAAAAACCAACGCCTAATTTTAATATTATGTCCTTAGATATTGAAACGAGTATGGGAAATGATCTCTACTCCATTGCAATCCATCAAATAGGTGATCGCGATATTAAAAAAGTTTATATGGTTGATGAAAGTGGCCAGTACTCAAATGATGAGTTAACAACTTTCTATCGTAGTGAAAAAGAATTAATGATTTCATTCATTAACGATTTCCCTAATTATGATCCAGACTTTATCGTCGGCTGGCACGTTATTGGTTTTGACTTAAAATTCTTAGAACGAAAGTGCCAACAATTTGGTATTAAATTTAATCTTGGGCGCGATGGCTCTCAAGTTCGTTTGAGAGAAAGAAAGGGGGCCGGTTGGTTTTCAACAATTGCTGGTCGCCAAGTCATCGATGGGCCACCAACTTTAAGGGCGGCTTTTTATCAATTTGAAAATTTTAAACTCGATACTGTCGCTACTGCTGTCCTTGGTGCGAATAAAGATATTACTGAAACAGGGATGGATAAGGTTGAAGAGATCACAAGACGCTTTTTAGAAGAGAAGCATGCTCTTGCAAAATATAATATTCTCGACTGTACTCTCGTTCTTGATATTTATAAGAAGCTAGAAATTATTGATCACCTTTATCGCCGCGTACAACTTAGTGGGATGTTAATTGATCGTCTCTCTGGCTCAACACGCGCCTTTGATCATATCTATTTACCGCGTCTTCACCGTAAAGGGTTTATTGCTGGAAATACTTTAGATATCGATAAAGAAAGTGCATCTCTTGGTGGGCTCGTTATTGAGGGAACTAAAGGGTTACATGAAAACGTTGTGGTTCTAGATTTTAAGTCTCTCTACCCAACGATTATTAAAACTTTTAAAATAGATCCTCTTTCTCGTTTAAAAGGTGATGTGAATTCAACAGTTCTTAAAAACGGTGTTGCCTTTTCTAAGACGGAGCATATTCTTCCGGAACAAATCGACTTTCTTTTAAAGCAACGTGAAATTGCAAAAACGAGACAAGATAAGAACTTATCACAGGCCGTAAAAATTCTAATGAATTCATTTTACGGAGTGATGGGCTCTGGTGGCTGTCGCTTCTATCATGCGGACCTTGCAACCTCGATAACTTCAACAGGTCAGTGGCTTTTAAATGAGTCCATGAATTATGCCCGCTCACTTGGTTATGAAGTTGTTTATGGTGACACTGACTCTGTCTTTATCAAGCTAAAATTCTTAGAGACTTCTCAAAAGGATAAGGCGGGTACAGATCTAGCACGTAAAATAACAACTCATTTAACAGAATTAATTGAAAGAGATTATGATCTCGAGTCACACCTTGAGATGGAATATGAAAAATGTTTTAAGAAGCTTTTTATTCCTGAATCACGAAGTTCTGAAATGGGGGCAAAGAAGCGCTATGCCGGAATTTTTGATAATGGTGAATTATATTTTTCGGGCATGGAATTTGTTCGTTCTGATTGGACTAAGGCCGCAAAGAGCTTTCAATACGAAATCTACAAGCGCTTTTTTAATGCAGAATCTTTAAACGAATATATTAAGAATTATGTAAATGATCTTAAAAATGGCCTATTTGATAAAGAATTGATTTATTCAAAGAGGTTATCTAAAGATATTAGTGAGTACACAAAGTCTAACCCTCCTCATGTGAAGGCCGCAAGGTTGTTACAAGAAAAGGAGCCTGATAAGAATATCAGGAAAATCGACTACTTAATAACAATGCATGGGCCAGTTCCACTGGACTTTGCGCCAAAAGATATCGATTATCAGCACTATATTGACAAACAACTGTCTCCAGTGGCAACTGATGTGCTAAAATTTATGGGTATCTCCTTTGACGATATTGTCATGGGTTCACAAATGAGTTTATTTGAATGAGCGAGCAACAAGAAGTAATACATTCTAGAAGAAGCTACAAAAAGAATTGGGCCTTTATGGGTTCTGTGTTCTTTGTTATGGCCATCATCTACGTTTTCTTTAAACGCGACCTCTATTTATATGTCTGTGAACAAGAGAATAATGCCCCGGCCTGTTTCTTATTATCTGATATTTATCAGGATGACGGGGAGCATGCAAAGGCGCAAAAGTATCTTGAGCTATCTTGTCAGAATAAATATGAAATCGCTTGTAATAAGCTAGGGAAGGTACTTCCGGCCACTATCGTGAAATAGTATCACTTTTATTTCCTTACCATCGCTTGAACTTTTTTCGCTTCTTATATATCCTATTGAGCAGTTCAAAGGGGTTCTATTTTGATTCGAACATTAATTGATATTTATATTTTTATTCTCATCATTGATGTGATTATTTCTTATATTCCTCAATATAAGTCACATCCAATTTGTATCAGAATTAAGCAACTCTCAGACTACACATGCGGGCCAGTTCGTCGCATGTTACCTGAAATGGATATTCCATTTGATATCTCTCCAATGATTGTCATTTTATTTTTAAAGATTTTTGTCGCAGTTTTTTAGTTTCTTTGTAATTTCAAATTCTTGCCAATACGTATCAAAAGTTATTAAACTATAATCATATGTATTGCCTATGGAGGGGTTGGTGCACAACGAGTTTGATTTTCTTACACAAGAGACTTTTAACCTAAATACACAAGATACTTTTTTGGCCGATGAAGATTTTCGAAATGAATTTCTTTTTGGCTCAGATAGTTTAGAGTCTGAATCAGAGTCGATTGCAAAATATCCACAAACTTCTGGCTTCGTTTACAATATCGTTAAGAGTAGCTCAACATTCTCTATTCGCGGTGTAATCTCGGATAATATTAGCGAAACATTCGAGTTGGCCAATTCTGGTGATCTGACAACGCTAAAGTCACTTAGAATCGATGAGAGTGAAGTGGCCGCAACTCTTTACTATGAAATATCAAACCTAGATCTTGCTCAAGTTATTTACGATCAAATTTTTAATAAGCGCTTTCCTTTAGAGGAAGACCTCATTTGCAATATCTCTGACCCTGGCTTTAGCTGGTGGTATCAAAGAAGTGATGATGCGATTAGAATTAACTTCAAAAGCCATAAGCTTGAGGGCAGTGGAGAAAGACTGAAATTAGGACCAATTGGTGATGTTTGTATTGCAAGTATCCTATTTACACGTCTGGAAAAGGCCATTGAAGAGAAGATGAATCTTTTAGAATTCAGCATCTCCGAAAAGCATTTTATTATAAAACCAAAAGATCGCTTTCACCGAGTTTTTGAAGAATTGTCACTTGTTTTTGAAGAAGGAGAGCTTGATAACGATGCTCAAATTCTTAAGGGACTAGACGATACTTTAAAATTATATCTAATTGAGTTGGCAACAATCAGAAAGTTTTGGCTTCATGTCGAAGCTTTAAATACAAATTTCGATTATTCAACAACTCAGAATCTTCTGTCTTAGTCGTCATTAAAACGGCCGAAATGCCTTTGTGCGTTTTGTCACGATAAGTTTTCCGTGAGAAAACTACTTGTGCGAAATTTTGAAACGCATTAAAATATTGATATTGGGAAAAAAAGTATTCATGAGGAATGCTTCGCAAAAAACAGGATGTAAGTTTGCAGTTTTCACTAGGAAGAAATCGTGGACCTTCTGCGTCAGGGTCTGCATCGAAGACTAATAGTAGTTCAGAGCAAAATTCAAGAAGTGCAGCAATGCAAAAGGCGATTGAGAGAAATCGTGCAAAGATGGCCTCTAGAAGTACTTCTAGACCGATGGGAACTCCACCTCCAACTCCTGGTGCATCAGCAACTGCTCGTCCAAGACCAAGACCGATGTCTGCTCCATCACGTGATGAGGGAGAATCTAGTGAATCGGGCTCTTCTGTTTTAGCAAAACTTCGTGCTCAACGCGCTCAACGAGAGGCAAGTGCCGCTCCAAAGCCGGCAGCTGCGCCAAGACCAACTCCGACTCCTTCTGCTTCTGCAAGTGGGACTCCAACAAGAAAACCAATTACTCAAGCTGATAATATTGAAATGTCTTCGCCTCTAAGAAAGAAGGCGACTGCACCGGCAACTGTTAATTATGCAGATCAAACACCTGCAAAAGCAATTGCTAAAGCAAAGACAGCTGTTAGCGCAAAGAGAAAAGTAAAGTCAAAGTCTAAAAAGAAAGGTGAGCTTACACACTGGGGTGTGAAGCTTTGCTGGGGATTTTGCTTATTTCTACTTGGGCGTTTAGTTTTTTCTCAGGGTGGAGTCATTGAGTACTTTGATAAGAAGTCGACACTTGATCAGGCCTACCATGAAGTAACTTTACTTAAAGCAGAGAATGATGGCCTAATGAAAGAGCTGGATCTAATCAGAAATAATCACCGCTACAAGAAGAAGCTTGTGCGTGATCACCTTGGGTATATCGCTCGTGATGAGTATCTTATTTTATTCCCAGAGACTTCTGAAACTTCTGATCGAGGGCTTTCTTCCATTTAAGTTGGGAGCCCTTGGTAATTCCATACTTCTTTGCCATTCCGGCATGCAGTTCTAATACAAATTGACCCTGATAAACCTTTGTCGTTGGAATCTTTTGTGGTTCATTGCGACTTGGATAGTGGGGTAGTGTTTCAATCGCTACTACTTTAAAGTTTTTATCTAAAAAAATAATATCGAGATCAAAGTGAGTATCAGGCATCCAAAACTTTAGGGGCATCTCTTTCGGATAGACAAAGACGAGCCCTTCATTCTGTTTCATTTTATTGGCCTTGAGTCCACTTAGGCCCTGTTGTTTTTCTTCTTCTGATACCGCCCAAGAGACTTTAACCTCATTCATTTTTGGCGTGATCATGATTTTCTCGGCCCACTTTGGATTTATGAATTGAGCATGAGTGTGTATGCCTAGCGTTATGAATAGAAATACAAAAAATGTACTGAGAATATGTGAAGAATTTGTTATAAATTTCATACCAAAAAACTATATATCAAGAGGATTAGCATGTCACAGATTAAGGGTTTGATGAGAACTCACAATTTAGGAGAATTAAGGGCCGAGCACATCGGTAATGTTGTAACACTATGCGGTTGGGTAAATAAGAACCGTGACCTTGGAGGTCTAACTTTTATCGATTTACGAGATAAGTTTGGTGTAACTCAACTTAACTTCACAAATTTCAAGGGCGACGCTGATCTTCTTAAAAAATGCCATCTTGAATCAGTAATCAAAGTTGTAGGTACTGTTGCTGGACGTCCAGAAGAAGCACTTAATAAGAATATGGCAACTGGTGAAGTTGAAATTCATGTAACTGAGCTAGAAGTTCTATCTGAGTGTGATATTAATAATATTCCATTTCTTCCATATGGTGCTACTGAAGCAACAGAAGATAATAAACTTAAGTATCGTTACCTAGATCTTAGAACAAAGAAGCTTCAAGATATTCTAAAGCTTCGCTCTAAAATCACTCTAGACGTAAGAAATACAATGAGCGCAAATGACTTCATCGAAGTTGAGACGCCAATTCTTTATAAGTCGACACCAGAAGGTGCTCGTGACTATGTTGTTCCATCTCGTGTTCATCCAGGTCACGTTTACGCACTTCCACAGTCGCCACAAACTCTTAAGCAGCTACTTATGATTGGTGGAACTGATAAGTACTTCCAAATCTGTAAGTGTTTCCGTGACGAGGACTTAAGAGCTGATCGTCAGCCAGAATTTACTCAGATCGATATTGAGGTTTCATTCGCTACTGAAGAGTATATGAAAAACCTTGCAACAGATCTTATGAGAAATATTTTTGAGCTTGGTGCTGACTTTGAAATTCCAGTTATGCACTATAACGATGCCATGAGAGATTATGGTTCAGATAAGCCAGATGTTCGCTTTGGCCTAAAACAACATATTGTTTCAGAGCTTTTCAAAGATACTGAATTTGGTGTTTTCAAATCAGCTATTGAAAGTGGTGGCATGGTTAAGACGATGTTCGTACCAGCTTCAATGGGAACTTTCTCACGTAAGATCCTTGATGGATTTGTTGATGTGGTTAAGCCACATGGTGGAAAAGGTGTGGCCTTCTTTAAAGTTGAAGAGGGGAAAGCATCTGGTGGTATTTCAAAATTCATCACTGATGATGTTCTTGCTTCACTTTCTAATCTTTCAGACTTAGATGGTGATGCTGCAAACGGAACATGGCTATTCTTCGCTGACCAAGAGGGAATTGTGCACGATAGTGCAGATGCTCTTCGTCGTCACCTAGGACGCGAACTTGGTCTTATTAAAGATGGTTATGCATTCCTATGGGTAAATGACTTCCCATGTTTTGAAACAGATGAAGAAAGATTCTATGCAAAACACCACCCATTCACTTCTCCTAAGATCAGTGAAATGGATAAATTCATGAATGAAGAAGTTAATGTAAATAATAAAACTCTTCGTGACCTACCTGCTCAAGCTTACGACCTTGTTTGTAACGGATACGAGCTAGGTGGTGGATCAATTAGAATTCACAACGGTGCAGTTCAAGAGAGAATGTTTGAAGTTCTTGGAATGAGTGAAGAAGAAGTTTCTAGTCAATTTGGATTCTTCGTAAATGCACTTAAGTACGGAACTCCTCCACACGGAGGGATTGCTCTAGGTCTAGACCGTATCACTATGGTTAAGGCCGGAACTGATAATATCCGTGACGTTATCGCTTTCCCAAAAACAACGACAGCAAGTGATATGATGTCGAATGCACCATCAGTACCTGCAAAAGAGCAGACTGACGAATTACACTTTGGTTTCTTAAAATAATTGCAGAAGGCCCTCTTGTTAGGAGGGCCTTTTTTTTGGAATATTGATCTATGTTTAAAAGCTTATACCGTGAATTCTTACATGAGTGGAAACATAGCTCGACAATGTCAGTAATCTTTCAATTTCTTGGCATCATCGCTTTCTTTTTTGTCTATACTTCGAATTTAAATCTCGACAGTAATGCTAAAACGTTTTTAGCGATATTCTCTTACGTGGTTATTCAGTGGCTCCTTTCAAGTACTCCACTTTTTATCTCTGGCATGATGGGAGTAGCACTTACTGTTCTCTTTGGTGTGGTTACTTTTGAAGAAGCTTTTAGTAGCTTCAGTTCACAGATCATTTTTCTCTTCATGGGAGGCTTTCTTTTAGCGCGTGCCATGGAGAAGCTTGGCCTTGATCGAAAGTTATCAGTGACGATTCTAAACTCTCGCTTCATCGACGGGGACTTCAATCGCACACTGGCCGTCGTTATTGGTGTCACTTGTCTATTTTCGATGTGGGTTTCAAACTCCGCTACAACTGCAATGATGTTACCAATCGGTTTTGGGCTACTTAAGTCTTTTAAAGTGAAAGAAGAAACAACAAAGCAGTATTTTCTATTAATTGTTGCTTATGCCGCATCGGTTGGTGGAATGGCCACTCCAATTGGTTCACCTCCAAACCTTATTACAATGGGACTACTTGAGCAGCATACAGATCAAGTTTTAACTTTTTGGGATTGGTGTAAGTTTGGGTTTCCCCTGACAATCTTCTTTTCAATTATTTTATTCTTCTATGCAAAGAGAAAAATTACTGAAGATATTAAGAAAGTTGATAAGAATGATCTCATGATGAGCTTAGGAAAGAATAATAAAATTACAAATAACGAAATTCGCTTAATGGTTATTTTTGCGATTACGATTTTCTTTTGGTTTGCTCCAAGTTTATGCTCTCTCATATTAGGTAAGGGGCATATCGTTTCAATTTATGTACAAAAGTATTTAACAGCTGGAATGGTTGCAATCATTGCTGCTTGTACACTCTTTATGGCACCAATTTATAGTCGTACAAAATTATTGGATCAAGACGATATTAAGACGATTGATTGGGGAACACTTTTACTCTTCGCTTCTGGTCTCTCTCTAGGAACGACACTTTTTAAAACAGGAATTGCTGATTTTGTGGCAAATAACCTGATCAGTATTTTTAGTAACTGGAGCTTTGCAGCTCTTCTTGTTCTTGTTGTTGGAATTTCAATATTACTTACTGAGCTTGTGAGCAATACGGCCGCGGCCAATGTTCTGGTCCCAATTCTGATTGCAGCAGCAACTCAAGCAAATTTCTCAAGTATTACTGCCGCCTTCGTTGTGGCCTTTAGTTGTAATATGGCCTTTATGTTACCAGTTGCCACACCACCAAATGCAATTGTCTATGGAACAGGTCTCGTTCCGATGAACCGTATGATTAGCTTTGGCGTTATTCTCAATATTGTGGCCTTTATTAGCTTGGCCTTAATTGTGATGCTATCTTAGCTCTGACAGTTTCTTCCTAATTTTATTTAGTTCATTAATTATTTAAGCGTACTAATTGCTCTTTCCGAATAGGAGAGCATGAAAGCACTAAAAATCGCCACATTATCACTTTGTTCTCTTTTTACTTTTGCCATTGATGACAAGTTCGAAGACATTGCCGAGATGGATGCATGTATTGAATGTGTCATGGTTCAAGAACAGAATCAGAATATGAGCTCTTCTGGAGGTGGCTATCCTGGTATGGGAATAGGCATGGGGGGCAGCTTTACGAATTATGGTGTTAATTTGGAGATGCCGGATGAAAAAGCGATTGCATCAGCATTTGCAAAAAATCAATTACAGCATCATATATCTCAGCCGGCTAATGATACAGTGGACTTAGAAAGTTATTTTGCAAGTGTTGATCCAAAGAATGAGTTAAGTCGTAGTGAGCGTGAGAAAATTGTCACTGAAATTATAAGTAATTCCACAGCTCCATATTATGAATATAACGTAGAAACAAATACTGGTTTCTATAAAGTTAATCCCGCTATCGAACGTCTAATTCGATCGAGCCAAGCTTCTGGCTATATTGTTGATGATGAGTCATATAAAGACCTAGAGTTAGCAAAAGCCTACATTACTTATGAAGGTGATGTGAATGGGCTAATTAGTTATCTTAAAAAAAATTACAAAGGGGCCAAGCTAGCAAAGGCAGCAAATCAATATCCTCGTTATGTCGGTATGGATGACAATGGGAACCTTTCAGACGACTATTATAAATTATTAAAGCTTTCTCTCGAATCTGGGGGACTTGATGATACAAAGGTCATGCAATTAATTAGACAAGAGATTCTATCAAGATCACTTGGAGGGAAGCCATCACCAATTTCTGATTTAATATCAAAGCATATTGATGTGGCAGAGTCTTATCGAAATGGGTTAGGAGATAATTTGGCATGTGAATTTGCTAAAGGGGTTTATCTCAACACTGATCATATGAAAGAAACGATAAGTTCGACATATCCAGCAATCGCCAGTTCAGGTAATATGTTTGGCTCTTATGAGCAGCAGGCGATGATGGAAGAGCTCAAAAGTTCTACCATTTTTAATAATATGAATAGCCTTCTTCATTACCAGGCCCTAGGCGGAAGTATTGATACGGTTTGTGCAGATGGAATGTATCCAAGGGATTATCTCGAAGTTGCCCATAGAGAAGGGCTTCTTGCTAATTTTGCTAAAGAGGAGCTTATCTCTCTTGGGCTTGTACAGGATGATTGCTACAAAGATGTTTCTCGCCTTGATTTAGCGAAGTTATGTGATGCTGCTTCTATTGCATATATTCTTGAAAGACAGACCAATCGAAATCTTCAAATGTCTGAGCGCACAGAAAACTCAAATGTTAAACACAATTATAATGAGGGGAGAAATGGTTGTAGTATTTCTGTTCTTGATAATATTGTGAGAAAAGGTGGGAAGACTGTTGATCG
The DNA here is from genome assembly GCF_043196705.1 of Halobacteriovorax sp. HFRX-2_2. Lineage (NCBI taxonomy): Bacteria > Pseudomonadati > Bdellovibrionota > Bacteriovoracia > Bacteriovoracales > Halobacteriovoraceae > Halobacteriovorax > Halobacteriovorax sp. HFRX-2_2. The sequence continues at coordinate 265,208 of NZ_JBEBMT010000001.1, forward strand.
TGAAGTTGAAGTTCTCTTAAATAGTGATGAAGTAATTTTAAGAACCAAGAGTATGGAAAAGCTAAAGGCCAGTATTAATAGCCTTTACGGAGACCAGTAAGTTCTTTGTTGCACGAAATCATAGGGGCAGATAAAATAGAATATTATGGCCCTTAGTTTAGAAAAAACTTTTATTAAAACGACAAAGAATAAGATTAAAAATCGTATTGAAAACTCTGATGAATCTTTGCTTGAGATTATTCTCGATCATAAAGAGGAGCGTTCTCGTCGTACCCAAAAAGGTGAGCATAAGGCCTGTGTGAAAAGACCATGGGACTCAAATGATAGTTCTCAGCGAGATCTCTTTAATGGAAGTAGTGAAGGTTATAACAAGTCTAAGGTCGCAAATAAAACGGTCATGAAGCCATATCAAAAAGAGAATGAGGGGAGTCGTTCAAGTAAGCCTGCAAGCTGTGACGAAAAGCTAAAGTCACGAGTTGTGGGCCGTGCCAGCGAAATCTTCGCCAACCTTGATCTTTAGATCTTTAGGGGCACGCCCCTAACCGAATAGGCTGATTTGTTCGACTTCTTCGACAGGCTCACTTTCAGCTTGGATTTCAGCAAGTGCATAAGCGAACTCTTCTGTGCTGATCACATGAGTTTGTGAAATGAAGTCTTGAACACCCTTCTGATCGTGTCTTAAGAAATTGATCACAAGTGGTAGAAAGAAAAGTAGGTTAGCGAAAACATAACCAATAGAGCGGCCAAAGCAATCAAGAGCACTTAGAGGCTCTGTTACATCGTGTGACTTCACAACCTTTAACTTGAAAAATGCTTTCCCTAGGGTCTGTCCATTTCCTAGATAGTAAGAAAAGAAGAAGTAGCTAAAGAACATGATTGCAAGTGATAGCTGCGTCGTTTGGCTTTGGAAGGCCATCGATGAAACTTTTGGTGAAGTTGAAATATTTGAAATGAAATTATTTACAAATGATAGCCAAATAAAAGTTAGGGCCTTATTTGCGAAAACGACGATGTAGATATCTAGAATGAAAGCATAGAATCTCTTTCTAAGTCGGTCTTGTCGAACCTTCTTAGCTGCTTTGCTCTTTTTATAGTAATCGTAAATTTCAGATAGCTTATTATTCGTGCTCATACAGTATTTATCGGTATGAACGCAGGAGAGTAAAAAAAAGGCGCTTAAGAAAGCGCCCTTGGAAATTATTTCTAGTTTAAAGTAATTTGGTCAACTAATTCATTGAGCTTATTTAGCGCCTGAATCGGAGTTAAGTTGTTGATATCAACTTTTGATAAGTGATCTTCAACTTGTTTTAAGTACTCAGGTATTTCTGCTGGTGTTTGTACACTGAAGAAATCTAATTGTTCACTATGGTCACTATCAAGTAACGCTTGAGACACACTTGATTCCTTTTCCATGCTCTTAAGAATTGATTGTGAACGCTTAAGAACTGTTGGAGGAAGTCCTGCAAGTTTGGCAACGTAGATACCAAATGATTGTGATGCCGCTTGCTCAACAAGACGGTATAGGAATTTAACATTACCTCTATGGTTCTGTGTTTCTACCGTCAGGTTCTTTGCTTGAGGGTAGCGATCCGCTAAATCAATTAACTCATGGTAGTGAGTTGCAAAGAGACAAAGTGCTTTTGTATTTTCAATGAAGTGCTCAACGAGTGCCCATGCGATTGAAAGGCCATCATAAGTTGATGTCCCACGTCCAACCTCATCAAGAATGATAAGAGACTTATCAGTCGCGTGTCTTAAGATCTCTGCTGTCTCGGCCATCTCAACCATGAAAGTCGATTGACCTTTTAAGATATCATCACTTGCACCAAGACGACTAAAGAGGAAGTCGCAAATGCTAACTTTAGCATTATCCGCAGGAACGTATGAACCAATCTGAGTTAAAAGTTGGATAATGGCAATCTCGCGCATAACTGTTGTCTTACCGGCCATGTTGGGACCTGTGATAAGACCAAAGTATGTTTCATCATTAAGTTTTAAGTCGTGTGGAATAAACTGATCCTTAATGGCCGCTTTAATTAGTGGGTGCCATGCACCTCGAATATCCATGTCACGAGACTTATCTGAAATTGTAGGTCTTGAGAACTCTTCGTTACGAGCAATCCAAGCTAGAGACTGTAGAGTATCTGTTGCCGATAAGATATTGGCCAGTGTTTGAATGGCCAGGCTAAGATTTGTGATTTGCTTGATAAGACTTTTAAAGATTTCTCTTTCCAGTTTTTCAAGCTTTTCACGAGCAACAACAACTTCTTTTTCAAATTGAGTTAGCTCTTCTGTCGCGTATCTTTCAGAGTTTACAAGAGTTTGTCTGCGGATAAAGTTTTCAGGAACCTTATCAGTATGAGTTTTTGAAACTTCAATAAAGTAGCCAGCTACGTTATTTGATTTAATACGAAGCTTTTGAATCCCCGTTTCTTCGCGGTAGCGATTTTCCAGTTCAACTAGGGCCTGTGCCGTATTTTGTGACATCTTAGCAAGATGGTCACGAGTTTCATTTGCACCTTCTTTGATTAAGTTTCCTTTATCAAGGTTGGCACCGATTTCGTCATTAATTGTTTTCTTAATTTCATCACGTAGAGAGAAGAGCTCTTTCTTTGCGTTTTCTTCTAGGTCTGTGAATACATTTGTTGGAAGTTTATGAAGAGAGTTTACTAACTCTTCAAAAACATCAACGGCACTTGCAATATTAAGAAGGTCTCCTGCATTAGCACGATTTGTTGCGGCCTTTGCTAGAATTCTTTCAAGGTCACGAACATTATTAAGTGCTTCACGAGTGTCTTGTAAAAGATCATCATTCTTTAAAAAGAATTCAATTGTATCAAGACGATTTGTGATCTCTTTCTTATCTGTTAATGGACTCGTAAAAACTGTTTTAAGTTTTCGAGAACCCATTGATGTCTTTGTCTTGTCCATGAAACCAAGAAGTGAATCTTTATATGTCTCACGTGACTTTGGAAGAATTTCAAGTCCAGTAAGAGTTGGGATTGTAACTTTCATCGCACCTGTGCGATCAGAGAGACTGAAAGCATGAAGGTGAGTGAACTCTTCGTGATTTTGAGTTGAACAAATATAATATGAAAGCGCACCAATTGGACTAAGAACTGTTTCATTCTCTTTTAAGAGTTGATCACGCTTATAAGTTGGAATTAGCTTTTCAAGATAAACACTTGAATACTTCTCATCAAAATACTCTTCAGAAAGGTGAGTTACAAGTGTTCCATTGTGCTCATTAAGAGTTGCAACACTTTCATACTTGTCCCACTGGCCTAAGTAAGTAATGAACTCTTTAGGGTGAAGAACACGAATCTTTTCAATGAAGTCTTCAAAGCTATCAAGAATGAAGCCTTTGAAAAATCCTGTTGTGAAATCAATGGCAACGATTTCAAAATGGCCGTTTACTTCATTACACGCGATAATGAATTGGTCTTCTTTTGAATCGGTCTTATCAAGATCGTATGGCATTCCTGGAGAGACAACTTGAGTTACCGCTCTCTTTACGATTCCTTTTGCTTCTTTAGGATTTTCAACTTGTTCACAGATAGCAACTTTGAGGCCTTCACTTGAGAAGCGATCGATATAAGTTGCAGCAGCATGGTGTGGAATTCCGGCCATTGGGATTTTGTGATCACCAAGCTTTCCTCTGTGAGTGAGGGCAATATTTAAAATCTTTGAAGCATTAATGGCATCTTCAAAGAAAACTTCGTAAAAGTCGCCCATGCGAAACATCAGCATGTGGTGACGATACTGAACTTTTATCTCGTGATATTGGGTCATCATTGGTGTAAGCTTAACGCCTTCGGCAACGATTTTTTCAATCTCTAAAGTCATGTTATTGATTCCCTTAAGTGTTGTGTATTCTTGAGCGATTAACTCTACCAAATGCGCCACCGATGGAAAAGACTTCAATACTTACAATTGGCATGACGCACTTATTTGTCGTAAAATAGAAGGACGTAAATAGCTGATTATTTACATAAACTGAAGGAAGCTCTTTTTGCTAAGCGTTGGACAACATCTGTCAATTTGGTTATTTCTCATTGGCATCGTCTCATCTACATTTTTTGGTCTCTTTAGTCGTTACGAAGAAAATGAATTCGACCAGTCGATGACGGATCTTTTGAACCAAGATATCTACTCGTATTTTAAGAATGTGAAGTATTTTAAGATGACAGACAAAGATGCGCGCTACCATTTAGAGGCCGCAGAGGTTTCACAAAACTTAACAACAGACGTGCTCATCCTTACAGAGCCGAATGGTGTCCTTATTAATGACCACCAAGCTGATCCAATGTACTACGATGCTTACACTGGTGTTTTAAATGCAAAAGAAAAATACCTTTCGCTAAGAGGGAAGGTGGTTCTTAGAAATCGCAATATGAGCATCAAGTCTGAAAGCATGAATTACTCGGACAATTCTCAAATCGTAAATTTTCGTGGTAAGGCCCAGTCAATTTCAAAAGACTTTGACTCTGCTTATGAAGTTGCAGTTAATGCAGACGAGCTAAGCTACAACCTTGTATCTGAGGTTGGAACCTACGATGGAAATGTTGAGGGAAGAGTGCAGAGAGTGAGGGCCTATGAGGACTCAGTTAAGTTTTTTGCTGACTCAATTGTTGTTGATAAGAGCAATCGCAATGCCAACATGAGTGGAAATGTAAAATTTCAGAAATCTCAACTACTTGCAAGTGCCCGAAATGGCGAAATCTATCTAGATAACTACAATAAAAAACTCAAGTATTATGCACTTTATGACGATGTGGTCATTGAGGAAACTGTTTCTCCTAAGGGACAAATTCCTTTTAAAAGAAAGGCTTTCAGTGAGAGGCTTGAAGGGTATATGGCAGAGGATAAAATCGTTCTGCTTGGCCTTCCAAGGGTTTATCAAAAGAAAGACGTTTTAAAAGGAAACACAATTGTTCTTAGGCGTGACATCGAGACCATAGAAGTTGATGATGCTAATACGAACTTTAAAATAAGGTAATAGCAGCATGGTTGAAGAAATCGCACAATTATCAGCTCATGGTTTAAAGAAAGTCTATGGCGGCAGAGAAGTCGTTAAAGGCGTAAGCATCGATGTTAAGCAAGGAGAAGTTGTAGGACTACTCGGCCCAAACGGTGCAGGTAAAACAACATCGTTTTATATGATGGTAGGGCTGGTTAAGGCAGATGAAGGAAAAATTGATTTATCTGGCGAAGACTTAACTGAACAACCAATTCATATTAGGGCATTAAAGGGTGTCGGCTATCTTCCACAAGAGGCCAGCATCTTTAGAGATTTAACGGTTGAGGCCAATATCTTTTCGGTTCTAGAAAACCGAGACTTACCAAGGGCCAAGAAGAAGACACTTCTTGATAACTTGATAGCAGATTTTGGACTTGGACATATTAGAAAATCTCTTGGTTCAGCTCTTTCCGGTGGTGAAAGAAGAAGAGTTGAGATTGCACGAACACTGGCACTTGAGCCTAAGTTTGTTCTTCTCGATGAGCCTTTTGCTGGAGTTGACCCATTAGCAGTTAATGACATTCAAAGTGTTATTAACAGCCTAAAGAGAAGGAATATCGGTGTCTTGATCACCGACCACAACGTAAGGGAAACATTAGGAGTAGTTGATCGAGCGTTTATTATGAGTAGTGGAGAATTACTTGTAAGTGGGACACCGGATGAAATTGTAAACAACGAAAGAGCAAGGAAGTTCTATCTTGGTGAAGAATTTAGAATGTAGCTAGACCTAAGCAAATAAGCTGGTCTGGTTACTAAGAAATAAGGAACCAATATGGCCACAAAACTTTCGCAGAATCTCAGTCAAACTCAACAGCTCGTGATGACGCCGCAGCTTCAGCAGGCGATTAAACTACTGACATTAAGCCATTTAGAAATGACAGATGTTATCGCTAAGGAGATGGTTGAAAACCCAATGCTGGAAGAGTTCTCACCTGGTGAAAGTGATTACAAACTTGATAAATTAGAAAATCAAACAAAAGAAGCCAAGGCCGACGATTTTAAAGAAGAGGCCATGATGAGTAGTGGCGACGATATGGATTGGCAAAAGTATGTCGATAGTTATAACTCGACAACTTATGAGCCAAATATGGCCGCACCTTCTCTAAGTCCTGATGATATGCCTAATTACGAGAATATGGTTTCTAAGAGTGAATCTCTTGCAGAACACCTCGAGTGGCAACTTCGTATGGAAAATCTTGATGATCAAGAGATTGATTTTGCTATTGAGATCATTGGAAATATCAATGATGATGGCTACCTTTCATGTGCATTTGATGAGCTTATTGAAAAAGGGAATCTTGATCGTGAACACTCTCTTCATATTTTAGAAGTTGTTCAACGTCTCGATCCAGTTGGTTGTGGTGCTCAAGACTTAGTTGACTGTCTTCTTGCGCAAGCAAGAATTGCAGAAGAGCGTTCACCACTACTTGAAAAGATTATTCGTTTCCATTTAACAAATCTAAAAAATAGAGATTATAAAAAAATTACTGCAGACACTGGAGTGTCGGAAGAGCAGATTATTGAAACAGCTAAACTGCTTCATAATTTTCACCCAAAGCCTGGTCGCCTTGTTGGTGGTGGAGATACTCACTATGTAACTCCTGATGTTTTTGTTGTTGAAGTTGGTGGAGAGTTCGTTGTTCAGGTTAACGACGATGGTGTACCAAGATTAAGAATTTCTAAAATGTATCAGGATATGCTTAATCAAGCAGAATCCCTGAAAAATAAAGAAGCTAAAGAATTTGTAGAAGAAAAACTTAAGTCGGCTTTATGGCTAATAAAGTCTATAAATAAGAGACAGCGAACAATTGATCTTGTGGCAAAGTCAATTGTGAAAAAGCAGCAGCAGTTTTTTAAAAAGGGACCGAAGTTTTTAAAACCAATGGTTCTTAAAGATGTTGCTAATGAGCTGGGAGTTCACGAGTCGACAGTTTCTCGTGCTACTTCAAATAAGTATATGCACACACCAATTGGCCTATTTGAATTAAAGTATTTTTTCAATGCAGGAATTGGTGGAGACAAGGGTGGAATCGACGTTGCAGGTGAAGTTCTTAAACTAAAAATTAAGGAACTTATCGATAACGAAAATGAGAAGAAGCCTTTATCGGATCAAAAGATTGCCGACCTTTTGAGCCAAGAAGATGTGAAGGTTGCGAGACGTACAGTCGCTAAGTATAGAGAAATGCTTGGGATTTTGTCGTCATCAAAAAGAAAAGTAAAATAGCTCGATATTTTGGAGAAACTGCCGATAGGTTTACCCAAGATACTATACACATAGAGGAGAACGTATTTTATGAAAGTAACAGTAAGTTTTAGACACCTTGAGCACACGCCAGCACTTGATGAGAGAATCCAAGAGAAATCAGCTAAAATTGCCAAGTACCTTGATGGAAATCTTCATCTGAAATGGAGTTGCGAAGTAAGGGATGGTCGCGAGCATTACGCTGAGGTCGAAGTAATTGGACCTAAGTTTGACTATCATGCAAAAGCTCACTCTGATAGCCTATATAAGACCATTGATCTTGTTGTTGCTAAGATTGAAAAGCAGGTACAGAAGAAGAAAGAGAAGATGCTTAATAAGAAGAAGATGCCACATAAAGATATGGAAATCCTCGATCCAAATGATGCGTGGATGGACTACGACGATATGGCGTCTTAATCACTTAATATAAACATACTTTCTGTATATAAAGTCACGTAAAGCCTTCCGTAATGGAAGGCTTTTATTTTGCCTCCGATACTGGTATGCTTGCTGGTCAAGAAAAGGAGACAAGATGAAGTTAATTATTTCAATTCTGATCACATTCAGCGCACTTTCATATCAAGAGATCTCTTCCCACACGAATTTCTACAAGAAGATCGTTGAGTACACGAAGAAGAATAAACTTAAAACAAGCGATGTCCTTGTTGTTTACGATATTGATAACACTCTTCTAAGATTTAAAACGAGTTTTGGAAGTGACCAATGGTATGGTTGGCAGAATGATCAAATAAAGAAGGGTTGTCCTGTTCACTGTATTGCTAAGTCTGTTCGTGGGCTTTTGGATTATTCTTATAAGGCAACATTTATTTCTGATATGATTCTTGTTGAAAAAGAAATTCCAAGTCTAATTGAAAAACTACAAGAGTCTGGCTACGGCGTCGCTTCAATTACTTCAAGAGGACCTGTTAATTATCCTGCAACAATTCGTGAACTTAATAAGAGTGGAATTGATCTAAAGAAGGCCAATGCTCCAAGGCTTCCATTTATTACGAAGCTTTACGGAAGAGAAGTACGCTATGCTGATGGCGTTTTTATGACTTCTGGCCTTAATAAAGGACAAATGCTGACTCACTTAATTAACCGCCCAGGACTTGAAAAGAAGTATAAAGCAGTATTCTTCCTTGATGATCGTCTAAAGCATATGAAGACAATGGATAAAGAGTATAAGAATAATAAGGCCAATAAGCTTCCAGTTTTTGCATTTCGTTTAACAACGACTGATGCAATCGTAAAAGAGTTCAATGAATCAGATAAGAAACTTGAGATACGAATTGGTGAAGAATTCAAAAAGTTAAATAAAGATTTAAATTAAAAATAAAAAAAGGCCTTCTTACGAAGGCTATTTTTTTAATATGATGTCGTCGTACAAACAGTATTCATACCAACAGTTGTACAAGTTGTTTGACCTGTACGATTTGTTCTAAAGCTTCCATCCCAGCTGTCTTGCTCATGTTGTCTAACCCTTAAGTAAGCCGATAGAGAATCTCTTTCTTGCTTTGAAAGGTAAATGCTATCACCATTTTCAATAGCATTAGATAGCTCTTTAAAATCAACTCCTGCATCTTCTCTGATTGTAAGCATGCGTTGACTAAGTTTTACTGGATAGCGCTTGAGTTCCCAGTTCTCTTTGATATGAGATCTTGAGGCCTTCTTATATCTTTTTCCATCAGATGCCTTAATTGAGAAGAGTCTGAACTTGAAAATAACACCATTTTCATTCTTCATTGTATTATTAGTTTGGTGCCAGTACTTTAGTCCATCACTGCCGATAATAAGACCTTGGTCTTCATCAAAGTATGAGCCCGCTTGATCAAATGGGGCCAGCTCTGTTGGAGCTCCACTTGCCTGGATACATGTAATTGAAATAGTCACAAATAGTAACAATCTTAAGATATTCTTCGTCATAATTTCTCCCTACTGAAATTGTAGAAGATAAATATCTTATATTGAAATAGACCGTCTAGAGACAGTTTGGCACCAGATGCTTACTTATAAAACTCACGTAAGAAATCTTTAAGAATTTTCTGCTCAACAGATCCTTTCGTCCTTGCTGGTGCCGTAATTCGCACATTTAGCTCAATTTCATCTTTGCTTGTGAAGTTGATTTGAACACGAGGCTTTAAGATCGGCGTTTCTAAGTGAGACTTTGTAAATAGCTTATTTAGCACAACTTGGGCCTGCTCAAAGTACTCGGAACAGTAGAACTCGGATCTCTCAAGAAGAATTTTCTCCGCCTTTTCCCAGTCACAATCAGGAGAGAGGATCACTTTAAAAGTATGGAGAACGAAACTTTTTAGGAATGACTCGTTTGTTACTCGATTCGTTAAAAAAATAGAATTGGGAACAATTATTGAGCGTCCCGTATAATTGTGAGACGTCTTATTTGGCCCAACTTCTAAGAGCGTTGTTGTAAAGAGGTCGCGATCAATAACACTTCCACGCTTTCCTTCGATTTCAATTGTGTCACCGATAATAAAGCCACCAGAGAAAGTCTTATAAATACCACCCATGATATTTAGAGATAATTCCTTTGTTATAAGGACGATGGCTACCATTAGGGCCGCAAGAGAGAAGGCGAGGTTCTTTAGCTCAGTTGAATAGATATAGAGCGTTATAAAAACGAAGATAATCGTTAAAGAAATATTCGTATTAACAACATATCGTCTTTTGGTTTCAATATTAATTGAGCTTGTTTTCTTTAAGATGAAAGAGAAAATATGATTTGTTAAATAAAACAAAATCAGCACAAGTATTACATATACTGATTTCTTAATATCACCCTGTGTGTCGACGAATATATTATCTAAAGTCATAGCGAAATTATAAGGCCAAATAGCTGATTTCCAAACGATTAAATGCGTTAAAAGTGTCGAATATTAAAGACAGATTTAGAAGTGGCATGCTAGACTGAACTAATTCGTATATTCAGATTAAATAGCTAAATAAATACAAAACGTTGAGTGGGATTTATCACATATGTTAAATGTTTCCAATATTTCTAAAATTCAAAGTAGTGAAACCCTATATAGTGGCGGAACCTTTCAAATAAATCCTGGTGAAAAAGTTGGGCTTGTTGGTCCAAACGGTGCAGGAAAAACAACTCTATTTCGTATGATTATTGGTGAAGAGAAGCCTGATGAGGGACAAGTCTCTTTTCCTGATAAGCTTCGCTGGGCCTACTTCTCTCAAAAAGTTGGGGAGATGGCAGGTCAGACGGCCAAAGAAGTTGTTATGTCTGGTGACGTAAAGATTTCTGAACTTGGGGTTAAGCTTAAAGAGTATGAAGAAAAGCTAGTAGACTGCGCTAATATGAGCGACGATGAAATGAATGATGTCCTAATGAAAATGGGTGATGTTCAATCGGAGTTTGAAAAGCGTGGTGGATACGATCTCGAAACACGCGCAGAAGAAGTGCTAACTGGTCTAGGGATTATGCCAGTTGATCATAATAAGATGATCGAAGACTTCTCTGGTGGATGGAAGATGCGTATTGCTCTTGCCCGTGTTCTCGTTATCAATCCAGAACTAATCTTAATGGATGAGCCAACCAACTATCTTGATATGGAATCTATCCTATGGCTTGAGGAGTGGTTAAAGAATTTCAAAGGTGGGATCTTTATGACAACCCACGATCGTGATTTCATGAATAATGTTTGTAATAAGATTGTTGAAATCGCTCATAAAAGGATCACGACTTATACAGGAAACTATGACTTCTATGAGAAGGAAAGAGACCTACGTCGTGAACAATTAATTGCTCAAGCTTCTCGCCAAGCTGATATGCTAGCAAAAGAAGAAGAGTTTATTGCAAAATTTAAGGCACGTGCTTCACACGCGGCCCAAGTTCAATCTCGTGTTAAGAAGCTAGAAAAGATTGATCGTATTGAAGTTCCGGCCGAAGAAGAAACAATTAATTTTCAATTCCCAACGCCTCCAAGAGGTGGGGATGATGTTGTTATTATCAAAGACCTTTCAAAATCATGGCCACTATCTGACGGTAGTGCACATGAAGTCTTTCATGGCCTATCAACAACAGTTAAAAGAACAAATAAAATTGCAGTTGTTGGAGTTAACGGTGCCGGTAAGTCGACACTTTTAAAATGTATTACTGCTCATACGGAGCCAACTGCTGGTAGCGTTGCTATTGGCCCAAGTATTAAGATCGGTTACTTCTCTCAGTATTCACTTGAGGTTTTAAACCCTGAAGCAAGTGTTTTTGATGAAGTGAGAAAGGATCTTCCTACAGCAAGTGATGGCTATATTAGAAACCTACTTGCGGCCTTCTTATTCAGAGGCCAAGACGTTGATAAGAAGGTTAAGTACCTATCTGGAGGGGAGAAGTCTCGCCTTGTGATGGCCGTACTCCTTTCACAAAATAATAATTTCTTAGTTCTAGATGAGCCGACAAACCACCTTGATATTAAATCAAGAGAGGTTCTACTGGATGCACTAAAACGTTATGAGGGAACAGTGATGTTTGTATCCCACGATAGACACTTTCTGAGCGAATTAGCAGAAAATGTTTATGAAGTGGATAAGGGGGAAGTTCGCATCTTCCCGGGTTCATACGTTGAATACATGGAGAGACAATAATGATTAACTTGCAGAATACGGAAGTGCAGTACTTACTACTGTTCACAATTCTTCTCATTCTTCCAAAACTTTTACTTCGCTTTCAAATTCCGATTGGTATTTCATCAATCTTTTTAGGAATTGGAGCAGGGCTTGGTCTTGGCTGGTTTCAAGGTGATGACCTTCTTCTTATGCTTTCTCGTCTAGGGATCACTTCTTTATTCTTATTCGCAGGTTTTGAAGTTGAGTTCGAAGAACTTAAGCAAAATTGGAAGGAGCTTTTAGGAGGAGTGGCACAGACAATGTCGATAACACTCGTTGTGGCATTCATCATTCACTTATTCTTCTCAATTGGCTTTCGTGCAGCAACTTTAATTGCTCTAGGGATTATGACTCCTTCAACTGGTTTTATTTTAAACTCTCTAAAGAATTATGGATTTAGTGAAGGGCAAGAGTATTGGATTCGTTCAAAAGCAATTTCTAAGGAGATCTCTGCCATCTTACTGCTATTTATTACTCTTCAGTCGGAGAGTTTAGTAAACCTTGGTAGTTCTACCCTTATTTTAGTTGCCCTCAGTATTTTCTTACCTCTATCTTATAAATTATTTTTCAAATATATCGCTCCATATGCCAAGGATTCAGAAGTTGGTTTCTTAATTCTTACGGCCCTTATCTGCGGAGTGATCACAAAGAAAATCGGAACTTACTATCTTGTTGGTGCTTTCCTTGTTGGATTTATTGCTTCAGAATTTAAGCACTTTGGTAAGTCAGAAAAGTCAGAAGAAATTTTAAAGAACTTACAAATGTTCTTCTCTTTCTTCATTCCATTTTATTTCTTTAAGGCCGGTATTGGCTTTACGCAAGATCTATTTACACTAGACGGACTTTATATTGGACTAGCTTTCTTAGGAATTTTCATTCCTTTAAGAATTTTTAACACATACTCAAATATGAAATTCTTCATGCAGGATTTCTGGCCAGACCGCAAAGAGATTACAGTTTCTTTACTACCAACTTTAATCTTTGGTTTAGTTATGGCCCAAATTGCTAGGGAGCGCTTTGAAGTTCCTTTAGAGATTATTTCAGGTCTTGTTATCTACACTCTTGTTTCAAGTGTAATACCGGCCTTTATGTTTAAAAAAGTACCACCTGAAAATTATTAGAAATACATGGTCGCGCCTAAAATGAACTGATGGTTCTTTGGGCGCATTCCGTTTGCTTCCACGCTATCATCCAAAACAAATTCCATTCCTAATTGATAAAGACCGTTAGTGAAAATATAAGAACCAAGTATCTTAGACATCTCATAATCATCGAGTCCTTTTTCATCCGAAATTTGCCAATTATAACCAAGCATAACTTGGTGATATAGATTAAAGCGCCAACCAAGAATGGCCTCGATATTTTCAGAAGTAACAAATCTTCCATCAATGAGTTCAAGATCTTTAGTATCACCGTAAATTGCCGCAAGAAAGAGATGATCAAAATAGTATTGAGCACCAGCAGTTACCGACAGCTTAGCATGTTCAATTCCATTATTATTTGAATTGAGGTTTATGGCAGCGAGACCAATTTTAAAATTCTTTTTGATATAGCGAAGAGAAGCAGCAATCGAGTGCTCAAGGGTAAGGACAGCATCGTCAATACCATCTCCATCAGAGTCGTAGTCAGCGGTTTCATCACCGGTAAATTTTGTCTGTGCACCAAAGTGAAAGTCACCAAGTTTGTAGCGGGCCTCTAAAAGATCGACACCGCGTGATGTCCCAATGACTTCACTGTTGGCCGTGTAGGTAGAGGAGGCGAAGGCTCCCGTAACCATAAAAATGTCAGTCATTTCTGTAACGTCATACCAGACAGACCAGTTCTTCCCAAGAGTTGCATTAAAATCTCCTCTCTCTATCCAAAGATAAGCAAGCCTCGTTGAGAAGGGCCGGTCGCTAGTATTGTCTACTTGAAATCGTCCCGTTGTGTTCGGGATACTCTGTATATTTTGGCTCGTATTGCTGGTATTGATTCCAAACTCAGCACGAAGACCAGTGGTGAACTTCTCGAGTAGGTCATCTCTCTTATATTTAAACCCAAATCGAGAAGAGTTATTATTTAATGATTGAGCTCCGGCTTGGCCAATGGCCGCCATTGAAATTTTTCCGTATAGCTCAAAATTGTCACCGAGGTTCTTTGCTGAAATTGAATTAGAATAAAGAAATGAACTCGCACATAGAGAAAACGCGAGAGACTTTCTTAAATTTAAACCCCACATAGAATCCTCACTCAAATCAATAATCGATAAATTAATTTTAGTAAGGATCTATGCGATCTTTTAACTTAAGAAAGGTAAAGATTGATTAGTGACCACATCCACCTTGTCCATGAGCGTGACCATGGGCAACTTCTGTTTCAGTCGCTTCTCTTACTTCAGTGATTTCGATATCAAAGTTTAGATCTTCACCTGCAAGAGGGTGGTTACCATCTAAAGTAACTTCATCGCCTTCAATTGCAATAACTGCAAATGGAGGAAGACCTTGATCTTGGTTAACTTGAAATACGTCACCGATATTTAATTGTGCATCTTCTGGAAATTGTGAGCGTTGAACAGTGATTACTAATTCATCATTTTTGTTACCGTATGCGTCAGCAGCTGGTACATTGATAACTTTCTTATCACCAATATTCATTGCGACGATCTCTTTTTCTAGACCTGGAATGATTTGACCAACACCTTCTAAGAAAACTAGTGGACCATGTTCAGCAGAATTGTCTAAAACTTCGTTCTTTGAGTTCGTTAATGTGTAGTGAAATCCGATAACTTTTGGCATAATAGGGCCCTCTAATTGTTGATTATTAATATAGTAAATAAAGTTCAACACTAACAAGCTAGATGATTAAAGGCAAATAAAGAATGAGTGAATTAGTAAATCAAAAATATATCCAAAAAATTAATGATTTTCTTGCGCAAACCGTTGATTTAATTGATAGAGTTCCAGATTTAAATGCTGCGGCATTGGCCGATATTGCGGCCAATATTAGGGCCTTAAGAGACGAATCTCTTAACTGTAAAGAAGATGATCTGCCTGGAATTATTCAGCAGATGAACCTTCTAAATCAACTCGCTGATCGCTATGAACAACACCAAAGTTTACCTAATATTGAATCTCCATTCTTTGGCCATTTTAAAATTAAACAAAATGGAAAACTTAAGGATTTTCTCATTGGCCACACTCCTTTTTCACATAAGGAATTAAAGTTTAAAATCATCGACTGGAAGAAATCTCCTATGGCACGTATCTTTTACCAGTACGGCGAAGGTGATGACTTTGATTTCGACTTAGATGATCGAATTATTGAAGGTCATATTCTAGAGAAATCAATTCTAACAGTTAGAGAGAAACAACTGGTAAGAATTGACCGAGAAGGTAATACTAACGTCCTAAGAGAAAGTGAGTGGATCTCTCTAAATGAATCAGCACAAAAGCTTGCTGGTGGAGAAGGAAGCGCTAACCAAAGTCTTGGTAGTGGCCGTACTGGATTTGATGGCCCTGAAGTTATTTCTCTACTTGATAAGACTCAGTATGATCTTGTTAACCAAAGTGCAAAGAAGCCGCTTCTTATCACTGGTGGGGCCGGTTCTGGTAAGACGACAGTTGCTCTTTATCGTATTGCAAAGCTTTGTCGTGAAGATGGAATTCGCCAAGAAGAGGTTATGGTTATCGTTCCAAATAACGGCCTTGTTAAATTATCTAAGAAGCTCTTGGTTGAATCACAGCTTGAGAAAGTTCGAGTTTCAACACTTGATGATCTAATTAAAAAGATCGTCTTCCAAAATATGCGCTCAGTTCCTAAGAAGATTGAGGACAACCCACTTGATTCAATTGCCACAATTAAGAGAAACCCTAAGCTTCTTGAATTGATTGATGAGTACTTGGCAGTAAAAGAATTGAATATTGAAAAGAAACTTAAGGGAACAGACCTTGAGTTCTTTACAAAGAATCGCACTCGTCCATTATATGTACGTGTTAAGAATCTTTATGAGAATACACGTGATCCTCTTTTAAAAGTTGAAGTGAAGAAGATCTTAAATGGCTTCAAGAATGTAAGAGAAGAGCTTTTAAATGTTTTCTCTGATGCGAAGCTTATGGAGAAGCTACCAGAGATGACAAATCGTATGGTAACGACTCACATGTTAAATGACTTAAAGTTCTATACGGCAAAACAAATTCAAGGCCTAGATAAAGATTCTGATTATGCCAATCAGGGCCAAGACCTTTCAGGATTTGTTGATAAATACGACCTGCCATTATTTAACTATCTTATTGTAAAACAATTTGGACACCTTAAATACTTTGGCCGTGAGTTTAAGTCTTATCGTCATATTTTCTTAGACGAGGCACAAGAGCTATCTAAGTCTGAGCTTGTTATGCTTGGTCAAATTAAACATCAAGATGGAAACTTCACAATTGCAGGGGATAGTGTTCAACAAATTGATAGCACATTTGAGTTCACTTCATGGCACGACGTTTGTCATACGCTTGAGCTTGATGTGGATGATATGCAAGTTGAAGAACTTAATGTTTCATATCGTTCTCCAAAAGAAATTGTTTCTTTCGCTCACAAGGTTCTTGGACCTCTGGCGCCAAAAGAGCTTCCAGAGTCGAAGAGAGACGGTGGACCAATTATTGAAACATCGGTTCAACATCTTGAGCATGCTTCGATGCTAATTAGTAGCGCGCTAGTTGAGCTAATGAATCGTGAGCCGAAAGCATCAATTGCGATCATTTGTTCAAAAGAAAGCATTGCAAGAGAGCTATATTCTGAAATTGAAGAAGTTGGAAGTATTCGACTGGTTCTTGATGAAAATTTCTCTCTAAGGCCAGGTGTTGATGTGACAACTGTTGAGCAAATTAGAGGTCTTGAATTTGATTATGTTATTATTCCAGACTGCGATAAGGACCTTTATCCTGCAAATAATACTGCAAGAAAGAGGCTTCACCTTGCTGCGACAAGAGCAATTCACCAACTTTGGATTCTATTCAAAGATAAGACACTTATTGCTTAATTTGAATTAGAAGGAAGTTGATTTGAAAAATTTTGGTTATGTCTCGCTAGGGTATCTGTCACTTGTGGCGTTAAGTCTTATTGATAATGGACGCGGAAGTGTCTATCCTGAGCTTTTACAATATTTTCAAATCAGACCAGATAAGGGATCGTTAATCTTTTCCTTGATGTCGATCACTTCTTTCATTGCTTACCTGACAACATCTTTTTGGCTGCCAAGTTTTGGCCCGGTTAAGGCAACTCGCATGGCCATGGTCATGATGGGAATAGGGACGTTTGGAATTGGACTTGGTGGAGACTTTCTCAACTTTGACTTGAGTTTATTCTTCGGTGCCTGGGCCGGATTTGGTTTTGGGATTACTGGAATTACAATGAATTTCATGGTTGATAATGGAGCGCCGGCCGAGCATAAGAGGCGCTACTTATCAGGACTCCATGGTGTCTACGGAGTGGCCTCATTAATGGCCCCTCAAATTCTTTCTCTCTTTTACTTTTTAAATTCAGATTGGATTCACTTCTTTAAGTTCTTACTCATTCCATGTGCTTTAGTTTTTATCTATTCTTTCTTTGTGGATGATACGCACCATGAAGAAATAAAAGAAAATCATGGATCAATGCCTAATGCTTTCTTTATGAATCTTATGATTGGCCTATTTGCGGGGTTCTATGTTGCTTCTGAAATTATGCTTTCATCGCGATTAAAATTCTATTTGGTGGAGGCCCATGAGTATTCAGATATTTTCGCTAATAATTACTTATCTTATTTCTTTCTATTCTTAATGTTGGGGAGATTAGGGTTTGCCTTCTTAAATATCAAGTTATCGTCGAATCGGTTGATTTATATTTCACTGGTAACAAGTCTCATTTGTTTTAGCTTAGGACAATTTCATCATATATTCTATCCGATGACCGCTTTATTTATGTCCTTTTGTTTTCCTGTCATCGTTGATTGGGTTTCAAATAGCTTTCCAAAGAAGAACCATGTCGTTCTTGCTCAAACGATGAGTTATATCGGTGTCAGTATCGCGATTATGCACTTTATATTTGGTGCCATTGCAGACAACTACGGTGCAAAGAATGCGATTAACTTCTTTTATTTCTTAAATATTGGATCAATAATTTTCTTTACCATCGCAATTGCAATGGTAAAGAAATATCATCAGAAGTCGAGCTTGTAGCCTAGGAAGTAACTACGGGCCATTGTCCCGTAGTAGCGAATATTCTCATAATCCTTATCGAGAATATTTATTATTTTGAAATTAAAATTTTGATATTCGTAGTTGATATTACCAATCACATAAGAAGGCATGCTTCCAAAGTCCTCTCGTTTTCCTACGTATTGCCACCAATTTGAAATTCTCTGGTTATCATTAATTTGATAGCCAAGCTCTAGGCTTGCCAGTGCTTCTGGTGTTCTTGCAAGATCAGAGTCAGTAATTTTATTTGTGGCCTTCTGAATTGTTACTGAGGTTGCAATGCTAAATGAGTTTTGAAATTCTTTGTTGAAGTTAAACTCGATTCCTTGAATTTGTGACTTTGCAATATTTAAGTACCCCATGTTAATCGTATCGTAGTCGATTTGATTTTTTAGGTCGTAGTTGAATATCGTAAGTTCTGCTTGATAAGTAATTTTCTTATACGAAAGAGTTAGTTCACTATTAATACTATCAGTCGGGTCAAGCATTTCAAGTTGATTAGCGATTTGATAAAGCGTTGGAAGTTTGTATCCACTTGATAAATGACCTTTAAGAGAGAGCTCTCTTGTGAAGTTATAACCAAGACCAAAGCTTGCAATAGTATTTAAGTTAAATGTTGAGAATTTGTCGAAACGCAGCCCTATATCTGAAAACCAATCTTTATATGCATAATTGAATGTTGTATAGAGTGAGAATAATTCACTATAGTTACCAAGAGTCAGGTCATCTTGCTTAAGGTATTGAACACCATAGAAAGAATTTAAATTCTTTGAAAACTCATAAGTAGCATCAAGTTTTAAATCTGTTTCTTCCCCACGAAATAGAGGAGTGAAGCCCTGAGGATCTTCTCTTCTAATTGTTGAGTACCTAATACTAGGAGTAAGAGTAAACCTTTCATCTGCACTATTATAGTTAAGACTAAGGAAGTTATTGTACTGATTGTACTTATTTAAATCATTGTCTGCGACATCAATTGGATTAAATGGAGGTGCAAAGTTGAATCCATCAATTTCAATTTCTGAGTCGATAAATTGAGCTTGGTAGTTTAACTCAAGTTGGTTGTTAATGAGGTAGCTTGTATTCAAAGAGAAGCTAAGATTCTTATAAGAGTCAGCTTCTGCATTTGTTAGTCTATCTTCATTAACTGAAGAGTATCCGTCAGATTGTAAGTACGAAAAATTAAATCCGTAACTTAATCTTTCCATGTGTCCGCTCGTCTGGGCCGCAACCTTTGCCGTATTATAACTCCCATACTCTGCACTAACTCTTGAGCTCTTAATACCTTTTTTTGTATTGATTTTTAAAACACCACCAATTGCATTTGAGCCGTATAGAATTGACTGACTACCTTTTAGGATCTCTATACTTTCAATATTATCCAAGTTGATGTGGTTTATTTGGTACGAGTTATTGATATCAGTTGGATCTGTAAGCTCGATATTATCAACGAGAACCTTTGAAAAACCTGTCGGTAAACCGCGAAGTCGTAAACTTGAAGCCGCTCCGATTTGGCCTGTCTGACCAATAAAGATGCTCGCCTTACTTTGTAGTAGCTGTTGTAATGTTGTGGCATCAGTATTTTCAATTTCTTCACGAGTGATAACAGTGACGGCACTCGTTACTCGTTCTGAACTCGTTTCAAGCTTTGTGGCCTTAATGGTAATTTGAGCAATTGATGTTAATGGTAAAAATGCAGTGGCGTAATAAAATAGTGTTTTTATGATCTTCCTCCGAGACATAGAAATATTGAAGGGCTCGGACTCTAACCGTTGCGGGACAGTCTCTGAATTTCACAGAGTTCACCTTTTATGCTGTATTTACTAGCAAAGATAGTTACAAGAAGCCCATTATCTGTCAATAAACAGATAATAGGCCCAATCGAATTAAGTCTTAAATATTGTGATAGTACTGCGAATCGACGACACTCTTATACATTTTAGGATCCTTCTCCTTTAAGTCTGAGAGAATGATCATATCAGGTGCATCGAGATCATTTGTATGGGTGTGGACTTGATACTTAAAGAGCCAATTAAATAACTTACGGTGCTCTCGGTAAACCATAAACTCGCACGCAATAAGGATAATTGGTGCAATCAGATACGAGTTACAAAGAAAGAGCTCAAAGAACAGAATATTAATAACTAGGGGAGCGGTTATTACGGCCGTTAGTGGAACGAAGAGATTAAGTAAGAACATCGTTCCTAGGACAATTTCAAGAGCTTTAATCATGTAGTAAAGATAACCTGTATCCTGAAGGGAATTGATAAAGGCCAAAGCTTCTGGTGTAAATTGAGATTCCGTGAGTAGGCCAAGTCCTGGGGTGACACCGGCCAAGAGTAAGGTCGCACCCATGAGAATTCGCGCACCTACAAATAAGAATTTCTTTTTATTCTTCATACAACCTCCAAATATGATCACTAATGATTATATTGTCGAAGGGGCAAGCAAGTATGGAGTTAATGTTAAAGAAACCTCAAGGTTCACGTTGATGCTATGGCATCAGACATTTCTTATTTTACAGATAAAATGATTATCCCTTTCCACAATGATATTTTTTGAAAATGGAATTCGAATTCGCATAAGGGGATCAAAGATAACAAATGTATCAATATCCATCTCATTAAAGTCTATATCAATATCCTTAAGCTCTTTTCCTAGGAAGCGTTGATGGTCTTCACGATCGACACTTGTAAGTATGGTACGATTGTTTTGGTCTTCGAGGAATTTTGTATAAGCAAGGCCCATAAAAGGAGTATTAATATTGATATCTGCTAAAATCGATTGTTTTGTGAATTCTTCATTTCTTTGGCCACTATAGAACTCATAACCTTGTTCACTTAGTTTCTTTATGACCTTGTTACTCATTTCATCGTTATACAATCTAACGAGCTTCATTCCCATATATCTGGCCTGAAGGGAAATGATCTCCTCAGGGATTCCGGTATGACCAACTTCGTTACCCTCTTTTGAAAGTAGAGTAATGAGAACGATTTCACTCTTAGGATAACCATCTTTTATTAAATGTTTTAAGCAACTTAGAGAGCTTAAGCCTCCACTCCAAAAGAGTGCCTTCTTATTTTTCATGAATAACTCTTATCTTTTGATTAATAATAATTAATAACTGAATATTCTTTACGTGTCTTTTTTTACCTCAAAAGCATGGACTTGTTCAATGGAATAAACTTCTCTCAAGTATAGCTTTAGAGGAGAATAATTATGCACGCTTTTGACAATGACAAGGCCCAAGTAGAAAAGCAGCTAAGCTTTCGAAACTTATCTCTCGATCCAGAAAAGCGAATCGCATTTGTTGATGAGCGCAAGGTCGAATTAACTAAGACAGAGTATAAAATTCTCTACTTTCTGCTAAATGGTGGAAAAAGGATCTACCCACGGGAGCAACTAGTTGAATATATTTGGGGAGATGTAGAAGTGGCAAATAAAACTGTCAATACTCACCTGACTCACTTAAGACATAAAACAAAAGGCGTTGACTTTAGAATACGTATTAATCGCAATAATCAGATTTGTTTGCACGACCTCTAAAGAAAAATGCGTCAAATAACCGTAATTGTTAGCCTAAATAAACTTATTTTTGTTAGCGGCGATAAGATTCGTAACTTATTGATTTTACTACTTGAGAAATATCTTACTTCCACTTAATCTAGTTAATTAAGGGGGGAGGAGAGAAAAAAATGTCATTTATTTTTCAAAATGAGTGGATTGGATTTCGTAATTTGCGAATCAACACCAACACGCAGGCGGTCTTTGTCAATGAAGAGGAAATCTCATTAACAAAGACGGAATTTAAAGTTCTAAACTTTTTAATTTCTAGCCAAAGACGTATCTACACTCTTGAGGAGTTGGTACTAGGGACGTGGGGCCCAGTTGTCGTTACAAATAAGACAATCAATACTCACTTATCCCATATCCGTGCAAAAATTAAAGGTGTTGATTTTAAGATTAAGATCAATCGCAATGGCCAGGTTTGCATTAACGACTTATGAGTCGATAAATAATTCATAGGTCCTCATTATCTCTTTAATTTCTTCCAGTTAGAGCTATAATCGCCTCTACTTTGAAGAGATTGATATGATTAAATTGAATTTGGAACATGCGTGTCGTGAAGACATTCTCAATGCTCAATTGTGGGAGCTGGATATTTGCTTTGAAAAAAGTAAGTTTGCTCCTTGCCTTGATCAGCTAGTACGTGAGTTAGACGCTAAGAAGCTACTTGTAAGGCCAAAGGTTTGGCTAAGTGATGAGTGGTTCTGTCCTGAAGCAATTTCTGGAATTGCTATTCCTTTCTCATTAATGCATCCAAAACTAATCGAGCTAGAAAAAGAATTCACTGGAATTTGCGAAGGTGAAGGTCATGACTGGTTTATGAAGCTCATGAGACATGAGTGTGGCCACGTTATGGATAATGCCTATTTTCTAAAAGATGAAAAGAAACGTAAAACCATATTTGGTGATCACGATAAATCTTATCCTTCTTCATATGGGCCAAAGAAGTTCTCTAAAAAGTATGTCTATCATCTAGAGGACAATTACGCGCAAGCGCACCCAGAAGAAGACTTTGCTGAGACATTCTCAGTATGGCTTACACCGCGTTCAAACTGGAAGCGTGTTTATGAAAATTGGCCAGCACTTAGAAAATTAAAATATATTGATCAGTTGATGAAATCATTAAGCAATAAGAAACCTAATGTTATTTGTTATAAAGAAATCGATAGCATCGATGAAAGTGAATTAACTGTAAGAGAGTATCTACTCCAAAAAAGAAGAAAACTTCGTAAGAGTTCGCAGGCACGACGAAGTATCCAACATATTCAACAATATCTTAGCCGGAATGAGACTACCGGTGTTGAACTCGATAAGCTCATAGGTAGCTTGAGAAAGGATCTAGTGAGGGATATCTCCTTGCTGACAAAAGAATATCAATATAAAATAGAATCTGTTGTAAATGATCTGGAAGATATCTCAAATAAGAAGAAACTTATGATTCCAGAAAAGTGCGGCCCTCAAACTGTACAGGAAATTGTTCTATCACATGCTGATAAATATTTTAAAGAGGGGCGTGACAGGATAGTCATGTGAGCCAAAAAGTAAGAAGCAATAAAAGAAAGAAAAAGGTCTTAGTTCTTGTTCATTCGGACCTCATCCCGCCTGCGAATATTTCTAAAGAAGATAAGCAAAAAGAAGAATTTGAATTTAAGCCGTGGATAACGGAATACAATGTTATATCAACACTTAATGAGCTTGGTCATGAGGTTAAAGTTGTCGGTGTCTATTCAGACCTTTTGCCATTAAGAGAGGCCATTGATGAATTCAGGCCACATATTGTTTTCAATCTTTTAGAAGAGTTTGATGGCAAGGTCCTATTAGATCAAAATGTCGTTTCATATCTAGAATTACTAAAAGTTAAGTACACAGGGGCCAATCCACGAGGATTGATGATTGCTAGAGATAAGGCCCTAGCAAAGAAACTTCTCTCTTATCACCGAATTAAAACTCCAGGCTTTCAGGTTTTTACAAGTCGATCTAAGGCCAAGGTGACGAAGATATCCAAGAAGTTGAAATTTCCACTTATTGTAAAATGTCTTTATCAGGATGCTTCACTGGGAATTAGTTCTGCTTCAATCGTTAAAACACCGGAGAAGGCAATTGAAAGAATTATTTATCTCATGGATAAGTACGATGAAGATGTGATCGTTGAGGAATTTATTGAAGGACGTGAATTCTTTGTTGGAGTTATGGGAACAAAGAGGTTGAAAGTCCTGCCGGTTTTGGAACTCTCTTTTAATAATATCGAAAATCCACTGGCCCAGCTCTACTCTGAAAAAGCAAAGTGGAGCATAAAATATCGTCAAGAAAAAGGGATCGAAACTGGCCTGGCGAAAATTACGAAAGAGTTAGAAGATAAAATTATAAAAATATGTAAGAGAACTTATAAAGTTTTGGAACTGACGGGATATGCTCGTCTTGACTTAAGAGTTTGTCCGGAGGGAGAGCCTTATATTATTGAGGCCAATCCGAATCCTAATGTGGCCAGTAAAGATGAATTTGCTATGGCCGCAAAGCTTGCTGGAATGGATTATCAGAAACTCATTAATGAAATTATAAAGTAGGTGTGAGATGTCATTAAAATTAGATGATTTGAGAAATTTTATTGTGGTTTCAGAGTTAAAGAATGTAACGCGAGCTTCTGAGCAGCTAGGCTTAACTCAGCCGGCCCTAAGTTATTCAATAAAGCGCCTAGAGGAAGAATTGGGGGCACCTGTTTTTATTCGTCTAAAAAGTGGTATTGAACATACAAAGTTTGGAGAAGAGTTTCATCATCGTGCCAATAAGCTTTTACAAGACTGGCAAGATGCTAAGAATATCTTTAATCAAGAGGGAGGAGATATTGTTGGTGAGTTTAAAGTTGGAATTCACCCTTCTGTTGCAATTTACTCTCTCCCAAATGTACTACCTTTAATTTATGAGAAATTTCCACGTTTAAATTTCAATCTCATTCATGACTCTTCTCGTGTCATTGCTGGTAAGGTAATCAATTTTGAAGTTGATTTTGGGATTGTCGTTAATCCAATTAAGCATCCAGATTTAATTATTAATGAAATGGGAGTTGATGAAGTTAAGTTATTTGAATCAGCTCGTCCAAAGAGAAAGAATAATAAGTTAATATATAATCCTCAACTGGCACAAAGTCAGGACTTACTTAGAAAGTTAAAAGATGACTCAATCTTTATTGATGGTCATATTGAAAGTGATAATTTGGAAGTTATCGCAAAACTTACACACGAAGGAGTAGGCATAGGTCTTCTTCCAAGCCGAGTGGCCTCTAATTATAAGAACCTTGTTCCTATAAATGATTCTCCAATTGTTAAAGATCAAATCTCGTTGGTTTATCGTGTCGAGAAGAAGAATTCTTTATTAGTTAAGGATATCTTAGAGATTGTAAAAGACTCTTTAATCTAATTAAGAATTTCTTATCCGAATCTCTCTTTAAAAAAAGTCATAGATAATCGATAGGCTCACTTGAAACCAAAAGAGGTATCAAGTGAGCAATTCATTTACATTATTATTAATTCTTTTCATCTTGAGTATTCTGACTTCATGTCAGAAGGATAGGGTGAGCTTTTCTCCTCCAACGGTTGAAGTTTATCTTGTTAAACCTGAAACAGTATCTCTCTATAATAATTTTGTCGGACAAGTCTATGGTGAGAAGGATATTATTATTCGCGCTCGTATTGAGGGGTATATAAGATCCTTAAGGTTTCGTGAAGGTATGTTTGTGGAAAAGGATCAGCTTCTTTATGAAATTGAGTCCGATAGCTATCAGGCCGCTGTTCAGGAGCAAATGGGACGAGTTGCAAAGGCACAGAGCCAGGTTGTTAAAACAAGAAATGACCTAAGAAGAATTCGTCCACTTGCCCAGCAGAATGCCGTTGCAAGATCCGATCTCGACGCTGCCATTGCAAGTTATAATGCTGCGAAATCGGCACTAAAGGCCGAAGAAGCAAATCTTGAATCAGTTAAGGTTCGTCTTGGTTACACAAAAGTTTATTCTCCAATTAAAGGTGTTATTGGTAAGACCCGTTTTAAGGTCGGAGACTTAGTTGGAAGTAACTCAAATAATAGTGACCTAAATACTGTTTCATCTCTTGAAAATGTACGTGTTGAATTTTTTATTTCTGAAAATACTTATCTGGATGTAATTCATCTTAGACGAGATAAGGCCAGTGCACAGAGTACGAGAAATATTGAATTAACACTTATCTTAGCAAATGGTGTTGAGTATCCTCATAAAGGTAAAATCGATTTTCTTGATCGTAATGTGGACCCTTCAACTGGAACAATTCTTATTCAATCAACATTTCCAAACCCTGAGGGAATCTTAAGGCCAGGTCTATTTGCTACCGTACGTGCAAAAGTAGCAACGTCAGATGAAGCAATTCTTGTTCCACAAAGGTGTGTAACGGAGTTACAGGGAATCTATCAAGTTGCTGTCGTGGATAAGAAAAATAAAGTTCAAATTAAAAATGTAACCGTTGGACGAAAAATAAATGGTTTTTGGATCATCGTAAATGGGCTCGATGAGGGGGATACCATTGTTTATGAAGGACTCCAAAAGGTAAGAGACGGAATGCTTGTTGCTCCTATGCAAGCATCCGTTAAATTTAAGCAAAATTAGGACAGACCTTATGAATCATAATGATGATAAAAAGCATATCTTCTTTGTTAGGCGACCAATTTTTGCATTTGTCATCTCTCTCTTTACCCTCATTCTTGGTGGAATCTCTATTCTTGACTTGGCCACTGAACAATATCCCAATATCACACCTCCTGTGGTCTCTGTCACGACGGCCTACACTGGTGCAAATGCAATGAATATGGAAAGTTCTGTTGCTTCGCCATTAGAACAGGAAATTAACGGTGTTGATAATATGCTTTATATGAAATCCACTAATGCAAATGATGGAACGATTAATATTTCAACATCATTTGAAGTTGGATCTGATCCAGATATGAATACAGTCTTTACCCAAAATCGGGTTGCTTCTGCTACGGCCAAACTTCCTGAAGAAGTAAAGAGGCTAGGGGTGAATACTAGAAAGTCTCTACCAACGATGCTCATGTTTATCACGCTTACAAGTGAGAATAATCGTTATTCCCGAGAGTTTCTTTCAAATTATGGAATTCTCAACATCAAAGATGTCTTAGCAAGGCTTAAGGGAATCGGTAGAGTTGATATGCTCGGCTCCAGTGATTATTCAATGCGATTTTGGATAAGACCTGAATTACTTGCAAAGTACGGCCTTACTGTTCCAGAGATTTTAAATGCTGTTAGAGAGCAAAATGTGATTGTTCCCGGAGGAAAATTTGGTGCTGAGCCAGCTCCGAAAGGAACCGACTTTACCTATAGTGTAAAGATGCAAGATCGATTACAGACCCCAGAAGAGTTTGGAGAAATTGTTGTTCGCACAAATGAGAATGGATCACAGGTTTTTTTAAGTGATGTGGCCCGTATTGAATTGGGGGTCGAAAATTATGAAGCATTCGCTCGTGTCAATGCTGACCCATCTGCTCTTGTGGCAATTTATCAGGCCCCTGGCGCCAATGGTGTTGAATTAGCTAACGACGTGAAAAAGACGATTCATGAATTAAGTAAGAAGTTTCCTCCAGGGATGTCTTATCAAGTTTCATATGATTCAACTCTACCAATTACGGCGGGTATTAAAGAAATTGTTATTACTTTAGTTGTCGCTCTTCTTCTTGTTATCTTTGTCGTCTTTATTTTTATTCAAGACTGGCGTGCATCCTTGATCCCGACGATTGCGATACCGATATCTCTTATAGGGGCCTTTATCTTCTTCCCTTTTTTAGGGTTTTCAATAAATACTTTGTCACTATTGGGCCTGGTTTTGGCCATTGGAATTGTTGTCGATGACGCTATTGTTGTGGTTGAAGCTGTACAAGTAAATATTGAAAATGGAATGGACGTTAAGACGGCAACGACTGAGGCCATAAGAAAAGTAACTGGTGCGGTTATTGCCACAACCCTTGTTCTTGTGGCCGTCTTTGTTCCTGTTGCTGGAATGGCCGGTATTACTGGATTATTATATCAGCAATTTGCAATCACAATCGCTGTCTCTGTTTGTATTTCCTCTGTTAATGCCTTGACTTTGTCACCTGCTCTTTGTGTTCTTTTATTAAAAGAGAAAAAGGAGTACTCAGGTATTCTGGGTGGTTTCTTTCATCTTTTTAATAAGGCATTTGATCGCTCTTCAAAAAGTTATATGAACTTAACTGAAGTCTTTGCACGAAGAACAAAGAGGGGATTCTTATCTATCTTGATTCTTACTGGCTGTATCGCAGTTATTGGGAAGTACCTACCGGCGGGCTTTATTCCAGTTGAAGATATGGGCTACTACTTTATTAATGTCCAACTTCCAGAGGCGTCCTCGCTGCAAAGAACCGATGCAGTGGTTTCAAAAGTTGAAGACACTTTGATGAAATTTGAAGAAATCCAATTTGTGACCTCTGTTGTGGGTTTCTCTATTTTATCTGGTGCAAAGTCAACTAATTCAGCTTTTGTTATTGCCCAACTAAAAGACTGGAGTGAGCGAAGCGTGGATCTTAATATGGCCGTTAGAAAAGCAAATGGAGTCTTCTTTACAAAGTTTCCACAAGCTCAAATCTTTGCCCTTAGTCCTCCTGCTATTCCTGGCCTTGGTAATGGTTCGGGTTTCACCTTCATGCTTCAAGACCGCTTAGGGACATCTGTTGAAAAGTTATATTCAAATGCCCAAAAGCTTATTGCCGCCGCTAATAAGAGACCAGAATTATCACAGGTCTTTACGACATTTAAGGCATCTGTTCCACAGAAATTAATTGAAATTAATCGTGAAAAGGCACTGAAAATGGGGATTCGCTTAAATGATATCTATGTGACTCTTTCGGCCTTTCTAGGTGGCTCTTATGTTAATGACTTCAATCGATTTGGTAAATTGTATAAGGCCTATATCCAGGCCGAGCCACAATATCGTCTCGATGGATCAAAACTTTCAACTTTCTATGTCGTCAATAGGAGTGGAGACAAAATCCCTCTCTCTTCAATCGTGACAGTTAAAGAAAGCAGTGGCCCAGATTATATCACTCGCTACAATTTATACCGCTCGATCGAAATCACTGGTAGTCCTGCTGCTGGTTACTCTTCGGCCCAAGCTCTTAAGGTTATGGAGGAAGTTGCACGCCAAACACTAGATGAAGGGATGGGCTATGAGTGGTCAAATATGTCCTTTCAAGAAAAGAGATCACAAGGCTCAGGTGCAATTGTATTTGTTTTTGCTCTGATTTTTGTCTACCTCATTTTGTCTGCCCAATATGAAAGCTGGTCTCTACCTCTTAGTATTCTACTAGGCACACCTTTTGCGATTTTTGGAGCAATGCTCTTTGTTTATCTGGCCCGTCTTTTTAGCAATACCTACGAAAATAATGTCTTTATGCAAGTATCCCTCGTTATGCTTATAGCAATGGCCGCAAAGAATGCAATTCTCATTGTTGAATTTGCTAATATCAATTTTAGAGAAGAAGGGATGAGCTTATTTGATTCAGCAATGGATTCGGCCAAACAGCGTTTAAGGCCAATTCTTATGACGGCCGTCTCTTTCATCTTAGGGGTTCTACCTCTGGTCTTTGCTACCGGGACAGGTTCGGAATCTCGAAAAGTAATGGGAATGTCTCTGTTAGGAGGTATGACTATTGCTACTGTTATTGGAATCTTCCTCTATCCCATGCTCTTCGTCTTTATTGGCAAGTTATTTGGTTATGAGAAGAAGGAGAAGGATAGTGAATAGAATATCTCTTTCTTTATTCTTACTAGTTTTATTTGGTTGCGCTGTTGGCCCTGAGTATAAACGTCCTGATATGCCTGCTCCCTCTAAGTATCGCTATGACAATAACAAGAAAGATATTCAAATGAATGAACAGTGGTGGGAGGTCTTTAATGATAAACAATTGTCAAAATTAGTCGCTATTGGATTAAAGCAAAATTTAGATATTAAGATTGCATTGGCCAGAATAGAAGAAGCGGCAGCTTTTTATGGATTTAAAAAGAAGGATTTATATCCTTTATTCAATTATCAAGGCAATTTCCAAAAGGGCAATTATTCTCAAGGTGCAGTATTTCCAGACTCTGTTGAGTCATCATTTCTTACTGCTTCCGTTCAGTGGGAAATCGATTTTTGGGGAAAGCTTAGAAATGCTAACGAAGCGGCCCGTGGCCAGCTACTTTCCACTACGTATGCTTATGACTCAGTTCGACTACAAGTAAGTGCTGCAATTGCTACAGCATACTTTCAATTATTAAAGAATAAGGTTTCTTTAAAAATTGCTAAGGCAACAGTCGAAACAAGGGAGGAGTCCTATCGAATTGTTAAGGCACGATTCTCCAATGGAACTGTTTCTAAATTTGACTTAAATCAGGCCCAGGCACAATTATCTTTTGCAAAAGCATCAGTCCCTCGATTTGAAAGGGCGATTTTTGCCAGTGAAAATCTTATTCGTATTCTACTAGGCCATAATCCAGGTAAGCTTAAGATAAAAGTAACCGAAGACATAACACAGGCGATGATGGTTCCTGATATTCCTATCGGAATACCTTCTGATGTTCTTAGAAGAAGGCCAGATGTTGCCCAGGCCGAAGCAAGTCTTAGGTCCCAAAATGCAGAGGTAGGAGTGGCCGAGGCCAATCTCTTTCCAACCATTAGCTTAACAGGTGTTGCTGGAAATTCAGATAGTAGCTTTAATCCTTTTAGTGGTGAATTTATATGGAACCTAGGAGCGAATTTAGTTGGGCCTCTGTTTCAGTGGGGACGAAATCTTGATTTGATTGATGTGGAAAAGGCACAGTACAAACAATTACTCTATTCTTATAAACAAATAGTTCTTGGAGCATTTCGAGATGTCGAAGATTCTCTCGTTGCAGTTAATACGATTAATCGAGAATCCATTAACTTTAGAGAGCAAGTGTTGGCCCTTAGGGAAGCTAAGAAGATTTCTTTAAATCGTTATAATAATGGTGTGACTAGCTTCTTAGAGGTACTTGATAGTGAAAGGGCACTTTTTGAAAGTGAACTTAATTATATAAGTATTAAGCAAGATAACCTCATCGCTTACGTAAATCTCTATAAGGCACTCGGGGGAGGCTGGGAGCTTAAAGAAGAAACTACTTCTGAGAAGGCAAATTAAGTTTTTCGTATTGTGTTTTTAATTGGCCACAAGCAGCTAAGATATCATCACCTTTTGTCTCTCTAACGGTACAAGTAAGTCCTGCTGCTTGTAGAGATCTTTGAAACCATTCAATATGTTCATCGCTTGGGCGCTTAAACTTACTTTCAGGATATTCATTAAAAGGAATAATATTAATCTTTGATTCCTTCTTAGGAAGGTTTTCAATAAGCCCATCAATATCTTCTTGAGTATCATTAAGGTCTTTTATTAAGAGATACTCATACATAATTCGTCGAGAATTCTTAACTGGAATTGATCTTAGGGCCTCAAGAAGGTCATCAACTTGGTAGCGCTTATTAATTGGCATCAGCTCCGAGCGTAGATTATTTCTAATAGCATGAAGAGAGATGGCCACATTGACGTCAGGTAACTCTTCCCATTGCTTGATCTTTGGGACAAGTCCTGAAGTGGAAATCGTAACCTTGTGCTTACTAAGAGCGATTCCAAGTGGGTCTGTTAAAAGGTAGCAGGCCTTCTTAACATTTTCAAAGTTATGAAGGGGTTCACCTTGACCCATAAAGACGATATTTGAAATCTGATACTTCGGATCGACATTCTCTTGCATCCACTTAGAGACAGTTAGGTACTGTCCGACGATTTCTGATGTTTGTAGGTGTCTTGTTAGTCCCTGTGTGGCCGTATGACAAAAAGTACAACCAATGGCACAGCCGACTTGTGAGGAAATACACAGAGTCGATCTTAGGCGCTTATCATTCTCACTTTCAATAAGTACCGCCTCAATTGAGTTCTTATCATCTAAACCAAGGAGAAATTTTCGCGTACCATCTTTGGAAAGTCCCTGCCAAAGAATCTTAAGTAGCGATAAGTCATATTCCTTTGCCTTTTCTCTGACAACACGTGGGGCATTCTCCCAAGTGTCAGGATTAAAATTTAACTTTTTATAGACCCACTTTCCCATGATTTTTGCTTCATCATATGGGAAACTTTCTAAAGTTAAATTATATAGGCTTGTTTTTGTCATAATGCATAATTATCTGATTGCGTTGTGGCAGTCAATATTTTAGGAGGAAAAATGAGAATTTTACTGCCAATTTTGATGGTGATGGGCTTTGCAAGCTGTTCATCTGTGACAACGAAGGATGTTGACTACAAAGTAGGGGATAAGAGTTATCGAGGCTATATGGCCCTTACTGGCGACGAGGATAATAAGAAGCCAGGCGTTGTCGTTGTTCACGAATGGTGGGGACATAATGATTATGCGAGAAAGCGTGCAGACCAGCTTGCAGCTCTTGGCTACAATGCTATTGCCCTTGATATGTATGGAGATGGAAAGACGGCAAACCACCCAAAAGATGCTATGAAATTTTCATCTGAGGCCTTTAAGAACCCAACACTTCTTAAAGCAAAATTCAATAAGGCCGTGGAGCTTTTAAAAGAACAGCCAAGTGTTGATGCTGAACGCATTGGTGCTATTGGATATTGCTTTGGAGGGGCCGTTGTTCTTTTTAATGCAACTCAAGGAGCTGACCTAAAAGGAGTGGTTTCATTTCACGGGTCTTTATCAGGTATAAAACAAGTGACGAAGAACTCAAAAGCAAAGCTTTTAGTCATTAATGGTGCCGATGATCCACTTGTAACAAAAGATGATATTACTAATTTTAAGAAGGTCATTAGAAGATCACAACTACCAATGAGATTTGTGAATCTACCTGGTGCAACTCATGCCTTCACAAATCCAAAGGCGACTGAGAATGGAAAGAAATTCAATCTTCCATTGGCCTATAATGAAAAGGCAGATAAAGAGTCTTGGGATTTAATGAGAGAGTTTCTACAGAATACACTTTAAATAAAAAAGGCCGCTCATTGAGCGGCCTTTATATATTTTTTTTTACTACTTATTCACAAGCTGGAACTTCTACCCAAAATCTATCTGCATGGTATCCATCTAGCGTATAATCTTCAAAGCTAAACTGTCTTGTAAGCTTCTCATCAACTTTGATTGTTTTCCAATTTGTTGTCACAGCGTTGTCACAATCAAGAGCGACATTTGCAAGATCAAGAGTTGAAAGAAATTTGTTCTTAAGTGGTAAGTTTACCTTACAAGCTTGGAAACTTCCTTTTTCTCCTTCTGTAGCACAAGTCGTTGCTTTTTCAGTTGCTAGAACCATTAGATTTGAATCTTTTCTAAAGATTGTAATATCTTGAGTAACAGTATCAAAAGCAGTCCCATTATTAACAAGGGTACTTTTTAGAGTATTTTTTAAGCTGCTAATTTTATCCCCAAGTTTATGTAGATCACATGCCGCTGGAGTTTCTGCATAGAACTTAGTCTGACATGCAAAATTTTCTGCAAGTGCAACTCCATCTCTGTCACTTACTTTTGTTCCAAAGTCTGCATCACCTTCAATTTTACCGTGAAGCATACCTGCTACTTTTCCATCAACTAGGACAGGAGAACCTGTTGAGTTCCAGTCGATAGCACAGTTTGAAAGAACAAAGTTCTTTGAATCTTTTGATCCGTTAATTGTTGTTAGTAGTGAATCTTTTAGACCGTTACACTTCTTCTTTGCTCTTGTGTACTTACCTTCAGAAACAGCGTAGTTAACTTCAAATCCTCTTTTGAAACTTGTGAGTTCAAAAATCTTATTTTCGCCACCGAAGTTGATACCTTGGTTAGTTGTTTCAAGGAATCCAACTTTTGATTTCTGCTTTGTCGAAACAAGAACGATTTCTGAATATTTTTGGTTTTCAATTGAAGAACAAGTATATGTAAAGCCTTTAAGGTCTTTGAAAGCAATTTCTGAACAAGCTGAATCTAACCAATCTGAGTATGATTGATCTTTTTGTCTACTTGGAAGACATTTCTTAGCTGTTGCAATTAGGTTATCGCCAACAAAGAAGGCCGCACATGTTTGAAGCTTTCCACGATTAAGTTTACCCATCATTAACACTTGGTCGATACAACCATCTTTTGAGAAGCGGTCACATACGAAATTAGCTCCTGCAACTTCTGATGCAACAGCGTCACCTTTTAGCCCTTGGCTATTAATAGTTGGTCCCTTGTCCTCATAAATACTTGAACGGTTCCCACATGAAGTTAGGTTTAAAAGGGTAATGGCACTAACACCAAGAAGTAGAATTTTCTTCATAGATTGCTCTCTCGATAATAGGGTAAAAGTTGGCAAAATCTAGCATAATAAATATGAACAATGTAGTTCTAACTCAGCAAATATAATTTTTACAATTTCCCAGATGGTGTAGAATGGAGAGTATGAATATTATCTTTATCGACGGTAAGTGCTTAATATGTAATGGCCTCGTCAAGATTATTTATCGAATCGATCGCAAGAAGAAGGTTAAATTCTGTCATCTACAGGACCCAAAAGCGCTGGATTATCTTCAACAAGATTTTGTTAAGAATCTCTCAACAGTGGTTTTCTATCAAAATGGTGAGATTTCAACGAAGTCAGATGCGGCCATTGCGGTGATGGTGGAGTTAGGTCATTGCTATTTTAAAGTCTTTAAAATAATACCTAGGCCACTAAGAAATTGGCTCTATGAAGTCGTTGCAGAAAATCGTTACCGACTTGGTAAGGAGTTAGAGACTTGTCCGATACCTGATAAGGATTTAGCAAGTCGCTTTCTATGAATCTTGTGATGTTAACTGGCCACAGGCCGCTAGAATATCATCGCCCTTGGTTGTGCGAATCATGGCGTGAAAGCCAAGTTCGATGAGGCCCTTCTTAAACTCTTCGACGGCCGCCATCTCTGGTCTCTTATAAGGAGCGCCTGGAAATTCATTAAAAGGAATGAGATTAAAAATAACGGGCATTCCTTTTAATAGTCGACCAATCTCTTCCACATGTTTTCTTGTATGATTTAAGTCGCGAATAATTAAGTATTCAAAAGTTAGAAACTGGCGCTTCATTAATTTGATCGTCTTAAGCTCATCAATTAACTCTGCAATAGGGTAGGCTTTGTTGAGTGGAATGAGCTCATTTCTTTCTTCATTAAATGGAGAGTGAAAGCTGAGGGCAAAGTTTACATTCCCTAGTTCACTGAATCTTTTGATACCTGGTAAATATCCGGCCGTTGATAGTGTGATCTGTCTTGGGCCTAATCCCATGCCTTCTTTTGTTTTTAGAACTTCAATGGCATCCGCTACATTATCAATATTATGTAGTGGCTCACCTTGTCCCATGAAGACAATATTAGGAGCCGCCTGATGGCCTTCAAACTTCTCTTTGATATAGGCATAGGCTTGCATATACTGCAGAATAATTTCTTTCTTCTCTAGCGAACGTGTTAACCCCTGCGTTCCTGTAAAACAGAATGAGCACTTCATGGCACATCCAACTTGAGAGGATAGGCATAGGGTATATTTCTTTTGAAAGGGAACACATACTGTTTCCACTGTTCGTCCATCGCTTAGTTTGAATAAAAGCTTAACAGTCTTGTCATCAACTGATTCTTGGATCTTGGCAATTTCAAGAAAATCAAAACAGTACTTTTCTTCTAAGAGAGAGTAGAGCTTTTGAGGTAGGCCAGTAATTTCCTTAAAGGATACTGCCCCATGCTTATAAACTTGGGTATAGATTGTCTGAGCATGGACTCTTGTAAATCCATGCCCAGTGATAAAGTCTTCAAGACTTGAAAGTGGGGTAGAAAAGAATGATTCTATTAGATCATCCCCATTTTCTTTGCTTGCTCCATCATTTGGTCACGCTGCTCTGGAGACATATTCTGTACCATCTCTTGCATCTTCTGTAGCTCCTCTGGAGACATTTGAGACATCATCTCTTGTGCCTTAGCATACATATCTTGCTGGTTTTCAAATTTTTGCATTGTAAAAACGATCTTTTCTGGACCAATTTCACTGTCGATCATTTTCTTTTCTCTTAATTCTTCGAGAACTTTATTAAGGCTTAGGCCTTTATTATCTGCAACTTCATACATCTTTTCAGTAGGAAGAGATACTTTCTTTTCTGGGAAGCCATTGGCACTTAAATTCTTGATAATTTGATCAATAAATTTTTCCATTTCAACATCCTTTTCTTTGCTCGATTAGGTCATATTTAGTAACATGATGCGCATGAAAAACCAAGCTGCAGCAACGAAAGGCCCTGAGGGCTTTGAATATTTTTACTCACAAATGTGGGGGGCCCGATGGAATTCCCTAAAAGATTCTTTTACTAAAAAAGAAGAGAAGGCCTATCGTCGAAATAAGTGGTTTTCAGGAGAATTTATTGATTCTGATGAGCTAATTCCTGGGGTGTATGCCAAGGGAGAGGTAACGGAATCTAAAGATCTAAAGTCTCACTATGTGATGGATGCTGCCAGTGTTATCGTTGCTCGTAATCTCAAACCAACCCCTGGGGCCAAGGTTCTCGACATGTGTGCGGCACCTGGCGGTAAGAGCTTAGTGCTATTTGAGGAGATGGAGGGTAAGGGGCACCTTGTTCTAAATGAGCTCTCACGTAATCGTAAAGAGCGTCTACGTCGAGTGGTATCAGAGTATGTCCCACAAGAGATGAGAGATATCATTGATATCCGCGGTTTTGATGGGAGTAAATACGGGCTTAACTTAAAAGATGAGTTTGACTTCGTTCTTCTCGATGCTCCTTGCTCTGGAGAGCGCCATACGCTAAACGATCAAAAATATCTTAATATGTGGTCAAAGAAGAGAACGCGAAATCTTGCTGGCCTTCAATACTCTCTACTTTGTTCGGCCCTTCTAACACTGAAAAGTGGCGGCGAAGTTCTCTACTCAACATGTTCTATTTCTAGTCTTGAAAATGATGAAGTGATCGCTAAGGTCCTGAAAAAGAAAGGCGATCAAGTTGAGCTTGTTCATGACCTCGATACTTTCGGTTTTGGGGAAAAAACTGAATATGGTACAATATTTCTACCTGATAAAGAGGGATCAGTTGGTCCTCTCTATATGTGTAAACTTCGAAAAAAGTAGGTCGGTATGAAATTTCTTTTGGCTTTAATTCTAACTATAAATAGTTATGCATTTAAATGTACAAAAGAATATCGTCCAGTTTGTGCTAACGGAAAAACCTATTCAAATCGTTGCATGGCCCAAGTGGTAGATGCCACTGACATTAAGGATGGCCCTTGTTCTAATGATAAGAATACGTCTGCAAATAAAAAACACTTAAGGCCACAAGGAACTTCTCCGATGAAGCCTCATCGTCCGCAGGTAAAAGCTCCGTGTATTTGTCCCATGATTTGGATGCCTGTGTGTGGAGTGGATGGGAAGACCTATGGTAGCGCTTGTAATGCAAACTGTGAAAAAGTGCAAATAAAGCACCAGGGTGCATGCGAGAAGATTGAAACACACTAATTTTACTTTTTAGTTTTTTAAATTTTTTTCAACTTTTTTTCAATGTAAGCTGTGAATTTTCAACAGGTCCAATTCTATTTATTTTCACTTTGTATAGGTTTAGTTTAAAGACTGAACTTTAATTGAAAATGTCTTTGTACGATACTTCAGTGTGTTCTGGAGGATTAATGAAAAATAAGAATTTTAAAGTTAAATTGATTTTATTATGTTTCTTTTTGTCGGTCGTCAGTATTGTTATCAGTACTGTTTCTTACTTTGGTGTAAGTGACTTAAGCGAGCAATCAAATTTCTTTAGCGAAAATATTATCCCACGTAGTTCTCTACTTAGCGAGATGGATGTTAGCTATCAGAAAACGCGAATTCAAGTGAGAACCCTAGGGCTTGAGGACTTAGATAGTAAGAATCGAAATAATGCGATTTCTAATACGATAAAGATGATTGATAATTATGAGTTAGCTGCAAATAAGTTACGTAATATAATCACTGATGCTGAAGAACAAAAAATATTTAATGAGCTTCAAGTACAGTGGAGTGACTTTAAAAAAGTTGGTGCTAGAGCACTTGAACTTGCAAAAATTAATAATCCTACAGCGAGAGCTGAACTCCTAGAAATTTTCTTGGTTCATTGTCCAGAGGCCGCTGAAAATTACCAAAGAGTTTTAGATAAATACAATACTCGCTTATCAAAAGAAGTTATTTCTTCGGCATCAGTCGTTAGTGCAACAGCACGTAGTTTACAAATTACTCTCGTGGTTGTTTCATTTATAGGAATTATCCTAGGCTTCTCTATTGGAGTGGCGTACGCATCAAATATTTCACAAAAAATTAAAGCTACAGTTTCTGCTCTTACTAATACATCTCGTTCACTAACGAAGAGTGCAAAAAGTATTGCTTCGACTTCTAACGAACTCTCTCTTTCAAGTGAGAGACAAGATTCATCACTGCAAGAGTCATCAAGTTCACTTGAAGAAATTAGTTCAATGGTAAGAATGACAGCTGATAATGCACAAAAATCTAATAACCTTGCGCAAGAGAGTTTAGGTAAGGCCGCCGTTGGGAAGAAGATTGTAAAGAAAATGATTCATTCAATGAATGGAATCGACAGCGATATTGATGTTATGGTGGGGGAGTTCTCTGATAATAACAAGAAGATGCTTCACATCGTAGAGCTAATCAATCGTATTGAGGAGAGGACTCAAGTTATTAACGATATTGTTTTCCAAACAAAGCTGCTTTCATTTAATGCATCAGTTGAGGCAGCAAGGGCCGGTGAAGCAGGTAAGGGCTTTGCTGTTGTTGCCGAAGAAGTTGGAAAACTAGCACAGATGAGTGGTAATGCTTCTGTCGAAATTTCAGATATGGTTAGTACAAGTGTTAATGAGGTTAACTCAATTGTAGAAGAGTCAAATATGAAGCTATCAGACCTCGTTCAAAAGGTTAGAGATAGTGTGACATCTGGATCTGAAGTGGCAAATGAATGTGGGCAAATACTTGAAGAGATCGTTGTTAGTGTGGAGAATGTGACTAACTCAATTACTGAAATTTCATCTGCAACTTTTGAGCAATCAAAGGGGATTACCGAACTTCAAGGCTCAATTTCAAGCATTGATGTATCTTCAAAGTCCAATACAGGAATTGCCAAGGGAGCATCAAATATTGCAGATCAATTATTGAATGAAGTTAGCTTCGTCAATCGCTCAATTGGTGAGATCGAGCTTGTTTTCTTAGGTGAAGAAGAAAGAAAACAAGCAGCTTAAGTTGAGGCTACGAAGAGGCTACGAAGACGCCGAGTCATAGACTTGTAGTCCTCGCTCCCAAAGTTTTAATAAAATAACCCAGAATACACCAGTGGCAACTACCATGAGAAGAAGGTAGTGCCACTTGTTCATATCTAATAAGAAATGAATCGGTGCCGAACCTACTAGTAGTATTGGAACGAGCGTCGAAAACACTCTCTTTGTCGCTGCCCCATAAATAAGATCAGGCCAGCGCGAAAGTTGCTGCATCTGCATTCTAAAGAAGTTAATCCCGACACCTTCAACTAACCAAAACATAGCACAGCTAATAACAAACTCCACGACAGCAAGTAGTGCTAGTGAAAGTGTTAGAAGCAGAGGAATGAGGGCCCATTGTAATATGTTAAATCCATTAAGATTTGCGTAGTAACTAAATACCGCTATTGCTGGAATTAGTGTTGGAATTGATGATGGTCTAATATTGCGAAAGAAGACACTAAAGATTGAGCTAAGAGGCCTTAGAATTGTGTAGTCTAATTGCCCAGACTTGAGATCATCACTGAAGCGCCAAAAATTTTGACTTAAGATGATCATGTGAAAACCATCAACAAGTAAGACATAAGATAGAAATAGCATGAATTGGTTTCGATTCCAGCCCATAACCATATCCACGTGATCAAAGATAAAATCAACAGTAAAGTAAGCTGAACCAAAGAACATTAGATCCATCATAACCATGAGGACAAAACTTGTGCGAAAGCTCATGGCCACGGCCGTACTTGTTGAAATAAATTTCTTATATACTGATAGGTAGTGTTTAACTTCTGAACTAAAAGAACCAAATCTCATTACATCCCCGCCGCTGTATAAAGTTTTATCCCACGTTTCCACGTTAGTGCGCTAATGAGACTAACAAGAATTAGCCATGGAGATAAGACACTAAAGAATGTTGCATAACTTACGGCCTCTCCCATAAAGACTTTAATTGGATAGTAAGTTAAATAAGGAAATGGTGTATACATTAGGATTTCCCTAAAGAAGTCCGGATATAGTTCTAGGGGAATAATTGCACCCGAAAGAAATACTGTAATCATCTGAAGCATTACTCGTAAGATCCAAGTCTCTTCTAACCAAAAGGCCATAACACCCGTTAAGTATTGTAGAGAAAACCAGAAGAGGCTAACAAAGAGACAAACACCAACACCGTTTAGTAACGTAGGGAAGTCGACACTTGGTAAAATACCAATTACTGAAAAAAAGAATATCGCAAAGCCTGTTACAAAGAGTTGAATAACTTGGAAGCCAATAAATGAGGCCGTGTGAAATTCCCAAAAGTTAAACGGATAGATGAGATAAGTTGAAATTCTTCCCATCCTAATATCAAGGGCCAAGTTAAGTGCAGTGTGACCTTGGGCAAGTTGTGACACGACAAAGGCCCAAACATGGTATGTAAGCATCGCCTTAAGTGTATAGCCTTTAATTGTACCACTTCCTGTACTTTCAAAAATGGCCGTCCACAAGTTGTACTTAATAAAAAGAAAGACTAGCGCTGGTCCAATAATTTGAAGGAAGAAGTTTAAACGGTAGGCCGTGTACTTTACAATGGAGATCTTAATGGTTTGCCACCATTTGATAAGATTAGACATTACTTAGAATCTCCGGGTTCTCCATAATCTTCTTCATCACTTTCTCTATTGGAAGTTTTTCTGTATGAAAATCAATAACTGGGTACTTTGACAAGATGGCCGCAGAGATTTCAGAGAGTTCTTCTTTATCAACTCTTAGCTCAACACTTGATCCATTATCTAGAAAATCACAATCAAGTTTTGACCAAAAATCTTCTTTGGTATCAATTGCTTTATCAAAACTGAAGTAGACTGACTTCTTATCTCCAAGGATTTTCTCGAGATTTTGAAGTGGCCCATCATATGCTTTTTGTCCTTTTGAAACTAGAACAAGGTCCTTACAAAGGGCCTGAACGTCGGCCATATAGTGAGATGTAAGGATGATCGAGAGGTCATTTTTAGCGTGATACTCTTTTAGGAAGTTTCTCATATTCTCTTGTGCCACTAGATCAAGTCCGATTGTAGGCTCATCTAAGAAGAGAACTTCTGGTTCGTGTAAGAGTGAGGCCATAAGTTCTAGCTTCATTCTTTCACCAAGAGAAAGTTTTCTAACATGGATATGAAATAGCTCTGTGACATCGAGAAGCTCTCCCATATAACCAAGTTTCTTCTTGAATTGGTCATCTGGAATTTCATAATATTTTTGGAGTAGCTGAAATGAGTCCATTGCTGGGATGTCCCACCACAGCTGTGACTTTTGTCCCATAACAAGAGCGATCTTCTTTCTAAACTCTTTGTCACGTTGCCAAGGCTTGTATCCTGCAATTGTGACCTCTCCACTTGAAGGAACAATAATTCCTGTCAGCATCTTCATGAGTGTCGTTTTTCCTGCTCCGTTTGGACCTAGTAAACCTTTGATTTCACCTTTTTCGACCTTAAAGCTAAAGTCGTTTACGGCATACTTCGTAATGGGATTGCGATTAAAGAAAGACTTGATACTTCCTTTGAATCCTTCTTCTTTCTTATAACTTGTAAATTTCTTTGTGAGGTTATTTGTTTCAATCATTTTGATCTTACTCGCTAGCGTGTTGGTTAGTGTACTCGTACATGACAATACTTGCCGCAATAGAAACGTTTAACGATTCTGTCATTCCGTATTGCTTAATCTTAAGTCTTTCGATCCCTGGCATTTCTTTAAGGGGACCAAATTCTTCATGGCCAAAAATAAAGGCCGACTTCTTAGGAAGCTCACTCTTATTCAGATAAGTTTGTGCATTAGAGTCCAGAGTTAGGGGAGTGTAGCCAAGTTCACTTATTCGCTCAATCGACTCTTCGATATTATCGTAGAAGAAAGTCTTAACTCTTTTAAGAGCTCCTTTTGCAATTGTGACATCAAAGAACTTCGTCCCAACAATATGGACTTCGTGAACACTGTAGATTTCACATGACCTCAAGATCTTCCCAATATTAAAGCCACCCTTAAGATGATCTAAAATAATGATGATTTCATGTTGCCCATGAACGGCTTTTTCTTTAGCTATTTCTAGCTCTTTTTCAAATTTCTTTTCTAAGAATTTTCTTGTTTTCTTGCTCATATGTCGGTTAAATTACGAAATAAATCGGAGGTTTGCAATGAACAATATTGAAGTCGCAGTATTTGGAGCAGGGTGTTTTTGGGGTGTTGAAGAAACCTTTAGAAAGCTTGCGGGAGTTGTTGAAACCGAGGTTGGCTATGCTGGTGGAAATAGTGATCATACGACTTACGAAGAGGTCTGTACTGATACGACTGGTCACGCTGAAGTAGTTAAAATTACTTACGACCCATCAATAATTAAATTTGAAAACCTATTGGATATCTTCTTTAATAACCACAATCCGACTACCCTTAATCGTCAGGGAGTTGATGTCGGTTCTCAATACAGAAGTGTGATCTTCTATAGTAACGAAGTGCAAAAGGAAGCTGGAGCAAAGGCCATAGAAGAGCTTGAAGAAAGTGGTTGCTTTAAAAATCCTATCGTGACTAAACTCGAATTGTTGAATAATTACATCAAGGCCGAAGAGTATCATCAGAAGTACTTGAAAAAGAAGGGACTTACGAGTTGCTCGCTATAAATTCACATGAATTTATAACTCCATGTTTTTATTGAGAGTGACATAGGAAGATGGCACTTTGAAATTACTCTAATCAATAAAATAGCTATGACTTATCTCATTGTTCACAGTTTAACTATTTGTAATTAGATTAAATTAATTTTCTCGTCAGATTTGAACAAAACCTTAGCATAATAGCTAAATAGCCAAAGCGGTTCCAGAGGGTTGCCAATTGGTTAAATGACGAGGAGAACATAAATGAATATTGAGAACTTTAGAGAGACTTTTATTGCCCATGCAAGAGATGAGATTAAATCAATCGTTTCTCAATCAAAAATTAAAGGTGAGTTTGACTGCAGTGTCTTTAATGAGAAATTACCAATCATTTGGTCAGAAGCTCAAATCAATGGCCTTACCGAAGATGAGTTCGCAACTATTGTTGAAGAAGTTATCCCAACTCAAATCGATAATGTTATCTTTCCATTCACAAACGATATACCACTAGCGGCCTAGCGCTGTTTATAAATTATGCTCGGGTATCGTTGACAACAGACGATGCCCCGGTATTTTCTATTAATTCACCATCTTCGCTTTCATCTTTTTTGATATTAGTAAATCTTGGAACAAGTGCTACTGAAATAACAATGACGACTGAACCAGCAATTGCTGTCGGGTCTAGCGTCTCTCCAAATAAGATATAGCCAAATAATGCAGCAAAGATTGATTCACTTAAGAAGACTAGTCCTACAATATGGGCCGGAATACTTCTTTGTGCCGTAATCTGAAGAGAGAAGGCAATTAGTGATGAGAAAATTGATAGTATTAAAAATCCCCACAGTGGAGAAGGGAAGTTTAGGGGTGAGTTCGTATAGAGAACCGCTAAGCTCGTTGGCCCTTCATAGAGTAGTGCAAAAACTAGTCCCATGATTCCCATAAAAATACATTGGAGAAAGTTAAAGCGAACGGCTTCGACATCATTGGCATAACGATCAGTTGCAATGATATGGAGAGAGAAGAAGACTGCTGAAGCAATAACAAAGATATCTCCCATATTAAAATTACTGAAATCCATCCCATTCATCATCATGATTCCAAGCATTGATGTTGAAAGCAGAAACCAGAATGTTTTGCGAACTCTTTGTCCTAGAAATATCACAGAGATTATTGGAGTAATAATAGCGTAGAAGACAGTGAAGAAGCCGGCCTTGGCCATTGTTGTCATGGCGATACCGACAGTTTGAAGCTGCAGGGCCATCATTAGAAGTGCTGAGCAAATTAGCCCACCTAGAACTTCATTCTTTTTTCCGGCAAGTTTCTTAAAGTCATTTCTAAAAAAAAGAATTAGAAAAGCGAATGAACCAGCGAAGATATAGCGTAGCGAGTTTGACCACACTGGAGAATAGTCTGTAAGTGTAAATCGAGTTCCGGCAAAGCCGAGCCCCCAGATTGCACAAGCAATACTTAATAAGATGATACCTTTCATGGCGACAATATAATTCGCTTTTAAAAAGAAAACAACGAAGAGTTTAGACAAATGGACAAGTTCATTAGTTTTTATTTATTGCCAAGGAAAGCTGACAAAAAATAACCATATCCTCATGTATTTTTATTCAGATGAATAAAAACAAGTCATTGAATTTATTGAATTGCATGAATTAATTCTTAAAATTTCAAAATTGCTGCAAAATGAATGAGTAGAAATAAAGTACACGTACTTATTTTACGGGGGACGTTCGAATGCAAAAAGATAATTTTAAACAAACTTTTTTAAATGAAACAAGAAATGAGGTTCAGGGAATTTACTTAGAAACAACAACTGACGGAGATTTTAATTCAGACCTTTTTTCTGAAAAACTAACGCCAATTTGGACAGCGGCTTCATTAAATGGCCTAGACGAATTT
The DNA here is from genome assembly GCF_043196705.1 of Halobacteriovorax sp. HFRX-2_2. Lineage (NCBI taxonomy): Bacteria > Pseudomonadati > Bdellovibrionota > Bacteriovoracia > Bacteriovoracales > Halobacteriovoraceae > Halobacteriovorax > Halobacteriovorax sp. HFRX-2_2. Next base: position 309,710 of record NZ_JBEBMT010000001.1, read on the forward strand.
GAATTTATATCCTTGGTCGAGGATATTATTAATAAAGATGCCCAGGAAATTTACTACCCCTTTAGTTTAAATTACAAAGCTGCGGCATAAAATAAAGCTCCCATAGTGGGAGCTTTTTTTTCTTATAGTAAAGAGTCATCAACTAAATTTGGAAGCGTTACTTTTAAAAGAGGCTCTTTTTCCATCGCTCTCTTAATTGCAAAAGTTGCACCTTCATTACGGGCCCAACTTCGACGATTAATTCCATTATTTACATCCCAAAAAAGCATCGACTTGATACGACGATCACAGTCTTCACTTCCATCGAGAACCATTCCGAAACCACCGTTCATAACTTCACCCCATCCGACACCACCGCCGTTGTGAAGTGAAATCCAAGTTGCTCCTCTAAATGAGTCGCCAACAAAGTTTTGGACGGCCATATCTGCAGTAAAGCGTGAGCCGTCATAAATATTTGAAGTCTCTCTAAATGGAGAGTCTGTTCCTGATACATCGTGGTGGTCACGTCCTAGAACAACTGGTGCTTTAAGCTTTCCTTCGCGAAGGGCCTTGTTAAATGCGAGAGCGATTTCAATTCTTCCATCACTATCTGCATAAAGGATGCGGGCCTTTGATCCAACGACGAGATCATTTTCTTTAGCACCCTTAATCCAAGTGATATTATCTTGCATTTGCTGCGTGATCTCACTTGGAGACTCTTGCATTAGCTTCTCTAAAACTTCAGTTGCTAGTTTGTCAGTTAGATCAAGATCCTCTTGTGTGCTTGAAGTACAAACCCATCTAAAAGGTCCAAATCCATAATCAAAGCACATTGGGCCCATAATATCTTGAACATATGAAGGATACTTGAAGTCTTCAGTCGATCCTTCCTTCATGATATCGGCACCAGCGCGAGATGCTTCTAATAAGAACGCATTTCCATAATCAAAGAAGTACATCCCTTTGTCGGCAAGTTTATTAACCGCATTCACGTGTCTTACTAAACTCTTTTGAACTTCAACTTTAAATTGTTCTGGGTTATTTGCCATCATCTCATTTGATTCTTCAAATGATAGGCCCGCAGGGTAGTAGCCTCCGGCCCATGGGTTGTGAAGAGATGTTTGGTCAGAACCAATATCAATATAAATATCGCTTTCAGCGATCTTTTCCCAAAGGTTAATTATATTTCCTTGGTAGGCAAGTGAAACAGCTTCTTTATTATCTTGTGCTTTCTTAATTCTTGCCATCAGCTCATCAAGGTCAGTGAAAACTTCATCAACCCATCCTTGCTCATGTCTAGTCTTAACAGCTTTTGGATTTACTTCTGCAACAACACCAATACAACCTGCAATAACTGCGGCCTTTGGTTGTGCTCCAGACATTCCACCAAGTCCAGCTGTCACAAAAACTTTTCCAGCAGTTTCCGTAACCGCTTCTGTTGAAATTTTTCTTAGAGCATTTAGAACTGTAATTGTTGTTCCGTGAACAATTCCTTGTGGCCCAATATACATAAATGAACCTGCAGTCATTTGTCCGTATTGAGTCACTCCAAGGGCATTGAATTTTTCCCAGTCATCTGGTTTCGAATAATTTGGAATCATCATTCCATTTGTGACAACAACTCTTGGGGCATCTTTATGAGATGGAAATAATCCCGCAGGGTGACCAGAGTAGAGAACTAGTGTTTGCTCATCAGTCATCGTCGCAAGGTATTGCATTGTTAAAAGGTATTGTGCCCAGTTTTGAAAAACGGCACCATTTCCACCATAAGTAATTAACTCATGAGGGTGTTGTGCAACAGCGTAGTCTAGGTTATTTGAAAGCATGAGCATGATTGCAGCAGCTTGCTTGGACTTATGTGGATACTCTTCAATTGAGCGAGCATGAATTTTATAATCAGGGCGGTAGCGGTACATATAGATGCGTCCGTACTTTTCTAATTCCTCTTTAAATTCCGCAAGTAATTCAGCATGCTGTTCACTTGGGAAGTAGCGAAGTGCATTTCTTAGTGCTAGCTTTTCTTCTTCTTGAGATAGAATTTGTTTACGTTTTGGAGCGTGGTTAATATCCTCTTCATATTTCTTATAATTTGGTAAAGTCTTAGGAATACCCTCTAATATAGCTTCTTTAAAACTATCCGTACTCATTCTTAAATCCCCTTAAAATAAAGTATATTAGAAGACATATATCACTTTTGGGATGAAGTAAAAAGGATTGAGCGTCAATTGACGCTACCTATTAACGAATAGATTGCCTTCGAGAAATTCTAATTCACTTGTGTTATAATACTTATCTAACGAAAGGGGATTTATGCCAAAATTAGAAATAGGACAAGAGGTAGTATCGATTAACTTTGGAGTTGGCGTAATTACTGAAATAAAAGATATGAGTGGAGCGGAGTTCTACATTATTGAATCTTCCCAAGGACGCTCAACAACGATGATTCCAACAGTGAAGGAAGACGCGTTTAGACCTTTAAGTAGTCCTACTGAATTAGAAGAAACTCTTGATAAACTTTCTCAAAATAGTGAGATTAGGCAATTCGATTCTAAAAAAGATCGTATTAATTTCTTTAAATCAAATATTCAAAAACAAGATATCGATACGTTCGTTGATAATATTCAGCAGTTACTTCAAATTACGGACAAAGGTTCGGCCGAGTCAAAGTACTTAGAAATGCTATTAGAAAATTTATCTGTGGAAGTTGGTGCAGTCTTTAATGAAGATATCAACCAAGCAAAAGAACGTGTGAACTCTTGCTTGGATGGTAAGTTTAGTTTTTAGATTTTTTAGTCTTTAAGGAATAGAATTCTTGTAATTCTAAACACATCTTCGCCACCGCAACCATTCATGTTACAGTGATTTGCTTCGTAGCAATCTTTTCTTGGATTGTATCTGTAGTCTTGGTCACCACGAACAAGGATACCTTCAACTAGTCCTGTTTCTTCGTTGAAAACAGCTGAACCAGAGTTTCCTGAGAAAGTATCTAGATTTGTTGAAAAGCTGTTCCAGTCTTTTTTACGTACATATGCATCTGTTGCTACTTTCGATGGAAGCCCTGATGGGTGTCCGATAACAAAGATCTTTTCACCTTTTTTAATATCTCCACCATGAACATCACCTTCTTTACGATACTCAAGTGGCTTGCGATCAGTTACTTCACGATTAAGTTCGATGATTGCAAAGTCTTCACCGTCTGGCTTTACACGCTCTAGACGTTGAGCAACAATTCGACGACAGCTATAAACATTCTTTTCATGAATTGTTCTAGCATCATCCTTTGGTGACTTCTTAGCGTAGTCAAATACCCAGTAGTTATCGTAACAGTCAGACTTTGAAGTCATACAGTGACCAGCCGTTATAACATATTGTCTATTATCTTTTTCAACTAGAAATCCTGAACAGTCAGCAACATCAACTTGCTTATTAAATCTCTCTCCCTGACATAATTCAATTTTTGAATCTGCTGCAAGGTAAGTATTTTTAGTGTTCTTTTTAAGTTTTGATTTTGGGATCATTGCTAAAGTAGATCTTTGTGCATCTAATTTATTTTGATCAGTTACTTCGAATTGGTCCAGACGATTATCTTCACCATAAACAACTTTATCAATGGCCATCGATGAAAGGTTAACAGTAAAAACAACAGCTAGCAGGGCAAGAGAAAAGTTCATTTATTTATCCTTATTTTGTGAGTGGCGCATTAAAACAATGAGGCGTTGAAAAGTACAGAAAAGGGCCTTCAATAAAAAATTACAAATCCTTACATCCTATGTAAAATATTTACGTTGAGTTATAAGTGTTGATAATCACATCTAAAGTTATCTGTGGCCAAATCCGATAAGTCCTTAAGATGAGAGACTTATGAAGAAAAATACAATTTTAACTTTTATATTCTTGGCCGCGTTAAATACGTCTTGTCAGCTAACCAGTGGCGACTTTTTAAGTGGAAAGGCCCAGAGTCAAGCAAAGAGAGTTTCACGTGAAAGCGATATTCTCGATGTGGTTGATGATGTTGTGCGTGAAGAAGAGGGCCAAGGTGTCAATGAAGACCTGCGTGACCTAACTGACAACTATTCAAACTTCCCAACATCATACGATATTACAGATTATATAAATGGTAATGTCGCGGCGATGGGGACACAGTGTGCGATGACCGATCAAGAGCGTGAATGGTCATTTGTTAAAAATGTAGGTACTGGCTCTTTTGGTGCTCGTAAGGTTTTGGCCACGATTTATCAGTCGTGTCGGCCAATTAATACAATCATTAATTCAGATACTCCAAGTTTAAGTGGAGTCTCAACTCAAGAAGCAACATTCAGTAATGGTACAGACTTTAAGCAAAGAGTTGTGCATGATCGTGTTGCAATGGTGAGATCTCATGAGGTTTTACGAAAGCTTGATCAAGATCCTGATTATCCTGGTGAGGGATGTATGGATGCAACCAAGGTTCCACCTGTTTATGGTTATGGCTCACGTAAAGGACTTCGTAGTAAGGAGATCAATCTATTTACTCGTGGGCAAGGTGTTTCAAAAGAAGGTGCAAGAGCAGCGGGTATTGATTGTTCTGAGTTTATTTCTGCCGCCTATGCAGCAGAGGGATTAAAATTTACAACTAATGATCGAGACTATCGTTCACTAACGACGACTTCGCTTCACGATACTGTAAAAAGTAAGAACTCATGTATTAAGCCAGTGAAGTTTAATTTACCTTATTCACTTCATTCAGGTGATATCATTAATGTAAAAGGAAGCCATGTTGTGATGGTTGATACTATTGGAGAAGATCCTCTAGCGATTAGAAGATTTTCTGAACTTGGCCGTTGTGATGATATTACAATTAGTGATTTTAATTTTACTTATATTCATAGTGGTGCTCTTAAGAATTATGGCCCTGCCAGAGTTGATGCAAAAACTCACGCAAAGAATCGTTCAACGATGTTTTCTACTTTAAGAGCAAAAGCAGTTGCTTCGTGTAAAGCAATCATTGCTAAGCAAGAGCATTCAAGTGAAATGATGTCGGGACGATTCAGTATTTTAAGACATGATTCTTCAAACTCTAAGTGTTGGTATGAAGAGCCAGCAAAGCTTAAGGGCGAGAGTTGTATCAATCAATGTCTTCAAGAAGAAGTAAGAGGAGCAAAGAATGTATAAACTATTAATTGCTACTATTATATTTTCTCAATTTAGCTACGCTAAAGAAATTTGTCCTTTCAATAAAGATGTTAAAAAAGTAGCTGCTCAATTGGCCGAAATTGAAATGAGTGGCATTAGACTCATTAGCGGTGCAAAGGATGAATGCTTAAAAGAAAAATATCAAAAGTATTATCGTTTCAATAAAGATCCTGATTATGATGCTCCAAAGTCGTTGCAATATATTGCAGCTTCAGAGAAATCGATTAAGATTTCAGAAGTGAAGCTTATTGATAAAGATGTCCATACATACGAAGCAAAGTACACAGTAAATGTAGAAGATTTAAAAGGAAAGAAGAGTGTTGTAAAAGATAGCCTTCGCTTCTATATCAATGTCTCAAAAAGGGCCCAGCAAGGGGATGGCTGTGCTTCTGTTATTGAGCCGCCAAAGAAATTAGTCTTATTAAAGACGTGTAAGAAATAAAAAAAGCTCCTTTCGGAGCTTTTTCTTTATCTGAAACTTATGCAAGTTTTACTAAACTAGCTAGCGCACCTCTTGCACCATCTTCATTTAATTGCTTGCTGTAATTCGTTAGAAGTTTACGGCCAACAATATGAAGTCCAATGAAAGAAAGTTGATTTTGCATTGCTTGGATAACGTATTGTCCGCCACCACCAGAGTGTGTTCCTAGAACAGCTGGCTTATCAACAAATGCTTCACGCCAAGATTCTCCACCTGAACGAGATACCCATGCAATAGCATTGATAAATGATGGTGTAACAGAGCCATTGTATTCTGGTGTTAAGAAAACAAAACCTTTGGCCGCGATAAACTTCTCAGTTAGTTTAACTCCATCTTCTGGAATTCCATTCTTTTCTTCTTCAGCTGTATATAGTGGAAGCTTATAATCACTAAGTTTTACGATTTCAAAAGACTTACCAGTTTCTTGTGCTAGTTCAAGAATCTTGTCTGCCATCTTTAGATTCATTCCGTCACTTGAAGTAACGATTAAAAAATCACTCATTTTCTCTCCTGATTTGTTATTCTAATTCTTTAATAAGTAGTAATGCTCTTTGCCCTAAAATAACTTTAGAGTTTGGAAAAATCATACGTAAGTTATCTTCCGGAGCGAGGTACTTTTCGTTATTTTGCGTAAAAATATGATCACCTTTTTTAAAGAGAGTAAAGTTTGCGCTTTCTTCCTCTTCAAAAGTAAAACTAAAGTCATCATATTCTTTATTGATTGAAGCATAGATTGTAAATGCTTTTGGAAGGTCCTCTTTCTTTAATTGTTTAGAGCTTAAAAGGGTTTCTATTGTCTCTTGTGCTGCTTTGAATTTTCCTTGTGGGTTTTCACCAAAGGGATAGACCTTGCCAAGTTCAACGGTGGCACTATAGGCATTTAGCTTTTCAAAACTAAATGAACTAAATACTGTTGATTCTTTATGAGAAAATAAAGAAGCTTGAACGCCCATATTTGCGAGTGCCAAGTTAAAGTGATGATCTCGTTGTCGATCATCTGACTTTGGTACAAGTGCAAAGCGCTCCATTTCACTTTTCTTTAAGGCACAATGAAGGTCAAAGTGGAAGAGTTGTTTCCCATCGTACTTAGCAACAAAGTCATAGCATTGTTTTTCAAGTACACTTGCTCTTTTTACTTCATAGTTCTCAGCTAAATCTTTATAGGCCCCATTAAAGCAACGATTTAAATTGTATTCACTAAAACGTTTGCCAATATTCATGGCCTTTGGATTACCAAAGATAAAGAGAGTAGGAGAGTTAATGATAAGTTCATCACGATAAATCTTCTCGAGTGTCTCATTTGTAAATTCTATAGGTGCAGTTTCATTGCCGTGAATTCCACAAGAGATAATGTAGATATCATCTGTTGTCACGGATTTTGGCGTGACTTCAATAATACCTGTATCATGAATTTGAAAGTGACAATTCTCACCGTCAAAACTGCTTGGCGCTAGGCCAACTTCGTTACTTCTTGTTGTCTTTAGGAAGTTTAATTCACTCATTAGAAAATCCTAGACTCTTTTGGCACTAAGGCCCATTGAATTGAGCTCATCAACAATTTCTTTAATATGAAGATGGCCTCTTGTTTCAAGAGAGAATTCAACTTCTGTTTCACCGAGGACACTTGTTGTGAAGGCCCTGTTGTGGTGAATCTCTAAAATATTGGCCTGTTTAGAGCCGATGATATTTGAAATTCTTGCAATTGTTCCAGGTGTATCAGGAACATTAACAATAATTGAGCAAGAGCGCCCAGAAGTAATGAGACCTCTTTCGATAATACGATCGAGGATATTTAAGTCAATATTTCCACCGCTGACAACTAGGACAACAGTCTTTCCTTTTATATCCTTGAACTGATCATATAAGAGGGCAGCAACAGAAGTTGCTCCAGCACCTTCACAAAGGACCTTCTCATACTCAAGTAGAGTCACTATAGCGTGTGAGATTTCAGTTTCTTTAACTGTTACAATCTCATCCACATATTTTTTTACAGTATTAAATGTATTTTCAAGAACTGTTGTGACAGCAATACCGTCAGCAATTGTCTTTTTCTTATCCACGGTAACAATTCTATCTTGCTCGATGGATGTCTTCATTGCAGGCATTTCGACTGCTTCGACTCCAACGATCTTCGCTCTGCTTCCGCTTTCTTTGATGGCCGTTGAAATACCTGAGATGAGGCCACCACCTCCAATAGGAATAGCAACAAGATCGACATCAGGTAGCTCATCTATAATTTCTAAACCAATTGTTCCTTGGCCAGCAATAATATCTTTATCGTTAAAAGGATGAATAAAAACTTGTCCCGACTCTCTTTGAATCTCAAGGGCCTTTTGGTAGGCATCATCATAGAAGTTTCCGTGAAGGATAACTTCTGCACCAAATTTCTTTGTTCCTTGAATTTTTGCTAGGGGAGTTGATTCAGGCATAACAATTGTTGCCTGAATTCCAAGTTGTTTTGCTGCAAGAGCAACACCTTGAGCATGATTTCCAGCTGAGGATGCAATAACACCCTTATCTTTTTCTTCTTTTGTTAGTTTAGAAAGACGATTAAGGGCCCCTCTTATTTTATAGGCTCCCGTTAACTGTAAATTTTCAAGTTTTAAGTAAACTTGGCAGTCAAACTTCTCACTCAATGTTGTCGAGTAAGTTAATGGTGTTTTAATAATACGATTTTCAATAGCAAGCCTTGCATCTTGAATATCACTTAGCGTTACGTTCGTTGTTGTCATAATGAGATCTTACTTCTTTTCGTAATCAACTTCAAATGTGTTCTCATCCACTTGGATCGGGCCATTTTGAGTGCCTTCGTGACGGGCCTGAGAATTATAGGCATTTCCTGAATAAGAAGAAAACCCACCACCATTTTTAAATGAATAAAATTGCATATTGCCACTTTCAATTGAGCTCATAAAGAATTTCTTCATATAAATAAGCCAGATGTGACGAGTTAGTGGAAGAACCATTGATAGTCCCAGGACATCTGTCAGAAAGCCTGGAGTTAAGAGGAGAAGACCTCCACCAAAGACAAGAAGTCCATGGATAAAACTATTGGCCGGAACACGTCCTTGGGCAAGTTCTCCTTGAATCTTAGCCAGTAGTGCTGCTCCTTGCGATTTTGCTAGGGCCGCTCCGATTACACCAGTAATTAGAACGAGTAGAAAAGTATTTCCTCCACCGATTTGGCCACCAATTGAAAAGAGTAGGTAGATCTCAATTGCAGGAATAACTGTGAATAACATAACTAATATTGGAAACATGGTACCTCATTTATTTTTGTGTACCTATAAGATGGGATGAGATTTAGTGATGTCAAGGTAGGGAATTTCGAAGAGTCGAAATTCCCATTGTATGTTATTGATATTAAATAGATTTTAAGTTCTTAGAATCGTAAACCCAACCTTCGTGAGTTGATCCTTTTAGATAATTCTTATACTTAATTTGAACCCAGTCACCATCTGTTTTTAAGATTTCAACACGAGTATTTGGTGCGACAACTTCAAGTTTTTCACCCTTTGTACTTGGGATCGCTCTTAAGTTAAGGTACTTAACTGGTGTGTGAAATGATTTTTGGACTGCTACGACAGCAGGCTTAACGATTTCTTTCGTTACAACCTGAGTCTTTGGTTCAGACTTGAAAATCATCGCACTTGCTATAAGTGAAAGTGCAATAATAGAGGCAGCAATATAAAGAGGCTTTTGGTCTTTTGACTCTTTAAGTGATGGAGAAGATTCTGGGGCAGACTTAAGTTCGATCTGCTCTCGAACATTCTTTTGATTAATGATTATTGATTGTAGAAGTGATTCGAGTCTTTCAAATTTCTCATTAACTTCTTTAGTTTCAAATCTTCTTTCAAGATCTTCGATCTTCTTATAGAGATTATCCTTCTTCTCTTCTCGTTCTATATTGGCCACATGTGTCTCAACATCTTCTGAAGGGACTACTGTTTGAGTTGTTGATTGAAGGAGATTTGATATAGGGCTTTTTGAGATCTTTTTCTCATTCTTTTCAAGTAGGTTTGAAAAGTTAAAATTACCTTGAAAATCGTCATTCATAAATTGCGCGGCTTTCTTTAATGAGTTCTCTAGATTTTTGTTAGAATCAACACTCTCTTTCATTAAACTTCCTTGTCATAAATTTTAATTACTTAAAGAGTGTAGAAAATAGTTTTAGACTTGAAAAGTTTTTAAATACTCTTTCACATCTGCTTGTGCACTCAAGAAGTACTTCTTCTCAAGTACAAGAGCATTGGCAATGTAGCTAATCTCATTGGATTCAACATTGTCGACTTCGCCGTCGGCAGCGGCAATTGCAAAGAGCGCCTTTAAAACTTGATAGCGCTCGTGTTGTGACATGATCTCAACAAGTGGCTTGCAGTAACTTCTGGTATCAAGTCCAGAAAGCTCTTTCATTTTCTCGATAGAGTATTCAGTTATTAACTCGGCTTCCTCGGCATTTAATTGTGTCATACCTGTGATAATCTTTTGCATCTTTGATTTTTCATTTTGACTGACGTGAAAGTCCGAGTAGGCGATACGGGCAAGGAGTCCACAGATACATGAGATGATTACTTTTCTTTCATCGTTCATATTTGGAAATTTCTTATTTAAGTATGCGTGTATCTGATTTATTGAATTTGATTGATGATCGGCCTTCAGTGATTTGAAAAATTCGAAGAAGTTCATTATGGACCTTTTTTAGAGATTTTCAGTCGTATATACCTTGAAAAGAGTAACACAGATGGGCGATAATGGAAAAAAAGAAAAAAAATTTAGCAAAGTCGAGGAAGTAAATTGGATAAGTTTGAAGTTGGCGATATTGACATTAGAAAAATGAATACCATCTTTAGTACAGAAGAGGATGGTGATGTAGCACTAGAAGATAAAGTAAGGGTTAAGAAGCCTTCTAAATATCATGTCATCCTACACAATGATGACTATACGACAATGGAGTTTGTCATTTGGGTGTTGATGCATATCTTTAATAGAGGTCAAGAAGAGGCCATGAAGATTATGCTCGATGTCCACAATAATGGACGAGGGGTATGTGGAACCTATTCATATGAAGTTGCAGAAACAAAGATGAATAAGGTTATGTCTGAAGCAAAGAAAGAAGGGCACCCACTACTTTGTACTGTTGAGCCTGAATAGGCACAGGAGAATTATAAAATGATGTCAAAAAAATTAGAAACCATCATTAATGAGTCAATTCAAAGAGCAAATACTTTGAAGCACGAATATCTGACTCTTGAAAATGTCCTTTTGTCTCTACTTGCAGATGAAAATGTAAGAGAGATAATTGAATATTGTGGTGGTGATCTTGAAGAAATCGAAAGTGAGCTTAACGAGTTTATCCACGATGAATCTAACTTTAGCATTCTATCAGATGACCAAATCGAGTCTCTTTCTAAACAACAATTCGTTAACGATGAGTTAAGGGAATTGGCACGAGAAAATGGGATTGTTTACCAGCCTGAAATTTCGATGTCTCTACAAAGAGTCATTCAAAGGGCCGCGATTCATGTGCAATCAAGTGGAAAAAGTCAGATTCTAGGGATCAACCTACTCGTTTCTCTATTTCAAGAGAAAGAAAGCTTTGCTCTTTATTCTCTGCAAAAGCAAGGGATCGAAAGATTCGATATTGTTAAGGCCATCTCTCATGGACTTGGCCCCGAAGATGAAGAGGAAGTTCCTCGCATTGAATATGTGGAAGGTGAAGAACCTCAGTCTCGTTCAAAGAAGGGAGATTCATTCTTAGCTAAGTTCACTGTGAACTTAAATGAACTGGCCAGGGAGAATCGTATTGATCCTCTTGTTGGCCGAGAAGAAGAGGCGCTACGTATTGTTCAAATTCTTTGTCGTCGTCGTAAGAATAACCCTCTCCTTGTTGGAGAAGCCGGAGTTGGAAAGACTGCGATCGTCGAAGGACTAGCACAGCGTATTGTTGAAGAAAAAGTACCTGACATCTTAAAAGGTACGACGATTTTCAATCTTGATATGGCCGCTCTTGTTGCAGGAGCAAAGTTTAGAGGTGACTTCGAGCAAAGAGTTAAGGGAGTCATTAAAGATCTGGAAAAGCTCGATAAAGATGGTAAGAAGGCCATTCTATTTATCGATGAAATGCATACCGTAATGGGGGCGGGGGCAACTTCTGGTGGAAGTATGGATGCCTCTAACTTATTAAAGCCTGCGCTAAGCCGTGGAGTTGTTCGTATCATTGGTTCAACAACATATGCTGAACATAGAAAGTTTATTGAAAAAGATCCGGCATTTAACCGTCGATTCCAAAAAATTGATGTGGATGAACCTTCAAATGAAGATACAATTGCCATCTTAAAAGGACTTCGACCTAAGTTTGAGTCTTACCATGGTGTTAAGATCTCTGACAATGTCATCAAGGAAGCCGTTGCTCTAACATCTCGCTACCTAATGGATCGTAAAAATCCAGACAAATCAATTGATGCCATTGATGAAGCAGGTGCTTTAAATCAAATTCGACCTGAAAGTAAGAAGAAATCTTCGATTACAAAGAAAGATATTGAAGATGTTGTGGCCAAAATGGCCAATATTCCAAAGATTACAGTTGAGACGACTGAAAAAGATAAGCTTAAGGATCTAAATAAAAATCTTAAAATGCTCATTTTTGGACAAGACCACGCTGTAGATGAAGTGTCTCAGGCCATTTATATGTCAAAATCTGGCCTTGGCGATGAAGGAAAACCTATTGCAAGCTTCCTATTTGCAGGCCCAACCGGAGTAGGGAAGACAGAATTAGCTAAACAACTTTCCATCCAACTAGGTTGTCACCTTGAGCGCTTTGATATGTCTGAATACATGGAAAAACATTCAGTCAGTAAGCTAATTGGTTCGCCTCCTGGTTATGTTGGCCATGACCAAGGTGGTTTATTAACAGATGCTGTTAAGAAAAACCCACATTCTGTTCTACTTCTTGATGAAATCGAGAAAGCACATGTGGATATCTATAATATTCTTCTCCAGGTGATGGATCATGGGTCTCTAACAGACTCTCAAGGAAGAACAACAGACTTCACAAACACAGTGATAATCATGACGACGAACGCTGGAGCTAAGGAAATGGATAGTGGATCTATTGGCCTTGCAAAGTCATCTTCAAAGAATACTGGTAAGAGAGATCAGACCATTAAGAACTTTTTTAGCCCTGAATTCCGTAACCGTTTAGATGGAATTGTACACTTTGAGAAACTTTCTACTGAGTACATTGTTAAAATTGTTGAAAAATTCGTTTCACAACTTGAAATTAAGTTAGCTGCTAAAAATATTGAGATCGTTTTAAGTGAAGAAGCTAAAATTTGGCTTGCCGAAAATGGATTTGATGAAAAAATGGGAGCAAGACCAATCGCTCGAATCATCGATCAGAAGCTTAAGAAGCCAATTTCTACTGAAGTTCTATTTGGAAGTTTAACTCACGGTGGAAAAATAGAAGTTGTCGTTGAAAACGATGATCTAAAATTGAATTTTTAAAATTTTTCTAAGACAAATTACAATCAAACTTACATTTTTTAAATGCTGAAACTGCCCTGAAAGGGCAGTTTTTGCTTATTCTTTTGAAAAAAAATGAAAAAAAATTTCGCTTAATTTTTTTATAAGAGTAAGTCCGAAACTAACGTCTATCAGGAAGATTAGAAAGTTTTATGTTTTATGGAGAAGCCTTGCTGTCGGCTCGTTTCGAGGTTTTCTTTAAAAATAATGTAAAGTAATTTCAAAATTAATCCGAAGTTAAAAAGGAACATAGGGAAATAAAAAAGATGCTTATGCTTATCAAAAAGTAATTTTTTATTTGCACACAAATAAAATTATGTTTACCATAAACATAAGTATTGAAAAAACCAGGAGGATGTCAATGGCAGTTAAGAAAACTACTAAAAAGACAACTAAGAAAAAAGTAGCTAAAAAAGCTACAAAAAAAGTAGCTAAGAAAGCAGCAAAGAAAACTGCAAAAAAAGCTACAAAGAAAAAAGTAGCTAAAAAAGCTACTAAGAAAGTTGCAAAGAAAGCTACAAAGAAAAAAGTAGCAAAGAAAGCAACTAAGAAAGTTGCAAAGAAGGCAACTAAGAAAAAAGTAGCAAAGAAAGCAACAAAGAAAAAAGTTGCAAAGAAAGCTACAAAGAAAAAAGTAGCAAAAAAAGCAACTAAGAAAGTAGCAAAGAAAGCAACAAAGAAAAAAGTTGCTAAAAAAGCTACAAAAAAAGTAGCTAAGAAAGCTACTAAGAAAAAAGTTGCAAAGAAAGCTACTAAAAAAGTAGCTAAGAAAGCAACTGCAAAGAAAGCAACTAAGAAAGTAGCAAAAAAAGCTACAAAAAAAGTAGCAGCTAAGAAAACAGCTAAAAAAGCTACGAAAAAAGTTGCTAAAAAGAAATAAGAAGCACAATTCTTAATTCAATAATGAGTCGGCCCGCTATTAGCGGGCCTTCTTATTTTCAAATCTATTTACATTCCACCCAAAAACATCTAAAAAAAGACCATATTATCGCCAGATTTTATAGCTGATACGATAAGAATAATTCAATGATTTCAACACGTTACAGTGCTTTAAACTGTAGTTATCTCCTTGGTTTTCTCGTCATTTCAGTTACTTATTAGATTTTCATCTCTTAATTCTGCCCGTAGGTTGGTCAGGGGAAATGAAAAGAAAGGCGTTAGAAGGAAAAGTTCATGACAACAGATATTTCTCCAACAGGTCTAGGTGTAAGTAAGCAAAATCACGTAGCTTCATCATTTATTGATGAAAAGTCTGGTGATCGCATCGTTCAACTAGGTGATGTGACATTTCCACCAAGAAAAGTTTGGATGAAAACTTACGGTTGTCAGATGAATTATCATGATACTGAACGAATTCTTTCACACCTAAAGAATTTGAATTTCTCTCATACTGAAGATTTGGAAGAGGCCAGTCTTGTTCTTTTCAATACATGTGCTGTTAGGGAACTTGCCAATAATAAATTTTATTCACAATTAGGTGAGTTAAAGCACTTAAAGCAAGAAAAAGGTGATGATCTTGTCATCGGTGTCGGCGGATGTGTGGCCCAAACAGAAGGAAAGGATCTTGTTAAAAAATTCAAGCATCTAAACTTTGCCTTCGGACCAGATACAATTGATACAATAAACGATATGGTTTACCGCACATATGCAGGGGATGATAAATTCTCTGTTAATACTTGGGATCGCTCAAGTAATTTTTCGATTGAAACAAAAATCAATCACGGAACACCTCAGGCATTCGTTAATATTATCAAAGGTTGTGATAAATATTGTACTTACTGTATCGTTCCTTACACTCGTGGCCGTGAACGTTCAAGAAAACAGGCCGAGATTGTTGAGGATGTAAGAAGACTAGTTGAATACCAAGGTGTTCAAGAAGTTATGCTACTTGGCCAAAACGTAAACTCATTTGGGAAAGAAAATGGAGAAAGATTAAGTGATCTAATCATGGATCTTGACCAAATTAACGGCCTAGAAATTCTAAGATATACAACTTCACATCCGTATGATGTGTCGGACGACCTAATTGCAGCTCACGGAGCAGCGAAAAAATTATCAAAACACTTACACCTACCAGTTCAATCTGGTTCAAATACAGTTCTTCAAAGAATGAATCGTGAGTACACGAAAGAACACTATCTAGGACTCCTAGAAAAACTTCGTGCTGCCAGACCTGATATCGTTCTTTCAACTGATATTATCTGTGGTTTCGTTAATGAGACTGACGAAGAACACAAAGAAACACTTGATCTACTTGAAAAAGCTCAATTTGATTTCATTTATTCATATGTTTACTCACAAAGAAGTAAAACTCGTGCCGCAAAAATGGAAGATTTCCTAACTCAGGAAATTAGAAAGTCACGTCTTCATGAAGTACAGGCCTTTCAACTTGCAATCCAAGAAAAGATTCGCGCTAAGATGGTTGGCAATGAGTACCGCGTGCTAGTCGAAGGTTCGAACACAATGAAAGGTGAAACGAAGTGGAAGGGGAGAACAAATTGTAATCGCCTTATTCACTTTAAGGGACCAGCAGAAAACGAAGATCTTAATCTTAAATGGCATTGGGTTGACGTTAAGTGTATTTCGACAACTGCTCTTTCTTGTCAGGGTGAACTACTTCAAGATCATGGACGCCGCTTAAATAAGTAGTTGTAATGACAAAGTAAAATGGAGTTCTTTGCCTAAATAGGCATTGATGAGTTCGTAAGTTGTAAAATATCCTTGAGTATATTTTGAGGATATTATGAAATTACGCTTACCCTTACTTTGTAAAATTATGTTCTTAGGCTTTTTATCGTTGAATTCAATGGCCCTTACAGAACTGGATCTGGATTTTAATTACAATAAGAATATCTTTGGGCTTGATCGCCAGTCGTATGAAACAAAGAGAACATATGCTGGATCAGTTACATTCTACTTTCTTTCCAAAACAGGTATCGAGTTTAATATTTCTCAATCTGAAAATGAAATTATTGGAAAGTATGACAACTCTGATCTTTCGACAGGCCTAGTAATTGAAAATGAATATACTAATATTAAAACCCAAAGCTTTGGGATTGGTATTAGACAGGCGCTTTCTGGCCGTAAATCATTTCTTCAACCGCTCATCTCATTGGGATGGAGTAGACAACAATATACTCTTTATTCAACAACTTTAGTTAAGGACTTGGATACTTCAACCGAATATCTCATTAAGTCCGGAAAAGAGAAGTCGAGTTACGATGCCATGTTTGGTGCCTTTGCACTGAAAATGATGCTAACGAGAACTTTCTCAATTAAGGGCTCAGTAAGAACGGTCTTTCGCGCATTCAAATTTGAAGAGGCGAGGGATCAGCTAAGTTACAGCGCTGGGATCTCATGGTTATTCTAAAAAGAATCTTTCAATTCTCTCTTTTATTAAGTTGTCTATCATGTGCCAAGATTAGCTATCTAACAGAACAAGGTATTGGCCAAGTGGATATTCTTTGGAGCGCTAGAATGAATCATGAAGTTTTAGAGGACCCAAAAGTCAGTGAAGAGTATAAGACGAAAATTAAACAAATCGAAACTTATAAGACTTACTTCTATAATTATTGGCAAAGGCCATCGACAGATATTTATTCAAAGACGACTCTCTTGAAGTCTCGTGCCGTTACTTATCTCGTTATTGCTTCAAGACCAAATGAAATTAAGGCCCGTAAAGAGTGTTTCACATTCTATGGCTGTTTTCCTTACCTTGGTTTTTTTAAAGAAGAGTCTGCAACAGAATTTGCTAAGGAGCTTGAAAGAGAAGGGTATGAGACCTATACAAGAGATGTTCTCGCTTACTCGACGCTGGGAAATTTTGATGACCCCATTCTTTCTTCTTTCTTTGAATACGGAAAATATAGTTTAACTGAAACTGTCTTTCATGAACTATTTCACACTATCTTCTTTGCTAAGAGTGAGGTTGACCTCAATGAAAATCTTGCCAACTACTTTGGCGAACAAATGCTCATCGAATATTACAAGGATGATAAAGAGTTGGATGGCTACTTCAAAAATCTAGAGCTAAATTCTAAGCTTAAAAAGGCCGTCACAGATCATGCTCAAAAGCTTAAGGATATTCTTAAGCAAGATGATTGGGTGAGTGCCAAGAAAGAGTATCTCTCTAAGACGATGCCCGAGGAGCTTGCCAAACTTTGTTCTAAACTTGAGGTGACAAATTGTTGGCCATCAAAAATGGAGTGGAACACGGCATCTTTAGCTGCGTTTATGACTTACGAGAAAAGCCAATCTCATATCTCTGAGTACGCAAAACAATTTCGTGGTGATCTTAAAGCTCTTTTTGCCAATATAGAACAGCGTTATGAAAAGTACCTCAACGAAGATATCGAAGGGAGTTTTGAGGACTATCTTTTTAATTCCAAATCGCTAAATTAGTGATATCTTTCTTGTTATGAAAAACAAGAAACACTTATTCTTTATCGATCCAATTGAAAAACTTGTCACAAAGAAAGATTCGACAATCTTAATTGCCTTAACAATGCAAGAAAGAGGTGAGGATGTTTACGTTCTTTTTGAAAAGGACTTCTTTGTTCAAAATGCTAACGGTATTCAGTTTGACTGTTACCGAATTAGTGGAAAGATTAATGAAAGCTTCTATGTTGAGGACTTCAAAGTAGAGGATTCTCCAGAAGTTGTTTCGATTGATTCAAATACGGCGATTCACATGAGAATCGACCCGCCATATGACTCTCGCTACCAGCGCTATCTTTGGATGCTTAACTTCCTTACTGATATGTATGGTGTTCAAGTTTTAAATAATCCACTGGGGATTATGAAGCACAATGAAAAGCTTGCGGCCTACACAAGAGAGTTAAGTCTCGACAGTTATGTTGGAACTTCTTTATCGGGTGCAAAGAAATTTATTTCTATCCTTGAGGCCCGTGGCGTTCAAGAATTGATTTTAAAGCCTTTAGATCTTTATCAGGGCATTGGTGTTCAAAAAGTGAGCTTGAACGAATTTGAGGGGCATTTTAAGGCCAAATGCGATGAGTTTAAAGGACCTGTTGTTGTACAGGAATTTGATAACTCAGTTGTTGAAGGTGAAATTCGTACGATCTTCTACCGCGCCAAGGAGTTGGGAACAATTCTTAAGGTTCCTAAAGAAGGAGAGTTCCTTGCCAATATTGCTCAAGGTGCAAAGTATTCGGCAGTAGAATTAGATGCTCAGGTAAAAGCAGAATGTCAGCATATCTGCGAAAAGCTAATGGCGGATGGGGTTGATTTAATTGCTTTTGATATTTTGGGTGGAAGAATTTCTGAAGTAAATGTGACGTGTCCAGGACTCATGGTGGAGGTTTCTTCTGCTATGAAAAGAAACCTCGCACTCGAATTATTTAAGTAATTACATTCTTGGGGCCGAAGCAGGGAAGTCCTTTGTCGAGTCAGTTGAAAACTGAATGTCAAAGGCAACACAGTCGTTAGGCCAAACTGCGGCCATAGGACAGTAGCCATTTGTCACGGCATCACTTTGGCTATAGCCTTGATTAAGGTAGTATTGGCATGACCAATCCCATTGAACATCAAGAATATCAACAATCATTGGCCCATATGTTGACGGTAGTGTTGAGCCAGAAAATTCCTTAACTTTTGAAACTTCTCCGTTTGCAATATCACCAAAAGTTACAGTTCTTGTTAAGTTACAAGCTTGTCCTTCCGCTCGAATACAAAGCTTAATTTGTAGTTTCTTATACTGTTGTGGATTGTAATGACATTTAACGCCGTTGTCGTCATAAGTTCCTTGAGAAGGAGCTGTTCTTGGACGAACGCGAATATTAAAACGAGAGTCAGTATAGAGCATTGCCTGACCTGTTCCTAGAGATGTTGAGGACCATCTTACATTGGAGCCTGAAGAGGCACGTGAATTTCCGTGTAGGATAATGCTTCCGACAGTATAGAAGTTTTGAGTTTGGCCACCATCGGCATCACCCTCTTCGTTACCATCACCGTAGCCATCACCTGGATCAGTTTGCTCATTATCGCTATCATCACCGCTGTCACCACTTCCGTCACCCCAGTCCCAGCCACCATTGCCTGTTCCTGTGTTACCGTTGTTGTCCCAACCATTCCCATTAGAGCTATTGTAATTCGCTCTAGAATTAGTCGGCTGAGTACAGCTCGTTAATGTCATGAGTACTAAAGTTCCCAATAATAAAATTTTTCTCATGTAATCCTCGTTCTTACATTTCCTCACTATTTTATCGGTAATCTATTGAATATACTTTAATCTTCACTTAAGTGTTTAAAATCTCAGTAGCATTTTTTCCAAAGCTTGCTAAAATTATCTTGTGATAGTTAAAAAAGAACTTATTCGAAAATTAGTGGATGAATTTTATCAAGTTGCCAATTACTTGATTCAGGATCAGTTGCAGGCGATGCAACTTATTATTGATGTGGCAACAGGCTTCGTTGCCCAAGATAGTCAGACTCTCTATAAGATTGATAATGAATACTTCGAGCGCCAATTCTTATTAAAATTAGTATCCCTGGCCAAACAAAGAAGTGAACAAATCCTAAGCAATAGAAGTAGTAGCTTAAATACTGTTGAGCAAAGGGCGTGTATTTACCTTTTTGAATTTAAGGGTGAGTCAGTTGATCATATCTCAGAGAGTCTAAAGATTTCACAACAGCAAGTCCTATCATATATTGATCAACTACCGCATAAGAGTATTAATCTAAATGAGAGCTTCGATGGAAGAACAATTAATTAATAGTAATCTGAATAAATGTTTTTTTTCAAAGCAGATGACCTATTTAGAAAGTCGTGACTTTGTTAAAAATGAACAACATATTTCTCAATGCCTAGATTGTCGCCAAAAACTACTGGAATATGAGCTTAAAAAGCAGCAGCTCATAAATGACTTTAATTCGTATCAGGCCAACACCGAAGTCGAAGAGATTCTTTTGCGTGAGCTTGATGAGTTAATCCCAGAGCAAGAAGAAGATCAGATAAAGGGGAGTCCTATTATAAGAAAGCGTCAGTACAACCTGGCCTTTAAGGATTTCTTTGTCTTTATTACTTTTGGAATTCCACGAAAATTACAATTGATCATTGTGGCCGCGCTAATCTTAGCGGCGTGTATTTACTGAGAGAGTGAAGATCGCATAGTACTTGCCATCTTCGTCTTTTAGGTCTTTGACAATATTAGGGATCTTATTCATCTTCCCGAGAGCTGTTTCAAAGATCTTATGAATATCATCATCTTCAGACGATTTTAGAATCTTAACAATTTCCGCATTTCCTTTTTCGTCGTAGCGAACAACGGCCTTTAACTCTTGAGCTGAAGCAGAACGCAGACTTTCTTGAACATATGGCCTTTCAGTTACTCGGTTTCTCACTGAGATTTGAACGGAGTTGATATATTGAACGGCCACACGCTTATAGAAAGCATAGAATACTTTTTCAAATTCATTTAGCTTATCGGGGCTAATCCCCTTAGGAGGAAGGAAGCTAACAGTGGCCTCTTGAACATGAGATAACTCGTTAGTCCAATTTGCGTCCTTAAAGCTTTCCTTGGAAATTCTCTTTTGAAGAATCTGATTCTTTTGTACAGATTCCTTCTTGGCCACTTTGATAATTCTTTGTTCTTCTTTCTTTGATAGGGCAGAAGAGCGACTTTTAACTTCTTGATCAACGCGCTTAATTTCTTTTTCACTATATGTTGGTTTACCATAGGCCAGTTGACCAAATAGGTTTTGATTATCCTGGGCCTTATCAAGCCCAATCTTTCTAACTTCAACTTGTTTAAATTTAAGCTTTATTGCTTCTTCTTGGGCCAGTTTTTTAGACTCGCCAGCATCGAATACTAGACTTAGTACTAAAGCATGCAAAACGAGGGAAAATAGGATTGTTATATAGTTGATCATTTTTCTCCGGCCGGATTATCCTATAAAAATTGTACCATTTTACTTGGTTAGGGACAAAGGAATCTCCTTTAAACTGGTAAAATTTGTCTACTCTTTATTCTAGCGCAATGAATAGGTAGAATTAAAGTGTGCTAGGTGGCGCAATAGTAAATGAATTACGTAATTTTAAGGACTTATGGATGAGTAAACCAGTTCAATACAAATTTTCAAAGGTGAGATTAGGAATATTAGGTCTATCTTCTGTCTCAATTTTAGTCATTGCTTATATGCTAAGTGGTGTATCAAATAGTTATAAACTGGTTTCAACAATTCAAAATGGAATTCAAATTTGTAGCACGAGAGTTCAGCAGACCTACACGGCCGCAGTAGCAGGGGATATGAATTCAACATATCTTGATAGCAACTTTACGGCGCAAACTGGAGAATGTTTCGCACAAGTTTCAGACCTAATGACTGAGTATGGAAAATTCTCATCAGCTATCGTTAAAAAATTTAATACAGTTAGCTCAAACGTACACTGGTTTCATGAGAGCTTAAGAAGTACAGGGAAGGGATTCTCTGTTACTGATAAGAATTTCTCTAGTAATGTTGATGAAAAATTCTCTCAATTTGAAGATGCAGCTGATGCGGGCTCAATTCTTATTGAGAATCACTTTGAAACAATTTCTAATTCACTTTCAAATATTAAAATCTCACTTGCTCTTGTAGCAGGAGTTTTCCTATTTACTTTTGCATGGGAATTAATCTTTAAGAAAATTGTTATGCAAAGAAGAAAGGAACTTGAAGATGAAGCTTTAAGTTTACTTATGCTTAATCAAGAAGATAATTTTGACGAGATTGAAAGTGTTATTATTAATGCACTAGAACTTAATGAGATGAAGCATTGCTCGAAGCTTTATTCTGCACAAAAACAAAATTTCAAAAGAGAGAAGAGAAAGGCAACGATCTCTTCTAACGAAAATAAAACTTTTGGGATGGTTCTTTCTGACGATGATCAAGATGCAAAGCAAGTTGCAGATCAAATTTGGTCAATGAGTGAATCAAATGAAAGTGGTGAGAATGAAACAAATGTACCAATGGTGCAAAGTTGTGAAATCTCATCGGTAAATCGTTTCATCGCTTGTAAAGTACAAGATCAGTACAAAGAGCAGGGAATCGAATTTAAAATTGATACTAATGAAAAAGAAATCATTGGTGAGAGAGAAACAATTGAGCAGATTCAATATAATATTCTTTTAGATGCAGCTAAGAACTCAATCAATGCTGATGAAGATAAGAGAACAATTGAAGTTCAAGGTAAGACTCTTGGAGCAATTTACTACCTAAGTATCTCATCATACGGAGAGAGTAAAAACTCAACTGAGCTTGAAACATCGGTACAAATTGTAAGAGAACTACTTAAAGATATTTCAGGACGTCTAGAGCTTGCAAATCTTTATAACGACGATCTACAACCAGTTGGGCGTAAGTACAAGTTAATCTTTAAGACAAAAGATGTTGTTGTTGCCGCTCCTGCTGTTGAAGTAGAAAGTGTTGAAAAGGTGACTGAAGAAGCCAAGGAAGATACTTCTAAGAAAGTTACTCGTATTGAAAAGGGTACTAAGCGCGAGATTATGCAAAGACTAATGTAATTAGAATTCGCGTTTTTTAAGTTTTTTAATTTCTACTAAATTTCCAATTTCATTTAACAGGCCTTGATAGTTTTCGTTTGAGTAATCATCGGATGCTACAAGCCTGTATACATCTTTATACTCAACTCTATTGGCTGCAAAATAATAGTCGAAGATAATGTCGGCCAGCATGTGGGATACTTTTCGGGAGGCCTTGTGAAGCTGGTAGAGGTTTAGTCCCTTAAGCTCTTCATTCACATTGACCCTTTTATTACAAAGTTTTAAACATGCCTTAAAGACCATCTTGTCAGTCTTCTTAACTTGTTTATTGTGGCGGGCCATGTATTGAAAGTCCTTATACATATTGCACTTTCGATACGGATTAAAGAGTTTTGAGCAAAAATACGCGCTAATATAATTATGGACAAGGTAGACGAATAAATTTGTTCGATCTCTTTTGTTAAAGAAGCCCACAATTTCCTTTTCTGGAATTTTTAGCTTTGATTGGTGAATATGAATTCCTGCTAAGTAAGAGATTCGATTTATGGAATAACTTGAGCAGTAGTAGGCCTTCTTACATGGAAGCTTAAACGTCTTACCATGTTCAAGTAGCTTATTATAAAAGCCAATGGCCTTCTTTGACTTAAGCTTACCAATTGTGTTCTTAACTCTCTTTATGCTTTGTTGATCAAAGATTCTAAAGTCTTCTATCTCGCCAATTGGAATATCAAGATTAAGGGTGTTATTGATCTCGTGGCAAAAGTAAGCAAAGTTATCAAAGATATTATCTGAGAACTTAAGTGTTCCTGTTTCAATAATATACTCGTGAATATCAAACTCAGGATCATCGGCCAAGTGCTCATACCAATAAATTTGGGATTCATACTTAAGCCACGGTGGAGAGTTTACAAGAACGAATTCTCGCATATTATACTTAACAATTTGGTCAGATCTAAGCTTATTCGTTTCAACAAGCTTCCAATAAACTTCATCTGTGTTTTGATGAATTATCGTTTGAACGACATCTTTATTGGCCAGGTCAAAAACTTTTTGCGGCAACTTATTGGGAACGATGTGAAGCTCACCAAAGAGAATGAGTAGCTTATGTTCTGGGTTTTCCTTGTGATAAGTTGCAATTTTCTTTGCGGCCTTCTTATCTCTGGTTTCAAGATTGCCTTTAGTATTAAGAGCAAGAATTGAAATATTGTGTTCCTTAGCAAGGTCGAAGAAGATCTTGTAGAAGGTCCAAGGAAAGCGCCAAGAGTTTTTGTAGTTAATAGACTCCAGGAACTCAAGCTCGGTGATTGCCCCTTTAAGGTAAGAATCAATATAGAATTGATGATTGATATGAATGAACTCCACACCAATGGCAAATTGATAATCACTCTTTGCTAGGATGCGAATGATGCGCTCGAGATTTCTCGTGCTTTGATCAAAAGTATGAAAGTCTCCAAGATAGATGATATCTGAGGTATCAATTGAATCATATAATTGACTCACGCTTGATTTTTGAAACTCGCGGCGAGCATAGCGCTGTTGATCTTGTCGGTATTTCTTTAGTAGAGGCGTGGGCTCTCCTTCAAGAGAGTTGGCCTTATTTTTAAAATAGCGGTAGATACTCCTGTGAGTCTCATCGACTTTCAATTGCATAAGTCTATGATATCACTAATTATTTATTTGACCAATAATGATATTGTTTAGGGTGTTATTAATAAGAGCAAAAGTCTCATTTACGTTTTGAGCAACTTGATCTTGCTCAGCAAGAAGTGAGTTTAATTCTTTTGCAGCAGGTACTTCAAGTGATTGAATAATTGTTGAAATTGGAGTTCCAACAGCACTTGAAAGAATAAACTGGATAAATTGTAGAAGTTGAAGTTCACCGTGTAGGTTCAGAACTTCAGTATCATTAGAGATTAGTCTAAGCTTTGTAGTGTGTTCAGATTTTTCAAAAATTGCACTTGTTAGTGGAAGGTGAATATCACTTCTTTCACTAATTAGAGTTTCAAGATAAATATCCTGATTATTTGGATAGATTGGTGTCTTAGGTAGAGCGACAATCTTTCCAATAAGGGCACTAGAAGAGTAATCGTACTTCATCTGAACCTTTCCACTATTTACCTGGTCACGGTAATTACCAATAAGGATTTTCAGGTGAGAAAGGATACAGCTTGTGTGCCATGGCCAGCGCTTAGCAAGTAGGTTGATTGTATCGACCTTAGATGCAAGCCTCTGTGTATATACTGAGAAGTCAGTCTTTAGAATATCTTCTTTTGAAAGAGTGATATCTTGAAGAGACTCGATATGGTGGTTTGGTAAGAATTCCGTCTTCTCTAGGAATTTTGGAATCAACATGGCATTTAGCTTTGCCTTAGTTTTCTTCAGTCCACCATTAAAAGTAAGTTGAGTAATTTGTTTACCAATTGTTGTCTTAAAGAACTCTCTAAATAAATTGATATTTAGGTTTGAGATCTTAGGAAGAAGTCCAAAGTATTGGAAGTAAGCATTACCATACTCCTCAATCTTCGCCTTCAGTGAATCAATTGTCGTTAGCTCAAGTTTGATATCATTCTCATTCGTGAAATCGACGATTAGAAGATATGGGTAGCGCTCTTGTGGGTTTAAGTTGAAACCTAAGAGATCATAATTCTCATCTTCACGATAATTTGAAAGGGACTCTACACTGAAAAACTGATCAAAAGGAATACAGCTCTTTGTTAGGTTCTTAAAGTATTGTGGGTGAGTGATCTTATCACTTTCGCTATTATTACTTAGAAGCTTTCCATTTAGGATAGCATCCTGGTGGAATTCAAATGATAGTCCACACTTTGTCTCATTTGAGAAAAGTGGAGCATCAATGGCCTTCTTATTTGCAAATAATTTATCAATTTCTTCAACGAAGAAATCAAATTTAGAGAAGTGAGTTAGGTCACCATTCATATTCACAGATAGGCATGACTCTTTAAGAAGAGTCGAGTTTACATCAGGATTACCAAAGATATCTAATTTATTTTCAACAACGCGCTTTGAGAAGATATAGAAGTAGCGAGGGATTTCACCCTTACCTTTAAGACCTTCTAGGTTAAAACGCATTAGTAGCTTGTACTGCTTAAATAGTGCTTCGTTCTTTGCTGCATGAGAAGGAACGAAGAGCTTCTGGTTAGAGAAGACGTACATATAACCACTATTAGAAAGATGCTCCCCATTTTGCATAATATTTGTAATGAGGTAGTGGTGTGGGTTCTTCTTAGGGATATTAACTAAGTTAACAAGTATTCTATCGTAGATACTTTGTTGAACCTCTGTTGCATCTAGTAGTGCAAATTGTCCACTTGCTGTGATTCTCGATTTATTCGACTTCTGTTTAAAAAGCGAAACGATTAAAGAAATTGGATCTTTATTCTGTCTTGGAGCAAGGTAAACTAAGAAAGTCATGAACTGAATTTCTTGGAATATCTTTAAGTATTGCCCGTTAACATAGTTATCGCCTCTAAACTCTGGACAGATAATTTCTTGCCAGGCCTCCGTCGAGTTATTCTCCTGAGCAATCCAGTGAGAGATTGTCAGAGAATTAAGGAAGTTTCCTGTAAACAGAGTACTTAAACACTGTGGTTGTGCATTAAAGTTGAAGTATCCACCATGATTTTCAATCCACTTTGGAAAATTAATTAAGAGATTATTAATCATTAAACCAGAGTTACGATTACTGAAAGCATGAGAGTACTTATCAGTTTCATTGTGAAATAGAACAACTGATAGCTCGTTTGGAATTTCATGATTTAAAACTTTAAAGAACTCAATTGGGTTAAGGTCTTTAAGGATAGAGCTAAGCTCTAGAATACTGTCACCAAAATTCTCATTTGGCCTAAACCAGCTGTATTCATTAGTTCCAAGAGCACGGCTCGATAATTCACGAGAGCTTGATACTTTAAAGATCTTACTTAGTGTTGAGTTTGGATTTAAAATCTCATTCTTAGTAAGAGTCTTTGAGTAGAAAGAGCTCAACTGAGTTAGAAAGCGAACCTTTAAGATATAGACGCTAATAGAACGAAGGCAGTAAACTTTTAAAAAGTCCTGGATGCACTCGTAACTTGGGCCGTTCTTGTCATCAAGTTGTGCCCAAAATTGATTAAAGTCGCTAACTCCCTCAGGGTGAATCCCGTTGTGAGTCGTATATTCAATAAATTCTTGAAAAAGTGATTGCTTAAGACTGCGGTTGCGGTTCTTGAAAGACTTAACCTGTGTCTTTGCTTCAGTAAAAAGTTCAAATACGATCTTTTTGAACTTCATACTTCCCTTAGTTAATAAACTTTCACCACGCCATTTAGGAATGATGTGATCACTAACAAGGAATTCTCCGCTTTGGATTGATGGAACAGGAGTAGGTCCGCCTGCAGATGCTGCACGCGCTTGTACCTCAAGGCTTTCTGCCTCGGCACTAGGTTCAGGAATATTGTTAATCAGCCAGTTCTTAGCTGAAAACGATGAATCTTTCACTTCGCCTGTTGTTCCATATAATAATCAGACAATCCTCAAAACTTTAAGATGGTTAACAATCTAAACTATGTAAGGAAAGTCGTGTGTTGCGTCTTTAAATTGGTAGTAAAATATAACGATGGGCATTCATATTGTCATGCTTAAAAATAGAAATTCTCGACTTAGGCTATCTAAGTACTTGATTTTTATGAGTTGTTTATTTCTTAAAGTTTCTGTCATCTGTGTCGAAAAGCACAAGTGATATTGGATCAATAGACGGAGTTTATATGGTTGGAAATAAACCACAAGATGCGGCAGCAAAAAGTGTAGAAACTGGATTTTCTGAAAATGAATTAGATGACATCATGGCAGAATTCGCAAGCCTCGATAAAGAATTATCGGGAGAGCTTGGCCAAGCGCCAGTTGCTGAAACTGAAGAAGAAGCACCGGTAGCGGAAACACCTGTGATGGAAGCTGTCGAAGAAGCGGCACCAGTTGAAGAAATTGCTGCAGAAGTAAACCCTCTTGATGCTATGGTAGCTGAAACAAATCCTTTAGATGAGATGGTGGCCGAGGCAAATCCGTTAGACGAGATGGTTGTAGAGGTTAATCCTTTAGATGAGATGGTTGCAGAGGCTGACCCTGTTGCTGAAGATGAAGGGCCAGCGCAAATCGTTGCTCAAGAAGATATCGAAGAAGTTGTTGCTGGGGATTCAGCTCCAACTCTTGAAGAAGCTTTCTCGGAAGGCTTTGATGAAGAGGAAATGGATGCCATTATGAAGGATCTTGAAGAAATTGACGCAGCATCGCCTGAGACGACTCTTGAGATGGAGGAAACTCCTGAAACAACAATGATAAAAGATGAAGACAATGAAAACGTACTTGTGATAAATCAAGCGCCTAAAGAAACTCCTGCGCCAACTTTTACTCATGTTGCACCAACAAGTGCTGACAGTGGGGAAGTTGCTTTTAGTGCAGCTGGTAATATGAATTTTAATGTAAACTTGACGATCGCTGGATCACAAGCAACATTAAGTGTGGTTGATGGCCGCTTTACACTAACAATGAATGGTGTAGACGTCTCAATCACTGAAGAAGGCTTTAAGGCCTGTATCGAAGGTGGAGCGAATTTTAATATT
Organism: Halobacteriovorax sp. HFRX-2_2; assembly: GCF_043196705.1. Lineage (NCBI taxonomy): Bacteria > Pseudomonadati > Bdellovibrionota > Bacteriovoracia > Bacteriovoracales > Halobacteriovoraceae > Halobacteriovorax > Halobacteriovorax sp. HFRX-2_2. The sequence continues at coordinate 337,975 of NZ_JBEBMT010000001.1, forward strand.
CCACTTCCGTCGGCCGATGAAGCGAAGAAAGTCGCTTAACATTGTTATAAAAATTAAAAGGTTTTAAATGGCCATAAATATACTTGGTGGGCATGCTAGAGGGCATGCCCTTTTTGTTCCCCCTGAATCAATTACTCGTCCAACGAGTGTAATGCTTCGTCGTAAATTCTTTGATGCTCATCAAGACTTAACAAATTGTCTCTTTGTGGATCTTTTTGCGGGGAGTGGAGCAATGGGGTTTGAGGCCTTATCAAGAGGTGCAAAGAAAGTCGTCTTAGTTGATGACCATCCAAAAGTTCTTAATGTCTTAAAAAAGAATAAGGCACAAATTTCAAAGAAAGTAGATACCGTTGAGTTGTCGATAATTAAGCAAAAGGCACAAGCATACTTAAAAACAAGTTTGTCTTACTTAGAGTCAACTTCAGATGAATTCGATGAAAGCTATATTTTTATCGATCCGCCATACGAATTAAAAGATGTCTACTTAGAATGTCTCAAATTACTTAAAGAATCTTCATTTTCTGGAGAGGTTTGGATCGAGTCTGATCGCCAAAAGGGAATTCTTGAAGCTGATTTAAAAAAACATTCTCTTACATTCTCAAAAGTCTACAAGCAAGGCACGAGTTATATTGCAAGAATTGCATTGTAATCCGGTGTCGTATAAAATTGATTTAAATTTATAAGAGGAATTAGGTACTCAATGAAAAGAGCAATTTATCCAGGAACGTTTGATCCTTTCACAAATGGTCACAAAGATATTTTAATGAGGTCATTAACTGTCTTTGATGAAGTCATTATTCTTGTTGCCCACAATCGCAATAAGAAACCTCTTTTCACTGCTGAGGAACGTGTTGAAATGTTGAATGAAACATTTAAAGACGAGCCTCGTATTAAAGCAGATAAGTGGGAAGGTCTAATCGTCGATTATGCCAAAGCAAATGATATTGGCTCGATTATTAGAGGATTAAGACCAACTGGTGACTTTGAGGCCGAGTTTCAAATGGCCTCGATGAATAAGAGACTATACCCAGAAATCGAAACTGTTTTCTTTATTACAGAAAGAGACAATTACTATGTTTCAAGCTCACTAGTAAAAGAGATTCACAAACACGGAAAAGTTATCAAGGAATTCGTTCCAGACACAATTTATAACTGGATTGCTAAAAAAGGGAAGATCTAATGAATGTTTCTAAACGTTCTCAAGAAATTAATGAAAGTATTACTTTGAAACTTAATGCCAAGGCCGTTGCCATGGCACAAGAAGGGAAGAAAGTTTACAACCTAACAGCAGGTCAGCTTCCTTATCGCCCGCCAAGAGAGCTAGTGGAGTCAATTAGGGGAGAGTTAGACTTTCTTAAAAGCTTTCAGTACAGCCCAGTCGCAGGTGATAGCGAGTTATTAGAAAAAATCATTGATTACGTTGAAACTTCTCGTGGAATTAGTTTTGATGAGTTTGATCATAGTTTTAAAGCAGTCGTTGGTAATGGTGGAAAGCATGTACTTGCTAATATCTTTGCAAGTATCGTTGATCCAGGTGATGAAGTAATTGTCTTTGCACCATATTGGATTTCTTATCCACAAATGATTTCTCTTAATGGGGGAGTTCTAAAGGAAGTTAAAGCATCTGTCTTTAATGCCTTTGAACCTGACCTTGAAGAGTTAAAAGAATTAATTAGTGATAAGACTAAGGCGATTGTTTTAAATAGCCCTAATAATCCTTCTGGAATTTTCTATAATGAAAAGTGGATGAAACAATTTGCTGAGATTGTGAAGCCTTTTGAAAATGCTTTTATTATCTCAGATGAAATTTACTACGAATTAAATTACTACGATCCAAAGCCAACATACTTCTATCAATATGATCGTGAGCTTTTATCACGTACAATCATTGTTGATGGAATTTCGAAAAGCTTAGCAGCAACAGGTCTAAGACTTGGTTACTGTATTGCTCATGAAGATGTTATTGATGCGGTTAAAAAGATTCAGGGGCATACAGCTTCGGGTTCTTGTTCACTTATTCAACGTGCTCTTCTTCGCTATAATATGAATCATGTCGATGAGTACTTAACTCCAGTAAAAAAACATCTTCGTGAAAATGCACAAGTTCTAAGAGAAGTTCTTAGAGAGTATAAATTGGAGAAATGTTGGTATCAGGTAACATCGGCATTCTACTTCCTCTTTGATTTCTCAAGTGCCCCAATAATTAACAAGTTCAAAAAATCAGACACAGATCAGTCTGATTACTCTGTTGAGATTTGTGAGCAAGTTCTTGAGCAAAAAGGTGTGGCAATGGTTCCTAGTGGAGACTTTGGACTGCCAAATTGTGCAAGAATTTCGCTGGTACTACCAAAAGAGGACTTTAGAGACGCCATTGTGAGCTTAGCTGAGTACTTAACTCAAGAATAGGCTATAAAGATTGGTATCTCATTCCCACTATTAATTAAAGGCTAAGTTAAGAGATAATTAAGCTGTGAATAAGCTAATTGTTTTCAGTATTTATCTCTTAACATCTCTCACGATCTTCACTTCATGTGGTGCTGACGAAGAAATCGAGTTAGAAAGAAGTTATCTTTCTGTCGAAGATCATTTGTCATCAGGGGATTGTGATAAAGCCTTATCGAAGATGCTTTCGATGAAAGAGCAAAGTGGAGATGCCACTTATTATAAGCTTCTTGCTTCATCTTACGCATGTAAAGCAGGCTTTTCTGTTACAGAATTCTTCCTAAATGAAATTACAAAAATCACAACAGGTGCTGACCTTCTAAGTTCAATGTCAACTTTTACAATGGCCCAGGCCATGACTGATATTGATGATCTTTCTTACTACTACCTTGGTGAGGCGATTGAAGTTCTAACGTACTCTGGAGGAATGGGACCTGCGACTAAGGATCCATCGGCCGCTCTTCGTGAAGCGACGTTTGGAAGTTATGGGGCAGCTGATATAAATTCATTTCTCATGTATATGCTCTTTGTTCGAAATGGTATGAGCATGGCCTTCTTTGGTAATTCAGATGCTCTCGGTTCAAAGGGAGCGGGAACGATTGGAACTAACGAATGTCTCTTTGCTTACTCTTTCTATGGTGACGTTGATCTCGATGCTTATATTCAAGCTGGTGGCGTTACTGGTGCATGTGATGATGGGGCAGATACTGGAAGCGTTGACTTAACTAATGGAGACTCTAGCCTTCATTTAGAGCGAGCCTGCGCAATGGTAACAGACTTTAATAATCTGTTAGATGTGTTAGAAAATATCTCTTTAGGGGATATTACTGATGTTGATCTTTCGACATTCTTAGCTGATATCAGTGCTGTAAGACAAGACTTTGTCGATAATGTGATTACGCCAAAAGGCTTTTCTAATAGTCTTGTGACAGTAAAGAATCAAACTCAATGTGTAACTGATTTTACAGGAAGTGAACTTCAAATTGCTTACTATATGGCCGCATTATTTGAAACACTTCATTCAAGGTAGGTAATGAGGAACTCGCTAAAGCTTCTATTCATTACTCTTTTGGCCATTCATTCAATGGCCTTTGAAAAGTTTTTTCTAGGGGAGAGTCCTCGTGCAAAACTAATGGGAAATGCATGGATGGGACTTGCCAATCAGGATTCATTTACCATTTTCTATAATCCAGCAAGTCTTGGGGCCAATTACGATATCGACATATCGCCAGTCAATTTCACATTTGCAGGGCCTAATGCTATTGATGACATGGATCGCTTCACGGATCTGCCAAGTGATGCAGCTGGAATTGCAAATCAACTTATGGGTTATCCTCTTTACTTAGAGGCATCAAATTTTTCAACAATTAAGGCCCATCACTTTTCATTTTCTTATTTCACAAAGAATCGCGCCAATATTGTTTTAAAAAATCGCGTTAATCCTGCCTTCAATGTTGATTACTCGTATGATCGAGGCTTCATTACTGGTTTCGCTTTTAACCTAATTGGTGGAGATCGAAATAAGCAGAAAAAGAAGATTATGACAGGTCAGCGTCTGTCTGTTGGATACTCGTTCAAGTATCTAACGAGAGAGGGGACACGTGATAAGTTTGATATTTTCTCAACGAATATCATCACGAAGATTGAAAATGGCCTAGGCTCGATTGATGAAATCAAAGATACATTTGGTTTCTCTAAAGGCTCTGGCTCTGGACACGATATTGGAATTGAGTACGCCAATGGTTGGGGAAATACTGAGTTTGTTGCATCCATGGCCATCTTAGATATTGGAGATACTTATTTTAAAAAGACTGAAGGTGATGGAGAAGTTCCTCGTATCGCAATGGCCGTTAATACAGGCCTAGCAGTAAAGCAAGACTGGAAGGTTTTTGATTACTCTCTCGCACTAGATATAAAACCGATTAATCAAGGCCTTGAATTTGGCCGTATGATTCACTTTGGGGCCCAATTAAATATTCCTTTCTTTGGCTTCTTTGCAGGCCTTGGAGAAGGTTATCTCAATTACGGTGCTGAGATTCGCCTATGGCCTGTTACGATTACGGCCGGATTTAACAATGTTGAAATTGGTTCTAACTATCAAGAGACAAAAGGTGATCGCCTTTTCATCTTTATTTCTTTATTTGATACATCCATGGATATTTTTTAGGCTTTTGATTGAGTTTCATGACGCATAAAGGTGAACGGCCCTTTTTCTTTGACATCCCTTTTTACCATAACTTAAAATTTAATTAAGAGAGGATTCCTCCCATAATCTTAATGTCATGGAGGGCATTTTGACACGTAAAACCTTTGTTCTCGATACTAACGTATTACTATTTGATCCTAATGCTATTAACAAATTTGGTCCTAACGACGTCTTTATTCCACTAGTTGTTGTGGAAGAGGTAGACCGTTTTAAGAAAGATCAGAATGAGAATGGTCGTAACGCTCGTTACTTCTCAAGAATTATCGACGATCTTCGTAAGAAGGGATCACTAATGGATGGTGTAGAGCTAGACAATGGTGGAACCCTAATTATCTCTGTCGATAAGACGATTGATAATCAACACGACACAATTGATTTAACAATTAATGATAATTTAATTCTTGCTTCAGCAATCTTTTTAAAAGAGCAGGGTGAAGATGTTGTTCTGATTACTAAGGACATTAACTTAAGAATTAAATCTGATATCTTAGGCATTAATGCTGAAGACTACGGAATGAAAGATATTAAGCTTGAGGAAATCTACTCAGGTTATCGTTTTCTTCCACTGCCAAAAGATAAGCTTGAAGAATATGAAAAGAATCGCTTCCTACAACTTGAAAATTGGGAAGAGCTTGAAATTTTTCCAAATGAATACTTAGTTGTTCACGAGGAAGGAAATGACAGAAGAAGACTTCTTGGGCGTTTTTCAAAAAGTAAATTAGGAATCGTTCCTCTAATCCCAATGAGAGAAGGGGTTTGGGGTATCTATCCAAAGAATATGGAACAACAATTTGCACTAGATGCTCTTCTAAATGATGATATCAAGTTAGTGTCTCTTGTTGGTAAGGCCGGTACAGGTAAGACTCTTCTTGCGATTGCTGCAGGTCTTGAAATGACAATTAATCAAGAAAAGTATTCAAGACTTCTTGTTTCTCGTCCGATTCAACCAATGGGGAAAGATCTTGGTTATCTTCCAGGTGATGTTAACGATAAGCTAGGTCCTTGGATGCAACCAATCTTTGATAATATGGACTTTCTATTTGATCAAAGAAGAGCGGGAACAAGTTCTTCATATGTTGATCTAATGGATCACGGACTACTTCACATTGAACCACTAACGTATATTCGTGGCCGTTCAATTCCTGGTCAGTACCTAATCGTTGATGAGGCACAAAACCTTTCTCCACACGAAGTTAAGACAATTGTAACTCGTGCCGGTGAGGGAACTAAAATCATCCTAACAGGTGACCCTCAGCAGATCGATAGTCCTTACCTTGATGAAATCAACAACGGACTAAGTTATGTTGTTGAAAGATTAAAAACAGAAGAGATCATCTCTCATACGAAGTTAACTGTTGGTGAGCGTTCAGCGCTTTCTGAAACAGCTTCAAAATTACTTTAATAGAGGAATAGCGAGTGTCGAGAGCTAATCGTCAACATTTAAGAGCACCTGTAAATCAAGAGATGCTCTATCTTTGTGATGACTATGTTTTAAAAGGCCGCTGTTCTAATATTTCCGAAGGTGGAATGTTAATTACCGATATGGGGCGCGTACCATCAAGTACGCGCTTTCATACCATGGTATCCCTTATTCAATATCCAGAGTTTTCAAAGTTAAGCTCTCAAAAATTAATCAGTATTGATCATAGTGCATTTGATATTGAAGTTATTCGCTGCGAAGTCGATGTCGTTCGTTCATTTGATGGATTATCTGAAGTTGAAAAAATCTTATTACCATCGATTGGTGCTAAATTTTCTCACGTCACTTCAGGAAATATGGCCTTGATTCGCTCATATGTAACAACCTTTTCAAAGAATATGATTTATCTTCTAACTCAGTTTGAGAATTCATCAAAGAAGAATGGCAATATTGTACATCTCAGAAAGACGGCATCATTACTGGGCTACGACTCTGATATGAAGTTACCACTTCTTAGGGCGAAAGTTCTTCACGATTACCAATCGCTAGAATCCCTCTAGAAAATAAAGGCCCATCACTTGACGGGCCTTAAAACAAAAAAAACAAAAATAAAAAGAGAAGAATATAAAGAACAAAACTATAGTTTTGCTTTTATCGAATACTTAAGATCCTTGATCGTCGCTAGAAGATACTTATCGATAGGCGATTCATTATCAAGGATGCGGCTTTTAAACTCAGCTGTTAACTGGTCAACTTTAATAAGTAGGTCATTATTAATAACGTCATCATTGTTGATTTCTGCAACAAGAGAATTTGTCTCATTGATTAGGGCAGAGAAGTCTAGCTTAGAGAAATAATCTCTTTGAACAGTACTTTCACAACGGTTAGCTTTTTCGCTTTTAAATGCGTTGAAACTGATAACTTTATTCTGCGTGATTGAATTTAACATTTAGCGGTACTCCAATAATCAATTACTGTTCATTTTTTTTCACAACTTTTGTGAACAAGCGGGATTATGGAGGAAGTGGCCCGTGCTGTAAACTCAAATTGACGGGCCTTGTAATTTTTTCTGACTATAATGATTTTAGGCGTTTACGTCTTTTTTCTTCCATTTTGAGACGACGATACCAAGAATTACTGCAAGTGCTACTGCACCAATGACGTAATTACTCTTCTTGATATACTCAATGGCCGTCTCACCAAACTTATAATAAACCGTGAAGTAGACCACACATGAAATTGATGCGGCCAAGAGGTCTGAAAGAGCAAATTTCCAAGCATTCATACGCCCTAGACCCGCTGATAAGAAGAGGGCATTTCTAAAGCCAAATGGAACAAAGCGACCGAAGATTAGAGTGAAAACACCATACTTCTTAAAGAAAGCGTTCACCGTATCAAGACGCTCTGGTGTAACCATTGAAGCAAAGAATTTTATACCAAAAATCTTTGGCCCTAAGTAGCGTCCAATAAATCCGTAACAGATTAAATCTGAAAGGTAGGCACCAAGAAATACACCGATAAAAAGTGGGTAGAGATATTCCGGATTCTTGGCCGCAAGAATGGCCGAAGTAAATAACATAAGGTCTTCCGAAATAGGAATATTAAAACCTGCTAAGAGTAGCAAACCAAAAATTATGAATGGTGCCATGTGGACGTGAGTGTTGATATAGAGCATGATCTGATCAATGAATTCCATTTTATCTCCTAGCGTAACTGTAAAAAAATCAGATTAAGAATATCCTAATTTGATTCAATATGCATTAGTTATCAGCGCATTTTTCCTCCCTCAAAATACAACTAATTCTCTGGTATTATGACTCCCGTGAAAAAGAGAATTTTGAGATCACTCATTATTTTTTATATTGGTTTAAATACGAATCAAGTATATGGAAAAGACTTAGACTTCTTTTTAAAGTCTAAAGGGGATAACCATAATTACTTTATTCAAACTTCTGCCTCCCTTGGAATGTTTAAAGAGAAGACGTCTAGCCAAGTTCTAAAAACTCAAAAAAATTCGCCAATGACATTAACCGCTGGACTTTCTTATTTTCCAACGACAATAGAAAAACTTTCAATTGTTGCCCTTGGTAGCATTTCCTACCTTGTTGGTTCAGAAGTTGAAAGTGATAGTGGGAGCACGTTTTCAAATAACTTAAAGCTAAAGCCAGAGCTTGGGGCAAGCCTTTACGCACATAAGTCATATACTCATCGCAATTCAACAGGATTCTTCGGTGGTGTGGATTACGAGTTATTCAATGTCTATAAATCAGGAGAGCTTTTAAATGGAGGGACTCTTGATGTCGAAACAAAGCGTATTTACTATGGAACTGTTGGTTTAACTTTTGCGCAAAAGTTGATTACACCGTTTGTTTTTAATTTGAGTTTTTCTCAGTCTGTAAATTCGCAAAGAGGGCTAAGTGGCCAGCGCTATCAAATCAACTATAGTCAAAAATATAGCGAGAATATGTGGTATCACATCTTTACTAAGCGACATGAATTAAAAAATGATTATCGACAACTAAGTATCACTCGCTTAGGAATCGGAGTAGGATTTTATTATTAAAAAAGGCCCTCATTAGAGGGCCTTCATATTTCTCGCTAATTATAGCTTGTTGAAATATTCTTGTGATCCTTTTGGATCTGGCTTCATTGTATCAGCACCTTTTGTCCAACCTGCAGGACAAACTTCTCCGTGCTTAGCTGTAAATTGGTAACCATCTACAAGTCTTGCAACTTCTTCAACATTTCTACCAACTGATAGGTTGTTGATTGAAACGTGTTGAACGATGTTGTTGTCATCGATGATATAAGTTGCTCTAAATGCAACGTCACCTGATGGCATAAGAGCACCGTATGACTTAGAAACTTCTTTTGTAAGGTCTTCTAGAATTGGGAAGTTGATATCACCAAGTCCACCTTCGTTTCTTGACTGCTTAGTCCACGCTAGGTGAGAGAAAGCTGAATCAACAGAACAAGCGATAACTTCAGTGTTAAGGTCTTTGAAAAGTTGAATCTTATCAGAAAATGCTGTGATTTCTGTTGGACATACAAATGTAAAGTCTAGTGGGTAAAAGAAAAGAACTTTCCACTTTCCTTTGAAGTCTGAAAGTGAAATTTCTTTGATTTCACCATTTACTACTGCGTTACCTTTGAATTCTGGTGCCGCTTTTGAAACTAATGATGTTGGGTAAACTGTTTCAGTCATAATATTCTCCTGTTTTCTCTGCGTATAACTATTGAATAGTTTATAAATTCTTGCGCTAAATTAAACCGCAGGGGTAGGGGAAATTCAAGACCTGCAATGTTAAAATTCGCTCATCTTTTTGTAAAATAGGGAAAAAGTAGAGTAAATAATTTCAGTTGCTTAAGCTGGAATTTAATCAGAAAATCGCAAATATTTATCTAAAGATATAGTCCCAACCCACCGAAATGCTGAATGTAATAGACAAATTAATTGGAAAAGAGTCCAAATATATATCTAGGGAGAAAAAATGATGGATCCAAAGGCACATATACCTAACCCAATTGTTATTGAGCAAACGGCAAGAGGTGAGAGACAATACGACATTTATTCAAGACTACTTCTTGATCGAATTGTATTCTTAGGTACACAAGTTAATGATACAGTTGCCAACCTACTTATTGCTCAGATGATGTTTCTAGAGCAGAGTAATCCAGAAGATCCAATCCATTTCTATATCAATTCACCAGGTGGAAGCGTTTATGCTGGACTTGGTATCTACGATATTATGCAACACGTATCTTGCCCAGTTTATACATACTGTGTAGGTCTTGCGGCATCAATGGGATCACTACTTCTGACTGCTGGAGAGAAGGGGCACCGTTACTCACTTCCACACTCAAGAATCATGATTCACCAACCACTTGGTGGAGCTCAAGGTCAGTGTTCTGATATTCAGATTCAGGCAAATGAAATTCAAACATTAAAAGACCAACTAAATGGTATCTATATTAAGCACTCGTCAGTTGATATGACGATGGAAAAAATTGTTGCAGCAACTGACCGCGACAATTACCTATCTCCACAAGATGCAATTGAGCTAGGTATTATTGATGGTGTTATTGAATCTAATAAGAAGTAAGATATAATTCTATTTTAGAATTAAAACTAAAGGACAATGAATGACTAAAAAAGATGGATCATACAATAGTTCACTTTCTTGTAACTTCTGTGGGAAGTCTCAAAAAGAAGTTAAAAAGCTAATTGCAGGACCTGGTGTTTATATCTGTGATGAGTGTATTGAATTGTGTAATGAAATCATTTATGAAGATACGGTTAAGTCTGTTTCTAAGGCCGCTCTTGATAATGTTCCAAAGCCACACGAGATTAAGCTACACCTTGACCAATATGTAATTGGACAAGATCGTGCGAAGAAGATTATCTCTGTAGCCGTTCATAATCACTATAAGAGAATTGCTCACGGTGATACGAAGAGAAAAGATGATTCAGTGGAACTTGCTAAGTCAAATATTCTACTAGCTGGGCCAACTGGTTCTGGTAAGACTCTTATCGCTCAATCACTAGCAAAGTTTCTAAACGTACCATTTGCAATTGCTGATGCGACTTCACTTACTGAAGCTGGTTACGTAGGGGAAGACGTTGAGAATATTATTCTTAATCTTCTTCAAGCATGTGACTACGACGTTGAAAGAGCTGAGCGCGGTATCGTTTATATTGATGAGATCGATAAGATTGCACGTAAGTCAGAAAACCCATCAATTACGAGAGATGTTTCTGGTGAAGGTGTACAGCAAGCACTTCTAAAGCTAGTTGAAGGTACTGTTGCTTCTGTTCCTCCAAAAGGTGGACGTAAGCACCCTCAACAAGAGTTCATCCAAGTTAACACAAAGAATATTCTTTTCGTTGTTGCTGGTGCATTCGTAGGGCTTGATAAAATTATTGAAAAACGTATGACGAAGAGACCAATGGGACTTGTTGCAAAACAAACTGTTGATGCTGAAGAGTCTGTTATTCAAAAGCTTGGTGGTATTGAAGCAGAAGACTTAACAAAATTTGGATTAATTCCTGAATTTATCGGACGTCTTCCAGTAAACGCACTACTTGAAGAGTTAGATGAGGACGCACTTGTTTCAATTCTAACGGAACCAAAGAATGCGATTACGAAACAATATCAAAAACTATTTGAATTTGATGGTATCGAACTAGAATTCGAAGAAGAAGCTCTTAAAGCAATTGCTCAAACAGCTCTTACTAGAAAGACTGGTGCACGTGGACTTCGTGCCATTATCGAGCAAACAATGCTTGAAGTAATGTATGATGTTCCAGCAAATGATAAGGCAAACAAAGTTGTGATCACTGCTGCTTCAATTGCAGGTAAGGAATCACCTCGTGTTGAAGAAGGTCCAAGAAAAGAGACTAAGTCTTCAGCAAGCTCAACTTTAGAAGCTAAGAAAGATATCGAATCAGCTTAATTAATTTTCTAAGAAATTCTATATTGAAAAGAGCACGGCCAAGGTCGTGCTTTTTTTGTACCTAAAGTAATATTGTTTCTTATGATTTCAGATGATTATTCATATTTTCTAAAGATCGTCTAAAGTTTAAATATCGACTATCCGAAGATTTATTTAGGTTTATTTAGGTTTGGAGATGACAGTGTCTGTTAAAGGAAAATTTTCTAATTTTTTAGCAAAGTATTCGATTGGTCTTAAAGAAAAATTATACTTCATTTCAATTGGTATGGTTTTATTTATTACGACTGCGGTTTTTATTCCATTTGAAAAGGGGATAAAAGATCAGAAGCAAAGTAAAAGAGATGGCTTTGCACTATATTATAACAATATCACAAACTCTATTTCTGAGCTCTTCTTTACGAATTACAATAATATTCAATCATTTGCTCGAAACAAAGACTTAAAAGATAAGAATCCAGAAGCTTCGACTTTCTTATTAAATGAACTAGTAACACTTTATCCTGATACGGATATGCTCTTTCTTGTTGGGCTTGATGGTAAGTTGATTGCTAATTCTGAAATTAATTCAGCTGGAAACAAGCTAAAACTTTCGCCCTTGAAGTCTTACGATTTTAAAAATGATATATGGTTTCAAAAAACTTCAAATGGCAAGTACACAGAAAATTATGACAAAAATATTTTTGGTGCTTTTGCTGGAAAGGTTCATCAAAATAAATTAATTTCAGAGATCTATGGTGAAGAAAGAATGGGACAATTCTTTTCAACACTTGTAGAAGATGAATATGGTGATCCAATTGCCGTTCTTGGTGCATTTGTAGGAAGCCGTTGGTTTGAAGGTGAGATGAAAAATCTTTATCGCACACTTAATTCTAATGGGATGAGCTCAGCGGAAATTCACCTTGTTAACCCGGAAGGAAATATCATTAGCTCATATCACAAGGGTTTTGAAGCTAAGGACGCAAAACCTCATGACTTTAGTAATTATAATTTAAAGAAAAAAATCTTTCATAAAAATGATGAAATGGCACAAAAAATGATGGACGGAAAGGTTCATACTGCTATTCATAAACATCTTCTATCAAGTGATAAAAGTGAGTACTTATATTCATTTGGAGTAATTCATCACCGTAAGTTTCTTGACTCTGTAGGGTGGAAGCTTGTGATTGGTATGACTGAAAAGCAAGCTTATGGAGAAGTCGTTGGTCTTCAAAATCTCTTCTATTTGACTCTTGTTTGTGTACTTGTTCTATGTTCAGCAGTTTCTTTTGCAACAGTTAAGAGTCTTTATGCCCAACTTATGGGAGTAGTGGAAAGCTTAGAGAAATCAGCAGAGTCAACGATTAAATTCGTCGAAAACCTAAGTGGAGTTTCTCATCGTGTAAGTGAATTAACTTCAACTCAGGCCCAGGCCATTCACGAAACGGCATCAACACTGGATGAGCTATCAAGTATGGTTAAGATGAATGCACAAAATGCTGCAAATTCAGTAGAAGTCTCTACGGCAAATGAAAAAGTTGCTGAAGTAGGAAAGAATAAAGTTAATGAAGTTGTTAGTTCAATGAATAATATCAAAGATGCAAATGATGAAGTTTTAAAAACAACTAATGAAGGAAGTGAGAAAATTTCTGAAATTGTTAGTCTTATTAATGAAATCAATGAAAAGACTCAAGTCATTAATGATATTGTATTTCAAACTAAACTGCTTTCTTTTAATGCCTCTGTGGAAGCAGCTAGAGCAGGTGAGCACGGTAAAGGCTTTGCGGTTGTGGCCGAAGAGGTTGGAAATCTTGCGGCAATGTCTGGAGTGGCCTCTGAAGAAATTAATAATATTTTATCAAAGTCAGTTGCTCATGTTGAAAAAATCGTAAAGGAAAATAAAGAGTCTGTTGAGGCGATGATTGAACAGTCAAAGCATAAAATTGATAGTGGGATCAAAGTATCAAGTGAATGTACTGAAGCCCTAGGAGAGATTGTTGCTGGTGTTAAGAATGTCTCTGAAATGTCTCAAGAAATTTCTTCAGCGACAGCTGAGCAAGAGTCTGGAGTTTCAAATATTTCATCTGCTATGAACCAAATGCAAGGAGCAGCAAGTGATAACCAAGAAATTGCTGCCAAAATGCTTCAGTATGCACAAGACCTTAATAGTGAAACAGATAATTTAAAAAGTATATTAGGAGTCTTACAAAACGAAATTATTGGTGGCCGAAAATCCAAGAACACGGATTCCAGACCAAATAAAAATACCATCGTAAACTTTCCTAATAATAGAGTCTCTCAAAAACGAGCTTCATGACATTTGGTCATGAAGCTGTTTAATTTTTAGGTACTGTCGAAAATATATATTGTTTAATAGTCAATAAATTAAGCTGTTTATTGTTATTTTCTTTATAAAATCTAAAGAAAAACGGCTTACCCCCCTTTATTTTTTTCTATTTATAAATAAAATTCTAAGAATCGTTTAGGACAAACAAATTCTCGATCAAGGAGGAAGAGATGAGAATGACAAGGATATTTCCTTTTCTATTAGGGATTTCACTATTGTCTCCGACGGCATTCGCCGGTGCAAAGGATGATTTTATCAACGCAGTAGTAAAGCAATGTAAGAAGTCAAAGGCAGATGCTGAAAGCATGGCAACTCCAGGGCGTTCTGGGAACGTTATTAAGTTTAAGACTTGTTCTGGTGCGACTGTAGATGTTGGAAATGGATGTACGCTTCAGTGTAAAGACGCTTCATCTACTATCGGTGGTTAATCAATTTAGGAGACAAAAAATGAAATTTAATACTATGAAAAAATCAATTATCGCTTTAGCAGTTCTTTCGTCAACTGCATATGCATCTTCACTTGAAGATAGAGTAGAGGATCTTGAGCTATCAAGAGACCTTAACACTTGGAGTTTCTCAGGAGAGTTGGAAGCTCGTTATGACTACTTTAATCAAGAAGATAAGCTTACAGATGGTCACTACAATGAAGATCAATATTCACTTTGGGCAAGATTTGATATTCACTCAAAAAGAAGTGAGAAGTTAGACTTCTATGGCCGTCTCGCAATGTCTAAATACTTTAACGATTTTGCAAGAAGAGAAAGTTCGACAAGTGTTATTTCTAATTCAGGTTCTGCAGGAAGAGGGAAGTCAGGGCCAGAGCTATATGTAGAAAGAGCGTTTATTAATTATAAATTAGATAAGAATTTTACTTTCACAATTGGTCGTCTACCAACGATTGAGGGACCTTCTTTCCACCTAACAAAAGGAACGGCACGTTCTGGGACTTATCCACAACTTGCTTATGGTGCAGAACTAGATGGGATGGCCCTTACTTATGGAACAAAAGTTCTTGGTGGTGGACTTGCTGTTAGAGCTATTTATACGCCACTTAATCAAAGAGCAATGGGAGGTCAGGATTCATTTACTGACCTTAATGGCGTTGCTGTTAGTTCAACTGAAGATATGTACTCAGTAATGGTTGATTACGAGAAACTTAACCTAGGTTGGGCAAATCGTTTCAACTTCATCGCTCAGTATGTTGGATTTAATGATTTCTTTATTGACTACACTGTCGATATTTCAACTCCACCGCCTAATCCAACGCAACCAACTCCAGTTTCAAGCCTCTACTTTGACTATAATGCATTTGTTGTTTACTTCGAGCTAAATGGCGTTGCAGGGACAGGACTTGATCTAGGTTTAACTTATAAGAATACTAAGGTTGACTCAAAAGGAACTGTTGGTGCGTTTGGTGGAATCTTTTCAGATGCAAGCGGTGGTGAAAGCGATGGCAATGTTATCATGTTTGATGCACGCTACTCTTTTGGAAAGTTTAAAGTAGGTTATGAATTTATTAAGTCTGATGACAAGGCTTTTACAGTAGGTCTTGCTGATGTTGATGCAATTGGTTTCTATTCAACTCCAGGAACAACTGGTCACCATATCTTTACTTCATATGATGTAGATAGTGATATGAGAATTATTCTTGGTTATATGACACAACAAAAAGATAAAGCGTATACTCAAGATCTTCTTGGTACTGGAACAAATGCAGATACTAAGACAGATGCTGGATATGCAAGACTTATTACTAATTTCTAATTATTACTAATTAAAATTAACTTACTCCATATAGGGCCAGGCATTTTGCTTGGCCCTTGTTCGTTTAGGCGGTGTAGAAATTACACTACTTCTCAAATGTCAGATTTTTTTAGCTAAACAGTCTTCTCCAGTCGGATAACTTAAGTGCTTGTAAATATAGGCCTATGCACTGTGAATTTATTGAGGGGCATAAGATTCCGACCAAAAAAAGTTTCAAAATATTTATAGGTTCTTGATACAATTTATAAAAGGGTTAGAGATTAGACATGAAGTCTTCCCATCTTTACCTTTTCCCAGAATTTTTTTGACAAGTATTAATAGTGCAGGAGGTGCTATGTCAGACAAGAAGTCAACTGAGTCGAAGAGCCTACCGTTACTTCCGCTAAGAGACATGATTATTTTTCCACACATGGTTGTTCCACTATTTGTAGGAAGAGAGAAGTCAATCAACGCCCTTGAGGAAGCATCAAAAAATGGTAACGAGCTTTTTCTAGTTACACAAAAGGATGCGAGTATCCTAAACCCAGATCGTGAAGATGTTTACAATGTAGGAACTGTTGTAAATATTATTCAAATGCTACGTCTTCCAGATAATACAGTAAAAGTACTTATCGAAGGGAAGTACAGAGCTACAATCGAGGAATTTGAAGCAAGAACAGAAGGTTACTGGGCAGAAGTAACTAAGTGTGTTCCAGCTGTTCCTGAACAAGTAAAAATTGAAGCTACGGTAAGATCGATTAAAAATGTATTCGAACAATACGTTAAGCTTAATAAGAGAATTCCACCTGAATTACTTATGAGCATTTCATCAATCACTGATCCATCAAGATTAGCTGATATTATCGTTGCACACCTTTCAATGAAGATTCCTGAGAAGCAGGAAATTCTTGAAGCGGTAGATATTGAAGCACGTCTTCAACTTCTTCTTGAAAAAATGCAAGGAGAGATCGAGATCATTAACGTTGAGAGAAGAATCAGAACTCGCGTTAAGTCTCAAATGGAAAAATCTCAAAAAGAGTACTACTTAAATGAGCAAATGAACGCTATTCAAAAAGAGCTTGGACAAAAAGACGAGAAGTCTGAAGTACAAGAAATGGAAGAGCGTCTAGCTAAGAAAGTAATGCCTGAAGAAGCTGTTACTAAAGTACAAAAAGAGATTAAGAAACTTAAGTCAATGTCTCCAATGTCAGCTGAGTCTGCGGTTGTGAGAAACTATATTGATTGGATGCTTTCTCTACCATGGGGAGAGTATACAGAAGACAACAATGATGTAACTCATGCAAGAACAGTTCTTGATGATCATCACTTTGGAATGAAAGATGTTAAAGAAAGAATTCTTGAGTATCTTGCAGTAAGAAGTCTTGTTGGTTCAGAAGGAAAGGGAACGATCCTTTGTCTAGCAGGTCCTCCAGGTGTTGGTAAAACATCAATTTGTCAGTCACTTGCTGAATCACTAGGAAGAAAGTTTGAAAGAGTTTCTCTTGGTGGTGTAAGAGATGAATCTGAAATCCGTGGTCACCGTCGTACATACGTAGGTGCAATGCCAGGGAAGATCATCACTGCACTTAAGAAAGCAGGGACATCTAATCCAGTTATCCTTTTAGATGAAATCGATAAGATGACATCTGATATGAGAGGGGATCCTGCAGCAGCAATGCTAGAGGTACTAGACCCAGCTCAAAATAAGAACTTCGGTGATCACTATATTGAAGTTGAGTACGATCTATCAAAAGTAATGTTTGTTATGACTGCAAACGACCTGGGACAAATTCCTGGGCCACTTAGAGATAGAATGGAGATCATTAACCTTGCAGGTTACACTCCAATCGAAAAAACTCAGATCGCTAAGAAGTACCTTGCACCACGTGCATGGAAAGACAATGGACTAAACGATTACGAATACTCAATCTCTGATAATACAATCATGGAAGTTGTTCGTGGTTATACGAAAGAAGCTGGTGTTCGTGGACTTGAAAGACAGTTTAATACGATCGCTAGAAAGATTGCTACTGATGTTGTGACTAAGAATGTTGAGAAAGGTAAGAAGTTCTCAATCTCTTCAAAACAAGTTCAGAAGTATCTTGGTCCAGTGAAGTTTGATGATAATGTAATTGAGGAACAACCAGAAGTAGGATTAGTAAATGGTCTAGCATATACTTCAGTTGGTGGTTGTCTTCTACATATCGAAGTTATCGCAGTTCCTGGTAAGGGTGGTATTCAAATCACTGGTAAGCTAGGTGAGGTAATGACTGAATCTGCTAAAGCAGCAATGAGCTATGTTCGCTCAATCGCTGGCCGTCTTGGAATTGATCAAGAGTGGTTTGAGAAGCATGATATCCATATTCATGCACCTGAAGGGGCAACTCCAAAAGATGGCCCATCAGCAGGGATCACAATGGTTACAGCGATTACTTCAGCAATCTCTGGAATCCCTGTAAGGCAAGATGTTGCGATGACAGGTGAGGTGACAATTAGAGGACGTGTTCTTCCAATCGGTGGCCTAAAAGAGAAAATGCTAGCAGCTAAGCAAGCGGGAGTAAAAACTGTAGTTATTCCTGAAAAGAATAGAAAAGACCTTCTTGAGATCCCACCGGAAATCAAGCAAGGACTATCAATTCACCCTGTTTCACATGTTGAAGATGTACTGAAACTAGCTCTAAATTTAACAGAGCCAGAAAAGTTCATGCAGCATGTAGGGCTGAAGGTTATTGACTCTGGGAAAGGGATGGAAGTAGCTAACTAAGCTGCTTGCCTCCTATTAAAAAATTAATACTTGTTAAATCAGGCCCTGCATATGCGGGGCCTTTTTTATTTCAAGAGGTTATAAAATTATCAAATTATGGCGTATAATAGATGGAAATAGGAGTTGATATGTCGAAGAAGTTTCTAATTATTCCTTTAATGCTAATGACAAGTAATGCATTCAGCTTACCTAAGAATTTTGGGTATCGTTCAAGGCTAAAGGCCTGCATCGACAAGGCCGTTAACTCTGCTTGCGCCTATCAAGTAAAGGGGGAGTCTGTAAGTGGTGAGTGCCGTGAGGCAAAAAAAGGTAAGAGGCTCATTTGCGTTAATTTAGACAAACTTAATAAATAAAAACACCTCTTTCGAGGTGTTTTTTTATTCTCCAGATGCGCCGTAGTTAGGTAGTACTCGCGCTGATGGATCATCCACCTGACAGTTCTCCCATTCCTTATTAGGCATCCAAAAATCAGTAATAAGACCGCTGAGCCCTGGAAAGTGTCCTTCAAAAAGATCACGATACATAAGAGACTCTTTCGTAAATGGAGTCGCATACGGATATTTTTCACTCGCTTTAGATAGCTCTTCTTCGCTATATTTCTCTTCTGCAAGTGCCTTAAGCCAATCAACCATATCGTGCCCAACAGCGTCTGAGAAGGCCGCTTTTTCACGCCATAGAATTTCATCGGGAAGATAACCACTATGATCAAAAGCTTTTCTAAGAAGGTATTTTCCTTCTCCTGACCAATTCATTTTAAGCTCTGGTGCAATTCCCATGACATACTCGATAAAGGCCTTATCACTAAAAGGCACACGCGCTTCAAGTGAGTGGGAGCTTATTGAGCGATCCGCTCTTAGAACATCATAGAGATATAATTCGTGAACACGTTTTTGTGCTTCCTTTTGAAACTCAAGAGGACTAGGGGCAAAGTCAGTGTACTTATAGCCAAAGAGCTCATCACTAACTTCTCCTGTAAGGACAACCTTTACATCGGTTTTTTCACGAATGTACTTACACACAAGTGACATCCCCATTGAAGCTCGAATTGTCGTGATATCCCACGTTTCAAGCTTGTGAACAAGTTCTCCAAGGTGCTCAAATGCTTCTTCTTTCGTAAAGATGACTTCATGGTGTTCACTACCGAGGTAGTCAGCAACAATTCGTGCATATTTTAAGTCAATTGGATTTGTGTCAATTCCAACGGCAAATGTTATGATAGGACGATCACTGAGCTTGGCCGCGATGGCACAAACAAGTGATGAATCAAGTCCACCTGAAAGAAGAAAGCCTACTGGTGCATCAGCATCAAGGCGCTTTCTTACTCCTTCAACTAAGTGATCGTGGATACCTTGGTAAACGGCATCTAAATCTTCTTTTACACGAGACTTAATTTTTCGAACATCGAAGTATGGAGTAAATTCGCCATCGGCATAGTAGTGCCCTGGTGGAAATGGTTCGATATCTTTACACAGACCTTGTAGGGCCTTTACTTCGCTGGCAAAGGCAATCTTTCCATCTTCAAGTCCATATCCATAGAAGAGGGGACGAATACCAATTGGATCTCGTCCGGCGTAGTATTTGCCTTCGCGTTCAATAACAAAAGCAAATTCACCATCAAGAGACATGAGAAGTTTTTCGATACCATACTCTTCAAAGATTGGAATCATAACTTCACAATCTGAATCTGATTTAAACTCATAGCGATCAATATAATCAGTTTTTAAAATACGGTGGTTGTAGATTTCGCCGTTGCAGACTAGGTGAGTTTGAGACTTTGAGATAAAAGGTTGAGAGCCGGCTTCACTTAGATCCATGATGGCCAGGCGGTGAAAGCCCATCGTTCCTTGCGCTAATTGATGGATGGCCCTTTGATCTGGCCCGCGATGAGAGATAAGATCAAACTTCTCTTCAAACTCTTTTTCTTCAACTTTTCCGGTAAAAACACTAAATCCACACATGAAAACCTCCATATTTTTAGTAATATTCGGCTTTTTTTGATAATTTCTCAATATTGAACACGTAAAACTATGAGTTATTTAATAAATAGCCTAAAATGGTAACAGATTAATAATTTAAGGGGTGTGATGTGGCCGATAACTACGAAATTGATAGTATTGATAAGAAGATCATCAAGCTTATGGAAAAGGATGCCCGTATGCCATTTCTTGAGATGGCCAGAAAAATAGGGGTTTCCGGTGGAACAATCCATCAGCGAGTTGAAAAACTAAGAGAGGCCGGAGTTATTGTTGGAAGTACCATTAAGGTAGACTACACAAAGCTTGGCCATAATGTTGTGGTTCTCTTGGGACTTCACCTTGTAAATGCTCGTGATATTCACAAAGTTATCGATAAGCTCGAGAAGATGGATGAGATCGTTGAAGCTTATTATACAACTGGTGACTACGCTCTTATTGTGAAAATCATCGTTAAGGATATTAATCATTTTCACGAGTTTCTAATTGGAAAAATTCAAATGATTAAAGAGATTCAGTCGACGGAATCTTTTATCAGCCTAAAACAAGTCATAAATAAGAGTTTAAACGTTTAATGCCCTAAGTATGTAAGTGTCTTCTTTACTGCTATCCCAATTAATAGCAGAGCAAAAAGCTTCTTAAGTATAGCTTGATTGGCAACGCTTGAAATTCTTGCACCAAGTTTTGTAAAAAAGAAACTTGCGATAGAAATTCCAAAGAAGGCCGGTAGATAGATATATCCAAGCGAATACTCTGGCGTGGCCTTGCCTAGGCCATTATAAACATAGAATGAACTACTAAAAAGTGCGATTGGTATTCCTAGAGAAGCAGAAATGGCCACTGCATTCTTCATCTGATAACCACGCCAAGTTAGAAAAGGAACACTAATAGTTCCCCCGCCAATCCCAAGAATTGATGACTTTAGGCCAATGATAAAACCTGTGAAATTAAATAATAGGGTAGAAGTATCTTTTGGTTCTTCGACCTTAGATTTGTAGAAAATCATCTTTAAAGAGACGAGATAGAGATAACAAATAAAGATAAACTCGAGAGTTTGTGCCTCAACAATATTAACGAGGTAGGCACCAGCACTTATTCCAATAATCATTGGGATTAAGAATCTCTTTGTTATATCAAAGAGAAGATTTCCCATGTTGTAATGCCTTAGAGTTGAAGCGCTTGCGGTAATAACAATTGTTGCAAGGGAAGTCCCTAGGGCCATATACATTCTAATATCTGGTGAGAATCCTTGTTTTTGAAATAAGAATAATAGAGTTGGAACAATGACAACTCCTCCTCCGATACCAAAAAGGCCAGAGAGTGTCCCAACGAATGCACCAACAAGTAAGTATAGTAAGAAAATCATGCTACCAATATGCACCCATAAATGAGCTAAGACAAGAAGTATACTTGTTCATTATTGTCAGAAATCGCTCCAAAATTATTGATTATTCGAGGGATATTTTTACTTAGGTCTGCGTCAACGCAAAAGTTGCCACATGCTTATTTTAAAGGCTTTTAATGAGAAAATAGAGGTTAGTGAGGACCTTATGAATCTATTTAAAAGTAAAACAAAAAAGAACCTATCTGAAACAAACTCTATCGTCGACATTGAAGCGACTCAGGCCAACTTAGATCTGAAAATTAGTGATGAAAGAAAACTAATTGGAGAGTACGAAGAGATAAATAAATCTCTAAGAAAAGAAGTTGAGCTACAAAAGATTAAGCTTCAAAAAACAGAAGTTGAGTTGAAGAGACTACAAAGCACTCTAACTGATGAGCATGCAGATAAGGAAATTCTTGAAAAGAGAATCGAAAAGATTCAGCAGCTAAATAGTGAACAAGAGGGACACCTAAAGGAATTGTTAGAAGAAAAGCAATTAGTTATAAGCTCTATTGTCCAGCTGAAAAAACAAGTTGAAGAGATTAACAATTCACATCGTTCAAACTTAGATGAATTAGGTCGCATCAGAGTTGAGCTTGGTAATTTAAAAGGTGAGGAACTCTCACTTAAGAATAAGGCTTCTGTTTTAAATGGGGATAAGGCATTTGATTTAGATACACGTTCTCACTTAAAAGTAGAAATAGAAGAAACTAAAAAGAGAATCGCTAAGTTAAGATTAGTAATTGAAGAAGATAATAATACGATTAGAAAATGTGATGCAAATATCGTCGAACTTGAAAATGAACGACTTAAGTTAGATGCTGAAATTTCTAAGCTTATTGAAAAAACACAAGAAGTTGTCGAAAAAAAGCATAGTGAAAATAAAAAGTTAGAAAATCTAACGTTAAAGGTTCAAGATGTAAGAAGTGAAAAACTGAATTTAGAAAAGGACCTCGAGTTACAACTTTTAGATTTAAAGGTTGTTGCTTCAAAACAGGCCAAGCTAAATCAAGATATTATTGCCGTTGAAACATCAATTAAGAAGCTAGAAAGAGAGTCAGAATCACTACGTTCACAAGAGATGAGTGAGCTTGAAATTGTATCAGGACTTGAATCTGAGATCTCTTCAAGAGAAAAGAAAAAGCAGGAGCTATTACAAGATATTCAACTTCTGAAAGTAGAGTCTCAAAATTTTAAAGATAAGATTGAAGAAAACACTATTAAGTCTGAGAAATTAGAAAAACAAATCAGTGAACTAAAAGAGACTGAGAGCATTTCACTTATTGAGATTGATCGTCTCGATAGAGAATATAAGAAAACTAAGAAAGAGCATGATATTGTCTTCGCTCAATCTCTTACACTCGAAAAAAGTGTACAAGACTATCAAAGTGAAGTTGATCGACTCGATTCAAGTGTTGAAGAACTTCTAACAAAGAAGCATAAGGCGATCTTAAATAACGAAAATCGTGAGACAAAAATATCTTCTCTACAAAATCAAATTGAAGAGGGAAGTAGTCGCATAAGCGAAATTCGACTTGAAATACAAGATTTAAAAGGCCGTGATGTCGAAGCAAGGCAAACTCTAATTAATCTAGGACTAGAGCAAAAGAATGTTGAGTACCAAAAGCAGGCCCTTCAAGATCAAGCTGAAAACCTAAAAAAGAGTATTGAATTACTAAATAATAAAATTGAAAAGTCGCAAGCTGCTTATGAATTATTAAATTCTGATTGTGAGTCTCAAAATAACTTAATCAAGCAATTAGCAGACGATGAAAATGCTTTAAGTGATACTAATAATGAGTTACTTGTAAAGATTGGAAGTCTAAAGGGACGTATTCAAATTGGTGACAATCGTATTGAAGTCAAAGGTCTTGAGATTGAAGAACTGGCTAAAGAGAATCAACGTCTTAACAATATTTCAGAGAGTCTATGTGATAAATTGAATAAGACTGTTCGTATGATCGAATCTTTAGATGCAAAAATTTCAACATTTGAAAGTCAAATTAAGGCACTCGATTTTGAAATCAATACTAACCAGGTTTCTTATGATGAGGCCCTCATTAAAATTAAGGAAATGGATTCAAAAACCCTTAATCTCAAAGATAAAGTTCTACGTAAGTCAGATGAGCTTAAGAGCATAACTTCTCTTCGCAAGAGATTTGAAAGACTTGCTAATAAAAAGGTTTCTTCTGTTGAAAGCATGAAGGTTGAGCTGAGTGAATTGAATGAGGGGATTGAATCTGAATCAAAACTTTATACAGAAACTCTTTCTAGAAAGAGGGAACTTGACGACGAGCTAACTTCTTTAAATCTTGAGGTATCACAAAGACAAGAAAAGTCTAATAAGCTTCAATCTGAAATTTCTTCAATTGAAGCGATGATAGAAAGTGATGAAAAGACAATTCTACAGTTAGAAGATTCAATTATTAATCAGGGAGAGGTCCTTGAGAGATTAGAAAGCTCTCGTTTAAGCTTACTAGAACAACATAAGGATCTAAATAATCAACAAATCGTCAGTAATGAAGAGCTTACTAAGGTTGAGAATGATTGTTATTCTCTTAGAGTCTCACTTGCTGACCTTGAAAAAGAAATCAATGAAAGTGAAGCAAATTTAGAGGCCAATATTCTTCGTAAAGTTCAACTCAATGAAGAAGCAAAGAAATTAGAAAACGACACTAGAATTGCTAAGGCCGATATTGTTAAGTTAAATAATGAAATCGAGCAAAGTGTTAGTGAGTTAAAGGCAGTTGAAGAAACTCATAAAGAGAAGCTAGAACTCTTACAAGTTGAACTTGCTGAAAAGGAGCTCGTTTCTAAAGAGCATCTAACTCGCCAGAATAAACTTTCTGAAGCAAAGAATCTATTAAGCTCTGTTGAAACTGAATTAAACGGAGTTCTTTCAGAAAAAGAACTTCTTAAGACAGGAATTAATAATTCGACGAAATTAAAAGGTGAGCTACTTCTTAGAAAGGATGAATTAGCGCAAGAGATCTCTAGTATGAAAGATGCAAATAGAGAAAGTCGCCATATCCTTTCTGGCCTATCTCTTGAAATCTCTAGCTTAAAGAATGAGTGTAGTCAGCTTGAAATTAGTTATAATGAAGAGTTAGAGAAGTCTAAGTCAATCGTTAGCTCTATTGATATACTAAGAAATCAAGCAAGAGATCTAAAAACGAAGCAAATTAATGAGCAAAAGCAATTAGATACATTAAAGCATAACGTTCAACCTGCTGTTGATGAATTGGCCTATGTGGAAAGACAGGTCGAAGCGGGGACTCTTTTAAATAAATTAGAAGTCGCTCTATCTCGTGTTGAGTTTGATGCAAATCTTCATGCTGAAGATGATGCTCTCATTCTTATTCGCGATGAGAATATCCTATTTAATGTTTCGAACTATCTCGAATCTCTACCATTTGTTTTTTCAAAGATTGACGAGGTTAATATCAATTTAACATCTGAAGAGGCCATCGCTATTGCTGCTCGTGGTGAATTACGTTGTGATACTGAGTTAACGAAAGAACTATTAAGAGACAATGTAAAAGGGAAGTTTAAAAAAGGGCTTCGATTTAAAATTTCTAATGGACAGATTAAGGTCGAGATTTTAACGAAAGAAAAAAGCCTAGGCGCAAGGGCCTAGGCTTAACACACACTATCGACAATAAGGGATATCATATTTTTTTGTGAATATCTCTTTGTATTCTCTGCCACCACGTCTTCCGTTGCGGCTAACTTCTTTTTTAAGTGCGATCTCCGGAGTTGGATTTTGTCGATATACTGTTTTCACCATTCGACAATTTCTATCCTTTCTTCCGTAGCAAACCTTTTCTTCTTTTTCTACTTCAAGAGGATAAGAAAGGATTTCTGAACCAACGATAATATCCTTGTAACGTTCACTCTCTTTACTTCCCCCAAGCCAAACTCTTTTATATACTGGATATTCAGAAATTGATTGGATCTTGTCATTATTAATACAGACATCAAATACAGAAATATTTCTTCCAACAAAGGCAATATCGCCATATAGATTAAGATCGTAGTTCTTCTTCACATACTTTCTAATCGTCTTCCAGTCGTACTGCTTTAATTCTGTGAGATCATCGACACCACCGACAATTCCACCAGTACCGGCATCAACGCCACCATTATTTCTCGTTAATGCACTAATCCCACCTGTTCCTGCGATTGTGTTTAATGCAAATCCAAGAAATAAAATTGCAATTATTGATTTCATTATAAAACCTTATTCCTTTCTCATTGTGTCAGTGGCCATGAATGTGAATGTTTTAATATCACCTAACATGCCTTCTTTTTTAGTTACTTCAATCTTTTTGTAAAATGCTTCTTGGTCAATTTTAAGCCATGCTCGATAGCCTTTTGGACTAAGTCCTTCTGCATAGAATGCAATTAGGTTTTTTTCGGCCAGATCAACATCTTGAGTTTTTACATATTTTTCAACTAAGTTAAGTCCAAGTCTTTTGACAAGTTTTGGAGAAAACTCAATTTGCTTGTCACCAGTTGTGTACATATTTGTCTTAGTTAGCTTAAGTACGCCAAGATCTAGCATGCGATCAGCAGTTTCCGCTCCACTCATTCCATAACGATACTGAATATATTCATTCGTAATAGGGGACATTGAAGCAAGACAGTAAATCTCTGCAAAAACCTTATCGTAGAACATTTCCTTATTAGCTTCTTCGCTATATTCAAGATTTCCAGCTGTTGAAACAGGAGATTTCTTTTGAATTTCACTTGCTACTTTTTCAGGAAGGTTCTTTAAAAGGAGGCCACCATTTGGGCTATCAATTAAGCAAGTATATAGTCTTACAAGAGTTTGATAACCTGGCCTATTTTCTTGAGCTAATAGACGCTTTAGCGTTCTTTGGTGAATACCGGACTTTTCTGAAAGCTTACGAAGACCAATAGATTCACTTCTAAATTGCTTTAGATGTGATCTTAAATCTAGAGCAACTTGCTCCTTGAGCCCTAGTGAAGGGATGGCCTTCTCTTGCAACTCATTGATTATATTGGAGTTTTCTTCTCTCATTGTGCCTCAGTAGTTTTGGCGATCTTACCACTTTTCATAATTTTATTCATTTAAGCAGTAAAAATTACAAAGGCCGAAGCAGTGCCTCGGCCATTCGTTTATTAAAGCAAGCGCCCCTTAGGGAAAGGCGCTTACCTAGGCCCTAGCTTATAATTAGTTACAAGCTGGGATTTCGAAAGTTTTTGCGAAAAGCTCAACTTTTTTGTCATCTTTGTCACGACCAGCAACACGAGTGATCTTTGAAACAGTGATGTCTCTAACAACTGGTTGAGTTTCCATTTTTGTTACTGTTCTACAGTTTCTGTCTTCTTTACCAAAACAGATTTTTCTTGTTACTTCTCTTGAGATTGGGAATGTTAGGTACTCATAACCAACTACGATATCTTCGTATCTGTCACCTTCTTTGCTTCCTCCGATCCACTTTCTTTCGTAGATTGGGTATTGACCTAGAGTATTGAAGTTGTCACCATCAACACATACGTCAAATGCAGTAACGATACGACCAACAAATACTGAGTATCCTGAAGAGATTTCTAGGCTTGGGTTAGCTTTAACTTCAGCTCTGATTGTATCCCATGAATCGTTTGCAGATAGTGCAAAAGATGAAACGCTTAGTAGTGCAGCAGCAAGTGCGATAATTTTTTTCATAATTTCCTCCAAATTGTTTGTTATCAAAAAATTGATTTATCAATTTCAATATTTTTTAAGTTGTTTTGATGAAATGAAATTAATTTGATTGATATGAGGTGACAAATTTTTGCAAGTCGATAGGGGTTTTTGTTCGACATTGTCCATTTTAATGGGATTTGTCATGACAAATGGACAAATACATTGAGGTTTATCAATCTCTCATAAAACAAGAAGGGCCGCTAATGCGGCCCTCTTATTTATTTAATCTGAATTTTATTGGCAGTATGGAATGATATATTCCTTTCTGAAATAGTCTTGTTCGACCTCTCTTGGTCGATCGCTATTTGGCTTATAAACAACGACTTTCTTAACTTTTACGTTTTTAATTGTCTCTGTTGATACATCTTTCTTAACTTCACGGCAGCGCTTCCCATGGTTATTACAAACCTTGTCGCGAGTTGTGTAGTTAATCGGATATGTTAAGTATTTGTTTCCTACAATTTCAGTTTTAAAACCATCTTTATCAGCACCATACTGACTTTTCCCGACGTAAACTGTTTTGTAGATAGGAAACTTTCTAGTCGTTTGAATCTCGTCACCGTTTATACAAGTATCAAAAACACTTACAGGTCTTGATACAAATACAGTCATTCCTTCAAGCTTAATATCCTCATTTCTCTTTGTTATATCGAGAATCTTCTGCCAAGAAGTTTGAGGCCCAAGCTTCGAGAAGTCGTCTTTAGTTGGCTTAGGGCCACCTGAAACGCCTCCAACTCCCGCATAAATTGAAAGAGTCGAAACTATAGCGATTAATTTCTTTATCTTATTCTTCATTTTATTTCTCATTCAAAGTGTCCGTTACCATAAAGGTAAAGGCCCTCTTTGTTCCTTTTGATTTGTCTTCATTTGCTATTGCAATTTTTTCTTCAAATGCTTTTGCATCTACTTGTAGCCAGCGGTCATAGGCTTCTTCACTTAGACCTTCAGCAAAAAAGGCGATGATATTTTCACCATATGACTCAGCATTTTGTACCTTACTATATTTTTCAACAAGTGATAGGCCCAGACGTTTTAAGGTCTTAGCACTAAAATTAGCTTGGTTCTCTCCAAGGGTATAGTGACCACTTTTCGTGACTCTAAGGGCCTTCATTTCAATCATCTTGTCCACAGTTAGCATGCCACTCATTCCGTAACGATATTGGATTAATTCGTTAGTTATAGGTGCACAGGCCGCTAGGATGTAAATCTCTGCAAAGGTACGATCGTAGCTCATCTGAGTTTCGATATCTTGATGATATTGTATCTTTTCTGAGATCTTATTTGGATTGCACTTCTTTATTTCATTTCGAATGACTTCTGGGACAAGTTCTAGGAGTAGAGACTCGTTACTTGTATTAAAAATGACTCGATAGATTTTATAAAGTGTTTGATATGTAGGCTTATTCTCTTTGGCCAGGATTCGATAAAGTGTTCTTTCACTAACTCCTGTTTTCTCAGATAAAAGTCTTACCCCAATTTTTACGCTCTTATACTCATCTAGCTTTTTTGCTAGGTCTAAGCTTACTTGCTCAATCGGCCCGAGGGGTGTTTGAGATAGTTGGGGAGTGTTCATTTTATCCATAGATGGCTTGAATAGCATGAGTAGATGCCGTTATCTACTCATACTATAAAAAGTATAGCTTAAGTACCTTAGGGAAATACTTAAGCTATTGAATTTATTAGTTACAAGCTGGGATTACGTATTCTTTCTTGAAAAGAGTTCTTTCGATTGTACGATCGTTTGAACCAACGTTTCTTCTAACAACTTCTTTTACAGATACGTTCTTAGTAAGGTCTTGGTTAACTGTGTAAGCAACTCTTTTACAGTTTTTGTCTTGGCTGTTACATACTTGCTTGTATGAAGTATAAGTAGTTGGGAAAGAAAGGATTTCGTAACCAACGATTACTGATGCATATCCATCTTCGTCAGCTTCTGGGTGAGTCTTTCCAACTTTAACGATTTCGTAGATTGGGAATTCTCTAGTAGTAACAAATTGGTCACCATCTAGACATACGTCAAATGAGCTAACTGGACGACCAACAAATACAGTTGTTCCAGAAAGTGATAGATCGTAATCAGCAGCAACTTCAGCTTTGATTGTGTCCCATGAGTCGTTTGCAGATAGTGCAAAAGATGAAACGCTTAGTAGTGCAGCAGCAAGTGCGATAATTTTTTTCATAAATTCCTCCGGTTTATTAGACATTCAGTTTTAGTTTGAAGCCTTTATTTAATTAAGTTGTTTTGATGTAGAGTTTATATTTTTGACGAAAGAAGATGTCTAAAAAACACAAAGGATATTTATTTTTTCTGTGACAACGGCAGTAGAGTGGAGGATTTTAGCTGTCATCGAGGTAAAGATGACAGTAGAAAAAGAAAAGGCCGAGCATAAACTCGGCCTCAACTTTTATATGTACTTGATATTAGTTACAAGCTGGGATTTCGAATGACTTAGCGAAAAGTACTTCAACTTTGTCATCGTGATCACGTCCACCACGACGAGTAACTTCTGAAACTGTGATATCTCTAACAACTGGTTGAGTTTCCATTTCTGTTACTGTTTTACAGTTTCTGTCTTCTTTACCGTGACAAACTTTTCTTGTTACTTCTCTTGAGATTGGGAAAGTTAGTGTTTCGTAACCAACAACGATATCTTCGTATCTGTCACCATCACGGCTTCCACCGATCCACTTTCTTTCGTAGATTGGGTATTGGCTAAGAGTTACAAAGTTTTCACCTTCAACACATACATCAAATGCTGAAACGATACGTCCAACGAATACAGAGTAACCAGAAGTGATTTGAAGCTTGTGATTAGCTTTAACTTCAGCTCTGATTGTATCCCAAGAATCATTTGCAGATAGTGCAAAAGATGAAACGCTTAGTAGTGCAGCAGCAAGTGCGATAATTTTTTTCATAAATTCCTCCGGTTTGTTTTGTTATCAAAAATTGATTTATCAATTTCTATATTTTTTAGTTGTTTTGATGAGGAAAAATTAATCTAGTTGAAATAGGCCGTAAATTTTTTCTCTGTTTGAGTGCTAATTCGTTCGACATTGTCCAATTGTGACAAGTTCTTCAGGACAAATTAGTTGGAAACAAGACAAATGGATTGTATTGAGAGTCTAAATTGATAAAAGTCTTACTAATACAGAGTAATATTGAAGAAATAATTTTAACGAAGTTGATTTTAAAGAAGGTAGATTTTGGACAAAAAAAAAGAACTCTTTAGAGTTCCGATTTTTTCTTTTGAATGTGTACCACAAAAAAAGTGGTGGGCGATGACAGGATCGAACTGCCGACATCTACCTTGTAAGGGTAGCGCTCTCCCAGCTGAGCTAATCGCCCTCCGATTTGAAGTGGAGTTAGAATAAGGATTTCACTCTCACTTGTCAATACTATTTTTAAAAAAAGTTTAATTTTTTTTAAACAACAAGGCCTCTAAATAAGAGGCCTTTATACTTGATTAAATTTTTGGATTTTCTTTTCTGATGTATCCAACAGCATTGTGGCTGTGAAGACTTTCTAAGTGCTCAACCTTAGCTTGCCAGTCTAGAATCTCTTCAGCAGAGTTTAAAACCTCTGAGATACGTCTTGTTGAGTGCTCAACGAACATTGGGTTATCACCATTAAGAATAGCGAATGCCTGCTCATCAAGTCTCTTAACTAGAGATTGAGTTTCTGTTGGAAGAGCAATTCTCATAAGATCAACTAGATCTTCAAGATGGAAATTAGACTCTGCCTTATAAGTTGCAGTGATTGTTGCAACAGATCTTTGAGAGTGAGCAGAAGCAATACCACTTCCTTCAGTTGTCTCTCCATTTCTATACTGTTCTTCGTACTGCTTCGACATTGAAAGTGAACATGGACAAGTTGATGAGTATTCATATTCCATTGTTAGGTTGATTAGAGGAATACCATCGCGTCCTTCAACACCTTCCATTGATACTTTATAGTATTGCCATCCCCAGTTTCCTGACTTTAGTGACTGTTGTTTAACAGGGTAGTTAAAGTCTAGAGTTAGGTGGGCCTGTGGAATTAGTGGCTCAGTATCGTAGTCACGAAGATCCGTACGGTATCTTCTTAGTACTGTTGCAAAGAATTGATTGTTAACATTCTTTTCTAGTCCTTCGGCTTGAAGGATATTACAGAAGCGAGACATATTTGCACCTGTCTTGTGTGCTTCTAAGAATACGAACATAGAAGCTTGTGCATCTGTTGATCTAACAGTTCCGTCTCTGTGTTCAAAATTTAAAGGGATGCGAAATCTTTCAATACCAACTTTTGGAATGGCGATATGAACTTCATTAGCTGTCTTTTGAAAGTCATTTAAACCTGTTTCATCTTTGATTTGGCAATTAAGGATATCTTCGCGGCTATTTCTAAGTGCTTCAATATTTTTCATGTGAGTCCTTTTGTTCCTTATACAGAGGTAGGTGTGGTCCAACCCTTGGTTTCATTAATAATAGCACGTTTTAACGTGTTCAAGGACTTTTGGCAAACGAACTCCGTAGTAATTATAAGGCTATACAGTATTTGTATAGGTTCTTTATGAACGTAAGTTACTGATTTCTTGGAAATAACCTCATTTAATAAGCTTATTTTTTCTAAATAAGGTAAAATAGAATATGACGAGGAGCTTGATATGAAGGAAAGATCCCTAAGAGTCGAAAATTTCATCAGGTATTTTGGTGAGATTGAGGACGTCAAAAAACAGATTGAGTGTTGCCCGAAATGCGGGGCCAAGTTCACTGTTACTCATTTGGCCGATCACGACAACCTCTATATCCATGAAGAGGTGACTTGTGAGAACTGCACTTATGGAACAGAGGAAACACTCCACATACTGAACTAATTTAATTAAGGAAGATTAAGTGAAGTACACATTAATTATTGCTGTCATCGCCAGCCTTACGGTTGGTTTTTTTATTGGAAAATCTCAAACACCAAATTCTGAAATCCAAATTAAAGAAGTCGAAGTCATCAAAGAAAAGAAAGTTGAAGTGGTCAAAGAAATTCCTGTTATTGATAAAGCAGGGGATGAAGCCTTAGCGCAGGCTTTTACTTTATTTCTTGCGGCACTAGGACTTGAAAAAATAAAAGTAGATAAAGACGAAGTAAATGAGATTATGAAAGATCCGTCTGACTTCATTGCTCGTAATTCGATAAAAGAGAAGCTTGCGAAAAAAGTACAAAGTGATGAGGATGTCGAATCTCGTTGGAAGAAGCGACAAGAGAGACAAACTCAGAATAGAGAAGAAAAGCGAAAGGTTAATGAGAATAAGCGATTCTTAAGTTTCCCTCCTGTAAAGGAGCCTGTAGTTTTCTTGGCAAAATCAAAAGTCATTAATGATGCAAAAGAGTTTAATAAGCTTAATGGATCGTATTCAGGTGTCATCCACTTCTTTGACGGTAAGTATAAAGGACAAAAGCATCGCTTGGTATTAAATGTCGATTACTTTGCCTCTGATGATGGGAAGGGGACAGATGGGCAGTCGGAAATTCTCTTATATGACGAGAACGGAAAGAATTACTCTCACTCACGTGGAACTGGTGGAAATCGAAACTTCCTACAAGGTGAAGATGGGTCATTCGTTGTGAAAATTGTCGACAATTCTTTTCTTCACTTTGTGACAAAGTATGGAATGAAGAATGCTAATTACTATGACGATGGAAAGCTTGTAGGAAGTGCTAAGTTAAATGAAAACTAACAGGGGGGAACGTAAGTTTTACTCCTTACGTTCACTATAGCGATCAACCAAGAATTCTGCATGATCACGTGTTAGGTAGGTAAAGCGCATAAGCTCTTCCATCACATCGACGACACGGTCGCGAAAACTTGACTCCTTCATTGAACCGTCTTCTTCAAATTCTTGATAGGCCTTGGCCACTGAAGATTGATTTGGAATTGTTATCATGCGCATCCAGCGTCCAAGGACTCGCATGCTATTAACTGCATTAAAACTTTGAGAGCCTCCGCTGACTTGCATAACTGCAAGCGTTCTCCCTTGAGTTGGGCGAACAGCACCGATTGAAAGAGGAATCCAATCAATTTGAGTTTTAAGAAGCCCAGACATATTTCCGTGAAGCTCAGGGGATGTCCAAACTTGGCCTTCTGACCATAGGCTTAGCTCTCTTAGCTCCTTTACTTTTGGATGCTCCACAGAACGATCGTAGTCATATGTCGGTAGGCCATCGGGATTGAAGAACTTAACTTCTGCTCCCATATACTCAAGAATACGGCCAGCTTCTTCAGCAAGAAGTCTTGAGTATGAGCGCTCTCTTAATGATCCGTAGAGCATAAGAATTCTTGGCCTATGCTCTGATGGCTTTGTCTGTTGCGTTTTTAAATTGAATTTTTCGCCTTCTAAATATTTCATTAGTATCTCCACTTATTTGCAATTTTAACAAGACTTAGCATGACAGGAACTTCAATAAGAACACCCACCACCGTTGTTAGGGCCGCACCTGAGTTAAGACCAAAAAGAGCAATGGCAACGGCCACGGCAAGCTCAAAGAAGTTACTGGCGCCAATCATTGAACCAGGTGATAAAATATTATGTGGTAAGCACATCTTGCGACCAATTCCCCAGCTAACAAAGAAGATGAAGTAAGTTTGTATTGTAAGAGGAATTGCTATTAGTAGGATATGTAGTGGATTAGCTAAAATCTTCTCCCCTTGGAAGGCAAAGAGAAGAACAAGAGTTGTAAGAAGGGCCACGATTGAAATTGGCTTTAGTCTTGCCATAAAGACTTCACTAAACCATTTCATTCCAAATTTTTTAATTAAGACTTTATTTGCGATATAGCCTGCAATAAGTGGGATCACCACAAAGATGACAACGGAGCTTATAAGAGTGTCGTATGGGATCGAAATACTTGTTACGCCTAGTAAGAACTGAACAATAGGGATGAAGGCCACAAGGAGAATTAAGTCATTGATGGCCACTTGAACAAGTGTGTACTCCGGATCACCCTTTGTAAGATATGACCAAACAAAGACCATCGCCGTACAAGGTGCCGCTCCTAAAAGAATGGCGCCTGCGATATATTCTTGTGCGAGCTCTGGACTTAAGTAGGCAGCGTAAATCTTTGAGAAGAATAACCAAGCAAAGAAGGCCATGGTAAAAGGCTTAATAAGCCAATTGATGATAAGAGTTAGGCTTAGACCTTTTGGGTTCTTTCCAACATCTGCGATGGAATTAAAGTCGATTTGTACCATCATCGGAAAAATCATAAGCCACACAAGAATTGCAACAGGGATATTAACCGTTGCTATATTCATCTCACTTAAAACAGTGATTGATGTTCCAAGAGCCTTGCCTAAAAAGATTCCAGCTACAATACAGATTGTGACCCAAAGACTTAAATAGCGTTCAAAAAATCCCATCTTATAATCTCTCTTCTAAATTAATAATCATCTCTTTTATTTCATCTCTCACACGGCGATAGACTTGAAGAATTTCTTCTTCGTCATTAAGGTCTTTTGTGATGCGAGGAGGGTCATCAAATCCGATGTGAATGATCTTGCCATCTGGAAAGTAGGGACAATTCTCATTGGCATCAGAACAAACTGTGATGACAATATCTATTTGGGCATCAATTTCGTCCGTCGTATTTGATTCATTATTTGAAATATCGACACCGGCTTCTTTCATGACTGTAACGGCATAAGGGTTAAGGCCATGCTTCTTTGTTCCGGCCGAATAGAAGTTATACTTGTCGCCTTTTAAGGCCTTGCCCCAGCCTTCGGCCATTTGGGAACGACAAGAATTACCAGTGCATAGAAAGAGGATATTCTTTTTCATTTTCTTTCCTTCTTAGTGAAGAAGCTATCTAGAATAGGGCAGTCACTTAGAGGCTGACTTTCATCAACACAGCAAGTGGCCAGTCCTTGAAGGGAA
>NZ_JBEBMT010000001.1:373395-387128 GCF_043196705.1 Halobacteriovorax sp. HFRX-2_2
TTTCTTCATCTTCTTTAAGTCTTTTATTTTTTCATTGATTTCATTAATTTTGGCTTCTGTTCTTGATAGGACGTCACTGCACTTAGCGTGATTTTTTATCTTAAGGTCTAAGAGTTCTTTTGTTTCACTAAGTGTGAATCCTAACTCTTGTGATCTTTTAATAAACTTGATTCTAGTGATGTACTCACTAGGGTAGTGCCTAAAGGCACCTTGCTTTTTAGGTTGGACGAGAATCCCTTTTCGTTCATAAAATCGAATCGTTTCAAGATTAATCCCAGAGGCATCGGCCAATTTTCCAATCGTTAGTTTTTCATTCATGCTCATAATATACACTCTGTACCATGGTACGGAGTCAAGGAGGTAGTGATAAATTGTTAAGATTTGGTTATCAGAGATTGATTTTTATTTGAGGATTAATCTCGCTGAGTTTTGAAAGAAATTGTTCGCGTCGCTCCGGAGAGATGACTATCGATTTCTTATGGCATTCGATTTTTATTCGATCAAGAGATAGTGCAGGTGCAGAGAGAAAGGTTCTCGTTTTCGAAACTTTCTTTATGGTGCTAATTGGTAGATGAGTTTTTAGAAAGAGATTTGAAACGATTAATGTGTCTTTCGTTATTTCATAGTAAATACTGACATAGAGAAAGATGAGTATGCACATATAAAACAAGATAAAGTAAATCTCGTTCCAATTAATAGTGTAGGAAGCAAGGAATACTGAAGTAAGACGAAAGATTGAACTCATCACTGGTAAGAGTAAAATAAGTGACGTTAGAGTATCGAGCTTACTTCGATAGCGCATTCTACTTTCCTCGCACAATCGGTTTGGCCTGAACCTTAATGGCCTTACCGTGATCCATGGCAACTTGTCCGCTGACAATTGTATAAGTCGGTGTTCCTTGAACTTCCATTCCATCAAATGGAGTCCAGCCAACTTTGGATGCTTGGTCTGCGTTTTTAATAGTAAAGCGCTTGTTCATATCAAGGATTGTTAAGTCGGCATCAATTCCTTCTTGAATAAATCCTTTATTAAGCTTGAAAAGCTTGGCCGGGTTTTCTGCTAGATATTTAACAATATCTTCTAGTGTCAATCGACCTGCTTCAACGTGAGTTAGCATTACTGGCAGCATCGTTTGCACTCCTGGCATTCCCGAAGGAGATGCTGGATATGGTTGATCCTTTTCTTCAAGAGTGTGAGGGGCGTGATCACTTCCAAAGACATCAATCACACCAGCTTTTAAACCTTCCCAAAGTCCATCAGTGTGATCCTTTGTGCGGATTGGTGGATTCATTTGCGCAAGTGTTCCGATCTTGTCATAGATATCTGGAGCAAAGAGAGTCAGGTGCTGAGGAGTGACCTCAATTGTACAATGCTCTTTTTGATCCTTTAAAAATTCGATTTCATCTTTTGTTGTCAGGTGAAGGATGTGAACCTTGCGTCCTGCTTTTTTTGCCAC
Organism: Halobacteriovorax sp. HFRX-2_2; assembly: GCF_043196705.1. Classification (NCBI taxonomy): domain Bacteria; kingdom Pseudomonadati; phylum Bdellovibrionota; class Bacteriovoracia; order Bacteriovoracales; family Halobacteriovoraceae; genus Halobacteriovorax; species Halobacteriovorax sp. HFRX-2_2. The sequence continues at coordinate 374,853 of NZ_JBEBMT010000001.1, forward strand.
CTCGATAATCATCTTTGTCGATTCAAGGGCCGTCTGAGCATCACGCCACTTATAATGTGCGTGTACATCTCCATTGGCATTATCTCTAATGGCAACATTGGCATGAAGCCTTTCCTCACTCTCGCTATGCACTGAAATATGGCAGTCTAAGGTCTTGAAGATCTCAACTAATTTGTCAGTATCATAAAGGAGAAGGTCACCTGTTGAGCTCCCTAAAAATATTTTAACTCCTGAGCAGCCAACCATATCTTGTGACTTCACAAGCTCATCTAAATTCTTTCCACTTGCTCCAATAAAGAAGCCAAAATTTGCATATGAAGTCTCACGGGCAATATCAACTTTAACTTGGGTTGCCTCAACACTTGTTGTTGCAGGCTTTGTATTTGGCATTTCAAAGAAGGTGCAGATTCCGCCAAGCACTGCTGCTTTAGAGCCGTGGGCAATGTCTTCTTTGTGAGTTAGCCCAGGTTCGCGAAAGTGGACCTGGGAGTCGATAAGCCCTGGCAGAATATCGAGTCCCTGTGCGTCAATGACTTTCACCGCATTATTTAACTCATCATCATTAAATTTAGCTAATTTTACTATCTTAGCGTCCTTTATTCCGATATCTTCTTGCCAGCTTTTTTGTGAAGAGTGTAGAGTGCCGTTTTTGATGATTAGGTCGAAATTCATGACAGTTTTCCCTTTTTCGGTTATTCTATCTGCATAAAAAAATAGAGGAGTTGATAGTGTCACTAGTAGTTTACAATACTTTAACAAAGAAGAAAGAAACTTTTACGCCATTAGAAGAAGGCAAAGTTAAGCTTTATCTTTGTGGCCCAACAGTTTATGGACCGCTTCATATTGGAAATTTCCGTGGACCTATCTTTTTTAACTTCGCAAGAAATTGGATGGAGCATATCGGTTACGATGTAAACTTCGTATATAATTACACTGATGTTGATGACAAGATCATTAATAAGGCCAATGAAGAGGGTGTTGATTCACTTGAAATTTCTGAGCGCTATATTAAATATTTCCAAGAAGATTTTGGCCGCTTAGGACTTCGTCCACATACGCATAATCCAAAAGTAACAGACTTTATTCCAGAGATTATTGAATACGTTCAAGGTATTATTGATAATGGTATGGCCTATGTTGTTGATGGTGAAGTTTTCTATGAAACAACGAAGCTTGATTCATATGGAGAGTTGTCGGGAGTAAATCTAGACGAACTTAATTCGGGAGAGCGAGTCGAAGTTGACGAGCGCAAAAAAGACCCAAAGGACTTTGTACTTTGGAAGCCTGCCAAAGCAGGTGAGCCGTCTTGGGATTCTCCATGGGGCAAAGGTCGTCCAGGTTGGCACATTGAGTGTTCTGCTATGATTAAGTCGATTCTTGGCAAATCAATTGATATTCACGGTGGTGGAATTGATTTAATTTTCCCACACCATGAAAACGAAATTGCTCAAGGTGTAGGATGTAATTCTTGTAAATACGTAAACTACTGGATGCATAATAACTTCATCAATATGAGTGGAGAGAAGATGAGTAAGTCCCTTGGGAATATCATCACTGCTCGTGCCTTCATGGATGAGTATCACCCAGAGATTTTAAAATATATCATGCTTTCAACTCACTACCGTTCAATGCTTGATGTGACTGATGAAAAAATTGATCAGGCCTTTGGTGGAGCGATTCGTGTTTACCGCGCCCTTCAAGTTGCAAAACATGCAGCTACTTTTGAAACAAATGAGAGTGCGAAAGTTAACAAGAAGCTTGCTGAAGATTTTAAGCGCCTTGACGCTAAAATTGAGAAAGCATGTAATGATGATTTCAATACAAGTGAGATGATGTCTGCCATTTATGAAGCAGTAAAAACATTCAATACATTAAATCTTGAGAAGAAAGCAAAAGATGTAAACTCAGCTCCAACGGCAATTGCATTCACTGAATGGATTGCTAAGTATGGAAAGATGAGTGCTCTTTTTGCCATGGACCCAGAACAATTCTTATCTGAGATCAAAGAAGTTCAAGTCAGAAGAAAGGGCATTGCTCTTGAAAAAGTTAATGAACTTCTAGCAAAGCGTGCCGATGCACGTGCTTCTAAAGATTGGGATGCAGCGGATGCGGCACGTGACGAATTAAACGCTCTAGGAATTGACTTCCAAGAAAGCGGTGACGAAGTGACGTGGTCAGTTCGTGTCTAATGGCCGAACACCAATTGTAATTGTTTCTTAAAAGACCTTTATATTCTCTCCTTGTGGTAATTTTATTTATATACGCAATTAACACGAGGAGAGATTTTCATGAAAAATCTAGTAATTTCAACAGCTTTAGTACTTTTGTCATCAAGCTCGATGGCCCAAATTAATTCTAAGCAATTTGTGGACTGCTTTGTTAAGGCCACAAATGAAGTGATTGCTGACCTTCACGTAAATGGATCTAAGAGTAAGAAGAAGAGGCTTTGCAAAGAGCTTTCACAAGAGATGGTTGATCGCCTAATCGAAAAATTCACAGTAATTGAAGGTGGAGAGCTTAAGTACTACTCAGCAGATAGTATGGGTAAAGAGCGTATGATCGATATTTACGACTATATCAAAGATGATATGAGTTGTTATGGAGACGCTGTCGAAGGGCAGGGTGGTTCTCTATTTGGTGCTCTTGCGAATTCATTTGCTTATAATAAGAATTTAAAGCTAACTGATATGGCCCTTGATAAAATGGCCGGCCAAGATCTTTGGGACAAAGCATTTAGTCCAAGTATCTACAAAAATTTGAATGATTTAGACCTATCATATTGCAAGTAAGCTTAAGCTTTACTTGGCACAAATAGAGGAAGCAAATACAATACTAGAATGAATCGTTTTATCCTACTATTGAGCTTCCTCTTTTGTTTTCAACCTTTCGCAAAACAAGTCAGTACTGCCCTTGTCGTAAGTGGTGGTGTCTCCCTTGGCTCTTATGAGGGCGGATTTCTAAGTTACCTAACTGAATTTGAAAAATTAAATTACCAAGCTCAGCGTACTCCGCAAATTTATGCAGGAGCATCGGCCGGTAGTATGAATGCTCTGATTACTTTTCTTGAGGCCGGGAGAGTTCACGGGGGAGAGCATATTGTCAAAGATTCTCTCTTTTGGCGACTGTGGGTCCCTTTGGGAATCGATCGCTTAGCTGATGATAAGCAAATGTCGATGACGAATTTCTTATCAAAAAAACCAATTCAGGCAATGTACCAAGATGCACGTCAAATTTGGAATGAAGGATTACGAGATGATATCGACATTGTTTTTGGGATCACTCTAACTCAAAAGAAACCTGAGATTATTGAGGTTTATAAGGGTGGTAGAAAGTTTCCTCAAATGCTAAATGAGGCCATCTTTCGCATTCGTGGACGTGGTGAAGGGAAGCCTCCTATTATTGAAAATTATCCGATTGCCACTAATTCCACGAGACAAATTTACTTACCGTTTACTAAGAATCAAAATGATAATTTAACGAAACTACTACAAGTTATTGAAGCATCTGGGGCCTTCCCATTGGCCTTTAAACCTGTTGATATTGAGTATTGTAAGTATGAAGACTTTAAAAGAAAAAAGTCTTGTCCAAAGAAATCGATAACGAAGAGGACTTTTATTGATGGTGGAATGTTTAATAATATTCCATTAACAATCGTTAATAAAGTATCTAGGCACAGAGTCGCTAAGGATAATTTACTTCTTATTATTGATCCAAGTGATGAACACTTACTTTATGAAACACGAGAATTTCAAGGTAATGGTAAAGAAGTTGCAAAATACGTCCTCGATATTTTTGACAGCTTTATTGGTACGGCCCGTTCTCGTGAAACGATCGCATTTTATGAATCACCAAGCTTCTCTAATTCCATGAGTTCAACGGTCTCGCTGCCATTGGCCTCTTCTCCTATGTACGCTTTCTTTGGTTTCTTTGAAGAAGATTTTAGACGTTATGATTTCTTAGTCGGTTATGCTGATTCCAAAAAGTTTACAAGTGACTATATCGCAAAGAATAACTCTGGACAAAATTTTAAGATGCCAACTCGAATACAATTTGATCAAGATGAAGCCTGTATTGTGGATGTTGTTGAATCAAAGGATTTTGATCATATTTGTCTTGATAAATTGAATAAGAATTTAAAGACAATTCTTAGGGTCTCTGTTGCAAAGGTTATTGAAAATTGTGAGCAAGGACTAGAGCTAAAACTATGTCATAGAAAAGAGTCGTTAAAAAAGAGTCGCTTATTTGAAAGTCGCTATGAAGATTTTAAATTCAAAGAAAATGAGAATGTTACTCAATATACTTTAAGAAAGCTTAAGGATGAAAGTTTTCTTTTTAACGAACTACATAAGACAGAGAAGAGGATTAATCGAAGTGATGCGCCTTATTTAGTGATAAACAAACTTCATACTTCGATCGAGTCCTATACTGACAAGTTAAATGCTACGGAGAAATTTGTCGCGAAACTTGGATCAAAAGCATACCTCGATTCGATCTATTATATTCCTTATGATTCATACTTCTCTATTGACTTGGGGACACTTGCTGAAATCTCATATTCTCATGCAATTGATGACTATTCTCGTGGAATAAAGAGTTGGCGTTGGAGTGTAGGGTTTATGTTAAATTCTGTTATGGACTTCCAAGAATCTAAGGATGATGACAATGTCTTTATTCCCAATATTGGAATCGAGAAAACGATGCTTAGCTGGTCTGATGAAGTTTTACAGGTTTCATTAGGGCTACGTGGTGGTTATATGTTTTCAAGTGCCGATAAGTATGGCTCAACTAATTGTGAGACAACACGTGCAAATTTTAAGGCCTGCTCTGGAGTCTATGGCCAATTCTATCCACTTTTTACAATATATGAAAAAGTACGAATTAAGCCATTCGTGCACTATATTCACGCAAATGAGAATAAAGAATTTGGAACAGGTCTAGAGCTTGGACTTAACCTTTAGTCACAGGCTTATAAAGAACTAAGATAATCCCAACAATAATAAGTGGGATACTTAGGATTTGTCCCATATTAAGGGCCATACCTTGTTCAAATGCCACTTGGTTTTCTTTAAAGAATTCCACAAAGAAGCGCCAAGAGAATCCTCCAATAAAGATAATTCCTAGGAAGCGTCCAGATTGCCATTTATTGTGAAACTTCGAATAGAGGTAGTACACAAGTCCAGAAATGGCAAAGAAGCCGAGTGCTTCATAGAGCTGAGTAGGGTGGCGAGCAATATTATCTGCGCGAACAAATTTAAACGCCCATGGAAGATTTGTTGGGTGTCCAAAGATCTCAGAGTTCATGAGATTTCCAAGTCTAATAAATCCACCAGTCATAAGGGCCGGGGCCGCAACGAGATCAAGAAGCCACATCAGAGGAACATCTTTAACTCTTTTCTTGAAGGCATAAATAGAAACAATTACACCAAGAAAGCCTCCGTGGCTTGCTAGTCCACCTTTCCATACATAGAGAATCTCAAGTGGATTACTTAAGTAATAGCCTGGCTCATAAAAGAGACAGTGACCTAAACGTGCGCCTACAACACAGCCTACGATCATATAATTTAAAAGTGAGCTAACTTCGTCTGTCGTAAAGTTTTTTTCTTTAATAAGATAGCGGCGACAATAGCGCTCACCAATAAAGAAACCAACGATAAACATTAGTGAATAATAACGAACAGCGATCGGTCCGATTCTAAAAATTTCTGGATCAACATTCCATGTAATCATATACTTATTGTATGATGATAGTGTAGGTTTTACACTTACTTTTTATTTTAAATTCTTATGCAAGACGTTAATACACTAAACGCTCAACATTATTGCCAAGTCGCGGTTGATTATCCAAAACTTCCAAGTGTTCTTACATATAAGACCTTAGGAGAGGAAATTCCTGTTGGTACCCTCGTGGAGGTCCCTCTCGGTCGAAGAAAGGCCAAGGGTGTTGTTGTGCCGTTTACGATCTCGCAAAAGGAATTAGAAGAGACAATAACTAAGTACAAGTTAAAACCAATCAATGAAGTCCTTGCTCCTGAGTTTGCTTTATCAGAGAGTGAAATGAAGCTCTACGATTGGATGTCTCGCTACTACCACTATAATTTAGGACGACTAGCTTGGGATTGTTTACCGAAAATTTTAAAACGCCCAAGAGAAGTAGAAACTCAGTTTGGAGATAACCAAGACTTTGAACACGAGCTATCGCCATTACAAAAACCGGTTTATGAAAGTATCAATGCAAAACTAGATCTTGGTTTTGATCGCTTTCTCGTTCATGGTGTTACTGGATCCGGTAAAACTTTAATCTATCTTCACTTGATTAAGAATGTCTTAAAGAAAGGAAAGAGTGTTCTCTTCCTACTTCCTGAAATTAACTTAACGCCTCAGTTTATGGAGACGTTTAAAAAATATTTAGACTGCCCAATTCTTCCTTACCACTCTGGAGTAACACCTTCTCACAAGAATGCTATTTGGAAGTTCTTAAAAAAATCAGATCGACCAGTTCTTTTAATGGGAGTGCGTTCAAGTGTTTTCCTACCTGTTGAAAATCTAGGTCTTGTTATAGTTGATGAAGAGCACGATAGCTCATTTAAGCAAACAGATCGCTGTCCTTATAATGGGCGTGATGTTGCCATTAAGAAAGCACAGCTTTTTAATGCTCCAGTTGTTCTTGGAAGTGCAACACCTTCGCTTGAAAACTACTATACTTTTTCAAAGCTTAAGCCAGAGAATTACTTCTCGCTTGAAAAAAGGGTTGCCGGTGGTTTTCCAGATATTGAGTTATTAGACTCACGCTCACACGGTGCTAAGAAAGATATGGATGCATTATCAATTTGGCCTTTTGAAAAGAAGTCAATTGATATGATTAGTGAAGCCTTAGATCGAAAAGAGCAAGTACTGGTTTTTGTAAACCGTCTTGGTTTTTCTAACTATCTCCAATGCCGTGGTTGTGGTTATAAATTTGAAGATCCAAATACAGGTGTTCCTCTAAGATATTTTAAGAATAAAAATATTCTTTCAAGTTCACATTCTGATTATCAAATCCCACGACCTGAGATTTGTCCTGAGTGTGGCAATATGAATCTTCTGCAAAAAGGTTTTGGAACAGAAAGATTACAAGAAGTCTTACAAGACTTTTTTCCGACTAAGAAAATTGAAAGATTTGATCGCGATGAGATTACAAATCTTGAGAAGCTAGAAGATAAGCTTGGCCGCTTTCACAAAGGTGAGATTGATGTCTTTGTAGGGACTCAAATGCTTTCAAAGGGCCATAACTTTAAGAAAGTAAACCTAGTTCTGATCTTGGGAACAGATTCAATGTTAAATTTTCCTGACTTTAGGGCCATGGAAAAAGCTTATCAGATGATTGTCCAGATTCTAGGACGAGCGGGACGCTATTCAAATCACGCTAAGGTTGCGATTCAAACGATGCTTCCTGATAATACAATGTTTGACTTTATCAAATCACATAGCTTTTCTGGCTTTTATGATTTTGAGTTAACAACACGTGAGTTTGGACTTTTTCCTCCTTATACGAAGATGGCCAATATTCATGTTTCAGGTAGAGATCGTGACAAGATCATTGCGAATCTCTCTAGCGAAATCCACAAGCTACGTGGCCTTATGGATCAACTTGGCATCGATGGCCAGGTCTGGGGCCCAACTCCTGCCATGATTGAAAGACGTGCGAATATGTTCACGTGGAGTATGTCTTTGATGTGTAAGAATGGGGGAGAGCTCAATCAGGTCTTGCAGATTTTTCGCGCCCAAAATAAGATCGACTATTCTTTCTCCGTAAAGATCGATGTCGACCCAATGGATACTTAATTTATGATTACAAAAATATTAACTAGTTTCTTCTTTATCGTTGCACCTCTTTGTTATTCTCCTGGGCCTGCAAATGTTACCTTGGCCGGACTTGGTGGAACTTATAGTTTTAAGAAAACACTACCTTTTATTCTTGGGCTTTGGCTTTCGACAATCTCAGGTCTTCTGATCTGTCTCTATGGTGCGACTGATTTCATCATGAAGCATGAGAAGATCATGACATACTTACCAATCTTTGGCGCTTTATACCTTTTCTATATGGCCTACAAAAGTCTTACGAATGTGAAGGAAGTAAAGGTTAATAACGAAGAAGAAAATTCGAAAGGTCCTTCGTTTTTGGAGGGAGCAATTTTTCAGGCCCTCAATCCGAAGTTCTTAGTTTTCACAATCAGTGTTTACTCACCATTTTTAAATGAAGGTAAACTCTTTCTAACACTTTTTAGTGCGGTCATATTTTTTGGCGGAGCCAGCGCTCATTTACTGTGGTTCTTTATGGGTAATCGCTTGGCCCATGTCCTTGGTGGAAAGAAGGCCCAGTACTTCTTTAGTTTTTTACTCGTTGCAGTAGGACTGTGGATGATCTCGACTTCTTTCTAAGTTATTGATATTACTTTAGGTATTAGTATAGACTCATTCTTTAAAAACTATTTCTATTTACAAACTGCTTGCTAAATCTAAATAACGCAAGTAGATATAGGGCATGGACAAAACACCGGCTCGCTTTTCATTTATTATTCCGATTGTTATGGGGGTAGTACTTACTTTAAGCTTTTTTGTCTTAGGGATTGCTGCTTATCACATTCATAGTAATCAAGAAAAGGTGCGTTTTGAAAATGATCGAGAAATCATTTCGAGACAAATCGTAGACTCTCTTAAGCTTCCTATTTGGAACTTAAACAGAGAGTATATTCAAAAAATTTCAAATGTATTTGTAAACTCTAGTGATCAAACTGTAACATCCATTACTGTAAAAGATGAGAATGGTAATCTATTAAGTCATATCTCTCTTGTTGAAGCTCCAGCTCCTAAATATGTTCATCCTGAAATTATTATCGAAAACTTTGATGTTTCATATGAGGGCAAGAATATTGGAAATGTTGAGATTATATTTTCCAATCGTTTAAATGCTGTTTATGTCCACAATATCATGAAAATGATTGGAATGTGGTTTGCTTCTGGTCTCATCTTATCTTTAATTGTTACTTCGTTTGCCTATTATTACTTATTTTTTAGTCCTCTTAAGCACTTTGTTAATCGAACAAGTCTTATTGCTAGTGGAGACTTCCGACCAATCCGTGAAAAATTTGCATTAAATGAACTATCTTTCTTTGCAAAAACTTTAAATAAAACTCTAAAAGAAATTATTCTAAGAGATGAGAAGTTAAAGCAATACAATGTGGAACTTGAAGCTACTGTTAGTAAACGCACACAAGAGTTATATGAGCAAAGAGAAAGAAGTCATGAGTCTGAAAGACTTGCGGCCTTGGGGCAAATGGCAGCTGGAATTGCTCATGAAATTAATAATCCTCTATTTGTAATCTTAGGTAATCTTAATCGTCTAAAGAAATGTGTAAGCGGCGAAAAGTGCGAGTATATTCTTGAGAAAGTTGAAGTCGCGGCAGATCGAATCACTGAAATTGTAAAAAGTATGTCGACCATGTCTCGTGATGGGCAAAAAGACTTGAAAACAGTAATTCGATGTGAGGAGCTTGAGTCAATTGTCTTAGCGATTTGTAAAGGTCGCTTGGCCGAAAAAGAAATTGGCCTAAGTTTTCATTATGATAAGAGTCCTCAAGGAAACCTTATTTATGCAAATAAGACGCAGATCAGTCAGGTTCTTGTTAACTTAATTAATAATTCAATTGACGCAATTGAAGACCTTGAAGAACGTCATATAAATGTTGTTATCAAGCAAAATTTTGAAAATCTTTTTATTGAAGTTATCGATAGTGGAAACGGAATCGATCCTCGCATTGAAAGTCGTATTATGGAACCTTTTTATACGACAAAAGATGTTAATAAAGGAACTGGTCTGGGATTAAGCTTATCGTATGAAATGATGTTAAATAACGACGGTTATTTAAAGTATGACCCAAAGTCAGAGAATACAAAATTCATTATTTCACTACCAAAATATAGTGGAGCTATGAGTGAACATCTTCATTAAGACTCTTATTGCCTTCACATTTTCAATTTCAATCTTTGCGACAACGGATATCCTTGTGGGTGCCTATCACTTTCCTCCCTTTTACATGAAGAAGAATGGTGCAAAAAGTGGTATTCTACTGGAAATGATTCAAGAGCTTAATAAAGTTCAAGACAAGTATCGTTTTAAAATTGTTGAAACATCAGCAAGACGTCGCTACCGTGACTTTACATCAAATCATTTTGATATGATTTTCTTTGAAAGTCCTAAGTGGGGTTGGAGTGAGCGTAAGATTAATTATGTGATGACACCTCCTTTTTCACTAGGTGGTGAAAAGTTTATCGCATTAAAGAGAGATAGAAATCAAAGCTACCTAAAGCAACTAGAGAAGAAAACGATTCTATTATTTGATGGCTATCACTATGGCTTTCTCGATTATGAAATAAAAAAGGACTTTAATGCAAAGTTGACTTATACCAATTCGCACGAGGGAAATATTCTCAGCATTCTTAAAGGTAGGGGTGATATTGCCATTGTTACTGAGTCCTATTTAAATCTCTTCTTTGATAATAATAGCCAATTTAAAGATAAGCTTATTATTTCAGAACATTATGACCAAGAATACGATCACCGGGTAATTATGACGAAGACCTCACATATTTCAAAAGATATGATGATGAGTCTTTTAATAAAAATAAAAGATATGCCTTGTTGTCGTAAAGTATTCAAGTTTTAATTTAACTCATACATTAACAACTCACTAAAGCGCTCTTTAGAGCGTCTCCATGCTTTAGCATCTTGACGAAGTTGCTCATTCTTTAGGGAATTCTCTCTCATCAGCAATTGACGTTTTTTAGGGTTATTGATCATAATACAAAATGTTACAGGGTCTGCTTCAAAGCTTCTTCCGCAAATATTGTAGACGTAATCAAGACTCCCAGTTTTGTAACGATACTTCTCAAACCCTGCTTTCGTTAAGTACTTACGGTGAAGAGAGCCACTGTGACCAGTGATTGAAAGTAGGTTTACAAAGTAGTGATTGCCAAATTTCTTATAAGCATTTTTGTTGATAAAATTTACGATGTCCTGTGCTAGCATTTCGATGTCAACGCTTAGGCCAGAGCTATTTGTGACGTTACCTTTCACAGGTAGTTTTAAATCCTTAACCATTTTCTGGGCAGCATCTTTCAGGTTATCTTTCTTTGTTGCCTTTAAAACTAAGGTTTCGACAAAGAGGTTATTTGAGTACTCGAGAGATAACTTCACCATGTCTAGTGATGGAACAGAGTAAATTGAATTTAAAATCTTCGACTTGGTAAATTTCTTTTCAAAAGCAATACCGCTAGTTTCAATTCCTGCCGTTTTTAGGTGGTTGTTAAAGTAGTGGGCATTAAAAAGTAGTGAGTTTCTTAAAGGAACCTCTAGGAAGTAGTTATCTGTTTTTGAATAGATCCATTCTTCTTTTTTACTATTACTCTGATGACGAAAGCCTTCTCCTGGCCCTAGTTTCTTAGTTGCTTTGTTTACTTTGAAACCATCGTGAATAGGAAAAATTTCTTTATTCTCGCGGCCAATAGACTTGAAGCGGTTAAAGTTAATATTAAGGCCCGAGATACTTTGATTATAAGGCTGGTCATCAAGGCCCACGTTACCAATGCGGCTTAAGTTGACAAAGTTGTTGATAATAACGAGTTTCCCTTCAATCTTTTTTATTCCGGCAGCTTTTACGGCATCCACAAGATCAAATGCTTGGGCCGTAAGAAAGTATGGATCACCTGAAGTACTTAGGATTAGATCTCCTTTGAGAATGCCATTTGAAATATGTCCACGTGAGGCAATGGTCGTTTTAAATCGGTAGTCCGTTCCTAGTTTATCGAGGATATAGTAGGCCGAAAAAATCTTGAAAATAGAAGCGGGAATGAATGTATTCTTTGTATTAAGTGATCTTGATTTGCCGCTATCCCATTCTAAAAAATAGCTTAAATCGTCACCTTTATCTAAAAATTCTTTCTTTAATTTATCAATTGAAGTTGTAGCAAGAGTTGCTAGTGAAAATAAAAATAAAACCAAGTACTTCATTTATGTCCATCCTTATGACAACAGTCTGGAGTTACGGGATCATATCCGCCCTTGGCCCATGGGTGACAGCTTAGAACGCGCTTTGTCGTTTTCCAAAAGGCGATATGAAAAGGCAATTTGCTAAAGGCCTCGATACCATATTGCGAGCATGTTGGCGTATAGCGACAATTAGACCCAAGAAAGGGAGAGATTGCCAGTTGGTAAAAGCGGATTAATTTGATGAAAAGTAT
>NZ_JBEBMT010000001.1:387223-390211 GCF_043196705.1 Halobacteriovorax sp. HFRX-2_2
CTCATTACGCGTTATTTTAGCATTTTCATGGATAATTTGCTATTTTTTAGGTTCCAGCAGACTTTTACGTAAACATAGCATTATTTTACAACGCAACGCTTACGTAAAAGTCTGCTGGAACCCATAAAGGAAAGAAGATGTTAAAACAAGAAAGAGCAGACTATATTGTTGAGGCGCTTGAGGAGCTTTATCCAGAAACTCCTACGCCGCTAGATCATACGAATGAGTTCACATTACTAATTGCAGTTCTTTTGTCAGCACAGTGTACTGATGAACGAGTTAACCAAGTAACTCCGGCCCTTTTTACAAAGGCCGACAATGCACGTGACATGATGAAATTAACACAAGAAGAGATCAAGGAGATTATTAAGCCTTGTGGGCTTTCTCCTAGAAAGTCGAAGGCCATTTATGACCTTTCTCGCATTCTAGTTAATGAACATGAGGGGGAAGTTCCCGCAAGCTTTGAGGAGCTTGAGAAGCTTCCTGGGGTTGGTCACAAAACAGCTTCAGTTGTTATGGCCCAGGCCTTTGATGTTCCAGCCTTTCCAGTCGATACTCATATTCACAGACTTGCCCAGCGTTGGGGCCTAACTAAAGGTAAGAATGTTGACCAGACTGAAGCTGATTGTAAGAAGTTATTTCCAAGAGATCTTTGGAATAAACTTCATTTGCAAATCATCTTCTATGGGCGCGAGTATTGTAAGGCGAGATCATGTTTTGGGCTTGAGTGTCCAATTTGTCGCCATGTTTATCCAAACCGTAAATCAAAAGTTGAGACAAAGAAATGAGAGTAACACGAATTAATGACTTCGATATTTTATTTCAAGAGGGGAGCACTAAGAAATCGATTATTGTTCTTCATGGCTATGGAGCGAGCTTTCAAGATTTAGCTCCTCTATATCAGTATTTAGATCCTAAGGATGAATTTAATTGGTACTTTGTTGATGGCCCAATGAAAGTTGATATTGGTATGGGAATGAAGGGGAGTGCATGGTTTCCGATTGATATGGTAGGGCTCCAGCAGGCATCGATGGAAGGTCGAATTGAAGATTTCTTCTCACAAAGTGTTCCTGATGGCATTGAAGATATGCGTGATAGACTTATTCACCTCATTAAGGAAATTAAAAAGAATAGTGATGAAGTGTATCTTGGAGGATTTTCTCAAGGGTCTATGATGAGTCTTGCGATTGCTTATAAAGAACCAGAATTGATTAAGCGCTTATTCCTATTATCATCAACTCTATTTGATGAAGGGCATATCGCGGAGAACACGAAGCATCTTAGGCATATTCCTATTTTTCAATCCCATGGAAGTGCAGATCCAATTCTTCCGTTTTTCTTGAGTGAGAAGCTTAAGACTTATCTTGAAAAGGTTGATGAATATGAGTTTCATCCATTTCAAGGTGGGCATGAGATTCCAATGCCTGTGATTCAAAAATTAAAAACATTCTTGGAGAAATAGAATTATGTTAAGCGGAAATATACGCAAAATGAAAACATCTCTTGAAGATGGTTTAGCTCATTATCACTTACCTTTAGGTGATGAGCTACTTTATATGAATGATCTTTTAGGAAAGAAAATCAAGCTAAGCTTTGATGGTCAGATTAACTCAGTTTATTCTGGAGAGTTAATTAAGAAGTCTTATTCTCAAGGCTACTCTTATAAGGAAATGATCACTCTTGCTCAATGTGATACTTGTATTGTTAAGCCAGAGCTTTGCCACTATCACAAAGGAACTTGTCGCGAACCGAAGTGGGGAGAAGAGAATTGTATGATTCCTCACTATGTGTACCTTGCGGTTTCTAGTCATGTGAAAGTGGGAATTACAAGACACACTCAAATTCCTACTCGTTGGATCGATCAGGGCGCATCATATGCGCTACCAATTTTAGAAGTTCCCGATCGTAAGACTTCTGGTGAGATTGAAGTTGAGATTGCTAAGGCATTTTCTGACAAAACTAATTGGCGCAAAATGCTCATGAATGAAGTCGCAGATGAAGATCTCGAAATGCTTCGTGATCAAATTTATGATGACTTTGCGGACATTATCGATAGCTTTGGCCTCGATGATATTGAAGAGGAAGTTACTCATATTGAATATCCGGTGATCGAATACCCAACAAAAGTTAAGTCAATTGGTTTTGATAAGAGCCCTGTTATTGAGGGGTCTTTAATGGGGATTAAAGGTCAGTATTTAATTTTAGATACGGGATGCGTGAATATGAGAAAGCATGGTGGTTACTTTTTAAATGTCGAGTTCGACGTCTAGTCCACATTCTTTTGCATGTATTTGAACCATATTCTTCACTTCTCTCGTTGAAACAAGATGGTCGAGTAGTGAGAATTTTTGAGCTAAAGGAAGTGCACAACCATTATCGCATTTTGCATCAGCAGTGATGATATTCACGTGCTCAACTGGTTTCGTATTTTGGAAACTTGCGATCCACTTAAAATGTTCAAGAATCTTATTGGAAATATTTTGAGTGATCTCAGGACGTCTTTCTAAATTGAATAGGAAGCGACCTGTATCTTTTTGGCGTCCATTTACTAATATATGAATGACGCCTTTTTCTTTTAGATGTAGACTATTACTTAAACATTTTGGACAAAACATTACTTTTCCTTAAATTTAAGTATAATTATAAAAGCTAAATAAAAATTAATCAAAGGGTAAAATATGGAGCCAATTAAGAGAGCGATTCCTATGCGCGATGGTGTAAAGCTATACACTGAAGTGGTTGAGCACGGGGCAAAGTACTGGCTAATAGCGACTCATGGAATAGGGGAGCATTTAGGTCGACATAAATACCTCCAAGAAATTTTTGGCTTTGATGTTAATGTCTTTCAATATGATCTACGTGGCCATGGGCGAAGTGGTGGTGAGAAAGCTTATATCGACCCATTTGAGCAATATATGCTAGACCTTGAAGATTGCCTTAAGCATTTAAAAGAGAATTATAAAATGGAAGATTATATTCTCTATGGGG
>NZ_JBEBMT010000001.1:390309-400502 GCF_043196705.1 Halobacteriovorax sp. HFRX-2_2
TTCAATGGGGGCCCTTATAACATGTGGCTTTACACAAAATAATTTAAAAGAAGACTCTTATCCAAGAGCAATAATCGTCAATGCTCCACCAGTCGGTGTTGGTGGTCCATTTGCTGTTGCCGTTAATAAGATTAAGGGAAGTATCTTTAACAAATTAGCTTCTGTTAAGATGTCGATACCACTTGGTGGACTCGTTGATTTAAATACTCTTTCACATCGAAATAAAGTGATTGAGGAATTTAAAAATGATCCTTTTAATCTTCAAAAGCTTCACACAAAACTTCTATTAGAAATGGTTGCTTGTAGTAAGAAAGTATTTTCAAAGCCTATCAACGATAAGGTTGAAAAGTATATTTCTTACGGAACAGCGGACAAGCTAATTAGTGTTCCTGAGCTTGAGAAGTATTTGGCAGAAGTGGATACAAGTTTTACAGTGACTAAAATTGAAGGTGCACGACACGAGCAATATCAAGAGATTGAAAAGTATCGTACTCCTTATTTTAATTATCTTAGAGATCTCGTTAAGAAGTTAATTTTTTAGTGACCGTTAACATAGTCGATAAAGTTCTTTATAACTTTACGGCCACCTTCATAACCGGCCTTTAGTTCTTGCTCCGATAGAGTCATTTCAATATGGCCATCGACAAAGTCCTGAGATGCTTCGGGGTGACCTTGGAAGCTAAAGAAGGGAAGTGTCTCGTGAGCAATTCCATCAAGAAAACAATCGTTTGATGTTGCAAGATGAATAAAGCCTTTTGGAAGTTCCTTGACCTCATAGTGGTGAGTGATGAAGAGACTAAACTCTTCGTCTTTTTTGAAACCAAATTTGTCAGCAAGAACTTTCGTCTTTCTCGTTCCTTCAAAAAGTTGATTATCAGGCTTTACCATATCAACCTTTGAGCCAAAAATATCGGCAATAAGCTGATGGCCAAAGCAGATCCCCATGACAGGAATATTCTTTTCTAATTTTTCTTTCATGCGTTTTGCGAGATCAACCTGCCACTCAAGTCTTTGATAAACATTTGAGTCAGAGCCGAAGATAATATAGCCGCTGGCCTCTTCAATCTTATCAAGCGAACTACATCCAAACTGAGATACCCAGTGATATGTCGTAGGGATATTAAAGTTTTGAATCATTTGATTCATGCAGTTATATGATGGTTTTGAAATTGCGCAGTCGATAATTGCAATAGGCTTATTCATGAGGTTCCTTAAAATGTGGCCGAAATAGTGTCAATTTGAGAGAGCCTAATCTAACAAAATTGTTAAAAAGCTAAAAGAACTTTGTCGTAAAAAGAAATAGTATTTAGTGAGTTTTGACAGTGTCAAACTTCCACGCAAAGTTGGCACTTTTTAATTAAGTATTTTAAGAATCAGTATTTTCCAAGTTTAAAGGACCAAAATTAGAGAAAATTCTTGAAAACTTCTAAGTCGCTAAGAGTTCGTCAGCACCAAATGTGAATTCAATACCTTTCAATTTTATAAAGAATCTAAAAGAAAAACTCTTTGTTGATCTAGGTTAAAAGACTAATTTTATATAAAATCTAACTAAAAACAGGTTAAAGTTAAGGCAAGAATTTACCGATAAATAAATTAAGATTAATTCGGGGGGATATCTTGTCAACTGCCAAGAAATTAGATCAAGACAATATTGAAAAGCCAGCAGCGTCTGTTGAAGCGCCAAAGGTTTCTAGTTCTAATGATGAAAATCCATCTAATATTTTAGAGTTCTCAATTACTAAACAGATTAAGGATGTTGATTTATCAAAGTTAGGAGAGAGTTCTGAGGAAAGTACTGGTAGTTTGAATAATCTTGATCTTGCTGCAAAGCCAGTTGGTGATATTACACATACTCAAATTTTAAATCTTGCAAAGAGTTCGACTGAAGTGGATGTGCTTGAAGCACAGGTGAAGCTTATCGCCCTTTTTGTATCTGAGGCCAGATTACTTGAGGGCGAGCTGAATAAATATATTCACGCTATTCACAAACAAAGCCCACAATCAAAGAAGTATCTTCTTCAAATGAGGAAAGTGGTAAAAGACTTCTCTAATATTGAAAAGATTCTTGAGAAGGCCAGATCTGTAAAATAAGTCGAGAATTAGCGACTAGCTATTTGAAGTAGCTTATCTTCTTTAGTTTTCTTAGAGTCTTTATCTTTTTTTGACTCTTTTTCGTCTTTTTCAGGACCTTGGTCTTCAACTGGGATACTTTTAAGGATCTCTGTTGCAGATACATTCATGCTAAATCCAAGACATGCGATAACGGCCATTGCTAGTACAAGTTTCATAAATTCCCTCACGTATATAATTATGCTTAGAATAGAAAGGATTTGGGCCTTAGACAAAGAGAATCGGTCGGGGATTGTAATTTTTTTAAACATGTAAGATTGAGACGAGATTCTTACAGCAGATTAGCTTCTGGAGAAGCAGGGTAAGATTGGGCGGTGCCAAACTTACCCTGAATATTTGTTATTTCTTAATAAATGTTTCTAAGAACTTCACTCTCGTTAGTGCTGGTGGGTGAGAGTGATAGAAAGAGCTATAAATTGGATCTGGAGTCAGTGTACTCGCATTATCCTTGTACATCTTCACAAGAGCATTGATTAGTTCTTGTGGGTCTGAGTGAATCGAAGCAAACTCATCTGCCTCAAATTCGTACTTTCTCGATGCCCATGAAGAGATAGGTGTAATAAAGAAAGTGTAAATTCCGCTAACTAATAGGAAGAGTGTTAGTGCCATATAAGTTTGCGTTGTATGAACTCCATGCATCTCAAAGAACCATGATGTTTGCATTAGCTGTCCTAAGATAAATAGTCCAATGAAGCTAAAAACAAAGGCCTTAATCATCATCTTAAGAATATGCTTGCGCTTAAAGTGTCCAAGCTCGTGAGCAAGAACGGCCTCGACTTCAGATGCGCTTAGTGTGTTAATTAGAGTGTCAAAGAAGACAATGCGCTTATTTTTTCCAAAGCCTGTGAAGTAAGCATTTCCGTGACCACTTCTACGTGAAGCATCCATCACGAATAGCCCCTTACTTTCAAAGTCCACACGCTTTAGAAGATCGAGAATACGATCCTTAACTTCGCCTTCCTCAAGCTCTGTAAACTTGTTGAAGATTGGAGCAATAAAAGTAGGGTAGATCCACATTAAAAGTAGTTGGAATGCGCTTAGGAATGCCCAAGCATAGGCCCACCAATATTGTCCCAGAGATTCCATGATCCAAAGGATTCCGTAAATAAGTGGAGTTCCAATAATAAGCCCTAGAAGTGAGCCCTTGATCATATCCGTTACGAAAGTTTTGAAAGTTGTTTTGTTAAAGCCGTATTTTTCTTCAATAACAAAAGTTGTATAAAGAGATTCTGGCAGGCTTAGGATTGAGTTAATAAAACTAAAGGCCAGAATAAATATTGTTCCTGTTAACAGTGGCGATAGCTCCAGAGCTAGGATTGACTTATTTAAGGCATCTAGCCCTCCACCAAGTGTCCAAACCACAAGAATGATATAGCCAATAAAGTTGAAAAGTTGGCCCTTATTAAGCTTCTCCATCGTGTAGCGAGCAGCTTTTTGGTGGTCCTCAAGAGTGATTTTATCTGCGAACTCTTCTGGAACTTTATTAAAGTTCTTTCCAATATGCTTAATATTTCTCTTATCTAGATATGCTTCAACAAGTCCCTTGATACAAAGGACAGAAATAAATACTTTTGATGCCATCGTAAGATTGACCATGTGCTTCCTTTTTTTTAACTTCTATATTTGTTATGACCTTTATATCATGTCAAAAAAAAAGGTATTTGCCTATGAATGTTCATCAAATTTATACCGATTCACCTTTACGCAACTATAACTATATTGTCGAAATGGGCAATGCTGAAGTTGCTGTGGTTGATCCTATCTATCCTGAATTAATCAATGAGTGGTTGGCCACTAATGAACGCCAATTGGCGGTGGTCCTGCTATCACATGGCCACTATGATCACGTGGCCGGAGTTGAGGCCTTGGTTAAAGAACACGGTGCTCAAGTCTGGGGACATAAAGACAGTTTCAAAAATGTTGATCGTATCCTTGTTGATGGAGAAAAGATTCCAACTTCTTTAGGAGAATTGGAAGTGATTGAGACTCCTGGGCATACGATGGATCACTTATGCTTTTTGCTTTTTGAATCGGGCAAGCAGGTTGAAATTATCACGATGGATACGATCTTTAATGCAGGGATTGGTAATTGTAAGAACGGCGGAAACCTTGAAGTATTTGTTGATACGATTCTGGCGCTTAATGAAAGAGTCGAGGATCAGGTTATTCTCTGGCCGGGCCATGATTATATAATTAATAATTTAAATTTTACCTTGGCCAATGATCCAGATAATGAAGCGGCCAAAGAATTGCTCGAGCGTGTGCAATCAGAAGGAAGCATCGGATTTCAAACCAATTTTGAAATAGAAAGGAGAGTTAACCCCTTCTTGATGACGAATGATAAAGAAAGAATTAAAGACTTAAGACATAAACGAGATAACTGGTAAATAAAAAAAGCTTAAAGGAGTTGATATGAGTTTTCCAAAAGTAGGAAATATGGCGCCAGCATTTACAATGCTTAACCAAGACGAACAAAAAGTTAGCCTAAAGGATTTCAAAGGTGAGAAGAACGTTGTTCTTTACTTCTATCCTAAGGCCATGACACCTGGGTGTACGACTCAAGCCTGTGGTATTCGTGATTATAAGAAGGAGTTTGCTAAGGCCGACACAGTGGTTTTAGGGGTATCTCCTGATGAGCCAGCACGTCTTGTTAAATTCATCGATAAACAAAAGCTAAATTTTGACCTTCTCTCAGATCCTGAGCATAAGATTATGGATAAGTACGGAGTTTGGGGACTCAAGAAATTCATGGGTAAAGAATACATGGGTGTTATCAGAACGACTTTTATTATTGGCAAAGACGGTCGTCTGAAATATGTAATGGATAAGGTGAAAACTAAGTCACACCATGATGACGTACTGAACTGGATTAAAGAAAATCTATAGTCCTTTCTTTAATTAATTAGCTGAGGAAGTTTATGAAGGCCCTAATTTTATTTTTACTATTTTCAACGACTTATGCAGCAACACTTGAAGTGATGTCTTATAACGTTGAAAACCTATTCGACACACAAAAAGATGAAGGAAAGAACGACTGGGCTTACCTTCCAAAGAACACTAAGGGAAAGAAAGAAGCTTGTAAGAAAGTATCTTCAAAGTATCGTCGTGACGAGTGTTACTCGGCCGACTGGACTCAAGAGAAGTTAAATTTAAAACTAGCACAAATTAAAGATGTCGTTTTAAAAGAAAGAAAGAAGCTTCCTGATTTATTAGTTGTTTCTGAAATTGAAAATGAGAATGTTATCGGACAACTTGCAAAAGTTCTGGGTTATAAGAAATTCTATACTTCAAATTCACCAGACTACCGTGGAGTTGACCTAGCAGTTCTTTTTAATGAAACAAAAGATTTTAAATATGTTTCAAAGAAAGAGCATGTTCTTAAAAGTGATTATCTAAAAAAGAGACCTTCTCGTAATATCTTTGAAGTGCAATTTAAACTAGGGAAGAATGACCTTTATGTTTTTGCTAATCACTGGCCAAGTCTAGGAAACCCTGACGAGGCAAGAGTGACGGCAGCGACGACTCTAAAGTCCAGAATTGACGAAATTATGAAAAAGAATGCGAAGGCATCTGTACTTGCTGTAGGTGACTTCAATACAATTCCTGAGCTAAAGAAAGCTGGTAATAAGCACCCGATGAGAGATGTTCTCTTAAAAGATGGATCAATTGTAGATGTTGAAAAAGTATTTCGTTCTGAGAAGTCTAATTCAAAGAAAGTGAAAGCGATGCCTCCAGGGACTTACTACTATGCACGAAACTCTCAATGGAATCACTTAGACCGTGTTTTCGTTCCAAGAGTAATGCTAGGTGAGAAGCATCCTATTAGAGTTGATCTAAAATCATATCAGATCTATGCTCCAGACTTTATTCGTCAACCACAACCACAAAGTGTTTTTGATGAAGATATCGAAGAGATGAGAGATCGTGGCTTTAAGGTTGAAACGAAGAAAGTGCAAACAGCTCCGAATCGTTATGATCACTTAGCAACTAAGAAAGCTAAGGCCGGATACTCAGATCACTTTCCACTTGTTTTTGAATTAAATTACTAAAAAAATAAAGGCCCTTTTAAAGGGCCTTTTTTATTACTTATCAAATACGCTATTAAAATATAAACGAGTACACTCTCTAACGGGATCAACACCTGCTGGATTTTCTTGATAGAACTTCTTACACTTTGCCATAAAGTCTTTCGCGTAAGTGTCCTTTTTCTTCTTTCCACGGAATTCAAAGTGAAAACCAACGTAGTCTGGTGCAACTACTGGGTGAATCGACATATCCCATTTCTCATTTCTATTTGGGTTGTATTCACTTGCATAAATAAGCTTTCCAGTTAAGTGACCAACGAGAGCGCCGACGACTACGTCACTTGCCCAGTGTGCACGATCGTGAACACGAGACCAACCACCAACAGCTGCGGCAGTGTAAGCAAGTACTGGAATAAATTTAGATTTATCTTTGTAGTGTTCTGCAATAACTGTTGCAAAAGTAAACGCCGTAGTTGTGTGCCCAGATGGGAAGGAAACATTTTCGTTATCCCAATTGAAGCCCGTAAAATCATTCTTGTCTTCTGTTTTATTTGGTCTTACACGACTAAAAGTCATCTTAGCTGCTCTTGTAATTAGTCCTGAAAGAACTGTTGCCTTAAGAGCGACTTTAGAGATTCTTTTAATTTCGTCATTTTGAATAACAACACCTAGAGCGTAACCGGCAGCAGAAAGTTGAATAGGGTAACTTCCGGCTTTCTCTCCCCAAAAAGCAATCTCTTCAGAAACTTCTGTGCGATTGTCTTGGGCAAATTGCATAAGTTCTTCATCGTTATTAAAGAGAAGAATTGCCGTACCTGCAGTTGCTCCAATTAGTGCAAGCTCATTATTGGTAAGGCCTACAGGAAGTGTTTGATAAGAAGGAGCAAATGTATATTCTCCATAACGGTTAATAATACCATCTTCTTCGTAACGAGGCTGGAAGACACTGTCTTCACCCATACCAGGGCAGAACCCATCTCTTAAGAAGTCTTCGACTAGACATTCCGCCTGTGCATTAATGACGAATACTAGGCATGCTAATATTCTTAGAAATCTACTTCCTCTCATAATATCTCCCTAAATAAAATTATGTTTGTGCCATTATATCTTGATAGGCAATTTACTAGGGTGAATTTGTTGTATTTACACGGGGGTTATAAATTTTAGACAGTTAGGTAGCGGTAATATATTTCCTCAATTTTTAAAGATGAATTTAAGTTAGAATAATTGAATGAGGGGAATTTTATTTCTAATTTTAACTATTTACGGCCTGTGTGCATATTCATCAACTGACTTCAAATACCAAGATCGTTCGAATGATTTTCAAGGGTTAGCAAAAGCTCTAATTGCTGAATACCAATATCAAGACTTTGATGGCTTCTATCAAAACTATTCTGAGCACTTCTTAGCAAATCAAGTTTTTGTAAAGGGCGCTGAGAGATTCTTTGTGAAGCTTGGCCTTGAGACCGATGCAGGCAAGCTTAACAAGTTCATTCCACTGGCGGCCGGTGAGGTCGTAAATTTCAAAGTTGGAAAGACTCCTGTTTCTATCTATTTTGAAAATATCGCAAAGGTTGAAAAGTATAAGATTGTTAAAAGCGTGAAAGGCTTTGTGGCAAATCAAATGAGAAAGGGAAGTTTTAAAAAGTACACCCTTATCGACCTCTTTATCCCAAAGGCCCATGCTGTTGAATGTAATAATCAATTAGAAGAAATCGTTAATATCGATGATCTACAAGCACCTGTTGATCGCTTCAATAAGGATTACCTTATGGCACAAGCAAGCGGTTGTGTGCAAAAGGCCTTAAGCGCTGCTTGGGCAAAAACTGGTGGCCTTGTTCAAGATGTGGGAAGTGGAATTTGGAATTTTATAAAGTCTCCTGTTAAGTCGGCCAAGAAATTTTGGAATAGTGCAGTTGATACATATGAGACAACAAAAGAATTCATTACTCAAATCGATCAAAAATTAGCAAGTCTTGGGGAGGCCTTAGGCGCCTTATCTCTTGAATCTCAAATTCAATTGGTTTGCTCTCTTGTGGGAAGTCTCGGATCAAATGTCCTCGTCAATGTCATTATGAGAGGCCCTCTCGGCCTAGGTAATGCCATGACTTCTCTAGCGGACCTTTCAAAGAGGGTGACTTCATCAGCAAAATTCTTACAACTTCTCGACCAACTAAAGAGTGTGGGGAAGCTAGGAAAAGAAAAAGTGGGTGAGTTAATCAATAAAATTCTTACAACAAAGAATAAAGATGGCCTTGAGAAGGTTAATTCTCTTTCATCTGCTAATTACGTGAACCTAACTGTGGAGTATGCAGCATGCGCGCTTTAATATTTTCACTCCTTATAACTTCTAGTTTTTCTTGGAAGGTTTTTGCAGCTGGAAAGAAATGTAAAGATCTTGATGCTAAGGTGACAAGAGCAATCGAGTCGCAAAAGATTATGAGTCAAAGAGGAATCAAAGGTGAAATTAGACAAGAGATGACAAGTCTTCTTGATCGTGGTGTCGAGATTGATCCTATGTTCTTTCAGCATATGATTCATCGTAAGGGATTCAAGACAACTGGTTTTAAAGATAAGGGGCTACTTGTTGGGCACGCGAAAAAACACGGTGATGAATTTAACTTTGTTAGTGATAAACAGTATTTAAGAAATGCTGAGAAATTTGCACGCTCAAGTGATGATAATATTATTTCCTTTAGAAGTAAGAATGATATTTATCGCTATAATCCGGTTTCAAATGAGTTTCAAGTAATTGAACGTTCTGGAAAGGTTATTGGTACTTATTATCGACCAGATTTAAGAAAGCTTAATGCTGCTAGAAAGAGAGAAAACCTTCCTCCGTTTAAGAGTGTTACTGAGTGGTTCATTAAGAATAAGTGGGAGCGCTTTGTTTTAAATAGTGATTTTAAAAAATAGAGAATAGGTCATTGAATATTTTAAAGGCCTGGCTTTTCGCAAATGCTTCAAAATTTGTAAACCTATTGGCGAAGTCTCTTTCCCTCGATTTGCTTTGGTAAAGGTATGCTGTCGCTACTTCCGCAAACATCTCTTCTGGAGATACTGTTGAGTATTCCGAAGGGAAATTGTCATAGGCCATTAACTCATTTGTACTTGTTAATCTAAGTTTTGCTTCAGATAAGTTAATTTCTGGATAATGGTGATCATTATTATGCTGGTATGTGAAATACCTTTCGTTTATAGACCAACCAACAGAGTTAATGAAGTCTTGGTATAGCTCTGGGTTCTCTTTTTGGACAAAGTGAAAGAACTCGTGAGTCAGAGTCAAATTGATTTCTTCATCATTTTTTAATTGATCTTTGTAGATGACGATTTGTTTCCATTCCTCATCATACTTTCCTTTTGTCAGCCAACTCGTTGGATGTGTTGTTTCAAAAATAACAAATTTTAAGTGATTCGTTGTCTCTGTAAAACCTATGTCGAGTAGCTCTTTTACAAGACGGATTTGCTTTAGGTTTATTTCTGCAGCAGGAATAATAAGGATATTATAATCTTCATAAATTTGCGTCTGTAGGGAACTTGCCTTAGCTCTTTCTTTCTCAGTAATATTCTCACTGAACTCAAAATCAACGAAGTCGACAATGCCATTATTATTTAGATCAGTGCCAAATCTTGTTTTATCTTCAGGGAATTCATCTGTAATATTATCGAAACCATCACCATCAATATCATTATCCATAGCATCTGGAATTCCATCGAAGTCTTGGTCGAGGAAGATGAAGTAGTTATCATTTCGAATAACATCTTTTTCAATAAAGGTTTCATTTATTGTATAGCGAAGCTTTTCATCTAAGCGTGGCAGATGGTATGGAATTGCCAAAATACTTTGGGCAATCACGAGTGAAAGGGCAAAACTCCCTATGGACCTAGAGTGGCCCAGTAGAGAGTTTTTAAATATGTTTTTCATGTTGAAAATCATTAAGTTAGTTTATCCAATTCTTAGTGGTAGTGAGCTGACCAAATATCTGCCCATGCTTCAATGAATCCACCGTGGCCACCAACAAGAGCGTATGAAAGAAT
>NZ_JBEBMT010000001.1:400597-413617 GCF_043196705.1 Halobacteriovorax sp. HFRX-2_2
ACCACCGCTGGGAAGTATAGGGGCCCAAGAAGTGCTGATTGCTTAGCATGGCCTGCTTCGTGTCCTGAAGCAAAACGGTAACCTGAGCAGAAGTCTAGTTCAAAAAGACCTGCTGACATCTTTCCTGGAACAATTCCAAGTCCACATACATCTGCATAAATTTGCATTTTTGAAGCTGCAATTCTGATACGTGGTAGATCAAATTCAATCATTCTCATATAACGGTATGGAGTTACGGCCTCAAGAAAGTTGATGAAAAGGTTTACTCCACGACTAACTGGTGCAAGGATTACCTTTGTCCCAATAAAAGCTGCTCCTACCATTGTATTGATTAATCCCCACGATAGGTTAGAAGCAATAACAAATAAGTGCATTAGAGGGTGGTCAGGGTTAGCTGGATCAAAAAGAAGAGACTTCTTACCAAATACACTTTCGTAAGTTGTTAGGGCCCTATCAAATTCAGCTCTTTGTTCTTGAGTGAGAGCTTCTTGCTTATATTCTTTGAACTTTTCTATCTTTTCAGCATTCTCTTTCTTTCCAGTATTAAGAAGGTTATTGATATTTTCACTTAACTCTGGTGATAGAATATTTGCATCTCTCATGGCCTTAAGCTTTGTCAGAGTTTTCTTAGCATCTTGATCGATGATTTTCATCATTCCGATATAGGCCATATGCTGTTGTAGAACTTCAAGCTTAAATGCCTCATCAGTTTCAGTAAAACGCTGCATCTTATCTGAAGAGATTTCTTCAATATATCCAATCGAGCGCTTTGTGTATCCTTCACTTAAGTTTCTCATATAAGTAAGAGAGTAGAGTGCAAGGACTTCGTTTTGTGCCATTTGTTCTGGTGTGTTGATGAGACGTTTTGTTTCATCTTTACGATAAGAATCTTTTCCGGCATCAAATGTAATGGCGTGAATATCAAGAGTTAAATCTTTTACTTGCTTCATCCAGTTGCGAATTTTCTCTTTGCTTTCATTATATTTTTCAACAGTACGCACTCTTCTTCTACGATCGTTTGATCCGTATGTTTGTTTTGAGTCTGTCCAAGTTTCAAATTTTGGAGCACTATTGATTAGCTTGGCAATTTGTTCTGATTTAATTTGTAGCTCGTTGGCCATCATCAGTTTTGAGTCCGATAAGTTCGACTTTTCAGAGCTTTCAAGACTTAGTTTGAAGTCATTAAAGTGATTGTTGATACCTTTGTTGGTAACAACTTTACAAGAGGCCATTTGAAGGCAGGCCAATACACACAAGGTTGTATTAGCAACTTTTTTAATTGCTGGTGACATAATCTCTCTCCGTTTTAGGTTTACGGTATTTTGCGAGTTATATCATTTAATTTGATTGAGTTAGTCGGATTTGAAATCTTCTCTTAGGTGTACAAAATTTAGTCAATAAATTGTAGCTCGATTTCTTGAGCTAATTTATTAAGTAAGTACTTAACCTCAGGCTTTAGGCTAGGGTGTGCCTGAACGATAATGTCGCGATGACCTTCGTGCTTGTCTCCTTCGATTGTTGAGTAGAAACATAGGCCTTCATTTGCTTCAAGTTGAAAGTAGAAATATGCTGATTCTTTCTTTGGTACTCTTACAATTGTTTTAAATATCTCACTCATAAAATACTCGACAAGTTTGTTTTTTATTTAGTTATTTGGCTTGGCAGTCTTTGCCTATCCACGAAATTTCATTGACTTAAACGCTTTGTAACCTAAAATATTATTAAAGGCCACTCTTTTATCAAGTCATGGAGGACTACAAGTGAAAGATTTCAGGAAGAGATTTCCACTCACTTCAGTATTAATTTTAGCATTGGCAACGACTTCTTGTTCGTGGTCGAAAAGAAAAACTCTTTTTGATGAAGAAGGATATCCAATCGAAGAAGCGAAGCAGGCCGAAGCTAAACAACAAATGGTTCCTAAGGCCCAGTACGATCAACTTCTTGAGAAATACGACAAGCTTTTAAAAGATACTAAGGCCCCAAGTCTAGCCGATCAATACAAGGCCAAGGACGGGAAGGCGTCAGCTGAGCAAGTACAGCTTAGTATGATTGATGATCTTCAAGGTGCAAAGAGTAGTAGTGTTGCTGAAACAGTCGATGTTTTTGCTAATGAAGTGGTTGCACAAAAGAAGCAAGAGCAATCAGACGATGTTCTTCTACAAAAAGAATTAAATCTTTTAAAGCAGGCCGAAGGCCTAATGGCACAAAACCGCTTAGACCAATCTCTAACAATTCTAAAAGATCTTGAAGGTTCAAGACATAATCAAATTAAAGTAAGAGCAAAATTCTATTTAGCAGAAATGCTTTTTTCTCAGCAAGAATTTGATCTAGCAATGCAGTTGTATGAAGAGATTCTTAGACAACATGCTTTTTCAGGTCTTGTTATTAAAAGTTTAGGAAGACTTATTGTTTGTACTGATAAATTAAAATTAGCAAAGAAGAAAGAGAAGTATTATTCAATCCTTCACGATTTCTTCGGTGAAGCATAGGGCGTAGTTTGAAGAAGAAAAATCTAAGCTTATTATTTTGTATCGTATCTCTTCTCATGAGCATGGGACAGGTGCGTGCGCAAGATGATCTTAAGGATCTAGAGCTCTTAGATGATAAAGACCTTCTTATGCTTTTAGAGGAAGAGACTGATCAGCCACAACAAACGGATGTATCAGACGAAGTTCTTGCTGATGAATTAAATTCTATCAAGAGCGATCAAAAGAAGACCCTTCCTGGTGAAGAGGTCCTTACTGATGAAAATCTCCAAAAGATTAATGCTAATAATTTAGAGAATGCAGACAATCTTGAAGAGATTGATATTCTTGCAAAAGATGTTGATACAAAATCACAAGCAACTAATGTAGAGATTGTTGAGCCAGAGAAGGCCAAGCAGTCGAGTGCTAGTGATCAAAAAGTAACGATCAATAAAAACCTTTTCAATGTGGGAAGAGAAGAGAAAGAGCTTCTTGATCTTGCAAAATTTGTTGAAAAGAAAATACCTGAAGAAGAGTGGAATGAGCTCGCAACATCGGCAAAGGTCGATAAGTATGTTGTTCAAGAAGGTGACTGGTTATGGAAGATTTCACAAAATCTTTTTGGATCAGGATTCTACTATTCTAAGATTTGGTCAATGAACCCACAAATTACAAACCCTCACGAAATTGAGCCGGGACAAG
This sequence comes from Halobacteriovorax sp. HFRX-2_2, assembly GCF_043196705.1. Lineage (NCBI taxonomy): Bacteria > Pseudomonadati > Bdellovibrionota > Bacteriovoracia > Bacteriovoracales > Halobacteriovoraceae > Halobacteriovorax > Halobacteriovorax sp. HFRX-2_2. The sequence goes on from NZ_JBEBMT010000001.1 coordinate 403,765, forward strand.
TTCTTGTTTTCTCAACAGGAAGTGAAACTTCTTTCCCAAAAGTTGCCTTTGGTAGTTTTGAGGATGATGGGAGTCAAGTTCGTCGTTCTGAAAATGTAAAAGTAGCATCTTCTGGTGCTTTTTCTGCATACGGTGATGATATTAAGTCAGACTGGTTAAAAGAGAGAAGAACACTTGTAAATAAGGGTGCATTCTTTCAATCGTTAACTGAGTCTTCATATGATGATGTTCTATCAATGACAGAGATCGAACTTAATACTGATTATAAGAAGTATGCTCCGCCTATTTCACGTATCATTATTGAGGAACCAGATAATCAATATGATAAGAATGGAATCTCTTCTATTGAAAGACAAGAGATCACGGTTTCTCATGGTTTCTATTTAAATACATTTCTATCGACTAACCATCTTCAAGACTTAGGGTATATCTCTGATAAGCAAGACGAGTCTGTTCTTATTCTTCGCGATCAGAATGTCTACGTTAAGTTTGATAAGAGTGTGCAAGTAAGGCCTGGTGATAAATTCTCAATCTATCAACCAGATGGAAAGGTTTCTCATCGTATTTCTGATCGAGAAGGTCTACGCTATACAATCTTAGGACAAGTAAAGGCGATAAGAGAGTTAGAAGATAATAAGTGGGAAGTATCGGTTGACGAAATTGTGGAAACGATTGAGCGCGGTGCTAGAGTTACTGTTTATACACCTAAGATTGCCAAGATCTTTAAAACTTATAATCCTCGTCGCATTGAAGCGGCCATTATTGGTTCATATAAACAACAAAAGCGTGGACTAGCACTTGGAAGTGTTGTTTACCTCGATCGTGGTCGAGTTGATGGTGTCGAGCTAGGAAATGTTTTTGAAGTTTACTCATTTATGGATAGAGGAACAGGAAAGCAAATTAGTTCTCAACCGACTTATGTAAAAGGTGAGGCAACGGTCATTACTGTTACAGATAATTTCGCTACGGCCGTTATTTCTTATAGTAATTCAGGAATGGAGCTTGGTGATATTGCCCTGACTAAATCTGAGGCAACAGCAAAGATGGCCGAGCAGCTACGTAATAACACTCGCGCTAAGAATCTTGGAAAGCAAGAAAACCTTGCTCTTGAGGAACTTGATGTTGAGCTGAACCTAGATAATCTTGGGGAAGATCTTCTTAAGCAGGTTGATGAAATTCGCCTTGAAGAAGATGAACTTGAAGAACTTGAACGCCAAGAAAGAGAGAAATCGATTATTAAAGAACAAGCTCGTGATCTTAAAGAACTTGAGAAGCTTGAGAAAGAATTGATTGATGCTGAAACAAAATTAAATGAGCAGAAGATTGACGAAGATACTTACTTAGAGCGTCAAGACCTGAATTTAATTGAGAAAGGTGTGAAGGCCAAAGATCCTAACGCACTACCTTCAATGAATGAAATCGAATCACAAGAAGGTCTTAAGTATATGGATGAAGATCTGAACAGTAAGGAGAACCCTTACGGATTGACTCCATATGACATCGAAGAAATTGAAGAACTATTGAATAGTGACTCAAATTAATCTATGCTAGCGAAAAATATGTTAAGATATCCTTGGTGCGTTCTTGTAACGCACCTTGTTTTTTATAATAGGAGATAGTGAACATCATGACACAATCAGAAGTTGTGAGTGAAGCTGCAACAAATGCTGCCTCTAAAAAGGCCTCGAAAAAAGCAGCAAAAAAAACAACAAAGAAGAAAACTGCCAAAAAAGCTGCCAAAAAAACTGCAAAGAAAAAAGTAGCTAAGAAGGCGGCCAAAAAGACGACCAAAAAAACGACGAAGAAGAAAGCCTCTTCGGTAAAAGACAAAGACTACAAGCTAGTAATTGTGGAGTCACCTTCCAAGGCCAAAACCATCAAAAAGTATCTTGGCCGTGGTTTTCAAGTTGTTGCCTCAAATGGACACATTAAAGACCTACCAAAATCAAAACTAGGTGTTGATATCAAAGAGAACTTTGAAATTGACCTCGTTCCTATAGCTGGTAAAGCAGCAAAGATTGAAAGAATTCAAGAATTAGCAAAAGATGCAAATGAAATCTTCCTCGCACCCGACTTGGACCGTGAAGGAGAGGCCATTGCATTTCACCTTGCTGAAGAAATTGGCAAGCGCAAGAAGATCAGGCGAGTTATCTTCAATGCCGTTACAAAGAATGCTGTAACGAATGCCGTTGAAAATCCAGTTGATCTAAATGTTAATATGTATGATGCCCAAAAGACACGTCGTGTACTTGACCGTCTTGTGGGTTATAAGATTTCGCCAATTCTTTGGGATAAGGTTCAGCGTGGTATCTCTGCCGGACGTGTACAATCAGTTGCCTTAAGAATCATTGTTGAAAGAGAAGATGAAATTAAGGCCTTCGTTCCAGAGCAGTGGTTTTCAATCCATGGTGAGATGGAAAAAGATGGAACTCTTTTTGAGTTCAAGTACTACGGTGAAGAGGCCAAGAAGAAAACTGAATTAACAGACGAAGAATTCACAAAACAAATTGTAAAAGATGTTAATGGGAAAGAGTTTGAAGTTATTGACGTTAAAAAACGTGAAAGAAAACAAAACCCAACGCCTCCTTTTACAACTTCAAAGCTTCAACAGGAAGCAGCTAATAAGCTAGGTTTTACGGCCAAGAGAACAATGATGGTTGCGCAAAAACTTTATGAAGGGATTGCAACAACTGACTTTGGAACTGTCGGTCTAATCACATATATGAGAACGGACTCTGTTAGAACTGAGCCAGAATCATTAAATGCTCTTCGTGAATATGTTAAGGGCCAATATGGTGAGAAGTTCTTATCACCAGAACCAATTGAATATAAGAAGAAGGGAAGTAGTAAGGTTCAAGATGCCCACGAGGCCATCAGACCTACATCTCTTGAATATACTCCAAGTCAACTAAGAGGAGATTTAGAGCCAGATGAGCAGAAGTTATACGAGCTTATTTGGAATAAGTTTATTTCTTCTCAAATGAGTCAGGCGATTATCGATCAAACTGCGGTAACTTTCGAGTGCGAAGGTCACTTCTTTAAGGCAAATGGATCGATCATTAAATTCCCTGGTTTTAGAACTGTCTACATGGAAGCTGCTGCAGAGAAAGCTTCACGTCGTGGCGGAAACGATGATGAGGATGAAAATGACACACCAAAGGCAACTGGTGAATTACCAGTAATTGAAGTTGGTGAGCAAATGCCTGCAAAGAATGGACCTGCTGAGCAGGAACACTGGACTTCGCCACCTCCTCGCTACAATGAAGCTTCACTTGTAAAGACTCTTGAAGAGAAGGGAATTGGTCGTCCATCGACATATGCTTCAATTATTTCAAATATCCAAGATCGTGGTTATGTCGAAAAGGTCGAGAACCGTTTCATGTCTACTGAACTTGGTACCGTTGTTTGTAAGATGCTTATTGAATCTTTCCCAGATGTGATGGACGTTGCCTTTACGGCCAATGTTGAAAAACTTCTGGATAAAATTGAAGACGGTGAAATTAAGTGGAAGAAAGTCCTTAAGGAATTCTGGCAAGGTTTTGAAAAGACTCTTGAAAAAGCAAAAGAGGAAATGAAGAACCTTAAGAAGCAGGAGATCCCAACAGGAATTCACTGCCATAAGTGTGAAGACGGTGAGTACCTTATTAAATGGGGACGTAATGGTCAGTTCCTTGCTTGTCGTAACTACCCAGATTGTACATCGACTCATGACTTTAAAAAGCACCTTGATGGAACAATTGAAATACTTCCAAAAGACTGGTTTAGAGACCCATGCCCTGAGTGTGGAAAGCGTCTTGAGGTTAAGAAAGGGAAGTATGGACGCTTTGTTCGTTGTGAAGAATATCCAAAGTGTGAAACAACTCTTCCATATACAATTGATGTAACTTGTCCAAAGTGTAAGGTTGGAAAGTTTGCAGAGAAGAAGTCTCGTTACGGGAAAATCTTCTATGGTTGTACGAATTACCCAGAGTGTGAAACGGCCCTTTGGAATGAGCCAAAAGTTATGGATTGTCCTGCATGTGGATTTGGCGTGATGGGCGTTAAGGAAACAAAGAGATGGGGGAAACAGCTTCAATGTCCTGAGTGTAAGCACTCTGTAGACTGGGAAGATACTCCATTTGCTAAAGAAGAAGCACAAGAGAATAAAGAGTAATCAATTATGATCAATAAAAATATGGCCCTTGTTTTTTGCAAGGGCTTTCTTATGGGCATTGCCGACTTAATCCCTGGTGTTTCTGGGGGAACTATTGCATTTATCACTGGAATCTATGACAAGCTTCTGGCCACAGTTGCTGCCATTGATAAAGCTCTTATTAAGGATGCACTAACTTTTAATATAAAGAGTGTTTCAGAGAAGATTGATTTAAAATTCATCATTCCGCTAGGGATTGGAATTCTCGGGGCCATGCTTTCTCTTGCAAGGCTTATGCATTATCTGATTAATTATCACCCGGTACCGACATGGGGCCTATTTCTAGGGTTGATTTCAGCTTCTATCATTGTCATTGCTAGGGACTTAAAGGATCGTAAGAATCCTTTGGCACTTGTTATGGTGGCCTTAGGTGCTGCAATCGGTTTTGCTATTACTCAGCTTGTGCCAGTAACAACTCCAACTGATCTATGGTTTATCTATATCTGTGGGCTTATCGGAATTACGGCCATGATTCTTCCTGGAATCTCAGGCTCTTTCATTCTCCTTATTTTAGGGAAGTATGAATATGTAACGGGAGCTTTAAAGAATCCATTTCAAGAGGGTGCACTGGTTATCATTGGTGTCTTTGCTCTTGGTTGCTTAACGGGGCTTGTAAGCTTCTCAAAAGTTTTAAACTTCTTTATGAAGAACTTTCGTGAGCGCACGATGGCCTTTCTTGTAGGGATTCTTCTTGGTACCTTATCTAAGGTGTGGCCTTGGAGAGAGGTGACAAAGTCAGTGGTTATCCGTGGAAAAACAAAAGTTCTTTCAGAGAGTCTCTACTTCCCAACGTCTCTGTCACAGGAAGATATTCTAGCTGTGGTGCTTGTTGTCATCGGCTTCTTCTTTGTCTTCTTTTTAGAGCGTAGTGCGAACAGAAACAACTAAAAATATTGTCTAGTTTAGTGACTTGACCTTTTATTTAATTCTCATTAACATCCGTTTGGTAATTCAAACAAAATGTTTAATAGGAGAATAAATGAAAAAGTTGTTTATCGCTTTAATTGCAGCAACGACAGTTAGTGCTGCTACAACACAAGAGCTAGAAAGAAGAATTGATATCCTTTCTAAAGAAGTACAAAGCATGCAATCAAAAGGTCTATCGTCTAAGGTAAGCCTTGGTGGTTACGGTGAGATTATCTATACTGACAATAGTGAAGGTACATCTCAGTGGGATACATTAAGAAACGTTCTTTACGTTGGTTATCAGTTTAGTGACAAGTGGTCATTCATGACTGAAATTGAAATTGAGCACGCTGATGAGATCTATACTGAATTTGCTGAAATTCGTTATGCACACTCAGACCTACTAAACTTTAAAGCTGGTCTTTTACTTACTCCAATTGGAATTGTGAACACTGAGCACGAGCCAACTCGTTTTATTGGTGTTAAGCGTCCAAGACTTGAAAATGCAATTATTCCAACGACTATGCGTGAAAACGGTGTAGGAGTTTATGGTACTTGGAATAACCTTGAGTATAAGTACTACATCATGAACTCACTTAAGTCTTGGGATGGATCTGCTGGTTTCTCTGAAGGTGGTGTACGTGGTGGACGTCAAAAAGGTGCTAAAGCACTTGCTGGACACTGGTCACACGTTGCTAGAGTTGATTACGGATTTGACTTTGGTCTAGACCTAGGAACATCAATCTACGTTGGGACAACTAACGGTAACGCTCAAGGTGAGCACAATATCTACGATGTTCACTTAGCATATAATTACAAAGGCCTAATGGTGAAGGCATTATATGTTTACTCAACTCTTGATGGTAAAGAATTCTCTGCAGCATCTGGAAATGTTGTGGCAGATGTAATGCAAGGTTACTATGTTGATCTAGCTTACAATCTTACTCATGGTAAAACTTATTCAATTATGCCATATGTAAGATACGAAAGTTATAACACTCAAGATGATGTTGATTCATCTGTTGGTGTAGCTGACAAAGCAAATGATAAAGAGCATATCACAGCTGGTATTATGTATAAGCCACTTGATAAGGTTTCTTTCAAAGCTGACTTCACAAAATTAAATAATGCATCTAATGCTGGTGAATCAGAAGAAGTAAACTTCGGGATCGGATGGGAATACTAAGATTTTCAAATCTATTCAATATTAAAGCAGTAAAGGGGATTTTCCTCTTTACTGTTTTCTTGTTTTTGGCACAAACTCAAGTTCATGCAGGAATTAAGGAGACTCTTTCTAAGAAGTATCCTGATTGCTCGTTTGTTGAGAAGTCTAAGTTCTTAACTGACAAAGAATTTGAAACAATTAAGTCAAAGTACCCAACTCGAAATATTCGTCGCTTTTATTCTTTCTATAAGAGAGAGTGTAAGAATAAGACATCATATGACTTTGTCTTTACTGATACTGTTCGTACAAAGAATCAGGTTCTCCACGTTCACGTGGTAAAGAATAATATTGAGAGCTTGGCCATTGTTAAGTTTGAAGAGCCTTCTGAGTACAAGGTTAAGGCAAGCTGGCTTTCTCGCTTTAAATCACAGAGACCAGATTCAATTGATATTGTTTCCGGAGCGACTCTTTCTTCAAATAGTACAAAATTTTTAGTGTGGTTGTCGCTATATCTACAAAAAGATATACTCTAGTCTAAGCTATGACACCTTCAGAAAAGAATAATCTATTTATCTCGAATTACTTCATTGTTGTGACAGGAACAATTTACTTTGTGGCCAAGTATTTTATGGCCATTGAAGGTGACTGGGGAATCGAAACACATCCTCTTTCAATTTGGATGCAAAAGCTTCACATCTTATCTGTGCCTTTTCTTCTTTTCTTTGTTGGGACAATCTTCTCAAATCATATTTATAAGAGAGTTCTAAGTGGCTACAAGAAGTCACGCACATCGGGAATTTTCCTAATTGGACTCTTTGTGGTTATGAGCTTATCTGGATACTTAATTCAGGTTAGTGATAATGATCTTCTGAGACAGTGGTCTGCCTATATCCACCTTGGAGTGTCTCTTGTGTGGAGTCTAGGCTTCACTTACCATCATGTGACGGCCAATCGCTAAGCTTGTTGTAATTTCTTATCAACTAGCTCACCAATGACATGAGGGCGCACTAGGTGAAAAGCATAGAACATATGAAGACATCTTAAGTGATAGAAGTCTCTAAGGCCTCCGATTCCAGTATCTGTAATCATTGGCATCATATTATCTGGTAACTCAAGATTCATTTCTTTAAATAGGTTCACTCTTTCATCGCGATATGATTCATGAATTGCTTTCACTTTTTCTTTTAGTTCTTCATCAGCATCAATCATGGCCTGAAGCTCTTTGGTAAAGCCTTGTCCCTCGATTTGGCTAATGGCCTTATAAACAACAGGGTCAACTAACCAATAGATCGTTGGAAATGGAACCTTATCAACAACGGGAGTCACTTTGATCGAAGCAGGTCTACCATCAGTTGTTCTTGCTGAAACCTCAACAATACCTCTGGCCTCTCTTTTTAAAAAGGCTTCGATTTGTTCAATATCTTTATCTGTTACTTGCGTGCTCAAAATAGAGATGCTCCTATTGTGTAAAAAATTGAAAACGAATTAATATCTTCTCGCGCGCTCTGCTCTTTAAGAATTTCAACCTTCGTTCGATTCGTTCGATCGACTAAAGTTGCCTTGTAAGAGCGATAGGCCGCTACTGAAACTTCCGCAAAGAAAGGGAAGTGGTCTACTTCTTTAACCTGCTCAATCCCAATCGCTAAGGCTCCTCCAAAAGAGTCATAGTTAATCTTAAGCTCTCTGCCATTAGTATTGATATTAAAATTATCTAGATCAAGTGAGTTAAGCAACCAACTTGGGCCAAACTTAATATATGCTTTAAAAGTTCTAAAACCAATGAAGTCTAAAAGCTCGATATCATAGACATCTGAATTAATTCTAATCGTTGGAGTGATATTAAATGATCTAAAGTTACCTTGTCCTTCAAGTACTTTATTTTCATAGGCAAAGCGAAGGTCGCGAGCTCGTCCAAATGTCGTGTGGGATTCAAGTCCTATTTCAATTCTTTCTAGGCGAAAAGAGAACTGTGTATAGATACCAAAGGCCTTTGATTCCTCTCGGTCTTCGATGTCATATTTATTTTCGTATTGATCGTCATCTAATTCGTTGAAAATTGTGTTTTGAAGAGTGAAACCGGCCCTTAGGTAAAACTCGTAGGGTCCCTTCTGAGCATAGGCAGAAGTTATGGAAATGAAGAATATGAGAATCAGTTTAAAATTCTGCATGAAAGTAATATCCAATTGATTTCTTGTCTAAGTCTGGTGCAATGACTGCATATGCTGTTCCTTCAAAGATTGAAGGAAAGAGAGTCATTGGGTTAATTAGGTGGCCAAAGAAGTGCCCAACCTTGCTATCTCCATTTAGTAGAGACATTGAGAGCTTCTCAAAGCCGTAGCCCATAACAGCTCCAAGCACAGGTGTTTGATAGAGATCTTGTACTGAAGCTGGTTCAGTATAGACTTCGATGAGAAATTCAAAAATAGTACTGGAGACAAAAGTTAGTGCGAGGGCATCTGCATATCGATAATTTCGAGCACGATAGTAGAGAAACATTTGTGAACCTGTATAAGGGTGAACCATATAGTTCCAAAATGGTTCATCGCGATCAAAAACGATTTTTCCGAAGTTTTTGCGGTAGGTATCCCATGATCCTTCATTTCTTACGGTATCCCACTGTGTTAGGGGATAGGCAATGAGAGAGATTCCAAAAACAAATCCAACATCTTTATAGATCTCTTCTTTTGTGTGATCACGGTCTTGGTAGAAATACCTTTTTTGTGCAAAAGAAGTGCTTTGCATGCACAGAGTAAGTATTGTAAAAGATAGGGTAATTATAAAACTTTTCACGATGTGATCTTATATAAATTTGGCCACGTTCTGGCCAATAATACATTGCGATAATTAAGCCAGTTCACTAAAATATGAAAAAATTAATCTCTTTTTTATTAATTTTATTTACCTCATCACAAATCTTTGCTCAGAGTTCAAATTATCTCGTTTTTGATGAGAGAGAAGACGGTCCATGGTTTCCAATTCAGTTGTATATCAATGGTTCATTTGACGTTATTCAAAACCCTTATTGGTTTAATCAGAAGGACTATTTTGAAAAGCATAAGATTGTTTGGGATAAGGTAAAAGATCCCATTCATTCGATTAAGAAGAATGGTGGATTTGATAAATTACTAAAAGAAGAATTCTTAAGTAATCGCGTATTGCCAAATATTTTCCTTCATACATTTGGTGGCGCCTATGAGACGAAGAAGCTCATGGAGTACTCTGACTACTACGATATTAAATGGGCCAAGACCTTTTCGTTCTTTGTAACCTTTGCCATGCACTTTGGAAATGAGGCCAATGAGACAACTCAGCCTGAAGTATCGGCCCTTGACCATATTGCAGATCTTTACTTCTTTGATGTGGCCGCATTCTTCTTAGGTTTAAATGATCCCTTTATGAATTTTATGGTCGATGAGATGGGGATGACGACTTGGCATTTCATGCCTGTCTATGATGTTGAACACGAAGACTTTTTTAACGTTGGATTAAATTATATAATGCGTCCGAAATTTCTTCACTTTGATAAGTTTAGGCCCCTTCTTTATATGGGGATGATGAATATGGTGGGACTAACTTATGATAATGGTGAC
>NZ_JBEBMT010000001.1:413715-460302 GCF_043196705.1 Halobacteriovorax sp. HFRX-2_2
TCTTCACTTTGATAAGTTTAGGCCCCTTCTTTATATGGGGATGATGAATATGGTGGGACTAACTTATGATAATGGTGACCTCTCTCATTCAATTACGGCCGGAATGGCATTTACAAACCCTCTCGAGCAGAAGGGCCGCTTTGTTTATGGCTACTTTCTAGAAACCATGGGCAGACAGGCTGCGTCACTACTCATGAACAGTTCAGAGGACTTTAGAGTCCGTCTCAACCTTTATCCTGCACTATTTCACTTCTATGCTGATAGCGCTTCTAATTTTGCGCTTATGCTTGGCCAAACGAAGAATGAAGACTTTGCCTTTGGGATAAATTATGAGCTTCCTATAAGTATTGGGAATCTTAACTAGGTTAAGATTAGCTTGCTTGCATATTACTGAAAGCGTACTATAGATGCGAAATATAGGACGATTTATGATTAAGATTAATAAGCAAGCAATTGAAAATTATCAAACAAAATACGGAAGTGATTCAATTCTAAATGTTAATAAGGGAATTGAAAAAGAAGGGCTTCGTGTACAAGTTGATAGTGGCAAACTTGCAAGCTCAGATCATGATCCAAAATTTGGTTCAAAGCTTCTTCATAAGTGGATTACAACTGACTTTGCTGAGAGCCTTCTTGAGTTTATCACTCCTGTTTCAAAGTCTAACCGTGAAACATTAAACACACTTGGTAATCTTCAGCACTATGTATTAGAGCAAGATTCAAATGAAGTCATTTGGCCATCATCAATGCCTTGTATCTTACCTGAAGATAAAGATATCAAACTTGCATATTACGGTGAAAGTAACTCTGGCCGACTTAAGACTCTTTATCGCTCAGGGCTTGGGCTTCGCTATGGTCGATCGATGCAGGCCATTGCAGGCCTTCACTATAACTTTTCCATGACTGATGAGTTTTGGAAGAATTGGCATGAATTAAGTGGTAGCGATCTTTCGTTGCAACTATTTATCAATGAAGAATATCTTAACCTTTGTCGTAACTTTAGAAGTTACTCAAATGTTCTGCTTTATTTATTTGGAAATTCTGTTTCTGTTCATGAGTCTTTTCTTAATGGTAAGAAGCATAACCTCGAAGTTCTTCATGAGAATGATGTTCATGGCAAGACTTATGGTTCAAAAGAGGGAACTTGCTTAAGAATGGGAGGACTAGGTTATACAGGTGCTTCTCAAAGTGGAATTCGCATTTGTTATAATAGTCTTGATAGCTATTGTGATAGTTTAGAAGAAGCGCTGCAGATGAACTTTGCAGACTTTGATAAGATTGGTTTAAGAAATGAGAAAGGTGAGCTTCAGCAAATCAGCACTCATATTCTTCAAATCGAAAATGAGTTCTACTCAATTATTAGGCCAAAAAGAATTGCCCCTCCTGGGAAAAGTGCTCTTGCTAGCTTAAGAAGCAAGGGGATTGAGTATATTGAAGTAAGGCTTCTCGATTTAAATCCGTTTGCAAAAAATGGAATTACTAAAACTCAGGCAGACTTTCTAGATGCGTTTCTTTTGACATGTCTATTCATGCAGGCCGATAAGTGCAATCGAGAAATCTATAATGAGATTGAAGATAATAATCAGCTTATTGTTAAACAGGGAAGAAGTGCTGGATTAGAAATTGGCCTTAACGGTTCAAAAATTAATTATCAAGAATATCTAACAAAATTCTTTAAACAAATGACTGAAGTCATTCATGCTATTTCAGATGGTGAGCGTAAGGAAGAATTACTCTCTGCTATTGAAGAGCAACGTAAGTTAATTGATCCTGCAAATACTTTATCTCAGAAGGTATTTGATCTTGTCTCACAAAAGGGACATATTCAAGCAATGAAAGAGCTTGCTCTTGAGCATCGTAAAGAGTTAGCTTCTAAAGATGTAAATCATATTTTTCAAGAAGAGTTGGCACTAGAGAAGAATGCATCAATGCAGCGCCAGGTGGACTTTGAGAAATTCGACGACGTAGACTTTGAAGAGTACGTCGCCGCATATGTTGCTTCTAGTTTTTCAAAATAGAGATTGAATAAAAGTAAGTACTAAGTAAATTAAACCAAATGCGAGAGCAAGTAGTGTTAAGTTTACAGTGTGCTTAATGATCTTATAAAGAACAATATTCGTTTGCTTAAGCGTTCTTACCTTAAGAAGAGTTGGAGTAACAGCACCAAAGATTGCATTTACTAGTCCTCTTTGATCACCTGGAACGTTAGGAACCAGAGTGATTCTCATAATTTGCTTAAAGATGAAATTGATAATTTTTCCTACGATATTTGTTGGGCGATCAACTTCTAGCATAAGAATAATTCTTTCATTTTCAGAATTATTAAATGCAAAGTGAAGGTATGTTTCATCAAAAAGTAGGGCCTCTCCATCACGCCAAGAATAATCTGTACCATCAATATTGATATAACAACGATCATCGTTAGGCGTTTTAAGACCTAGGTGGTAACGAAGTGAAGTGGCAACAGGATCTAAGTGCTTCGTAAGTTTTGATCCCACTGGCAGAATTGAGTACATGGCACCATTAACCCCAGGAACCTTTGAAACAAGTTCAACTGTTTTCGGGCATAACTCTTTCGCTGACTTAAGAGTTGTTCCATACCAAGTTAGGTAGAATTTTGACCAACCATACTTATAGAAAGTTCTAAAACCAATATCGTAGTATGCGCTTGAAGTTGGGTCCTTTACCTTATCAAAGTAGCCGTTCTCTCTAAGGCTTACGGCCTCATCGCGGATTGTTTCCCAGTTCTCTTGAACAAGTTTTAATTCTGGAAAGTCCGCTAGATTCATAATTGGCTTTGCCGCTCTCTTCTTTGTGAACATATAGAGTAGACAATTTAAAGGTGCAAAAATTGGCCAACCTTTACGTAGATAGAAGTTTAAGCTCTCATATCTTTCAGTTCCACGGTAAGCGTAGACATAGCTCATTGAGGCAATACCAAAAAGAAAGAGAAAAATGAGTACAGATATAACGCTAATAGTCTTATCCTCGTTTAAGTTTTAACAATTAGGATCAAATATACATCAAGCGTTTGCTTTCCTCCATGATTTTTCTCATTATGTGTAATGTGTCATTTTGAAAGTGGGCGCTTTCTGAAATGGTTCAGTCAAGCTCTGGATGCTTGACCACACCTTTGTAGATTGGTTTACATTTCTCCACGCCAACAAATTGAAAAGTTGAACTCTTCACACTTGAGACAGGCGCGGTAGCGGTATCAAGGAAGGCCTTGGTTTTTGAAATCTCTGGTTTCGTAAATGTTCCCTTAATCACTTGCTGCAATTCAGGACAATACTTTTCATCAACAACAGAAACAATAAAGCTTTTAAAGGTTTGCTTTTCAATATTGGCCCCACCTTGGGCAATTATTAAATGCTCTTTTGTTGCAACAGCAACATCATCAAAGACAATCAGGTCTCCAGCTAGTGTTACTGCTGCATTAATCTGTTTCAGGTTTGTGTCCCCACCGCGAAAGCCACCAACTGTTTGCCCTAAGCTTGCAGCACTCGTATAGAGAAGTCCAATAGGGCCAAGCGCCACAACGGCCGCTGCATCGATAAGGCCAATACTTCGAGTATCGAGAAAGTTCGTAATAACATCATCGACCCTAAAGCCTGTTAGAACTAAGTTCTTGCCTGATACTTTTGCTGTAATATCACCATTCACTTTTGCTTCAAGATCAATAAGGCCCGATAATCCTAGGCCAGCATCAAAGTATTTAATGATGTGGTTAATATCAAGGTTGTTATAATTTAAGTGGATATCTTTAAGTGTGGCGAGATTTAGTGTTAGGACACCACGATTCTTGCTACCAAAGTCTGGAATATGTATCTGACTTATCTCTACCGTTGTTCCTTCTTTCTTATGAACAAAACAACTCATACTCTTAAGTTTGAATTTCTGAAGTTCAATACCAACTGCTTTTACTTTTATTTTAGAATTAAGGGCCTGGATGTAGCGATCAAGTTTTTTAGCATTAACATCAATTTCTAAGAAGCTTATATTAACGGAGTTAACTTTCAGTTCATTTTTCTCATCCAATTGATACTTTAGATTATGGAGAGTCCATTGGCCGATACTGATTTTTTCAACACGTTCAATTCTCACTCCGGCCATGGCCAGAGACTTCTTAATGACCCACTTATAATTCAAGATAAGAACGATTAGGGTAGTAATGAATATGAGCACTATGCCTAGAAATATTTTTTTCATGAGTAAAACGATCGGTCATTGGTCAATATTATGTATTTGTCACAATTAAAGCACATAAGCAGAGTATCTAAAATAAAAACTTTATTAATTGAATTAATTTATTCACCGCTTTTATGAATGCGCTATAATAGATTAAATTATGTTTAAAAAGCTAATTCCTCAAACATTGCAGACTCTGTCTAAGACCAGTAAAGAGTATAATTCCTACTGTCCTTTTGTTACAGATCACAAGTCAAGGCCTGTACCTGAGGGGATAAAGACACGCTATGCTAGGTATGACGATGCCCAGGCAATCGCTCGTATTATTAGTGAAAATAATATTGATCCAAACCTCGACTATTCTTTCTTTCTTGAAAGAACAAAGAAGGAGTTGGCCCGCGGTGGAAATTTAAAAGGCTTTCACTTAATCGTTGCCATTGTTGATGAAGAAATCGTTGGCTATGGTAGGTCAATCTTATACACGCAGGAAATGGTGAATCGCTACAAGTACAAAGCACCCATTGGGTGGTATCTCATGGGGCTTACTGTCCTGCCTGAATATCGGGGCTCTGGAATTGGTGATCTTTTAACTCGAGAGCGACTAAGACATATTGGCCAGATCTCAACGAAGGCCTACTACGTTGTTAATGCAAATAATAAGACTTCGATTAAAATGCATGAAAAATATGGTTTTAAGTTAAAAGAAGAAGGGCCGGGCTTTTTAAAAATAAAATTCAATGGCGGGCTAGGTATGCTATATGAATGCAGCTTAATCAATAGGGAAGTTAATAAGGATTAAAATGGACTTTTTCAACTATAGAGACAATGAGTTATTTGCAGAAGAAAATAAAGTTTCTGATCTCGTTAAAAAGTATGGAACACCACTTTATATTTATTCTTTAAAAACATTTAAAAGACACTTTCTCGCCTTTCAAGAACCATTAAAAGAGCATCGTCATTTAATTTGTTATGCAGTTAAAGCAAATTCCAATATTAATATTTTAAAAGAACTCGCGGCCATGGGAAGTGGCTTTGATATCGTTTCTCGGGGAGAGCTTGAAAGAGTTTTGGCCGCTGGAGGACTTGCATCAAAGACCGTGTTTTCAGGGGTTGGAAAATCTCATGATGAAATAGAGTTTGCACTTGAAAAGGGTATTAAGTGCTTAAATGTTGAATCAGTAGCAGAACTTAGAAGAATTAATGAAGTCGCACAGAAGTTAAATAAGAAGGCTCCTGTTTCCATTAGAGTTAACCCTGATGTGGATGCCAAGACACATCCTTATATTGCAACTGGCCTAAAAGAAAATAAATTTGGAATCTCATTTCAAAAGGCACAAGAGGTTTATGAGATCGCTCACTCGTTGGAGCATATCAATGTTGAAGGAATTGATTGTCATATCGGTTCGCAGCTTACAAATGTCGGCCCTTTCTTAGAAGCACTAGAAAGGCTAAAACAATTAGTTGATACCTTAAGAAAGAATGGTACACCCCTTAAGCATATTGATTTAGGTGGAGGACTTGGAGTTAAGTATCGAGATGAAGCTCCACCACACCCAAGTGAATATCTGGCCCAAGTGATTAAGAGTCTTGAAAACTATCCTGAGTTAGAACTTATTTTTGAACCAGGTAGGGCCATTGCGGCGAATGCAGGTATTCTTGTAACAAAGCTTGAGTATATCAAAGAGAATGAAGGCAAGTACTTTGCCATTGTTGATGCGGCCATGAATGACTTAATGAGGCCTGCACTTTATCAGGCTTGGCAAGAAGTCATTAAGGTGGATCAGTCGATTAAAGGAACAAAAGAAAATTTTGATATTGTTGGTCCCGTATGTGAAACAGGGGATTACCTTGCAAAGGAAAGGGAACTTGAGCTTTGTGAAGGGGAGCTTCTCGCAATCCGCTCTTGTGGGGCGTACGGCTTTACCATGTCGAGTAATTATAATTCAAGGCCTAGAGCATGTGAGTTGCTTGTTGATGGCACTAACGCTCGTTTAATAAGAAAGCGAGAAACTTACCAAGATCTTTACTACTTGGAACAATGTGATTAGGATCCAAATATGAATTCAAAAACTGTAACGCTAACACCACTTTTTCCAACAACTGAATGGGCCTGGGATATCTCAAAAGACCATGGCAATACTGTTCGTATTCTACACCCATCAGGGAATGTCTTTATTTCGCAAGTTGTATTAAATCGTCAGTCTCGTTTAGAAGGTAATGAACAAAAGATTTATGATCTTAATTTAAAAGATGTTGATCTCATTGCTTATATTATGGATTACTTCATTAACAAGGCCACAACAAAACTAAATCGTGGCAATGCCATGATTGTTGCAGGAAACCTCGTTAGTAGTTACCGCTTTCGTCTACCTCTTGGGCCAGAAACACTTCCCTTAGAAGATCAAAAAACTTCTTTTGGGGAGTATCGAAAATTTGGTGAACATAAGCTCTTCATGGATGGCCAAGAAATCAATGTCTTCGTTATTGGAAAAGAAGGTAAGAATGAGTTCTATGCCGTAACCCTTAATGATACGAAAATCGGGGATTTTAATATCCCAAAGCTTGAGCTTCTAAAATTCCCTCGCTCATATTTTAGACAGAGTTTTGATCATGAAGCATAAAGAACATATCGAACCACATAATTATGTCCTAGAAGATGATCGACTAGGATCAAATGAGAAGAAGACGATGCTCGTCATTCTTCTTACTTTTGTAACCATGGTTGTCGAAATTGGTTATGGATACTTTACCGGATCAATGGCCTTACTCGCTGATGGTTGGCATATGGGCTCTCACGTAGGAGCTCTTGGAATTACTGTTATCGTTTATCGTCTGGCACGATCTGAAAAAATAAATGAAAAGCTAAGCTTTGGTGCCGGAAAGATGATTCCTTTAGGAGGCTACACTAGTGCTCTTATGTTGGGAATTGTTGCCATTGTGATGGGTGTTGAGTCGATTGGACGATTTCTAAACCCAATGGCGATTAAATTTGAAACGGCCATCCTTGTGGCCATTATTGGTCTTATCGTAAACGTCCTTAGTGCGGTTCTCTTATGGGACTCTCACGATCATCATCATGGGCATGATCACGGTCACGGTCACAGTCATGGCCATAACCATGTTCATGACCACAACCACCGCTCGGCACTTTTACACGTCATCGCAGATGCTCTAACTTCAGTGATGGCCATTGCTGCTCTCTTTGCTGGAAAGTACTTTGGTTGGAATTGGGCCGATCCAATTATTGGTATTCTCGGTGCCATCGTCATTTTAAAGTGGGCATGGGGGCTTGCTAAGGATACAGTTTGGGAACTTCTTGATGGAAATTCAAAATTATTTGATGAAGAAGAAATCAGAAAACTCTTTTCACATGATGAAGATATTGAGATCGCAGATCTTCACTTATGGAGAATTGCTCCCAATGCTCATGCATGTGAAGTGATGATTTATAATTGCAAACTAAAGGGGAGTGAGTACTACCGTGAAAAGATACTAGCGAAGTACGATATTTCTCACCTTATCGTTGAAGAACGACTTTGTACTAAATCATAAAATTATAAGTTATTAGAATGCCGTCTTTTTGGGGCAGCAATGCCCCATCTTTTTACTCCACTTCTTATCATTTCAGTACGTTATTTGCCGATTTTTAAATTGTATTAAAATTCTCATACGAATTTAATTGAGATCGTCGATAAAGAAGCGAAATGATGAAGATATTTAAAAAGTCTTATATTCATATTTTATGCCTACAGCTACTAATTTCTAGTTGTGTGCCTGAAATTCAACGTCGCGATAATAGCCGCGGTGAAGTTCAGGTTGAGAATATTAGTGTGCAAGGTGATAAGCTTAGAATCGTAGGTTCGAGTCTTCATAAGGTTGAAAATATTCGCATCACAGATAAGAGTGGAGCGACTTCTAACTTTTCAATTGGTTCACAGAATGAAGGGGAGATCATTGCAGATGCTCTTTCCAACACACTTCTACCTCTTAATCAAATTCTTACCATGACTTTAGAGAGCGCAAGTGGTGCAAGTACATTTTCAATTAATGTTGATCTTCCTGATCTTGGAGCATCTCACGGACAGATTCTTCAATACAATGCCATCACAAGAAAGTGGGCCCCGGCCAATCAACCAACTTCAAGTGTAACTTCTGTAAATGGGAAGTTGGGTGCGGTTAACCTTACGGTTGAAGATCTATACGATACAGACACAAGTGGTGCCATCTCAGGTTCAATCTTAAAATTCAATGGA
Organism: Halobacteriovorax sp. HFRX-2_2; assembly: GCF_043196705.1. Lineage (NCBI taxonomy): Bacteria > Pseudomonadati > Bdellovibrionota > Bacteriovoracia > Bacteriovoracales > Halobacteriovoraceae > Halobacteriovorax > Halobacteriovorax sp. HFRX-2_2. Next base: position 422,157 of record NZ_JBEBMT010000001.1, read on the forward strand.
ACAAATTGGGTTATTGGAACAGATGAAGGTGGTTCATCAACAAATGCAACTTCTATTCACAACCGCTTAGTTTCAAATATTTCACCAACAGATGGGCAGGCCCTTGTTTGGAGCAGTAGTAACTCTTCTTGGGTTCCTTCTACTATCGCAAGCGGCGGTGGAGGCGGCTCTGGTGAAGCGAATACAGTTTACTCAACAGGTGGAACGTCTATTTTCAAACAAAAGGTTGGTAGCCAACTTCAGTTTAAAGGCCTTTCTCCATCTTCTGATATTAATATTACTGAAGGTTCAAATTCACTTGGACTTCAAATAAATACAGGTAATGGTGCAAACCAACTTCTAAGACTTGATTCTCTTGGAAGACTTCCTGCTATCGATGGTTCACAACTAACAGGCATCTCTGGCGGAGGTGGTGGAAGTGGTGAGACCAACACAATGTCAACGGCCGCTGGTGCTTCGATTTTTAAACAGAAGTCTGGTGTGGACTTTGTGATGCGAGGTATTTTAGGTTCATCGGACTTCGTTGTTAATGAAAGTACGAATACAGTTGATCTACAAATCAATACGGCCAATGGTGCAAATCAACTTTTAAGACTAGATGCAAGTGGGCGCCTGCCTGCTATTGATGGTTCTCTGCTTACTGGAATTGCGGCCGGTGGGGGAGACTCAACTTTACAATCACGTGACGTATCGGCCGCTGCACCAACTAATGGTCAGGCCCTTCTTTGGAATGATGTTAGTCAACAGTGGGAACCAGCGACAATCACTGCTGGTGGAGCCGGTGGAGAAATCAACACGGCCTCAAGCGCTGGTGGCGAAGCAATTTATCAAAATAAAGTTGGATCAAATTTAGTCTTTAAGGGACTAACAAATACATCAGATATTTCCTTAACTGGAAATGCTAATGATATTCAAATTGGAATTAACACTTCAAATGGAGCAGGACAAATTCTACGTCTTGATTCTTTTGGAAGACTTCCGGCATTGGATGGATCTCTCTTAACAGGGATTGCGGCCTCTGCTTCAGGAGATGCTGTAAGCTTACAAACGAGAGATATCTCATCAACAGCGCCAACAGATGGACAGGTCTTAACTTGGAATAACTCTGTGTCAGAGTGGGAGCCGCAAACTCTTGCAGCTGCAAGTTCTGATGCAACAACTCTTCAAACGAGAACTATTTCAACGACTGCTCCAGCAGATGGACAGGCCCTTGTTTGGAATAATGCAACTACACAATGGGAGCCTCAAACAATCGTTTCAGGTGGTGGCTCAGGTGAAAATAATACCATTTCAAGTGCTGGTGGAGTTTCTCTTTTTAAACAGAAGTCAGGCGTTGATTTAATCTTAAAGGGCCTTCAAGGCTCAACTGATTTTGCGATCTCAGGTAGTACTAATACTGTTGATCTACAAATTAATACGTCAAATGGTGCAAACCAACTACTAAGACTTGATGCCTCTGGACGTCTTCCTGCTATCGATGGTTCTCTTCTAACAGGAATTGCTGGTGGAAGCTCTGATGCAACGGCCATTCAATCACGTACAGTATCTGCAGTTGCTCCTGCAAATGGACAAGCTCTTTTATGGAATAGTACAAGCTCTCAATGGGAGCCGACAACAATTGTGACAGGTGGAGCAGGTGGAGAGGCCAATACAGCTTCTAGTGCTGGTGGTGAAGGTTTATTTCAAGCAAAGGTTGGAACTAACCTTGTTTTTAAAGGCCTAACAGGTGGCGCGGATATCACACTGACAGGTAATACTAATGATGTTCAAATTGATGTAGCAACGACTAATACAGCTAATCAACTTCTAAGACTTGATGCTTTTGGGCGTCTTCCTGCAGTTGATGGATCTCAGCTAACTGGAATTATTACTTCTGATAACACAATTCAATCACGAGCAGTTGCTTCGACTGCACCAACTGATGGCCAGGCCCTTGTGTGGAATAACACTGCTTCACAGTGGGAGCCACAAACAATTAGTGCTGGTGGTAGTGGAGAAGTTAACACAATTTCAAGCGCTGGTGGCGCAACTTTATTCAAACAAAAAACAGGAAGCGACCTTGAGTTAAAAGGTCTAACTGTGACAAGTGACCTTGCGATAACTGAAAATGTAAATGATGTACAAGTTGGAGTGAATACTTCTAATGGTGCTAATGAACTTCTTCGCCTTGATGGCACTGGCCGTCTACCGGCCATTGATGGTTCTCAGCTTACTGGGATCTCTGCAGGTGGTGAATCTAATACAGCAAGCAATGCTGGTGGAAACTTTGGCCTATACTCTCAAAAGGTTGGAGACGATCTTCAATTTAAGGGGCTAACTTTTAGTTCTGACTTTTCGGTGATGGATGTTGGGACATACTTAGATATTTCTCTTGCAAATACAAATGTTGCTGATGGACTTCTTCGTCTTGAGTCTGATGGAAGCTTACCATCTCTGGATGCGACAAATCTTTATAACCTACCAGCAAGTGATACAACACTACAGTCTCGTGCTGTTTCGACACTTGCTCCTACAAACGGCCAGGTCTTAACTTGGAATAGCTCTTATTCAGAGTGGGAGCCAGGAGACTTAGTTGCTCCAGGTGATGATCTTGGAAACCATACTGCTACTCAAAACTTTCAAATTGGTGCCAACTATATTTCATACTCCGGACTTGATGAAGGTCTCTATGTTAACCTTGGCGGTAATGTCGGTATTGGAACTAATTTACCTGCGGCCGATCTTCATATTGTCGACTCTCATGCAGAGGCCAAAATTCAAGATAGCAATACAGGTATTTCATCAGAGGTAAACTTCACTTTCCTTGCAGATGGTTCTGAAGCTGGCTTTGCTCTTTTAAATTCAAATTATGACTGGGCCGCAGACTTTCCAGATGCTTCTTGGTCAGATGTGATGTTATTTCACTCTGCACCTGAGACTGCTAATGGAATGCGTATGCATGCCTTTGCTGGTGATATTAATTTCTCTGTTGGAGATGCTTCACTTACTGATGTTCTTAATGTTAACGGAACTGAAGGAAATGTAGGGATTCTCACAACAACTCCAGATGGAGCTTTTGCACTAGATGTAAATGGTTCTGTTCGTGGTACTGCTGCATTTGATTCAACATCAGATGAGCGCTTAAAAAAGAAGGTCGTGACAATCTCAAGTGAGATGTCAATCCTCGATAAAATCTCTCTTCTTGATGGTGTTTATTTTGAGTGGAGAAAAGATGAGTTTCCACAAAAGAATTTTAAAGAGGGTAGAGATATTGGTGTCATTGCTCAAAATGTCGAAAAGGTTTTCCCTGAGGCCATCTCAAAAGACGAAAGCGGCTATCTAAGTGTTGCTTATGCCAAATTAGTAGCGCCACTTATTGAAGCAGTTAAGGGCCTATTTACAATTTCAAAGGATCAAGGAAGAAGTATTGCTTCCCTTGAGGCCCGCACAAAACAACTTGAAGAAGAGAATCAGATGCTTAAGGAAGCTCTTTGCGAAATGAATCCGAAAGCGAAGATTTGTCAGATTAATCAATCTAAGTAATTGTAATTACGAAAGACTCCCATGGTTTTACAGAAGATTTTATAGGCTCCCTTGAGCTTGCTGGCAATGCGTTATACAAGTTCATCTAGAACAAAAACACGGGACGATTCTATGAGATCTATTTATCTATCACTTTTGATAGCGTTAACAGCATTTAGCGCACATTCTGCCATGGCCCAAACGACTAAGCAGAAATTTTGTAAAGAAAGAGAGAATAAGCACTTTGTTAGAAATCAGATGATGACAAAGATAAGTGCTCACATGGGCTTTAGAAATTACGGAGGCCTCCTTAATGGTGGTGTTTGTTGGTGGCACTCGCGCTTTCACCGCAACGCACTTTATCTTGGAGTCTTTAGGCCAGAGTATTCGAAACCATCAGAAGATGAAGCGAAGAATATCATTAAAGCAATTCGTCGAGGCCGCAGTGTCGTTGAGATTCCTGGTTATCGAAATTTAAGAGAATTCTCAATTGATAATGATCACTTAATTCAAAATGAGCTTGAGGCCTGGCAAAAAACTGATGGGTTTATTAATCAGCAGTGGGTGATTGGTTTACTTGGAACACCAAAGCGAAGCGCAAATGGTATGAGAAAGATGATGGATGGGCTTTATGATCGCGTTGTTAATCAAGGTGATGTGACTTATCAAAAACTTCAGATTAAGGGAATCGATGCTCACGCTTGGCTTGTTGTCGATATGAAGAAGACAAGAACAGGTTATACTCTTTATGCAGTCGATAGTAATTTCCCTGGAGAACTGCAAAAGGTTCGCTACAATTATGGAGATAAGTTCTTTCACTATAATCGTTGGTATGGAGAGTTTGCTCCGTATACGGGAAGGAAAGTTGAGATCAAGAGAGTTAAGAAAGTAATTAAAGAATTTTGCGAATAAAAAAAGGGAGCTATTAAGCTCCCTTTGATTTTTGTAGTTTTAGCACAGTATTTTGTTTTACCTGTACTTATCGGAAATCCGCGCTTCGCTTGATTGCCTTTTATCACATACAACTACGCGCCAAAATAGTCCACTGGACTATTTTGATCACGCGTTGTCATCAATACTGAAATTTTCCATCTGATCGAAGTTTAAGTAACGATAGATTGAATCATCTTTACCTTCTAGTGGCTTCATCATTGATAGGTACTCATCAACTTTTGGAATGTATCCAAGTTTCGCACAGATTGCAGCAAGTTCTGCTGAACCTAGATAAACCTGAGCACCTTTACCAAGTCTATTATTGAAGTTACGAGTCGAAGTTGAGAATACTGTTACACCGTCTTTAACACGTGCTTGGTTACCCATACATAATGAACAACCTGGCATTTCAAGTCTTGCACCAGCAGCAGCAAATTTCGAGTAGTAACCTTCTTTTGTTAGTTGGTCTTTATCCATCTTTGTTGGAGGACATACCCATAGTCTTGCATCAGCTTGACCTTGACCATCTAGAACTGTTGCAGCAGCTCTGAAGTGACCAATATTTGTCATACATGAACCGATGAATACTTCATCAATCTTATCACCTTGAACGTCACTCATTTTCTTAACGTCATCTGGATCGTTTGGACAAGCAACGATTGGCTCTTTCATTTCATCTAGATCGATTTCGATAACAGCAGCGTACTCAGCGTTTGTATCCGCTTCCATTAGCTCACCATTTTCAATCCAGTCTTGAACTTCAGCAATACGTCTTTCAAGTGTTCCAACGTGACCAAAACCGTTTGCGATCATTGACTTCATAAGAGCAACGTTTGAGCTTAAATACTCAACAACTGTTTCGCGGCTTAGTTTAATTGTTGAACCAGCAGCACTTCTTTCAGCCGTAGCATCTGTAAGTTCGAATGCTTGCTCAAGCTTAAGGTCTGGTAAACCTTCCATTTCAAGGATACGACCTGCGAAGATATTCTTCTTATTTTTCTTTTCTACAGTTAGTAGACCATCTTGAATTGCTTGGTAAGGGATCATGTTAACAACGTCACGTAGAGTGATTCCTGGTTGTAACTTTCCTTTAAACTTAACAAGAACAGACTCAGGCATATCAAGTGGCATAACACCAAGAGCAGCAGCAAATGCAACAAGCCCTGAACCAGCTGGGAATGAGATTCCAAGTGGGAAACGAGTGTGAGAGTCACCACCAGTACCAACAGTATCTGGAACTAGAAGACGGTTTAGCCAAGAGTGGATAATACCATCACCTGGTCTAAGAGCAACACCTTCTCTGTTTCTGATATAGTCTGGAAGAGTCGCGTGAGTGATAACATCACTTGGCTTTGGATAAGCAGCTGTGTGACAGAATGATTGCATAACAAGATCAGCGTTGAACTTAAGACATGCAAGTTCAGTCATCTCATCTCTTGTCATTGGCCCTGTAGTATCTTGAGAACCAACAGTCGTCATTTTTGGAAGACATGAAGTTCCTGGAAGAATACCAGTTACGCCACAAGCTTTCCCAACCATTTTTTGTGCAAGAGTGTAACCTTGACCTTCGTGTGCAAGAGTTGTGTGAGGCTTAGCAAAGATTCCTGAGTCATTTGCAGTTCCTTGTCCAAGTTCAGCTCTTGCTTTATCTGTAAGCATTTTTCCGATGATTAGAGGAACACGACCACCAGCTCTAAACTCATCTAGGATCGTTTCTGGAGCGATGTCGTATTTTGCAAGCTCGCTACCTTTTTCATCAAGGATTCTTCCTTCAAGTGGACGAACTTCAATTACAGTTCCTGTTGTCAGTGCTGTTACATCAATTCCTTGAATTGGTAGAGCACCTGAATCCTCTGCAGTGTTAAAGAAGATCGGAGCGATTGTTGAACCGATGATAACACCACCACGTCTCTTGTTAGGTACGAATGGAATATCTTCACCAATGTGCCATAGAAGAGAGTTACAAGCTGACTTTCTTGAAGAACCAGTTCCTACAACGTCACCTACGAAAGTAACAGGAAGGCTGAACTTTTCTTTAAGGTCTGAAATTTGTTTTGGACCTTCTGGGAAAAGTGCTCCACCCATAACATTTGCGTGAAGAGGGATATCCGCTCTTGTGAATGCAAATGGAGCAGGTGAGAAGTCGTCTGTATTGATTTCACCGTCTACTTTGTAAACGACAGTTTTGATTGATTCATCAATTTGTGGCTTATTTGTAAACCACTCAGCATTTGCCCAAGACTCGATAATTTCTTTTGCAATTGCGTTTCCACCATCTGCAAGTTTCTTAACGTCGTCGAAAACGTTAACTGCAAGAGGAAGATTCTTAAGTTCTTTAGCAGCTAGTTTTGCAAGAGCTTCATCATTTCCTGCAACAATATCAACTAGACCTTGAAGGTTGAAACCACCAACCATTGTTCCTAGTAATTCAACTGCATATTCTTTTGAAATAAGTGAACAAGTTTGTGCACCTTTCGTGATCCCAACTAGGAAGCTTGCTTTTACTTGAGCAGCTGGATCAACACCTGGGTTGATACGATCTTTTAGTAGATCAAGTAGCTCTTGAGTTGGCGCAGCTTCAAGAAGTTTAACAACTTCAGTAGCTTGTTCTTTTGTTAGTGCTAATGGAGGAATACCTTCTTTGGCCCTTTCCTCAACATGTGCGTGATAATCTTCTAGAAAATTAGACATAGATCCTCGACTTTTTGAGTTAAATTCAGTTTTTTGTATTTGATTTATACATGCATTTTTACCACCTTTTCGGCCGTTTTACTAGTCGTTATGAGCTTTTAGAAGGCCTGACTAAATTAACTTTTTTTAACTCACTGCATATCGTTCGACAGTCGATAGGCTGACTATGAAAAAGCAAGAATTCGAATTGGAATTAGAAAAGTTGTGTGAACAAATCTTCTTTAAAGAAGAACTCTTGAAGTATATCAATGTCCATAAATCTTATGTTCAGCACTTTTCAAAAAGCCTCATGAAGGAATTAGGTTGTAACGTCCTAATGGGAGGGCCTGATTCTGGCATTTTTGGTGATATCCCGCTGCAAACGAGAAAGCAGGTTAATTGGATTGAGGTCTATGCTGGCACAAAGGCCATTGTTGAGCTTAAGAATATCTACGGCCAAAAGCGTTACTTGTCTGTGAGTACTTCTAAGCTCTCACATATGGTGGCCATGTCAGATGAAAGCGATTTTACACTATTGTTAAATGACGTCCTTCGCCCTGGCTTTGTGGCCGGGATTGATTTTGACTTTTTGCGATATAAAGGGGCCGCTTCCATTACGATTTCTAAGTCACGAGCTCGTGCCGCTCAAAAGCATGGAGGGGCGATCTTTGAGAATGTTCTGCTCATTCATAATTTAGGAACAAGTGATTGTAAGAGATATGATTATAAACCAGATCTAAAGTGTAACTCGATTAACCTTGCCGTTGATTACCGCCACTATAATATCATTTTAAATATTGAATCCTCTGCAGAAGAGTCAACAGTTCGAAAGCTCTATCTTTCTCGCGGTGCAAATCTTAGAAATTACTTTGAGAAAGAGGGCAGCATCGATATCTATCATATGGATATTAAGCGCAGCCCCCATTATGACGAAAACCTTACCCTCGATAAATTTGATGGCGTTTACCTAAGTTGGCGGCCTCATATTGTCGATAAGTATCTAATTGAAGAAGCGCAGAATCATCCTAAGTTTCCTCATTTCCCTGATTCTGAGGACGATGGTGGTGAAGAAGCCGCATAGCATTTGGGCTTTTCTAAAATTGATCTTCATAGTAGATTGTTTAAAAACATAACAAGTAGGTTATTTTATGAATCAATCACGTGTCGAACAATTAAGTCCAAAATATGTTTGGTCTAACTTTCAAAAACTACTAGATACTCCAAGGCCTAGTTATCACGAAGAAGCTGTACAAACTCTACTTCTCTTATTTGGAAAGAGCTTAGGCTTAGAAACTTATCGTGATGAAGTAAATAATGTCATTATAAAGAAGCCAGGGCAACTAGGTGGTGAAAATTCAGCGCCAGTTATCCTTCAGGGTCACCTTGATATGGTTGCACAAAAGAACGAAGGCAACCCTCATGACTTTAAAAAAGATCCTATCACAACATTTATCGATGGAGATTGGGTCCGTGCTAATGGAACAACTCTTGGTGCCGACAACGGTATCGGTTGTGCGTTTGCAATGGGGCTTCTCGAAAGCAAGGATATACCGCACCCTCCATTAGAATGTGTTTTTACGGCCTGTGAAGAAGCTGGAATGCACGGAGCAATTGGTCTTAAGGGTGACCACTTTGATGGAAAGATTATGCTAAACCTCGACACTGAAGAGGAAGATGAACTGATCATTGGTTGTGCCGGTGGAGTTGATCTGATCTTTGAAAAAGAATTCAGTGAAGGGCAAGCAAATGGTGTCCATCAAAGAGTTGCCATTAAAGGTTTAAAGGGTGGACACTCGGGAATTGATATTCACCGTGGACGCTTAAATGCAAATAAACTGATTCCAGAAGTCTTTGCTGGAGTTGATAATATTCAACTTGTTTCGATTAAAGGTGGATCTCTAAGAAATGCAATTGCTCGTGAAGCCTTTGTTGATTTTTATACAAGTGAAGAAAGTCTTCTTAAGATTCGTGGAAACTTTGAATCTCTATGGGAAAAGAACCAAGAAGCCGAAGCAGGGCTAAAGTTTGAGTTATCATCAATTAGTGAAGAGGCAAGGGCCCTTTCGCTGGAAGACTCAAAACTTGTGCTGTCGGCAATTATTAATTGTCACCACGGCGTAAAAGCATGGGATGAGCACTTTGAAGGTGTTGTTGAAACATCGACTAACTTAGGTGTGATCACTCTTGAAGCTGGTAAGTTTAGCATGGCAAATCTTATTCGTAGTGCTAGTGAAGATGCGAGAGATAGCTTTGCTCAAGAAATGATCTCTGCTCAAAATGCACTTAACTCTAATGCCATTCTTGAAGGTGCGTATCCTGGTTGGAAGCCAAATCCAGAATCTAAAATTCTTTCAGTTACTGGTGAAGCTTTTAAAGACTTAAGAGGTCAGGCCCCAAAAATTTCTTCAATTCACGCTGGTCTTGAATGTGGAATTCTTTCAAAGGCCATGCCTGATGTTGATATCATAAGCTTTGGACCGACGATTACAGGAGCACACTCCCCAGATGAACAAGTTTCAATTTCATCAGTTGAAAAGACGTGGCTTCTATTCTTAGAAGTTATTAAGAGGCTTATGTAATGCTAGCGATTGGTTTACAAAATAATATTTCAACTCTCTTTGTCTATTTAGTTGTTGTTCAAATTCCAATGATCATCACATATCTCTTTGCTAAGGATTTAGGGATTTCAAATCTTTGGCTATACTTTGTTTGTCTTATTATTGGGCTAAGGGTTGCATTCTTTAAAGACGACTATTTTAAAAGAAAGGTGGAGTCAAAACTCTTTAAGCAACTTCAAATGAGGAGTGGCAAGTCTCCTTCAAAGAGTGAGATTGTAAAAGCGTTAAATCTATCTGTTGGACTTAGAGATATTATCTTTTTTGCTAACTTAATTATCGTTTTAGTTTTAACAGCAATTTTTAATCAATTTTAACTGCGAAAAAATATCTTAATCTCGATAAGAATGGTGTGGAATATAAATATATTTACACCATTCTTATCTTCATCTTTGTCCTCGAAGGTTGTCAAAAGCACAGTCGTACTATCAGCTCTGTAGGAACAAATCTTCAAGTTGCCAAAGGGGACTTAACAGCACACCTTGTCTCAAGAAGACTAAATGGACAAAGGGTTGTGATTGAAGGGGAGTGTACAGACGATATTCCCGTTAGCTTCTTTTCAAATCATCTTATTAACGACCAACATTTATCCACACAATGTCAAAATGAGAAGTATCGAAAAGTTTTATTCTTTCAAGCCGATGTTGTGGGCCATCAGGATATCTTCGTCACTCAAGATGGATACTCTGCTGTCGTGACAATTCCAAGTGTCGTCACCCGCCGCCCTGGCAAAGTTATTGTTGATACACCAATGGAAGGCTACTTCTATGGTCGCACCATTTATGTTTCTGGCCGTTGTCAGCTTAAGGGAACAGTTTTTATACGAGGAAGTTATATTGAAGACTTTGTCAAAACCGCGGCATGCTCAAATGGACTATTTCTTACTCCTATCTACTTTTCAAAAATTAACGCTGAAGCAATGGAGACCCATCTATTTATCAATCAGGTGGATGCGTATGGAAATAGCTCTGAAATGACTATTAAGAAGATCAAATTTAGAAATGACGATCATTCGATCTTCTTAACTGAGTCAATTGTTGGAGCCTCTGGTGATTCCCTTGAGGTAACAGGAAGTTGTAAAGGCTTTGAACGAGTTAGTATCGATGGAAATATTGTTAATTGTCGTAGTGGTAACTTTAGTTACAAACTTGATTTATTACCTCGAAAAAAAACGGGACGTCTCCTCTATCAAGTTCCTGTCGAGGGCCTGAATGGGAATTTTCGTTCAAATCTTCGAATGCTCTTTTATTATTATAAGTCGGTTGAGACCTCTCCGCACTTCTTCTCTCCTCGGGGCAAGTATGATGAAAGTGCTAGAGGAAGACATGTTATTAGTGGAACTTGTGGAAGAACTTATACCAATGGCAATGTGAGACTCTATACAAAAAAGTCAGAAAATATACTTCGTGATGCTCACAATATTCCACTAAGACAAGATGATGGTGTCTTTATTATTTTCCCTGATGAGTATGATCTCGGGGGAGAGACGACAATCTTTGCAGAATGTAATGATTTTTATATCGACTATAAAACGAATAATTTCTCAACCTCTTTCGACTATATACCTTCTAATGAAATACGACTAGCACCAAAGGGTGTTGATGTGCATAGTATGAATCATATAATTGAAGGAGGATGCTCTCAAGGAAACTCTGTGCGTTTACTTGATCTTAGTAATGAAAATATTGAACAGGCCAAGTGTATAAATGGGAAGTACTCAATCGAGATAACATCTTCACAGATGGCGGGAAAAAATCAATATGAAATCTTTGAAGTTAATTTATTTGAAAGTTATCAAGGGGCCAAGCAGTTAATTGATGTTAACTATAGTTATGCCGTTGCCTTTCCTTATCACTTTCTACAAGAGTCACCTGTTCCAGGATGGGGCTCTAAAGTATCTCCACTTCGTTTCTATTGGAAGTATCCTTATAAGTCTGAAGTTAATGATATTTATTATGGCTACTACTCAAAGAATAGCTATATTCAGGTGGAGTGGAAGAAGCTGCCACAAAATACCAACCAATTACTTCTTGATGGCCATGAGTTGCTTAGGTTGGGTTATAAGGAATGTGAAGAAGTACAGGTCTATTTTCAGTCTGTTGATAAGAAAAATAGGAAATCAATTATTATCGAAACAAGTCCCATTCGATTTGACTTCACCCCTCCTGATGAAGTCGAGGTCGAGCAGATCGACTATTCACCATTATTTAGAAAACAATTACCCAAATTCAAGTTTAAAGATGCCGATGATAATTGTGTAAGTGATGATAAGTTATTTTATAAATACACTCTCTATCAGGTTGTCTTTTCCAAAGAAAATGAAGAAGAAATCATTGACCGAGTAACCATTGATGAGTTCACTATTTCTAATGTTCTTAAAGAGAGCTTGTTTAATAGAAAGTACGACCTTGAAGGAAATTTTCAAGTAGGGGTGACAGTTTTTGATCGCGGACAAAATGCAACGAAAGAATATTTCTCAATTATTTTCTCATGGAAGTAGAGAGAACGAGGGGGCATGGAGGCCCCCGTTATATCTTTAGTAATGCCAAGGAAATTGAGAGAAGTCTTTTTCACGCTTTTCAACAAAAGCATCACGGCCTTCTTGTGCTTCAGGAGTTCCATAAGCAAGTCTCGTTGCTTCACCTGCAAAAAGTTGCTGACCAACTAGGCCATCATCAAGAAGGTTGAATCCAAACTTAAGCATACGCATTGCAGTTGGAGATTTAGAGTTCATCTCTTTTGCCCACTCAAGTGCCACCTTTTCAAGGTCTGCATGAGGAACAACTTTATTTACCATGCCCATTTGGAAAGCTTCTTCGGCACTGTAGTTGAAACCACAGAAGAAAATTTCACGAGCACGTTTTTGGCCACATTGGCGTGCAAGATATGCTGAACCGTAACCTGAGTCAAAAGAAGCAACATCTGGGTCTGTCTGTTTAAAGATAGCATGCTCTTTTGAAGCAATTGTCATATCACAAACAACGTGAAGAGAGTGTCCTCCACCAACTGCCCAACCAGGAACGACAGCAACAACAACTTTAGGCATAAAGCGAATTAAGCGTTGCACTTCAAGGATGTGTAGTCTTCCAAGCTTTGCTGGATCAGGAGTTCCATCACCATCAACATACTTATATCCATCTTTTCCACGAATTCTTTGGTCTCCACCTGAACAGAATGCCCATCCACCATCTTTTGGTGATGGCCCGTTACCTGTGATAAGAACAACACCAACATCACTCCACATTCTTGCGTGGTCTAGGGCGCGGTAAAGCTCATCAACAGTTTGAGGTCTAAATGCGTTGCGACATTCAGGGCGGTTAAATGCAATTCTAACTGTCCCTTGGTCTACGGCGCGGTGGTATGTAATGTCCTTGAAATCGAAGCCTTCGACTTCTTTCCAAGCACTTGGGTCAAAAATATCTGAAACCATGTGATCTCCTTTTGTTTCGCTCAATATAAAATGCCTGAGCTAAAGTGTCATTCATAACTTTGTGTGCGGCCAGTCTAAACAAAATGAAGATGGTGTGAGTTAATAGTGATATGAAAAATCTCATTCTTTTTACATTTCTATTCTTTCTAGGACTCAGTGTTAATGCAGAGGTAACAGTTGTCATCGATGGGACTCGTTATTTCTGTAGTGAAGATGGCAGACCTCCGCAAGATCGCCAGTGGCAATGTGTTGCTCATTGTGACTCAAGGTCATCGGATGGTGAGTGTCGTAGGTATAGGGAGGACTTCTGCGGTATCAACGCCGTCTGCATTCCTTATTGCGAAACTCGTTCTTCTAGTGGAGTGTGTCGTCGCTACGGAGACGATATTTGTCGCTCAGAGGACTAAATGTCGACTAAGGCCTAAAGACCTCAAGCTCTTCTATCTCAACATAGAAGTGCTTTGACTCATTATCAGTTTCACCCTTCATAAGAAAAAGGGTTTGATAGTTATAGTCAGTATCAAGTCCAAGTAGGCTTGAGCGAATCTTTACGAGAATGAGTCCGTGCTCATCCTTAACAAGGTAGAAATTATTTTTTAGCTTCTTATGAATTCGGGCCTTAAGGGTAACTTCTTTGCCATCACTTGGATTTCTCTTTAAGTTCTCTGAAGTATAGAGGCTTCCTTGTTCCTGCCCTAAAAATTTCTTTGGGCCCCCACAAGAACTTAATAATATAGCAAAAGAAGCAATGAGAAGTTTATTCATAGAAACCATTATATTTAACTTGTTGGTTTTTGACTATAGGGCAAGCGCCAGAGATAATTAATCCATGAAATTAATCTCACTCTTATTATTTACTCAATTATCTTTCGCTAGTATTGGCGGTAAGTGGCTAGGCACTGGAGCTGTAAAAACTCCTAAGGCAACTCAAGAATGCTCTGAAGTTTATTTTCGTTTATTCTACGATGGGAAGAAATTTAAAATTCAAGAGGGTGGTTACAACTGTAATGGCCTTAGTGCTGAATATCCATACTCTGTCTTTGATGTTAAGGGCCCACTTCTTTACTATAAAGGAGAGGTTTCTGGACTGATCAATAATGACGAGTTAACGATCTATTCTAAAGAAGATGGCTTTTCTCTACGCTTTTACTTTGTCGCTGAAGACGAAGTTGAGGTCACTGAGTCTTGGAAAGAGGGTAGTGATTACTTAATTATTACGTCGAAACTATTGAGAAAGTAATTAGGCGGCCTTTTTAAAGGAGTCCACTCGTTCCTTGTTCTCTAAAAAATCTTCAAACTCCCTGCGTAGGGTTGCATCAACCATTCCGTCTGAAATATATTCGGCCACATAGTAGAAGCACTCACGCCAAGCTTTTTCTAATTTGGGATTCCAGGTGTTCATATGAAAGAGCATAAGGGTTTGAATAAATGCTTCTTCAAAAATGGGAAAATAAGTCTCAGATACTTCGTACTTAATTTGATTTCCTCCCAGTCCTTGGAGGTAGTATTTTAAATACTCTGGATTTTTTAAGTTATTGATCGTGATACTAAGGGCCCTGATAAAAGACGCTTTCAATTGTTCGCGGTCCATGTGAGCGAAAACTTTTTGCATGCCTGGCTCGAGAATAATGACATTGTCAAAGAAGGCATTTGTAAAGTTTTTAAGATTAGGCTCAATTCTCCTAAATGATTCAGTAATTAGTTCCTTATCAAAGCTCATAAAGTCTCCTGGGCGCTACAGCTTACTCATCGTTGGCAACATAATTTCTTTTGAATTAAGATTTCTTAAATTCTCTCCAAACCCTGTATTTACAGATTGTCCTACTTAGGAGAGTCTAGGGTTAATGAAAGTTTTAGCAGTAAATAATTTAACTTATAATTTTGATCAAAAATCAATTTGTCAGTTTGATAAGATCTCTTTCGATCTTAGAAAGGGTGAGGTCTTAACTCTTCTTGGGCCTTCTGGAACAGGGAAGACGACTTTATTCAATATCCTTACTGGAAAGTTAACACCATTAAGTGGTGAGGTTGAAAAATCAGAGGGACTTAAAATTGAAATGGTCTCTGGTGTTGATAACCTTAACTGGGACTTAACGGTTTTTGAAAATATTGAAAGTCATTTACTTGCTCACGAGCCAAGTGCCGATACGAATCGCGTTCGTGATATGATTGAAATTTTTGGCCTAGAATACAAGGATCACAAAAAGCTCGATCAACTTTCGGCCGGACAATTACAAAGACTTCTCTTTGCTCGCTCAATGGTCATTGCACCAGATGTACTCTTACTAGATGAGCCATTTTCAAATATCGATGAATTTCTTAAAGCAACTCTATGCCATGAAATTTTTGAAATTTTTAAAGAGAATGAAATCTCATTAGTTTTTGTCACTCATAATTTAAAAGAAGCGTATTCATTAAGTGATCGTATTATTTATCTTAGTGGCGCTAAACTTCAGACTTATCAAAAACCACAAGACTTCTATGATAGGCCTCTGTCAATTGATGCTGCTCGCTTTGGTGGGATGATCAATCTCGTTGCAGGACCTATTGTTGAGAGAAATGGTGACAAGGTTGTCGTAAAAAATGACTTTGGACAATTTGAAGTTATGGATAATCTCAAAACAAATAACCAATTTGTCTACTTGGCCTTTCGTCCGAAATTTTTAAAATTAGTTGAGGAAGATGGACACTTAAAAGGGCGAGTGAAGGCAATTATTAGACATGGCGAATATGACTTCATTGAAGTTGCAACCATGAATACCAAGGTTCTAAGATTTCAAATGGCCGACTCATCTAAGGTGAGTGTTGGCTCACAAGTAAAGCTCGCTATTGATCTTGAGAATGCCTTTCTATTGCCGGTTTAACTAATCTTTACCAAATCTTAATTATTGGCACATCGTGTTTTCTCTTAGAATACTTACAACTATTGTCGTTGTGGTATCGTTGGAGGAAAGAAGATGAAATTATTAATTATCGGTTTTTGTATTTTACTTTCAATTCTTGCATTCGCTAAGGATATTGATACCGATAAGAGTTTTCTAAAATGGCATGCAAGCAAAGTTGGTGGCCAGCACTGGGGACATGTTAAATTCTTAAAAGGAACAATCGAACACGACGATAAGGGCGAGCCAGTGAAAGGATCATTCACTGTTCAGATGAATACAATTGATGTTCGTGATCTTGAAGGTGAGTGGAAGGATAAGTTACAAAATCACCTTCGCCAAAGTGACTTCTTTGAAATTGAAAAATACCCAATCGCGACTATGGTAACGAAATCAATTACAAAAATTGCAAAGAATAAATATAAGGTTGTGGCAGACTTTAAGATCAAAAAGGTAACACGTCCTCTAACTTTTAATATGAATTATGACGGCAAGAATGCCACGGGAAAAGTTAGCTTCGACCGTACAAAATTTGGCATTAAGTATCGATCAACTTTATTGGGCACTGTGGCAGATAAGGTTATTCACGACAAAGTTGATTTAGAATTCAACGTTCAATAAGCTGAAATTACATAGTGAATTTGAACACGTAGCGCAAGACTAAGTAATAGATGCACGTAAGTTTATTCTATGTTAAGTTTTGGCGTATGAAAGCCGGAAAAATCGAAATCGCATTCTTTGAAAAAGACAGATACCTATTCCCAATTAATCGTCGTAGCAAGAATCCTATTGTTGACTACAAGAATGAACTGATTAAGAAATCAATTGCAAAAGAATTAAATCTTAAGGTTAAAAATATCGACCTAAAAGATTATAAGAAACCTAACTAGAATAGCCTCTTGTCTTGAGGTAATTCGATAGTAACAAGATTCCCACTTCTCCATGGATCATCAAAAACAAGTTTAGATGCGATAAGGGCAAGGCCTGTATCGTTCACATTTCCTTTCCCGTAACGAGGATCACCCATTACTGGAAAACCTAGTTCTGTGAATTGAATTCTAATTTGGTGCTTACGTCCTGTGATGAGATTAACTTCAACAAGGGCCGTCTTTTCAAGATACTTCTTAACTTCGTACTCTAAAATGGCCTTTTTACCATCGATAACACTTTCAAGACGCTTGGCCTTTTCCGGCTTTCCTTTAATCTCGGCCTGATATGTTTTTTGAATTTTATGATTCTTAATCTGTTCTGAAAAAGCACGGGCAGCTTTCTTAGTATAAGCAATCATCATTAGACCGGCCGTCTCTTTATCAAGGCGGTGGATAAGAAATGGTTCACGTCCAGTGCGTTTGTGAATCTCTCTTATGATCGTGTACTCATCACCATACTTTGTCCCTTGGCACAGAAGCCCTGCTGGCTTGAAGTAAACTCCATAGTGGTGAGTCTCATGCATGCACTCAACAGTGCTCATATCAAATTCTGCAATATTTGGATCAACGTAAAGCTTGATCGTTTGACCGCGTTTGATTTCATACTTGGCCTTACGAATTCGCTCAGGCTTAGCAGACTTTGTCCAACAAGCACCTTGCTTCATAAGGTTTTTAATTTTTATCTTTGATAGCTCAATTCCTGCTTTTGCACATTTTTCTGCAAGTAGGTCTGCTGCCGTTGTATCTGAATAGGCCTTTGCCGTTACACTAAATTTCTTCATAAATTATTATCCATTAAAATAAGGACAACCGCTGCATCCACTCTGGCAACAGTCATTAATATCGGCTTCTTCATCAACTCTTAGGTTTGGTGAAACAAGAGATAGGGTATAAGTTTTTACGCCGCGAACATTTCCGACTAATGTGAAAAGTTCAGGGCTTTCAATTGGTGTCTCCATTGTTCCTAAGTTTAGAGATAGGGCCAGATGGTGAGCTATCGAGTGAGAATCACAAAGAATATTGAATTGTGCCTCATTATTTAGAGTCACTAGGTATTTCTCTGCATATGATTCAATGATATATTCTTTCATATATAATCCAAATCAATTAAGGTAGCGCCATGTTTTATGACTTTCCGATAAAATATCACGAACCTGTTTTCCGTCCTCCTTCTGAAGGGCGTTCTCTCCTTATACAACAAACCATTGGTTGCTCCAATAATAAATGTACATATTGCAATATGTACCGTTCTAAGACTTATAAAGAGAGAAACAGCGATGAGGTAATTGAGGATATCAAGAAGGCGGCGGCCTATTACCGACGCTTTGAAATGCGCCCCTCTAAAGTATTTTTATGTGATGGGGATGCTCTTGGGGCCCCTACTGAGGATCTTTATAAGAGCCTTTTGGCAATTCGTGAGGAATTTGGAGATATTCGCGTGGGAGTCTATGCGACGGCCCAAAATATGCTGGATAAGACGCAAGAAGAACTTTGCTACTTAAAGGAAGCAGGCCTTGGTATTGCTTACCTTGGAATGGAATCTGGTTGTGACAAAGTCCTCCATATGACAGTTAAGGGAAATAGCGCCCAAGATATGATTGATGGTTCCAAAAAAGTTATGGATGCGGGGATGAAATTGTCTGTTATTGCCATGCTTGGACTTGGTGGCAAGAAGCATACTGAGACCCATGTAAAAGAGACATCACGTGTTCTATCTAAAATCTCTCCAGATTATCTGTCATTTCTTACGACAATGGCAGTTGAAGGAACCCCATATTACCGAATGGTACAGCGTGGCCTTGAAATGCTGACAACCAAGGAAATTCTAGGGGAGATGCACGATATCTTATCTGGCATTGAGGCCTCTCGAGAAATTTTACTTAGGATCAATCACGTCTCAAATATGTATCCAATTGGAGGGAGTCTTCCTCAAGATCAGGCCACGATAATTCAACAGGTTAAGCAGTGGTATGAGGAAGCGCCAGAAGGAACATATCCACCAAAACCTTCACATATGTAGGATTTCGCAGTATAAATTGGCCATGACTCAACAACAGTATAATATCGCATTTATCATTTTATCAGTTTTAGTATTCATCCTTTCAATGGGAGTAGGCTTCTTCTATATCAAGCTTAAGCAAGAGACGAAAAAGCGTATCGCCGAACATGACAAGATGGAAGCAAAAGAGAAAGAGAGACAGGCCTTTGTTCGTGACAGCCTAATTACAATTGCACGTGCCTTTGTCCAAAAACAGTGTGAAGCAAGTGAGGCCTGTATTCGCTTAAGAATGCTTATTGACCGCGTGGACTTTGTTGAGAATGAAGAATACCCAATTATCTTTTCGATGTATGAGGAAATTAAGCACTTTCCAACTCATCAGGCCCGCAAGGACCTATCAAAACAAGAGCGCTTCTCACAAGATAAGGAGCGATTTGCCATTGAAGACAAACACATGGATAATTTAACTATTGAATGTAATAAGCTAATAACAAATCTTATGGTTAATTAATGCAATACTATGTCCACAATCTTAATCCAATTGCTATCGATTTTTTGGGTGTTAAGATTGCGTGGTATTGGCTGGCCTACTTCTTCGGCTATTTCTGGACACTCTATTTAGGAAAGTATCTCATTAAAAGAGAAGAGCTAAGTGTCTCTTTTCATCATTATTTAAATTATCTCTTCTCTGGCTTCTTTGTCATGCTGGCCGGTGGGAAACTCTTTTATATCTTCTTCTATAACTTTAGTTATTATGCTGCGGACTTAAAGCGCGTTCTTTACTTCTGGCAGGGAGGAATGAGCTTTCACGGTGCCCTGATTGGGGGAGCTCTTTGGACTTACTACTACGCTAGAAAGCATGGGCTAAAATTCTTTGCCCTAACAGATATCGTTCTAACAACTGTTGGGCCAGGTATTATGTTTGGCCGTATCGCTAACTTTATTAATGGAGAGCTTGCGGGAAGAGTTTCAGACGTTCCTTGGGCCGTCATTTTTCCAAAATTATATGATTCTAATCCTCGTCATCCTTCACAGCTCTACGAAGCCTTTTTGGAAGGGTTAGTCTTATTTCTTATTTTATTTATTTTGAAAAAGAATTTAAAAAGACCAGCTTTAAACTCTGGCCTTTTTCTTATCATCTATGGAATTGGTCGTTTTATTGTTGAGTTCTTTCGAACTCCTGATCCACAAATTGGGCTCTTCTTTAACCTCTTTTCTGTGGGGCAATTCTACTGTTTTGCGATGATACTCATTGGAGTGGCAATTATTTTTTGGCCTTCTCGTTTATCGCATTCTCGTACTGCTTAAGTAATTCTGGGTCAACTTCTGTTGGTGTAATTTTACGGAAACTCTTGCGAGCATTAATCATATTTTCACACTTATGGACGGCACCGTCACCTTCAACTGGAACGTTTTTACGTCCATCTTTCATCCAAGTAATTTCTTTTCCACAATAACGACATGATGCCATGAGTAACTCCCTGATTTTAAAGCAATTTAGAGTGTCAATTTTAGTGGTTTTGGGTTATTCTAACAACTATAAAAATAAACTGGAGTGCATAGTGTTAGATATCAAATTTATCAGAGAAAACGTTGATTTAATGAAGGATGTAATTGCGAACAAGCGAATTGGACTTGATCTTGATGAACTTCTTTCAGTTGACTCTAAACTCTCTGAATTAAAGACGAAACAACAGGATTTACAAGAGAAGAGAAATGCTCACTCGAAATTAATCCCAAAAGCATCTAACGAAGAAAGACCAAAACTTATTGCTGAAGGTAAAGAAATTGCCAACGAGCTTAAGGAAATGAATCCAGAAATTAGTGAACTTGAAGAAAAGTTTAAGGCACTTATGTACGTTGTCCCAATGGTTCCATCTAAAGATGCACCTGTTGGAAAAGACGATAGTGAAAACGTTGTAAGCCGTGTTGAAGGTGAGAAGCCAAACTTCTCATTTGCTCCAAGACATCACGTTGAAATTTTAGAAATGAACGAATGGGCAGAGTTTAAGAATATCGCAAAAGTTTGTGGTTCACGTTCTTACTCTCTTAGAAATGATATGGTTCTTTTAGAGATGGCCATGCACCGCCTAGCTCTTGATATGCTAACAGAAAAAGGCTTCACACTTGTTTCATCACCATCGATGGCAAGAGAAGACGCTCTTTATGGTACAGGTCACTTTCCAACTGGTAGAGAAGACGCTTACTATATTCCAGAGCATGATATCTATCTTTCAGGAACAGCAGAAGTTCAATTAAATAGTCTTCACGGTGGTGAGATTATCAATGAATCAGATCTGCCAATTCTATACGCTGGTTTCTCTCCATGTTTTAGAGGGGAAGCGGGAAGTTACGGTAAGGATGTAAAAGGTCTTATCCGTGTCCACCAATTCCAAAAAACAGAACAATTCGTTATCTGTAAAGGTGATGAAGCGGAATCTGAAAAATGGCATAAATCACTTCTTGAAGCTGCAGAAGAATTCTGTAAGGCACTTGAGCTTCCATATCAAATCCTAGAAGTATGTACAGGTGATATGGGTGCTGGAAAATTTAGAATGTACGATATTGAGTGTTGGGTACCAAGTGAAGAAAAGTACCGTGAGACACACTCATGTTCAGCACTTCACGACTGGCAAGCAAGAAGAACAAATACTCGCTACAGAGATGCAGATGGAAATGTTAAGCACGTTTTCACTTTAAATAACACGATGGTTGCAACGCCAAGAATTCTTGTTCCTTTCATTGAAAATCATCAACAAGAAGATGGTTCAATTTATGTTCCTGAGAAATTAAGAGCATATATGGGTGGAAAAGAAGTTCTTAAAGGACGTAATCGCCAATAAGTGATTAAGAGGGAAGGATCAGGCTTATGGTCTGAACTCCCTGCTCACTTCGTGATAACTTGAGCTCACATCCATGCGTCTTTGTCATGGATTGGGCCAAGCCTATCATTTGCGTATTTGTACTAAGCATCTCTCCCTTTAGGATTTTTACTCCTCGAGACCTCGCCTCAAGAATTAATAAACTTAGCAATTCCTTACCAATACCAATGCCTTGGTATTTATCAATGATAGTAATGGCAAACTCTGCAATAGCTGGATTGTCTCGTTGAATATCAAATCTTGCAACTCCCATTGGATGAGAGGGACTTGTGATTGTTGCGACACCGATAGCATAGTGAAATCTCTTATCGTATTCGGTGAGATTGATTAGCTCTTTAGCAGTTAAACCTTTCTTTGCACCAAAGAAGCGGTGATAGATGGACTTCGGTTCCATTTCATGGATACCTTCAAGAAGCATCTTCTTATCAAGAGGGCCGATTTCACGAATCTGTGCTTTATGGCCTGCAAAATCGTAAATATGGTCTAGAGCTAAAGCTTCCACATCGAAATAGTATCACAGCTTCATTTGAGAGTATGATTTTTTTGACACAGCCTCCACTAAATGCGTAAAATTATAAGTAAAGTACTTATGGAGGAGACTTAATAATGGATAATTTCTACCCACTTAAAAAAGTGGCCGATATATATGGTGACCCAAATTTAAAATTTGAGATACAAGATCTAGAATCTGCCGGGCAAATTCCGGCCTCTCGTAAGTACAGAAGTGGTGCAATCTTTAGAAAAGGTTGGCCAGTAAATTTACTTCCAAAAATAGGCGAACAAGTTGGTTATTTCAAGAAATTTGAAAAGCCTACTTCGGTTTGTGTTTTCACGACAAAGGGTGGAGTTCTTAAATCGACTCTTGCTCTAAACCTCGCGCGTACAGCTGCACTTCATGGACAGCGAGTATGTGTTGTTGGACTTGATATCCAAGGAGATGTAACAACGTCACTTGGTTATGATACTGAGTCTGATGACAGCGGAAGCCTTGATGAGCTTATTCAAAAACTAGATCAGACAAAGGGCCTATGTGATTACTTCTCTGGTGAGGCAACTCTTGATGAAGTGATCGTTCAACTAGGAATGCCTAATTTATTTATTATTCCAGAGACACCTGAGCTTGTTGCTCTTAATGACTCATTAAATAATATTAACCGTCGTGAATTTTGGTTAAAAGAAAGAGTGATTGATCCACTTAAGGAACACTTTGATCTTGTGATCATGGATTGCTCTCCAAATTGGAATAAGCTAACGACTAATGCTCTTGTGGCAAGTGATGCACTAATTTCACCTCTAGAGTGTAAGATTAATAACTTTAGAAACTTCAGAGTTTTCTCTCACTTCCTAAAAGAATTTAAAGATGAGATGAGACTAGATTTTGAATCAATCTTTGTTCCAACAAAGTATTCAACAAATAAGAAGTTAAGTAACGATATCTTAAATTGGTACTATCAGAATGTTACTGGTTGTACGACTGTTGGTATTAAAGAGTCAGTAAGTGCTGAAGAGGCGATGGCGCTTAATCTTTCAATTGCAGAGCATGCAGCAGGAAAGCCCATTGCAAAAGACACTGTTGAGTTATTTAAACAAATCCATCAGGCGATCTCTAATTATCACATAAGAAAATCAGAACAAAATCAACTTCCCGGACATCAGGCACGAGTTTTTGGAGGCCTAGGGCAAGCTAATTTTGGAAATTTGAGTAATAGGTTTTAATTATGGCCATTGGTTTAAATGATTTAACAGCTAAGAAACAGGCCAAAAAGGTTGAGGTTGCCCCAGCTGTCGTTGCTGTTGAAGAGGTTGTTGTTGCGACACCTGAAGAAGTTATGGAGAAGCAACAAAGGCCATGGGAAGGAAAGTTTCAGGCCCAAAAGAGTTCTGTGGCAAATCAGGCCGTAAAAAGAGCAAGAGAGATTTCTGCTAAGAATG
Organism: Halobacteriovorax sp. HFRX-2_2; assembly: GCF_043196705.1. Lineage (NCBI taxonomy): Bacteria > Pseudomonadati > Bdellovibrionota > Bacteriovoracia > Bacteriovoracales > Halobacteriovoraceae > Halobacteriovorax > Halobacteriovorax sp. HFRX-2_2. Next base: position 445,930 of record NZ_JBEBMT010000001.1, read on the forward strand.
AGCTTCATGCAAAAGAGCTAAGAAAGAATTTTACTAGTGCACAGAAAGAATTAGAAATTAATCAATATATTGAAAATCGTGAGAAAGAGTTTATCGACTTAGATTCGTCTAAGAATATGCTTAAGTCAAAGAATCGCATCAGAACACAGCGATCTTTGTTTAAGAGACTAAGAGATTCAATCTTTAGGTCTTAAACTCTTATCGATATTAAAATTATGAAATTCTTTTTCATTAAAACAGTGAAGAATTTTAGGGGAGTACTTCTCGATTACATCTTTCGAGTTTGCTCCTCTAAAAAGCTCATTAAAGGCATTTGAGCACACTTGTTTTGTGAATTTATGCTTGATCCCACTACATTGCTTAATAAAATCACATGAATGAGGATAGCCTCGATAGCACTTCATTGATTCTATATCACATGTATTTTCATCCACTATCTTTGTATTGCATGAAGAAAGTAGAAAAATTAAAACTGCTAAGCTAGACAATATTTTCATCGATTAATATATCCTTAAACTTGTTAATGACATCATGCTCGTAGTGATCAAGTTGATTCATTGTTAATTCAGTTAGCGCATCCCTTGCATTTACTTTGTGGACAGTAACCATTTTATCGTAAGTATTTACAAGAGAGATAATCATTATAGGTAGGCTTAATTCCTTTAAACGATTTGGGCCAGCGCCACCTTTGACTTCTTCATGGTTGACGATGAGCTCAAGAACTTCCTTTGTTACCCATGGTTTATCTTTAAGAGCACTGACGGCATCTTTAACGTGAAGGCCATAAACTCTTTGCTCATCTTCACTCAACTCTTCTTTCTTCTTTTTAAAGAGCTCTTGATCTTGGCTATTTAAGCGCGTGATTCCAACATCGTGGAGTAGACTTGCAGTCGCAATATTTGAAATCTCGGTATCATTACAACCTGCTCTGATAGCAAGCCTAGTGGCAAGTGTTGCAACATTCATTGAGTGTTCAATAATTAAATTTGTATCGACAGTTTTTTTATCAAAGAATTGTTTTAAGGCATCTGGCCCTGAAGAGAGAACTTTTTTTAACTGAGCGGCAGCAAGCTCTGTCATTTGATAATTTTCTTCTTTATCTGGAGCCTTCAGTGTTTGTTCGATTGCCGTCTTACACGCACCATCAACGACTTCAATCTTTTCTTCAATTGGTATGTCAATATCCTGAAGTTTTGAATCAAGAAGGTCTTTAATATATTGCTGATATTTTTCAACATCTGCTTCAAGAATATAGAACTTAGCAACTTGTTGCTTATTTAGCTTTTCAAGTTTCTCATGTGAGATTGCACTGCCTGCCTCTTGATACTTAAGATAGGTCTCTTTAAAGTAAATATATAAATCAAACGTTATGACGCTTTCTGCTTCAATTGTTGTGATTCTTAGAGGGTAGTAATCCATAAATCCTAATTCATTAAAACTAATAATAAAGTCTATTAATTTAATTTTATGGTGAATTTAGAATTTACACAACTATAGAGACTTAACACTATTTGTGTTTATTGAGAGGAATATAAAGTGCCACAAGAGTTCCAACGGGTTTTCGCTCAATTGTGAACTTTATCTTAAGTAATTCGCAATAAGAGCGAATAATAAAATAGCCAAAACCGGAACCTTTTTCTCCTAAGGTACCAAAGCTGATTCCTGTATCGATCTTATTATAGATTTGTTCTAACTTCTTTTTCGTAATCCCAATACCATTATCATAAACTTCGAGCTTAAGCGCTTGATCCACCTGTGTGCAAGAGATCTTGATTAGTCCTTGATTCGGAGTAAATTTTATTGAGTTTGAGATGATATTACCCAGAATCTGGTGAGTGAGGATTGCAAGGTTAGAGTAGACCTGTAAGTCCTCAGAAGTCTGAGGGATTTCAATTTCTATTTTCTTTCTTTCACACTGAGGAGAGAAGATCGTTACAATATTATCAAGTAAGCTTTTAACCTTCACATATTCGAGGTGCGGCTCATTATTGATTAACTCTTGTTCTGCCTTAACATTATCTAAGATGTCTTTGATATGCATACAGGCCGAGTAAACCTTAGGCCATGCCTTCGTTTCTTCAACATACCCTCGACGAAGATAGCGACTTGAGTAACCGACAATAACAAAGAGAGAGTTTGCAATATCATGAGAGAGTACTCTTAGGAGGCGAATATACTTTTGCTGATCCAGGTTTTTAATGAAGTTAATTTCATTTTCTTTTTGAAGTCTATTGATCTTTAGACTTAGGGCAATTGATAGGGTGAATGACTCTACCATATTTCCTAAGAGAATCGAGTTTTGTGTAAAGTCATTGTCTGTAAAGTGGCCGTAGATTGTCGCAAAATAGGCGAATATACCAATGTTCATGATAAGCCATGAAAGTAGATAGACTTTTGATTCAATCGTCGGCTGTTTTACGTTTGTATAGATTGAAATATAAATGATAAAGATAACTAGACTTAAGATATAAATATCGACGAGTGGCCCTATGATAAAATTAAACGAATCAAAGAATGGGACGATAACTGAGATGATTAGAGCAATTGATACGACTGCATAAATCTTTTCTAGTCTCTTTATAACTGGACTCTCAAAGAAGTCGATACTCAAGAGGTCCTTGGTAAACTTATATAGGTAGTTACACGAGATCATCGCAAAGACACCTAGATATTTCACATGATTACTTAAGGAAAGGATACCCTGTGTGTAACCAGATAAGGCCAGAACAGAGTTAACCATAAAGAAAATAAAGACTGAGTAGACGATATAGATCGATGCTCTATTAATGAGGCCAAGAATTAGGTTATAGATGAGAAGAGTACACATAAAGCCTAGATAAATAGAAAGGCTTATGATTCTAGTCTGTTCCTCTTTTTGAATATACTTAGTGTCTGCCAGTAAGGCCTTAGTATCAAATTTGTGTAGACTATGAGTTTTGAGAACAATCGTTTGTTGCTCTCCCGGCCCTAGGTCTATCCTCAATGACTTGTGCAGAGTTGTATTTGCATTTATTTTTTCGACAGGAAATTCAGAGACCTTTTGTGATGCTAAATCCACAAGATAGACTTCATGTAATTTAAAAGTATGGGTATTAAAATAAAGCTCTTTGTGAACAGAGTGGTCTAATGTATTTCTAAAGTTAAAACGTAGGTAAATATTTTTATTTGTATAATCAAGATTTACAACAGTCTTGCCGTTGCTTTTAAAGCCGTCTGGTGTGTAGTGCTTCTCATCAGTAAGCTTGTATTCGACATACCTTGAAATATTATGATTTTGATCTTTGAAAGTCTTATTATTAATCTGTACAATTGTCTGCGTTGCGAGAATTTCTTTTGCTGGAATGAAAAGAAGAAGTAATAATAAGAATCGAAAAATAAAATTAATCACTAAGAAAGTATAATTTTAATTAAACAAACTTTAAATAACAATTGTGTAGATAGATGAAAAAAAACTTGAATTTCTATTTTGACTTCACGTCTCCTTATTCATACCTAAGTATGATGCAAATAGACGCAGGGCTTCTGGCCGAGAAGTATGAGATTAATTATTGCCCAGTGATGGTGGGAAGGCTTTTTGCCTTGAATGAAATGAGTGCACCTGCGCAAGTAAAGAACAAGGCCTTGTACTTATTTAAAGAAGCCTTGAGAAGTGCTGAGCACTTGGGAGTAAAACTAACTTCACCAAAGATGCTTCCTTTTAATTCTTTACCTTACTTAAGAATGGCCCTCGGTCTTAAGAATGATAAATTGAAGCAAGCAGCATTTATTCTTGAAACATTTCATTATGGTTGGAAGTATGGTCACGATTTTAATGACTATAATCAGTTTAAAGAGTTTATTACGAAAAAATGTTTGACACCAGAGGAGTACGAACGTTTAGATAGTGATCGTAATTTAAAGAAAGAGTTAAAGCTTGATATTAATCGTGCCTTTGATAAAGGAGTCTTCGGAGTTCCAACATTTGAAGTTGACGATGATTTTTATTGGGGCAATCACAATATTGACTTTCTCGCAAAAAATAAATTTTTAGATTATAATGAACACGAAGAATTTATTAACTTTAAAAAATTCTTCGAGGAAGAAAAATGAAATTGAAATTAAAACTACTTTTTATTCTATTAATTGGTCTTAGCGTACATGCAAACACTAAGGTAATGATGAAAACTAATTATGGTGACATCACAATTAAGCTTTATGATAAAAAGGCACCTGAGACAGTAAAAAACTTTTTAAGCTATGTTAACTCTGGTTTCTATAATGGAACTATTTTTCACCGTGTAATAGATGGATTCATGATTCAAGGTGGGGGATATGATACAAGCCTTAAGAAGAAGAAAACAGAAAAGCCAATTAAGAATGAGGCGACTAATGGCCTAAGTAATGTTCTTGGAACAATTGCGATGGCAAGAACTTCTGTTATTAATTCAGCAACTTCACAATTCTTTGTGAACGTAAAAGATAATACTTTTCTCGATCATTCAGGGCCAACGCCATCTCAATATGGTTATGCAGTATTCGGAAAAGTTATTAGTGGCATGGCCGTTGTTAATCGAATCAAAAAATCAAAAACGGGAAGAAATGGCCCATTTCAAAACCTTCCGGTATCAAATATCGAAATTAAGAAGGTTTACGTCCTTCCTTAATCCTGAAGTTTTACAAAAATACTCAAGTATGTAGCTCATAAATAGCAAATTCTTCGTAGGGAAGAATTTGCTATTTTAGTTAAGATATAATCTGAGTATGGGCTCATTAAAGATAAGTAGCAAAACAAATAATAAATTATCGAGTAAATCGAATTTAAGTTATTCTAAATTTAGTCAAATTAATGGCAAACATCCGCTCCAGGATAGCTGCCAAGATTCCTTTATTACATACCAGGTACGAAAGAGGCATGGGGGAAGTGTTGCTTACTTTAACTTTGAGCTAGCAAAGGAGATGGGATTAATCCCTGAGGAGCATGAAAATACCCTTACTAAAGATCTTGCTCAAAAAATTCTCGATACATTCTCTATCGTGATCATTAATGAATATGATATTGAAAATGGTGTTGAATACCCAGAAGATGAAATCTTACCAAATCGCTATATGGCAACACGCTATCTTCAGCTACAGCACCCGAATAAGCAGGGGAAGACCTCTGGTGATGGGCGCTCTATTTGGAACGGAACAGTCAATCACAATGGCCTTACTTGGGATATCTCAAGTCAGGGAACTGGGGCAACGAAACTTTCACCTGCAACTCATATACAAAATAAGTACTTTAAAACTGGTGACCCTTCAATTTCATACGGTTGTGGCTACTCTGAGTTTGATGAAGGACTTGCAACTCTTATGTTTTCAGAAGTTATGCAAAAGAATAACTATGAGACAGAGAGGTGTCTTGCCATTATTAAGTTTAAAGACAATATCTCAATCAATGTCAGGGCCAATAGTAACTTAATTAGGCCTTCACATATGTTCAATCATCTAAAGCAGGCCAATTATAATGCCTTAAAAGATATCGTTAATTATTATATTGATCGCCAAAAAATGAATCATGATTGGCAGAAGGTTCCTAAGACAACTAAGGCGAGATACCGCTACTTCTTAAAGAAGCAAGTTGAGGTCTTTGCAAAGCTTGCGGCAAATTTTGAAGATGACTATATCTTTTGTTGGCTGGATTGGGATGGAGATAATATCCTTATGAATGGGGGAATTATCGACTATGGCTCAATTAGGCAGTTCGGGCTCTACCACCATGAGTATCGCTTTGACGATGTTCAACGCTATTCCACAACAATTAAAGAACAAAAGGATAAGGCCAAGTATATTGTTCAATCCTTTGTACAGATTGTGGATTTTTTAGAAACGAAAGAAAAGAAACCTATCGCTGAATTTGCAGCAAGTGAGTATCTCGAACAATTTGATGAAATTTTTGAGACTCAAAAGAAATATAATCTAATTTCAAAAATAGGGATTTCTCCGAAATATCATGATTGGTTAATTCAAAAAAAATCTCAAGAAATTGAAGAGCTACAAAGATCCTTCTATTATTTCGAAAAAGCGAAATCAAGCTTTGGCCTCTATGAAGTTAGTGATGGAATTTGCTGGGATGCAATCTTTAGTATGCGCGATATTCTCCGAGAGTACCCTCAAATGATATTGAGTCGAGGAGAATGGATTACTCGTGAGGAGTTTATTAATATCGCTAAATCTAGTTATGCAAGTAAGGCCGACTTAGAGATCAATTCATATCGTGCGAATAAAATTGATTCTTTTCAAGATTCTTATATTAAGTTACTTCACTTGGTTTCAAAGAAATCAAAGAAGAGATTTGATGAAGTGTTATTAGAAGTTGTTATGCGCTCTTCAATCATTAATAAGTATGAAAGAGTAACTGGGGATAGTATCGCACGCATCGTTGAATCAATGATGAAGAAGTATAAGAAGTTTGATCCACAAACGATTTTCAATGTGGTTCATGACTTTAGAGAACATCAAACATTCGACCCTGATAATATCAGTCCGAAGAGTGAGCGAGTTGCGAATGAGAAGAAGCATCTAAAGCCTATCGTAAAAGAGCTTCTAAAAATTGTAAGAGATTACAGAGAAGGCATCTAGCAAATGAAAATTGGACTATATGGTGGCGGCGACTTTTGTGACAATGTCGAAATTGACGAGCATATCCTTGAGCTTTGTAAGAGCGATTCACCAAGCATAACTTATATACCTGCAGGATCTTATGAATCTGAATTAGAATTCATTGACCTAATCATGGCCTATAAGAAAATAGGTTTTAAAAGGTTTATTCATCTTCCTGTTGATCATGAGTTTGATCGAACACTAAAAGAAGAGGCCCTTCAAAGCGATGTGATTCATCTTGGGGGAGGGAATACTTTTTATTTTTTAAAGCACCTCAAAGAAAGTGGGATGTTTGAAGAGCTGATTGAGTATGTAGGGCGAGGAGGAATTCTAACAGGACTCTCTGCTGGCGCCATTATCACAACTCCTAATATTTTAACGGCATCTTTCCCGCCTTGGGATCGCGATGATAATGAAGATAATGTAACTGATTTTGAGGCCATGAATATTATCGACTTTGAATTCTTTCCACATTATCGCAAATCAAAGCGTTACGATGACGAATTGAAGAGACATTCGATTCTATCTCGCTATCCAATTTATGCCTGTCCCGATGGAAGTGGACTTGTGGTTACTGATGAAGAAATTGTTGTTCACGGAGAGTGTTATATTTTTGAAAAAGGTCAGAAGTATAAATTATAGCTTTCTCTTACTCGGTCTTGTCAGTAAGAAAACAATAACCCCAATTCCAATTAATGAGACGATAACTTTTATCGTTGGATCAACTTCTACGTAAATCAGTGAGTACGAAAAGAGGGCCACGATCATTGAGATGGCAATGATTTTTGACTTCACACTAACGACACCATACTTATTCCAATCTGTGATTATTGGCCCAAAAATTTTGTGGTCAAGGAGCCACTGGTAGTACTTCTCATTACTTTGAGAAAAGAAGTATGCACTTAGTAGCAGAAAAGGAGTTGTTGGAATAAGAGGAAGAAAGATACCAATAAAGGCAAGAATCACAAATGCAATTCCAAAGCTTAGGTAAATGGCCTTTCTGCTCTTATTGATCATTAAAAAGTCTTTATTGGTGAATTAGGCTTTTTCTTTGCTCTAATACAAAACCTTACTGGAGCAGGATAGCCTTCAACTGTTTTCGTTTTATCTTCAGGATCTAAGAAGTCTTCAAGTGATTGATGTGGAGGTGGACACCACTTTGTTTGTCTCTGCTCTTCAAAATTAGTCGTTGAAACAGAAACAACTTCCATATCAATAAAGCCAGTACGATTAATCCAATTCTTTAGACAACTAAGAGTTGGTAGAAACCATACATTTCTCATCTTTGAATAACGGTCTTCAGGGAAGAGACAGATCGTTTCTTCTCCAGGAATACCAATTGTCTCCATAATCATTTCTCCGCCTGGAACAAGAGACTCTCTAATTGAGATTAGCTGCTCAAGAGGATGACGGTGATGGTAGAGAACTCCCATTGAGAAGACGACATCAAAGAATGATCTAAAATTTGGAAGGTCTTCAATTCCAAATAATTCAAATTTCAAATTATCGTACTTTTTAAAGTGATTGATAAACTCAAACTGGGCCTGATTGTGTAGCACTGGATCAATTCCAAGCACTAGTTTTGGATCTTGCTTGGCCATCTCAAACATATAGTAGCCGTTATTACAGCCAACATCTAAGACAACCTTATCTTTCAAGTTTGGTAGAGATTCTTTTAATCTTTGCCACTTCTTATCTGAGCGCCATTCCGCATCGATATCGAGCTCGCCAACTTGAAAAGGTCCCTTTCGCCAAGGAATAAGTTTCGTTGCTGTTTCTAGAGTTTCTTTTGAATCCTCTTCAAGAGAAGGAATGATATCAAAAATCTCTTTGTATTCTTTTTGGTACTTTGTACGAAACATTTGAATCTTTTCGGCCTTAAGCTGTTTTAAAGATTCAATATCAACTCGATTACCAAATTTTTCTAAGTATTCTAAATTATCCATTCTCTTCCTATTTGATACATAGGTAACAAGCAAAATTATACCATCTAAAAATCATTTCAGATTTCTTAAATCCTGCTTCATCAAGCATTTTAAGTTGTTGTTGTGGTGTAAGAGGTCTAAGAACATTTTCGAGGGCCTCTCGCTTTTGAGCTATTTCCATCTCACTATAACCATTTCTACGTTTAAAATCGTAATAAAGATCAATGAGTAAGTTATCAATTTGCTCGTCTTGGCAGATGATCTTTTCTGCTAAGATAAAGCAGCCATTATCATTTAGGCCATTGTAGATATTTTTAAGAACATCAAGGCGTTCTTCGACCGGTAGGAATTGAAGCGTATAGTTCATGATGGCCATACCAGCATTTTCAATCTTTACATCAGTAATCGACTCTTCTAGTAACTTAACATTTTCCTGTAGTCCGTGAGACTTAAGCTTCTGTGCTGCTTTTTCAAGCATTGGCCTTGAAGTATCAATTCCAACAAATTGAGGTAGCTCTTTATCATTTTGGCGAAAGTAGTCGGCCATTAAAAGCATTGTTGTTCCTGTTGAACAACCAAAGTCATAGACAGTACCTGATTCGTAAAAGCGTCTTGTCAGGTCGATGATAATTTTATGAATCTCGTGATAATTTGGAATACTACGTGACACCATGTCGTCAAATACTGAGGCCACATCTTGATTGAATTCAAAATCTGAGATTTTTTCAATTTTCTTTGCAAAGACTTCGTCTTTACCAGCGTTTAAAAATTTATTTTCCATGTGGCGAAACTAGAATATCTTTTGGATATTGTCCAATCTAGTATAAAAAATACTCCTTCTTTCCTCTTTAATTTCAATAGTTTACTGATATGCGTGATTTTTTCCTTTGAATAAGCAATATTTATTGGTATGTAAACAAAATATATATTGAAATAACAGCGCAGGTTCTATGAATAACGAATTGGATAGAGGGGAAGCTTTTAACGAAACGCTAAGAGTTTTATCCCATGATTACTCGGGGCATATGCATTTGATTAGATTTTGTATTGATGAGTTAATGCAAGATCAGGATCAAGAAAACCCTTTTGTGAAAAAATTAAACCAAGGTCTTGAACGCTTTGAGAATGATCTAAACCTTCTTAAGCAATCGACGCCATATTTCTTAGATGAAGAAGTTCCTTTAAGTAAAATTGCTGCAAGGGCCTTCGGTCAAGCACGTATCTACTTAAAGAAACATTATGCAGATTTAACATGGAATATTGAAAACGACTCAACCGTAAAAGGTTGTGAGGCCAATGATTTATGTGAGATCTTGTTCTCTTTTGCCCACTTATTTTCGACTTTAGCAAAAAAAGAAGGTCGCGAAACATTTCATATCACCTTAGAAATTAAAGACGAGTTAAGAAAATTAATTTTTATTAAGTCAGAATTAAACAAATACTTAAGACAAGAGTTAGATTCCATCTTAAACTTAGGTGACGAAAACGAAAAATCATTAAGAAGATATATCGGAATTCATAACTTCTTAGCGAAGGGAAAGGATTACGAAATTCTTGATGGGGACAACAATTTATCGGTGAGGTTTGAATTATGACAATGGCAACGGACAAGGAAATTTGGATTTTAGAGGATGATGAGGGATGTCGTTTTGTTTACGAACAAACGCTCGTTCACCGCTACAACAACTTAAGATTCTTTACTTCAATTGAAGAGTTTCAAAAGGCTCTTTCTAATACAGAAAAGAATCCTGCACTTATAATTGCAGATCTTATGCTTGATGATGGTAACTTTATGACGTACCTAAATCACTCAAAAGATCGTCGCTTAATGGTAATTCCATTTATCATTGTTTCTAGTATTGATGATATCGATGCTCTGAGATTCTGTTTTATGGAAGGTGCTCTTGATTACTTAACGAAACCATTTAAGAAAAATGAATTAATCGTTAAGATCGAGAATGTATTTAATGGTAGCCCAAGAAGAATGGTACAACCAATTGCTCACAAGTCGATGCTTCTCGATGGAAAAGAAGTTGAACACTTAACTAGTAAGCAAAAACAACTTCTGGGATTATTTATTAATTCTCCACATCGCATCGTAAGTCGCGATGATATCTTAGATAATGTTTGGGGCGACACAACTGTTCACCCAAAAACTGTGGATGTTCACTTATATAACCTAAGAAGAAAACTTCATGACTATGGTTATATCATTCGTTCAGAAGGTGGCGGTAAGTGGTCACTCATTCCTGATACGTATGAAAAAGCTGCAAGTACTGATGAATCAAATGTTTCATCTAGTAGTAACGATAGTGAAAACTCAGTATCAGAAAATTCATTATAATTTTTAATTTTTTAAATCGCCTCTACTACTAATAGAGGCGATTTTATATTTAGAAGAAGTTGATTTAAACCAATTATAGTCAATATGATTGAGACGAGACGCCAAGTGAATAAACCGAATAGTAGCTTCAATAAGGAGCTATTAAATTCGAATATCCATTATTGTCACATCGATTTTGATGGGGTGTGTACTTACGTCAATGATCTCTATCTTGGTTATGGCCTAAATATTGGAACCAATCTCTTTAAGTATACTCCTGACGACAAAATGGAGTTCTTCCTTAAGCAAGTTGAAAAAGCAAAGAAAGGAGAAGCATGCCACTTCTTCTCTGAATGCATAAATTTACTAGGGGAGAGAGACCTGTGGGAAGTTTGGCTTCAACCAGGCTACTCAGCAACGGGGAGCGAACCTTCTTATATTGAGGTTTATAGTCGAAATACAAATGCTGGCCCTGAAAATTTCATCTCTACTTTATTTAAAAATTTCTATACCGCAACTGATGATGACTTATTTATTTTAAATAATCAGCTTGTTATCTTAGATATTAATAAGGTGACAAAGCAAAGTCTTGTGGGTGCAAAATTTTCTGAAGTTATTTTTGATGATGAAGAATATCTCTTCTTTTTAAATACTTTTGAACAGGCAAAGCGTCTTGATGGTGTTGCTCTTAAAGTAACTCATCCTATTTATCGAAAGCGTCGTTCAAAGAAGCGCTTTTGTCGTATTAGTGTTACCTATATTGTTATTCAAGGTGTTGGCCGTTATATGGTTCAGATTCGTGATGTTCATCAAGAACATACCAATCGTGTCACCCTAAAGATGCAAGAAAAGCAATTTGAAGAATTTGAAAGATGGCGCTCTCTTGGGCAAATGTCTGCTGGTATTGCTCATGAAATAAATAATCCATTATGTATTATTCGCATTCAGGCCGAACAGCTAAAAGATCGTTATGCAGGAAAGATCAAAGATTCTGATCCTGGCTACCTAAAGAAATTAGAAAGTATTATTAAGCAAGTCGATCGTATTGAGAATATTGCAAATAGCTTGAAAATCTATTCTCGCTCGTCAAACTCCATCACCAAAGAGGTTCATAATCTTGATAAATTAATTCAAGACTCTTTAGGGCTTTTCCAGGCGCAAACTGGGCGTGAGATATATATCGATTTTAAAAATCCATTTAGTGAACTTGAGGTTGCGTGTAAGAAGAATGAATTCTATCAAGTGGTTCTAAGTCTTCTCACAAATTCGTATCAGGCAGTTCATAAATTTGATAGTCTCGAAAAATGCTGGATTAAAATTTGGGTAGAAGAGTCAATGCTTGATCACTATACCATTTATATTCAAGATGGTGGTGACGGAATCAAGGATAAAGACGTTAAGGATATTTTTACGCCTTTCTTTACAACAAAAGATGTGGGCGAGGGAACTGGGCTCGGTTTAAGTATTTCGAAAAAATTAGCGCTTGAAAATAATATGATTCTTGATTTTGAAAAAGACTTTGAATTTACAACGTTTTCAATATCGCTAGGCCAAAACGTTGTAAGGCCTAGCGTCGATTCTTAAAAAACTAATTAGCTATTTAGAACTTCTTGTAATTGTCCTGATTGGAACATTTCAGTGATAATATCGTTACCACCTACAAGCTCACCCTTGAAGTAAAGTTGTGGGTAAGTTGGCCAGTTAGAGTAAGCTTTTAGTCCTTCTCTAATATCCATATCTTCTAAAATATTAAATGTCTTATATGGTTTACCTACAGAGTTTAACATTGCAATTGTATTTGCAGAAAAACCACACATTGGCATATCAGGAGTTCCTTTCATGAATAAGAAAAGATCAGCTGACTTAATTAGTGTTTCGATTTGAATATTAAGTTCTTGTGACTTATCAGCACCAGAAACTGCTTCTCCTTGATTAATAGGAGTTGATTCTTTACCAAGAATGTTGAATGGATTATCGCTCATATTGATTCCTTTATTTCCTGAGTTTCAATTTCTTCTATCTTACCTAATAATGGCAGTTTTGGAAATAGCTTAGGGTAAGTGTCGGAAATTAAAGACGCTCATTCAACCAGTTACGCAGTTGAATCACTTCATCGATATCAATTTCATGCTCCATTTCATAGGCATGGAATTGCGCATTAGCTCCCAGGGCCACCAGATGCTCAATTCCTGCTTTCGTTTGATTAATATCAATAACGGGATCAAGACTTCCGTGGGCACAGAAAATATCTGTATCTTTTAGGCAAGTTGACAGCTCTCTTGGGCGTCTTTCTGGGTAGATTCTTGGTGACATGAGAATAATTCCCCCAAGCTTGTGATCAAGCTGGTAGGCCGTTTCAAGGCTAACACAACCACCTTGTGAGAAGCCTCCGATAAATATATCGCTATAATCAATATGCTCGTTATTGGCCACGATCTCATCAATGATCTTTGTTAAAACTCTGACACTATTTTCTATTCCTGGAACTGGATTATTAGGTGGAATATCGTACCAACTGTAACCAAAATAATACTTCTTTGGAGCATTAAGTAGTAGGTAGCTAAGGCCTGTGACATTAATTTCTTGAGTAAATACTTTATACGATTCTAGGCTATCACCTAGGCCGTGAAGGATAATCATAACCTTTTGTGAACTAGTTGGAGTGATATCACTTGCGGGTAGATAGAATGAGTCGAGTAGCTGTGTTTTTAAGTCGGTTTTCATAGGGAAAAAATATGTGATTGTGTGTTTTTATTCAAGTTTTATCTAAATTTTTTTTATGAACGGTCGATAGAATACTATCTATTGAATCCACGGAACACAGGAGGAAAATGTGTCAACAACTAGTATTTTAAAAGTTGAAACAAGAAAACCGGGAAGATCAACAACTCAAATGAGAAAAGACGGATATATTCCAGGAACTATCTACGGCAAAGGTTTTGCAGGAGCTCAATTCATGGTTCCAAAGCAAGGGCTTTCAAAGTTTCTACACACTTCAGGAAAAGTATTTGAAGTAGAGTTCGAAGGTAAGAAACACCTTGTAACTCTAGCAGATGTACAAAGAGGGCACCTAGGAACGGACTTTGTTCATTGCTCATTCCACAAAGTATCAGCAAAAGAGAAAGTTGTTATTTCTCTTCCAATCCACTTTGTTGGTGAAGCAGTTGGAACAAAAGCTGGTGGTCTAGTTAACTTCAATATGCATGAAGTTGAAGTAGAAGGTCTACCAAAAGATATGCCAGAATCACTAGAATTCGATATCACTGGTCTTGAGCTTGATGGACACTGGTCTCTAGAGCACTTCACTCTACCAACAGGTCTTACTTGGGCACATGAGCCAACTGCATCAGTTGTTTCTTGTCACCTACCAAAAGTAGTTGTTGAGCCAGAAGTTGAAGAAACTGAAATGGTTGTTGAAACTCACGCTGACGCTGAAGCGGCAGAGAAGAAAGAAGAAGCAGCTTCATAATTTTTAAAAAATGATTATGTTATAATGAGGGGAAG
>NZ_JBEBMT010000001.1:460396-505483 GCF_043196705.1 Halobacteriovorax sp. HFRX-2_2
GGAGGCCATATGGTCTCCCTTTGTTATTTTGGAGCGATCAAATGAAATCATTAGACACATGGCTTGAGATGTATGGTGAATCTCACCAGAATAAAACCAATCAACGTATTCATGAAGTATGTGTTCCTCTCATCACTTGGTCTCTCTTAGGAATGCTTTGGTGTATTCCAAGGCCTGCTTTCTTTGGTTATTTTAATTGGGCCTGGGCCTTTGTTATTGTTGCAAGTATCTTTTATCTTTCACTAAAAAATTTAAAGGCCATCAGCATTGCTCTAGGGCTGGTTATTCCCTTCATGCTCTTAACTCAATTCTTCTTCGTGCAACTTCTCGCAGAGTACTTTCTTATTACTTGGATTGTTATCTTTGTTGTCGCCTGGATAGGGCAGTTTATAGGACATAAGATTGAAGGAAAGAAGCCTTCATTCTTTGAAGATCTTCAATTCCTTCTTATTGGACCGATTTGGGTTTTTCTTGGCAAGAAGTCCTAGCGCTAGTTGCGCCAGAAATCTTCGTGATAATTAAAACTTGTTAGCTCTTTCACTTTCTGAAGGTAGATGTGAATTTGTGGTGGGAATTGATACTCTGGAAAGATATACATTCCCCATATATGAGAAGCTAATAGAATATCTAAGATCGTAAACTTATCACTTTCATAAAATGGTAATAGCTTTGCTGGAAGCTGAGAAAGCGTTTGGTCAAGGCCGTGTAAGTACTCTGCCTTATTTTGTGCAAGTAAGTGAAATGGCCCACGCTTGGCCGACTTCTTATTAATAAAGTATTCTCTCGCTTCAGGAGTGAATTCTTTTGACCACGCCCAATAAGGCATACATAAGTTATGAACGTCTTTTCCAAGTTGATCAAGATAGTCATTAAGGAATTTATAGCTCTCGCTATCAAGCTTTGAAAGATTCAGGTCTTTGTCGCTGTGATTTGCAAGCGCCTTGATGATATCAAGAGACTCGTTCATGATCTCACCGTCAATTTCCATTATTGGTAACATCTTTGTTCCAGTAAGCTCGACAGGTGTCTTCTCATCGTTGTAATCTAGAACAACTGATTCATATTCGATTTCAAAAAAACCAAGTGCCATGCGAACTCTTACACAGAATGGACAGTGGATATAGTGATAAAGTTTCATATAGATTCCTTTCGGGTTTATGCGTCATTACGTATCAGTAAATAATAGTACAATATTGTTAAGAATTATTTAAGGAAAAACAATGTCATTAGCAATGCTCTATAAAGAAAGAAAATTTTGGCCTCTATTTTGGACGATGTTCCTAGGTGCCGCAAACGATAACGTATTTAAAAATGCTTTAATTATCTTAATTACATATAAGAATGTCTCATTATTTGGACTAGGTGCAGAATCATTAGTTGCCTTTGCTGGTGGAGCGTTCATTCTTCCATATGTTTTATTCTCTGCAACATCTGGTCAAATATCTGACCACTATGACAAAGCGCAGGTAATTAAAGTTACAAAATATACAGAACTTGCATTCATGATCATTGGTGCAATTGGACTCTTATTAGAAAGTTACGGCGTCTTGATGCTGACACTATTTCTTATGGGTGGCCAGTCCTCATTCTTTTCTCCAGTAAAATTCTCATCGCTTCGAACAATTTTAAAAGATGATGAGCTAACGACGGGAACAGCACTAATTGGTGGGGGAACTTTCGTTGCGATTCTTATTGGGACAATTATTGGTGGACTTGCAGCTGCTGCTCCTGATGCAACTAGTACGGCGGCATTTGCTATCTTGGCCTTTGCTGTCTTGGGAATCATTTCAGCGCGTTTTCAAAATAAGATTAATGATATCAATGAAGACGTTAAAATCGATTACACTTTTGTAAAGCCAACTTTTAAACTTCTTAGAGACTCGATGAAAGAGAAGAATTCGTTTCGTGCCATGATGGGAGTTTCTTGGTTTTGGTTCCTAGGATCATTTGTTCTTTCAGTTATGCCTGCCATTATTAAAAATGTTTTCTACGGTAGTGAGATGGTAACGAATATTTTTATGGCAACATTCACGGTAGGGATGGGACTTGGGTCTTGGATCTGTTCGAAGCTATCGGGGAAGAGAATTGAAGTGGGAATGGTTCCTGTTGCTGCAGTGGGGATGTCTCTTGCTGTCTTCGATCTTTACTATATCTCAACTCAGTGGCCAATGTCTGTAACAGGAGCACTGATGCCTCCTGCCGAGTTCTTTGCACAACCACTTGCTCTAAGAGCTATTGTTGATCTCCTTCTTATTACAATCTTTGGTGGGAACTTCTATATTTCACAATTAACTTTCATGCAGCATAGTGCTCCACTTGAAAAGCTAGCAAGAACCATTGCGGCCAATAATATTTGGAATGCTATTTTTATGGTTGTTGCGGCCGTATCAATTATTATCCTAAATAAGATGGGCTCAACTGCTCTTGATAATCTACTTATTCTTGGTGGGCTAAATCTAATCTATGCAGGGATTAGCTACTACTTCTTCCATGAAGAAATGTGGCGTTTTCTTGTACAGCTTTTAACAACTTTTCTTTACGATATTCAGATTGAAGGTGAAGATAATATTCCTAAAGAGGGAAGACTTGTGATCGCTGCCAATCATACTTCTTTTGTTGACTGGGGTGTGGTGATGAGCCTTTCTCCAAGACCTATTCGATGGGTAATTGATCATCGCTATTATAATATTCCAGGGCTTAAACAATTCTTTATGCAAGGACACTTAATTCCAATTGCAACGAGAAAAGAAGACCCTAGAGTACTTGATGAAGCATATTCAAAATTGAATATGACACTAAATGAAGAGCGTTGTGTGGGCTTCTTTCCAGAGGGATGGATCACTCGTGATGGTGAGCCAAGAAGATATCAGCCGGGAATTAAAAAAGTCGTTGAGCAAACTAACGCGCAAGTTGTTCCGATTGTTATTAAAGGCCTTTGGGGAAGTTTCTATTCGTTTTCTGGAAAAGGTGTCTTTAAAGGTATTCGCTGGAATTTTCTAAAACGTAGAAAGATTAGAGTTGTTATTCTTCCTTCGATTCCACCGGAAAATTTCTGTTATAAAGATCTAGAAGAAAAAATGGTCGTTGAATATAAAAAGCCTCTGTAGTACAGAGGCTTTTTTTTTAAGGTGTCACAATATTAAAGGTATTAGGGAAGGTATCAAGAGTTTCATTGAGATCATCAAATACTTTCTTGTCTCCACTATAGTTAATATTTTTTTCATCAAGTTCTGCAAAAGAAACTGCTCCCATAGCAAGCTTAACAAATTGGCCATGCTTTAATGAGATGGATGCATTGTCATCAGAGGCCAGTTGACGATTTTGTTCTTGCGGTTTTTTCATCGAATAATTAAGAACACTATTTCTCAAAGTTAAGTAATACTTTTCATTTCTGTCTGTAATATTTAATTCAAGTGTTAAGTCTGCACCGTTGGCCTTTTCAGAGTTAACTCTTACAGATAGATAATCGAGTAATAATTCAGAATCCATTTGAGAGAGAATTGCAGGGGATGCTGTTGGTGGTGCTGGCATCCCAACTCCATAGCGTAGCTCTTGGGCCCCTTGCACGTAGAAGTTTCTCCAAGTGGCATTTTCAGATTGATAGGCCAGTTGCTCATAAGCGTCAGCAAGTAGTTGTTTGGCCTTTACATTCTTTGGTTGAGCGAAGACGAGCTTATTTAAAACTTCAGCAACAAAGCGATATTCTCCGGCCTTATAATCCTTAATGGCCATCTCCAGAACATCTCCAGCTCCGCCCATATAGGCAATGGTCTTCTTTGCTGACTCAACATCAGGGAGAGGATTTAGGTGTGCCGGGTTCCCATCAAAGAAGCCTAGATACTTATCATAGACCGCTCGTGTGTTATGACTAAGACTTCCGTAGTAGCCACGATTAGCAAAATTTCTTGCAAGGTTCTTATTGAGCTCAATACTATCTGCTAGCTCAGTGCCTGAGAGCCCTTTGTTTAGACGATTTACAGACTGGTCGTGAATGAACTTATACAAGTCTCTTTGCGAGGCCATGTGAGAGACGACTCGATCATTTCCAAAAGTTGGCCAATGGTGTGAGCCAAAGAGAATGTCGGCCTTGCTATATTTTTCAAGTGCTCTTTGGATATGCTTAGACCACATGAGGCTATCTCTAACTTGAGCACCTCTTAATGTTTGAACATTATGCATTGTATGGCTTAGGATCTCTGCACCGCAAAGGGCATTGTCTCTTGGGAAGTAGGCCATCATCTCTGTCGGGGCCTCGGCACCTGGAGTGAACATAAAGTCGATGGTTACACCGTCCACTAGCAAGCTTCTGTCTTTATCAATAGTTGTTGTAGGCCTTGCAATAGCATACTCGCCGCTAGGAGTGTAGCTTCCAAGCCCTGTTCCAACTGAGCCTTGTGGCCCAAAATCTAAAGTTCGTGCATACATATACTCAGCACGGCGACTCATGGCCGTACCTGCAATGACATTTTCACTTACTGATTCATACACAAAATCTTTTGGTGCAATCACTTGAATCTTTCCACTTTCTAACTCTCGCTTACTGGCCATTCCATAGACGCCACCAAAGTGATCGATATGAGAGTGGGTGAAAATAATTGCAGTGACAGGAAGATTTTCAACATTCTTTCTCACAAGATCTAAAGCTGTTTTGGCCGTCTCTGTTGTCATGAGGGGATCAATAATAATCCAACCTTTCTTTCCTCGAATAAAGGAAACATTAGCAAGGTCAATTCCTCTTACTTGGTAGATATGATCTGAGACGCGAAAGAGCCCATTAATTGATGTTAATTGTGATTGACGCCAGAGGCTCGGATTGACTGTTTCAGGTGGTTTCCCTTGAGTTAGTGAAGGGAATTTGGCCGGATCAAAAATTTCTTTCATTCCATCTTTCGATTTAATTGGCCCTTCAAGTTTGGCAATAAAGCCTTTTTGAGAGTCTTTAAAGTCACGATCATCATCAAAGTTTAATTCTTGTGTAACTGCCTTGTGAGCATCAAGAGTATATCTAGAAGCCGGTTTAGAATCATTTGAAAATGTGTACCTTGAGCCACGGGTACAGCTTAATAGAGAACTTAGAATTAGAATGGGGACAATGAGATAGAATACTTTCTTGGAATGAAACACGATTCCTCCTTATTATTTATTAAAATTTCTTAAAGGGGATATCGGCTTTAGGTCGGTTATTATGGGCCTAAGAAAGGTAATAAAAAAAGGCCTCATTACTGAGGCCCTTTATTTTATTAGAATTGATTGATCATTGCATCTGCATCAAAGCCAAATTTCTTATAAAGCTCAAGTGCAGTGTATGAAGACTGACCGAAGTGGCCATCATTTCCAAGGGACTTCATATTAAACTCAAGTCCTTCTTGTTTAAGTGCGTGACATAACATCGCACCAGCACCAGCTGTTAGTTGGTGATCTTCAACAGTGACAATTTTATTTCCATTCTTTGCTAGTTGATCTTTAAATGTTTCAACATCAATCTTGTTAATGAATGGGTTATTGATAACAGTAATATTCTTTCCTTTTGCTTCAAGTTCAGTTGCAGCTTTAAGGGCCTGTTGAACAAGTGGACCGTGAGTTACGATGATTCCATCTGTTCCTTGTCTTAGAACTTGAGCTTTTGCCCAACCGTAGCTTCCACCTTCAGTATATGATACTGGGTGCTTTTCACGGCCAAAGAAGAATACTGTTGTTTCAGGTGTTTCACCTTTGTTAACTGCTTCTTCGTATCTCTTAATCGCTTGATACATTAGGCTTTCAGCTTCTTCTTTAGTTGAAAGAGCAATTACTGTTGTATTTGGAATACCAGCAACAGCAGAGAAGTAAGTTGTTGCTTGGTGAGAAGCACCGTCAGCAGCATCTTGGAAGCCTGTGTGTGAGAATAAACAAATCACAGCACCTTGTGAAAGTTGAGACATAATTAAAGGAAGATTTCCTTTTGTGACACCAAATTGTGCAAATGTATCAACAACAGGAATGAATCCTTGTTTTGCCATTCCTACTGCAGTTGAAACCATATTCGATTCTGCAATTCCGATATCAACGTAGTGGCCTGGGAACTCTTTGTGGAATCCTGCTACACCAGTTGAACCTGCAAGGTCAGACGTTACAGAAAATACTGGAAGTCCTTCTTTTGTTGCTTTAATCATTGCGTTGGCAAGACCTGGCTGAACTTTGTCAGAAGGTGCTGAACTCTTTGCTCCTTCTTTAGGAGCTGGCTTTGAAGCAAGGATCTCATTTGCCCAATTTTTGAATTCTTCTGGACAAGTTTCACCGCTATAAATTTCTTCAAGGAAAGAAATAAGTTTTTCGTCGTAAGCTCCAAGTGGGTAACCGTGTCCACCAGACTTCGCTTCTTCAGTTGCCTTCACGCCGTAACCTTTGATTGTCTTGATAACAAGAGCAACTGGCTTAAGCTCATTTGATTTTGCTTTTGCAATATTTTCTTCAATTGCTTGATAAACTCTTTCTAGGTCGTGTCCTTCTTCAACTCTAACAACATCCCAACCCATTTCTCTTAGAGCTAGAAAGCTTCCTTTCATGTCAAAGCTATCTTCAGTAATACGTCCACCAAGTTTTGTATTATTATCACTGATGATCATAACAAATGGATTCATCTTTCCTTTCTGTGCAAGTCCTGGAATCGCTGCCATGGCCTCACGTGCTTCACCTTCCATACAACCACCATCTGAGATTGTACAAACAGTTACACGATCGTTTCCAATTGCTCTATCTGCAAGAGCAAGACCTTGAGCTTGAGGAAGTCCTGAACCTAGAGGACCGTTAGAAATGAAAACACCTTCTGGGTTTAAGTGAGCTTCACCGTGACCTGTCAGTTTAGAAGTTATTGAACGGAAACCTCTTAGGCTTTCGAATGTTAGGCCATCAAAGCCTAGATTTGCACGAAGAGCATAGATTCCGTTTTCTGCGTGACCAGCATCGTTTACAAAGTTAAATTTCTCAAACCAATTTGGTCCTTGTGAGAACATAATTGAGTGTAGGGCACTCATCATCTCAGCGAAAGCCGCAGGGCCTCCCCAGTGGCAAGCTGCTCCACCAATAACTGCGTGTTGATTCATTAGGGCAACAAGAGCTCTTGTCGCTTTTGGGTCAGCAAGAGTGATTTCTTCTCCCGCTAAGTTATGAATTTTAGTTGCATAAATTGGGGCCGTCGTCGGTGCCGATGCAAGATGATTTTTTACTTTTAATGGGCTGATAGTTGCAGTCATTAACTTCTCCGAATTCGTTGATTTTCAATAACTTATAAAAGGTATCACGAGGGAATTTTTTCTGGCCAGAGAATATTTGCTGACCAAATAGTTTGGCACTTTGGGCCGAATCCGTAAAACGTAAATATCTGAAAATACAGTAACTATAAATTTATTAAGTTTTATTTTAGAATGACGATAAAATCTATAGAAACTGTTGTTAAACACAATTTATCTATTTGAAATGACAAGGGGTGGTAGCGATGTGTGATGCGTGTTCAGCTGCAGGGCGTAACTGGTCATTGGCCAACGGACCTCGCAGAAGCAAGATGATTAAAGCAAGATTGTACTCAAGCTTCAATGGTAGAGAAGTTAAAATTAAACTTTGTTACTTATGTTCTATTAAATTATTTATGGGAGGCGAAGAGCTCTTCTTAAAAGATAATCCATCCTTAAATTATGAATTGACCACCCAGCATGCAGGTAGTGAATTCGATTTTTAAGCAATATTAATTGACCCATTATTTTCACAATAGATACAATACCACCTTAAGCAAGGTGGTTTTTTTATGCAAAATTTTTCGCAATTTCGTTCCTCATTTGTGGACGATGAATTTCTTTATGGTGAGAACTCAATAGAAGTCTTAAATAAATACGATCAAAGTATTTTAAATGAAGTGGATCTCTTAGCTTCTTATCAATATGAAAAAGTTATTCAGTCTTCACTTAATGCATTTGAGGAGTTTCAAAATTTCGATAGCGCACAAAGAAGTAAATTACTTTTTAAGCTTGCTGACTTCTTAGAAGAAGAGGCTTCTTTCTTTTCTCATCTAATTTGTCTGGAGGCCGGAAAGCCAATTAGCTATGCGAAGGGCGAGATTGCTCGTTGTGTGGAAACTATTAGACTTGCAGCAGAGAAGGCACGTCACCACAGTAGTGAAACTCCTGATCTTTCTTACGGAGCGGGAGCAGATAAGATGGCCATGGTTCGACACGAACCAGAGGGAATCATTTTTGGTATCTCACCATTTAACTTTCCTCTAAATCTCGCTCTTCATAAAATTGCACCAGCTCTGGCAGTCGGCTGTAGCATTATCGTTAAGCCTTCACCACAAACGCCAATAACTTTACTGGCCTTTGCAAAACTACTTTCACGAGTTGGCTTTCCAAAAGGTGTTGTGAATATTGTGATCTGTGAAGACGAGCTAGCACAAAGATTCTTAGAAGATGAGAGAATCAATGTCTTCTCATTTACGGGAAGTGCAAAAGTTGGTTGGGCCCTTAAGGCCTTAAGTGGAAAGAAGAAGTGTCTTCTAGAGCTTGGTGGAAATGCAGCAGTTATTGTTAATGACGTTGAAGACATGGAGGCCGTGACATCTCAAATTGCTACGGGCTCATTTCTATACTCGGGACAAATTTGTATCTCGACTCAAAGAGTTTTCATTGCCAGTGAGATCTTTGATGAATTCGTGGAGCAATTTCTTGAGCAAGTTGAAACCATTAGTTCAGGTGACCCAAAAGATGAGAGTGTCATTAATGGCCCTGTGATTAATGAGGGGGCACTTGAGAGAATTCATCAGTGGGTGCAAGAGGCCATCTCAAATGGGGCCGAACTTCTATGTGGTGGCCATATTATCGATGAGGACCATCATATCTATGCACCAACGGTTCTAACGAATACTGACTTGGATATGAAGGTGGTTTCAGAGGAGATCTTTGGTCCTGTCGTGATTCTAGAGCCTTATGACTCATTTTCAGAGGCCATTGAGCTTGTAAATGATTCAAAATATGGACTCCAAGCTGGTGTTTTTACGAACAGCTTAGTAAATATGAAGGAAGCAAGTCAACGAATTGATGTTGGAGGAATTATCTTCAATAACGTCCCAGGATTTCGCATGGATGCCATGCCTTATGGAGGGATTAAAGATTCTGGACTTGGCCGTGAGGGGATCGCGTATGCGATGGAAGATTATACTCGCAAGAAGCTAATCTTATTTTAAATTTTAGAGGGAGAGAGGATGAGATCACTACTTTTACTGTTAATTAGTTTACAGGCCTTTTCATACGCACCTAATTGGGGACGTGATGCTAAAATCGAAAAGGGTGAGAATCGAGAAAACCTCTACCAACTTTCTCAAGAAGAGTATGAGCAAGTCACGCAAGATGGACTTAAGCATGCACTGGTCTGGCCAGTAAGTGTCACAGGACTTCTTATTCCATATGAAGCTTTTAATAATTTCTTTGAACTTCGTGATGAAAAATTTGTTAACTTTGTTTTAACAACTCTTGGTGAAAAGAAATTTGGTGTTAATAGTGTTGAGTCTTTCTATCAGTGGCTTGGCCTTAACCCGTATAACGACGAAGATGCGGCCGGGATCTATCGTATTCCTTACCCTGATGGTTATAAACCAGATTACTATATGGGTGCCAGTATTGTTGATACGAAGTGGGGGAAAGGGCTGACTTTTAGTTGTGCCACTTGCCACTCTGCAAGTCTCTTTGGCACATCAGTAATGGGGCTTACAAATAAAACAGTTAAGGCCAATGAGCTTTTTGTAAAAGCGAAGAAGCTACTTCCATTTATTCCAACTAAGACTTTCCAAAAAGTTACGAATGCTACAGATGATGAAGTAGCAATGCTTAAGAGAACAAAGAAGAATATTCATTCTGTTGGTGCTAGTTCACCAATGGTTTTAGGACTTGATACATCTCTTCCACAGGTTGCACTCTCGCTTGCTCACAGAAAGCAAGATGCGTATGCATCGAAGTCGAGACTAAACGAAGTCTTTCCAAGATTTAACCCACTAAAGTCAACTGTTGCTGATTCAAAGCCAATGCCTTGGTGGACACTTAAGTATAAAACTCGTTGGCTATCAGATGGTTCAATCGTTGCAGGAAACCCAATCTTTACAAATTTCTTATGGAATGAGCTTGGGCGTGGAACTGATTTATATGAGCTAGAAAAATGGCTACAAGATAATCCTGAAATTATTAAGGAACTTACTGCTGCGGCCTTCTCGACAAAAGCGCCTCGCATTGATGACTTCTTTGATGTTTCACGAATTGATATTGATGCTGCAAAAAGAGGACAGAAGCATTTTGAAAACCGTTGTCAAAAATGTCACGGAGAGTATCAAAAGAATTGGGACCTTCCATTTTCTGGGCTGATGTCTAAGAGTGAGCAGATTAAAACAAGAAAGCTTATCTATCACGAGAAGACTCCTGTTAAGGATGTTGGAACTGACCCACTTCGCTATCAAGGGACGGCCTACTTTGCTGATGCTTTAAATGAACTTGCGATCTCTAAGTGGATGAAGACAGTAGTTGAGCCACAAAAAGGGTATGTTCCACCTCCACTTAATGGAATCTGGGCCCGTTGGCCATATATGCATAATAACTCAATTCCAAACCTTTGTGAGCTTATGACTCCACCATCAAAACGAGTGAAGGAATTCTATCAGATCCCGGCAGTTGATCCGATGCTAGACTTTGATTTTGATTGTAATGGTTTTCCTGTGGGAATGGATACTCCTGAGGAGAGACGAATTAGAGAAGCATATTACAATACAAAGTTACCTGGACTTTCAAATGCAGGTCACTATAATCGAATCTTTACGGATAAAGAGGGGAACGAACTACTTAGTGAAGAGGACAAATCAGATCTTCGTATGTTCTTAAGAACATTATAATGGCATTCTATCTCGATACTTATATTGCTCATCGTGGTTTACACGACGACAAAAAACCTGAAAATACAATGGCCGCTTTCAAGGCGGCCATTAAACATAATTACGCTATTGAATTAGATGTACACTTATCAAGTGATGGCCATGTGGTAGTCTTTCACGATGAGACTCTTGAGCGTCTTACTGGCAGCAACGGAAAGGTTTCCCAATACACTCTTGATAGCCTAAAACAACTCTATATCAAAGAAACAAAAGAGAAGATTCCAACCCTTAAGGAAGTTCTGGAGTTGGTAGACGGACAAGTTCCACTCATTATCGAACTTAAGGTTTATGAGCACACTGGTGAGCTTGAGTCTGAAGTGATGAAGATCCTTCAAGGCTATGAAGGGGATTATACAATTCAATCCTTTAATCCATTTACCCTTAAGTGGTTTCGCAAGCACTACCCGGCCGTGATTCTTGGCCTTCTTGTGACAAGAGATTTTAGTGACACGACTCTTAATCCTCTCAAGCAAAAGCTCTTAGAGAATATGACTTTCATTCCTGTGATCAGGCCAGACTATATTGGCCTAGATATCGACACATACTCAAAGGTACAGCTTAGTATCATCAAGCATTTTACTTTTAATAATATTGTCTTTTGGACAGTAAGAACTAAAGAACAAATGAGGACAGCTAAGCGTTTAGGTGCTAATATTATATTTGAAAATATTAAACCTTGAGTTAATTTATGAAAAAAATCGTAATTGCTATAATCATACTTGCCATCGCTGCCGGTGGTTTCTACTTTTTTACATCTCAACAATCAAAAACAGCTAATGGCAATGAGGCCAAGGATGTTATGACTTCACAAGTTCAAGTCGTGGAATTTGAGGATACGCCAGCGAAGAAGATTGCCGCTGGAAATGATGATAGTGCTGAGGCCGTTGAAGCAAGTGGTGATGGGACTAAATTAGAACTCGACGTCGTGGACGATGAGGATCTTGAAAGAAGACTAGAGGCTAAAGAAGAAGAATTTGATCGTCTTGAAGAGGAGTGGCTGACAAATGTAAAAGAGCTCTTCATTTCTGAACTAGGGCTTACTGAGAAAGAATACAAAGACTATTTGAATATGAGAGAAGGTCTCTTTAATGATAAGGTCTCGGCCTTTGAAGAAATGCATGAGCAGTTAGAAGAGAAGTACGGTGAAAACTATACTTATAATCCAACTGAAGAAGAGATGGCATTTGATCGCGAAATTCAAAAGAAATATGATGATCTTCTTTTAGAAAAGATCGGAAAGGATGCTTTTATCAAGTATCTTGAATTAAGAGATCGCACAAATGAGAAGATTCTAGAGGCAACAAAACCAAATGATGCCGCCATGCTGATGGAATTCTAGGAGGCAAGATGGAAAAGTGGATTATTAAAGAGAGAAAGAACGTTTACCGCGGCAATATCTTTTTATATGAAACCATTGTTGCAACTCATCCAACGAAACCAATTGGCGCAGGCCCTTATGATATTATCCGTCTTGCTGACTGGGTGAATATCGTTGCCATTACCGAAGATAATAAGGTCGTCCTTGTTAAGCAGTACCGCTTTGGTAAAGATGTCATCACAATTGAAACTCCGGCCGGCGCAGTTGAGCGCGGGGAAGATCCACTTGCTGCGGCGAAGAGAGAGCTAGAAGAAGAGACTGGCTATATCAGCGATGAGTGGGAGAGCCTAAGTCCAGTAAGTGTAAATCCAGCTTTTATGAGCAACACTGCTCACTTCTACCTTGCTAAGAATTGTCGTCCAGAGGGAAAGCAGAACTTTGATGAAGACGAAGATATCGAATTAGAACTTGTTCCTGTCGCTGATCTCAAAGAGAAGCTAAAGGAAATCGATCACTCTTTATCTGAGCTTTGTTTAAGTCGATACCTTCTACAGTCTTAAATTAGTTGCGCTTGTTCTTACTATACCTCTTAGGCCTAGTCTGTCTCGATTGACCTTGTAGTTCAAACCAATCACTTTCATCAATTTCATGATAGTAATCCGCTTCTTCCACAAGTAGGCTAGAAGTCGTTTCTGGGATCGAGGCGATTTCAACACGAACACCTTCTGCTCTTAAGTGGCGAACAAGCTCGATATAATCAGAGTCCCCAGAAAGGATGATAATTGTATCAACCTTCGAGGCAAGTTGTGTCGCCTTAATTGTCAGAGGGATATCGGCACTCTTGTGGCACGGGATAACCGAACCGTAGTAGTGATTGTGTAATCGCTCAGTAAGTTTAGAAGAGATATTCTTTCCCTCTCTAAAATAGATCAGGCGGTTTAGCCCTCGATTATCTAGGAGTTTTGGGATGAGCGTATCAAAATTAACCATCGTATTTGAGTTATTTGTTACGCTGTGAATACTTCTTTCGATATTGTTGCCATCGATTAGGATGGCAACAGTTTGATTAATGAAAATTTCCATAAAATGCTTCACTTCCGTTTGATTGAACGTAGTCAGCGTGACATTGCTTGATTTGTGCTTCGATCATTTCAATGCTCATTCCCTTGAAAATCTCGTTTAGCTCATCTTCATCAACATCAGATCTACCTAGAGCACAAGCTGCCAATTCTTCCTTAAACATAATTGAAGGATCCTCTGGCTTACGCTTGTCTACTAAGAATCTTAGTAGCTCACTGATATCAAGACGCTTGGCCTCAAAATCATTGAAGTATTTCTTAAACCACACGTGAGTCCAAGCGATATTAACCACACCTGGGTCTTTGTGGTACTTTAATAGGTAGAAAAATGCTGTACGTCCAAAGGTCTTTAATTTACCTTTTAGTTTAGCAATACTAATGATTGCGTTCTTATATGCATCCTTGTAACCGCGATCTAATTCACCACGGTCCAATTTATTATCTGCGTTTCTATCAAAACGAATATAAGTCGATTCGATATTTAACATTGCTCCAATAACAAGTGTGAAGTCTTTCTTTCTCCACCAAATCTTATCAACATCTTCAACACTTCTTGAGAAGATCTCGACACCTTTGATGAATTCAACAACGTGACCTCTGCTGTTATTATTTACGTATTCTTTTAGACGAGGGAAGTACTTAGAAAGATTTAGCTCTTCCTCGCCAAATAACTTATCAAAGAATTTTGTACGAATACACTTTGAGTCCATAACTGAGAAGCCTGCTTCATCAATTCTAGTATCGCACTCTTTTTTCTCATAGAGGTTCTCTTCGATCAGAGTTGTAATCTTTGCAGCAGTAAAGATTAGTTCAATGAACTCACTCACTTCATCTAGGTTGATGAAAAGGTCTCCACCAGAAGTCGCTTGGAAAAGATCTGATAGAAGAAGAATATTTTCACCAAAAGTCTTAAAGTCCTCTGTCCACAGTCCCATCTCTTCAAGAGCGGCCTTCAGTCCAACTAGAGCATTATTAAGTTGGTTATCTGATAAACCTTTCGATTGTCTTGGAGGAGTTGTATCGCCTTCAGTCTTATAACCCTCAAGCATATGTGGAAGCACATTTCTAAAGAGCATGATTGAGTTAAAACCAGTCTTATTTCTTACGATATCCGCTTGGTAAGTTGGGAAACCGTCTTTATTTCTAAAGTAACGGTAGTCGCGTGCAACTTTCGTAAACTCTTCAATAAGAACCACATATGATTTCTTCGTGATTAGTTTGTACTCAGGAACTTCTCTTTCCGTTGGGTACTCACGACGATCAATATATAGCGGCTTAGGCGTATTCATTCTCTCGTTGAAGAATTGGAAAGTCGAGTCTGAGAAGAGAAGAGTCTCAAATGCACTATCTGCAATATCAAGGATGCGATTAACTGCATCACTTGTAATCATAAGATCAAAGTTTTCACTTCCCGGAGGATCTAGCTCTGAACAAATCCACTTAGAACTACCTTGCTTATCAGCATCGTAAGCTGGGTTTGGTTTACATGGAATTGGATACATTAGCTCCGAGCGTGGAATTGGATCAAAAATACGCTGAGTGAAGTCTATTAATGTACGCTTAAAGTTTGAAAGCTTAAGTAGTTCACTCTCATCCTTAGGATTATCTGACCTGCGATTAAGCTCTTTAATTAGTTCATCACCAAATGAAAGAATCTCTTTTGCTGTAAAGTAATTCTTCTTTTCTGTAATAGGGTGGAAGATTGAGCGAGTCTTACGTAAAAGCTCAAGAACCTTCGCCGTATTCTGTACTGACTGAGTCTCATCTGAGAAGTCTGTGAAGAATGCATCGTAGAGAACTTCTGCAAGCGTTTGTGACTTTTCAGTTAAGTAGTAAAGATCATCACGATTAAGAATAAGGTTATTTCCACCAAGAACAAGTCCCTTAAGGGCCATGGCCTCTGAGTAAAGCTTCCAATTAAATGGTTCCTTAAACATACCGCCTGACTCTTTTAGACGAGCGATAAGTGATTTAATAAGTCCATCTTGGTTAACGAAGTCCTTATCAATAAGGTAATTTGCTAGTTCAGTCTTAATCGATAGGAATTGGTTAACATATTCCTTTTTTGAGATAACTTTTCTCGCTGTCTTTGAGCCGTCATCTTTAAAAAGCTTCACATTCTCAATATGCATATCAAGGAATGCTAGGTAGCGATAAACGATGGCAACAACATTTACAGTCGACTTAAATTGCTTAAATGAAAGATAATCAACTTCTGGCGGAAGTCGTAGAATATTATCTTTATAGTTAAGAACAAGATTCTTAATAGCAATCCCTTTATCAAGGTCTTCTGGCTTATTAAAGAATTGTTCAATCAGCTTATTAATATCTGTAACAGTAATAACTTGGTCATTTTCAAGCTCACTTAGAATAAGGTCTTGAACAGATCTAACTTGAGCTAGGAAGAAATTATTCTTCTCTAGTGGAGTCTTTTCTAGGTATTCCTTAGCAAGGTACTTCAGGTCAAAGAATAGGGCCGCAAGAGGATCTGTCTTCGATAGAAGTGTCATTAGCTCTGGGAAAAGAAGTGTTTCACGGCTACCACCAGTCGTTACAACTTTTAGGGCCATAAAAGACTTAACAACGTCTTCGATAAGATCAATGTCGTAAAGCTTGATTGTGTCATTAGCGAATTTCAGAACATTCATCTCGTGGTTACGAGGAATTGAGATATCTTCGTCTAAAAGCTTCTTCGCATTCTCACTTAGGCGTCCAACTTCTGCACGGAATTGCTTCTTGATTTCGACCTTTCTATTAAAGTCCTTATCTTCGATCTCTTTAACAAGATCATTTAGGATATTTACTGACTCAAAAGATCTTAAAGCAACGTTAACAACACCAAGTGAAAGCTCAACATCTGCATAAGAGAAGACTTCTGGATTTCCACGAATCAGGTCTCTCTTTGCATAACGAATAAGTGACTTAAGCTTAACGTTAGTATCTTTATTTGTTCCAAGAATTGTTGAGATAAAGTCATCATCTTCGTTAAAGAATTCATCGATGATATTGTTGATATCGGCAATCGTAATGATATTTTCTTCTTTCTGGTGCTCGTAAACAAAGAGCTTTAGCTCTTCTAGGTTATTTGCAAGCTTATTGAAGTATTCAGAACCATCTTCAAAGTATTCCTTTTTAAGGAAGAAGATATCAATTGTGTTTTGTAGGAAAACTGGGAAGAAAGTAAAAAGTTGGGCAAACTCATCAGAGTCAACGTAGATACGTGAACCACCAAGAAATAGCTTCTTAGCAAATAGTAGTGAGTTTAGAAGTTCCTTACCAAGTTTGAAGTCTTTAAGGTCTCTTGTAATGTCGAGGATTAGACTTTGAATATCGATGGCCTGTGCTGGGCCTGGAATTTGTTGAAGGATTTCATTAAGGTTTGAAGAAAAGGCATCGGCCTGTGCTCTTAAAATAGCAGAGGTCTTATAGTAATCTTCTTTTGATTTTACATCCTGTAGCTCTTTTACAGTCGCTACCATCTTAACAGCTGAGCGGTTAAATTCTTTTAGGATTTGAAAGAAAGAATCAATCTTTGTACGAGACATCTGTCCTGGGATATCTCTTTGAAGGAGAGTGTTCAGCTTGAAAAGAAGATCAAGGCCTTCAATAATATCGTCGGCCGAACCAGCTGGGCTATCCATATACTTGCGAGCAAATTTCACGATATCTTCACGGAAGAAGAAACGATTATCTCTGGACTCAACATATTTGAATTTATTCAGAGTATCTTGGACGCAATTAAGGTCCTTTTCGATATTAACTTCAAATAATTTTTTGATACGATCCGTGTCAATTTTGCAACTAGCTGAAATTCCGTCGTACTCAGCGATGTCTGCACCTTCGACAGGGTCATCATTGACGAAACCACAAGACGAAACTAGTAGTGCTACCAGGAGGTAGGCAATGAAATCTCGTAATTTCAATAACTTAGTGTGTTTAATCATAATTCCCTCACCCAAATTCTAGAAAATTTCTAGTTAAATGAAAAGGAATAACCGAATATTTTGAAATGTTTTTACGAGTTGCGTTAAAAGTATGCACAATTCCTAACGGTATACTGTCAAAAGTGTTAACACCCACGGTAATAGCTACCAAATCCGAGTTAAAAGCTTCTATTTACGAATCTTTTCTGATTTAATTAACTTTAATGAATAAATTCATCAAGAAAATTACATTATTATGCGTGTCGCTATCTGGCCTTGCTGTCTACGCACAGCTTGACGGAAGTGTATCTTACGAAAAATTCCAACGATTAAATGACCCAGCTAAGAAGTCAGAGTATGACGACTGGGCCCAAATTGAAGGGAATTACGAAACGAGAGCGTGGAATGGTAAGGTTTACGGTGAATTCGCTGCTAGGGCCTATGTAACAAAAGAGCCGGCCTTTAACTTCTCAATGCCAGAAGCTTATATCGAGTTCAAAGATGAAGATAATCGCATCTCTGTTGGACGCCAACTTCTTAGGTGGAATGAGAACGAGGACTACTGGCTTCTTAGTACGCTTAATCCTAATCAAGGCTTCTATCTACTTTCTGAAAAGAAGGAAGGTCTAGTCGGTATCCAATACGATCACAAATTTAATAAGAATCTCAACTTCTCGGTATTCTTCTCATACTTCTTTGTTCCAGGGATGAACCCAGGGCTAGAGATTGAAAATGGAAGTGTTTCGAGTAAGAGTGAGTGGGTAAGGCTTCCTCCAAAGTACACGGTACTTGAAGGAAATGTTCTTCCTCTTTATTACACAATTGATATGCCTAATATCTATAATGATGTTGTAAAGAATAAGTCTCTTGGATTTAGACTTTCAGGAACGAATGAAGAGAAGAGCTCTGAGCTTTCGGCCTTCTTTATCTATAAGCCACAAAATAGTCTGCAGATGAATGCTGATGCTCGCTTTGACCAAGATCGCGACGTTATTGCAGTTGATGCTTCTCCAGTGGTTAACCACCATCTTTATTATGGGATTCAATATAAGCAGCAGTTAGGTGACGTACAAATGGTTGCCGGTGTTGATATGAGTGATCCAACAGCGACTTTTGGAAATGACTTTAAGGTTGTTGACTTTAGCCGTGAAGAAAATAAGAAATTCG
Organism: Halobacteriovorax sp. HFRX-2_2; assembly: GCF_043196705.1. NCBI lineage: Bacteria > Pseudomonadati > Bdellovibrionota > Bacteriovoracia > Bacteriovoracales > Halobacteriovoraceae > Halobacteriovorax > Halobacteriovorax sp. HFRX-2_2. The sequence goes on from NZ_JBEBMT010000001.1 coordinate 478,823, forward strand.
AATCAGAGTATTTTAATATCGAACCTAACTACGAAAGAGAAAGTTACGCTTCACTCTCATTTAACGTCAATCAAGGTTACTATATGTTTTCTTTAAACTATATCAACCTTCTTACTAATAATGAGCGTGGATCAGATGATTTCTTCTCTGATACGGCCAAGTGGAGTAATGCTCTTGGTATGCGTGGGCGTTACTATTTTAATGACTTCATCAATGTGATGGGGGATTTAAAGTATGACTTTGATCGCGATGATATTATCTTAAAGGCCGAAGCGACTTATGCTTTCTGGCGTGGTGCTGCTAGTTTAAATTTAGGTGCCGAGCTGATTAAATCGCCAAATAAGAATTCTTATTGGTCAGCTTATCGAGCTAACGACACCATTTATTCTTCATTAAAGTTTGCTTTCTAGGCCGTTCCTGTCTGAACACTCCAAAGGGCTTTATATAAGCCTTCTTGAGCGATTAGTTCCTCGTGCGTTCCACGTTGCTCAATCTTTCCATCATTTAAAACACAGATTTGATCGGCATGAATAATCGTTGAAAGCCTGTGGGCAACCATGACTGTTGTTCGCCCTTTCGTGATTGTCTTAAGAGAGCGCTGAATGGCCGCTTCTGTTTCATTATCGATGGCACTTGTGGCCTCATCAAAAATGAAAAGCTTCGGGTCTTTTAAGATGGCACGAGCAATGGCAATACGTTGCCTTTGACCACCTGATAGTTTTTGTCCTCGCTCACCAACAATAGTCTGATAACCATTAGGCAGAAGCTCGATAAAGTCATGTGCCTCCGCAAGCTTGGCCGCTCTCATGGCATCAACTTCAGATGCACCTTGCGAGCCATAAATGATATTTTCTAAGACCGTCCCATGAAAGAGGTAAGTCTCTTGAGAGACAAATCCAATATGTGAGCGAAGTGAGTTCTGTTTTAGATCTCTAATATTGTGGCCATCAAAGTTAACGCTCCCGATTTGTGGATCATAGAAGCGCTGAAGAAGTTTTAGCATTGTGGACTTTCCAGAACCTGTAGGGCCTACAAGGGCAATGGTTTGTCCTTCTTCAATTTTTAAATTGATATCTTTAAGGCCTGTATTGTCTTCTTCATCGTACTTAAAATTGATGCCACTAAATTCGACAGCGCCTTTAAACTCTTCAAGTTCTTTTCCGCCATCAGTTACTTTTACTTCTGTTTCAATTAACTCCATCACTCGGCTCGTTGAGGCCATCGATCTTTGGTAGAGATCAAAAGTTTCACCAAGTCTTGTTAGTGGCCAAAGTAGTCTTTGTACTAAGAAGATTAGAACAGAGTATGAACCAACTTCTAGCTTTCCATCAAGAACGTCGATACCACCGATGATGAGTGTAAAAAGGAATCCACACAGAACGGCCATTCTAATGATTGGGCTAAAAGAAGAAGAGACGCGAATGGCATCTTTATTGGCCTTAGCATATTGGTTTGATTGCTTCTCTAGGCGATCGTACTCAAACTTTTGAGCAACGTATGACTTAATCGTCATCATCCCTGCAATATTATTCACAAGCATACTTGCAAGTAGTCCTGCTTCACTTCTTACGTTTTGATAACGAGGTTGTACCTTCTTTTGAAAGTAGAAACTTCCCCAAAGAATAAATGGCACTGGTGTTAGTGATAGTAGGGCAATTTGCGGCGAAAGGTAAAAGAAGATTCCACCGATTGAAACAACTGTCGTCAGGGTTTGGATAATATCATTGGCCCCAACATCTAAGAAGCGCTCTAGCTGGTTGATGTCGTCGTTAAGAATGGTCGCTAAGTTCCCAGAGTTATTATCTTGGTAAAAAGAAATATGCAGGTTTTGAAGATGGTCATAGGCCTCCATGCGAAGATCGTGTTGAACTTCTTGGGCCAGTCCACGCCACCATAGTTTAAGTAGGTATTCAAAGAGGGACTCTAGGGCCCAAATAATAAAAGTTAGAAAACCTAGGATATAGATTTGCTGGACTTTATCTGAGACTCCCATGCCCGCAAGAAATGAGTCTTCTTGTTTAACAACGGTATCAACGGCAAGACCGATTAATAGGGGAGGAGCAATGTCGAATACTTTATTTAAGACTGAAAAAAATGAGGCCGTATAGATTTGGCCGCGCTTATTTTTAAAATGATTAATTAGTTTTTGTAATGGGGATTGGCTTTCCATTTAGACCTCGAATGCGTGTGCTTTTATGTGAGAGCATTATGGCCTAAATTTCTTGATTTGAAAAAGTTCCTCAGGTGCACTCAGATTATATTGAATCGAAGTGCTTGTTGAGTACACCTGAGGGTAATCGAGTCACCCTATATTAGATGACTAAACTGCTGGCAAATTCAAAATTTCCCTTCAGTTCCTTGTCACTAGATGCTGAAGCGTCCCTCGCTTCAACACTCGCGCTGGCCTGTTCTTGTTGGGCCGCTTCCGCGAAATAATTATCAATCGTTTGCTCGTAATCTTTTAGAAGTACTTCTTTAAGCTCTTCTTTCGATACTTTTAAAACACTACAAACCGTATTCAGTGAACGTAGTGGCACAGAGCATAGTCCGCGTTCAATATTACTTATAAATTGTCCGTTCTTATAACCTAGGCGGTACGACAATCCTTGTTGTGACACCTTAGGTGATAAAGAACGTCTTTTGACTCTAATTAATTCAGCGATGTTCTCAAACACTCTTCTTTCTTTCATCCATAACCTCCAGTTTTATTATTTACCAACTATTGTTATTGGTACAACATGATGATAATATGTTTAGGCAATATTATTTACTTACAAATACGTAAGGTTTACTATGTCAATAAAATTAAAAGCTTACACGTCTAATCATAAGAAAATCTTTAGGGAGTCGGAAATAGAGGCCCTCTATGGTGCCAAGTTTGAGTATTTAGAGGAGCTTCCATTTGAACTTCCTCCAGGTGAAATTCTCATTTTAGATTTAGATGAAATCACAGATGAATTTATTGAGCAGGCACAGTACACGAGAGTTAAATTTGTCACGCTAGTTGATACACTTAAACAACATAACCTTAATCGCCTGCTACCAATTGGTGGACACCTCTTTGCAGTTAAGGGCACACCATTTGAAGATTTCATGGAAATTCTTACAAGCCGTATCCATCAAATGGAAATGTTCAAGATGCTCCATCTTGTTAGTCATACCGACACTGAATTATTTCGCTTTATTCTAAGGGCCGGCAATGGACAGAAGTCTAAACTAAGTGAACTCATTTTTGGCTCGACTAGTGAGAGCACAATGGATGTTAACTTAAGCCGCTTAAGAAAGAAGTTACGTGATCCAGAAATCGGAGATGATTTCTTTCGCATTATCACAAAGAGTGGAAGGCTCTATATAGTGAGTCGTTTAACGAATTACGAAATTCCAAAATATTTATTAGAAAAAAATTAAGATTTCAATGAAGTGCTTTCAAGTAAAATTACTTGGAGGTAGAAATGAAAATTTTGGCCTACACCACAGATAAGAGAAAACTCTTTTATGCAGATGCTATTGAAGAAGCATTCGGACTTCCTATTGAGTATCTCGATGAAATACCTTCTCAAACTGGAGTAGGCGAACTTCTTATTGTTGAACTCGATACTATCCCAGACGAACTCATCGAAGAAATAAAATACACAACTCTTAAGTATGTCTATGTTGTCGATGACTTCACTCAGCGCAATCTTAACCGCTTCCTTCCATTGGGGGGCAATCTCTGTGTACTAAAAAGTATGGGAGAAGATGAATATATTGAGGCCCTCTTTGGCCGCTTTCACTTAATGGAAATCTATAAACTCTTTCACGTCGTAAGCCGCACAGATATGGAACTCTTTCGTCTCATTAATCGCGCGGGTAATGGAGAAAAGGGAAAGCTTTCAGACATTCTCTTTGGTTCAACGAGTGAGAACACCATGGATGTGAGCCTTAGTCGTCTTCGAAAAAAGCTTCGCGATCCTGAAATTGGAAATGACTTCTTTCGTGTGATCACAAAGAAGGGAAGACTCTATCTTGTGAATCAATTGAATCACTATAAGATTGCAGACTATCTTGTGGTTGAATAGAGGAGGAGTTATTTCTGGCAGTGAGGGCAGTAGTAAGTCCCACGCTGAGCAAGTGTGATCTTCTTAACTTCTGTTTCTTTGCAGAGCCCACAAATCTTTTGATAGAAGACAACGAGGTTTTTTACGCCTTCACCTTTTTCTCCAAACGCATCTTGATAGCCCCCTGAAAAAGTCGTGCCACCTGTGCTAATGGAATCATCAAGAACAATCTTTACGGCCAGATAAACTTTTTCAAGCTCAAGCTTTGTAAGTGTCTTCATACGACGAGTCGGGCGCACTCCCGCACGGGCGCATATTTCACTGGCCATATAATTTCCAACACCTGAAAAAAAGTTCTGCTCTAAAAGAAACGGTTTTAAAACTTTATTAGGCCTTTCTTTTTTAAGCATCAAAAGATACTCAAGTGTGAACTCTGCTTTAGAAACATCAGGTCCTAAGCGCGTAAGCCAAGTCGCTTCATTTGGGGGAGAGTAGAGGTGAAAGACTCCAAAGCGTCTCGGGTCGATGTAGCCCAAGTGCAGAGGGCCTTTGGCATTTGTTCCAATGAGTTTTATATGCGTGTGCTTTTCTGTAATTGGCTGCGTGGCAATTCGCCACGATCCCGACATTCCTAAACCTGAAATTGCACGCCATTCATTTCCGTCTTGATCAGTGAAGAAGAAGCGCAGAACTTTTCCTTGGCGCTCCACTCGCTCAAGAGTCATGCCTTGCGGGTTGAAGTCGCGGTCTTTGACAATCGAATCACTCACGTCCGAGTATGCGACGTCTTCGATCTCCATTGGGAGAACGTGTGAGATTTGTGATTTGATGGTTTCGACTTCGGGTAATTCTGGCACTTTGAAAATCCTTTTTTGTGTGAGGAGTAGCTTAACATTTTCGAAAATTTATTTGAACTTTTTTTGACTTTAAAATCTTGAGGTGCAGTTTAGATTGGAATTGTAAGGTGTTCATTTTGTTATTGGGGTGGTTTGAGATGGTGTGTATGTGGTTGGAATTGTTGGGGTTTTGGTGGTGGGTGTGGGTTAAGTTTTGGGTGGGGAATGGCGATGGGGTTCATTATATTTTATTTGGAGATAAATTTGTTTCGAAGTTTTATCGTATTCATCATTCTTATTTTTTCAATAAATGTTTTGGCCCATTCTGGAAGAACAAATTCTTCAGGATGCCACAATAATAGAAAGACTGGTGATTACCATTGTCACAATTCTGGAGCGTCACGTTCAACTCAGTATCAGAAGTCTCATCAAAATTATAATTTTAATAAAGTGAATAGTGCTTGTTGCAAAGTATGTCGTAAAGGCAAAGCGTGTGGGAACTCTTGTATATCGAGAACGTACCAATGTTATCAGCCGAAGGGATGTGCTTGTGATGGGTAGTGAAGTCGGTGTGTTTTTTATGTGTGGTCAACGAAAAAGCACCTAAAACTCAAACTGTTAAAAATTAAAATGAAGTATCCTGACAGGGACAAAGTTTGAATTGTTGTTTTGGAGTTATGTATGAGTGCATCTGCTGGCATAGGTGATCCATATTTTTACGAATGGACTGTAGGGCAAAGAAAAATTCTTGATATGCTTAATATTGATAATGGAATTGAATCAGTTACATTACAGAAGCACGGGTTTACCGGCATAGATGATGTTGTTTTGTCTATGGCAGATGGTTCTTTGGAATGTATTCAAGTTAAGAACACTCGGGCAGATGACACTATTACATTTAGTGATTTGGTTATCAGGCCAAGTGATGAAGAGGAATCTTTGTTGGAGCAAATGGCAAAGGCATGGTTAGAAGGGAAGAGAGCGTATACTAAAATTTCTGTAACAATAAATACCAATAGGAGAATTGGTACAAGGACTAGTAAAAGAAGAGATAGTACAAAAATACCTGCTCTAGATAAATTTTGGGAATTAATTAAATCACAACTCGATACAATATCAAGTATAGATGACCTTGAAGTGAATGATGAATTTAGAGATGCCTTAAACCTTTTTATAGCTTGTTTATCTGAGTTACAAGGTGATGATAAAGTTGAGTTTCTTAGAGGCTTGCATTTAGAAACCAACATGCCTAATCTTGTAGAATTAGAGCAAGAAATCTCTAGAAAAATAGAAGTTGTCTTTGGAGTCCCAAGCGAGGGAGTTTATTCAATATTTTCAAAGTTAGATCATGCTTTAAGAAAATGGGCTACGAGTAATAGAGAAAAAGAAGAAATTACATCGGAAGACGTATACAAGGCAGTGTGTGCTGGAGAGACTAGGACTATTGGTGATCATAATATATCACCCCCCGCACCATTTTTTGAAAGCAGAAAGTCTTTTTTAGATAATCTTTATAAAATTGTTTCAAAAGCTGATAAACCTGTAACTTTTCTTACAGGTGACCCTGGTTCAGGGAAGACGAGTCTTGTTAGCTCTTTAGCAAATCATATTAACCCTGTTGTGCATCTTAGATTTCATGCGTTTAAGCCAATAGACCCAAGTTCTACGATGATTTCAACAGACTCTTCGATTGTGTGTACTGCAGAGTCTCTTTGGAGTGATTTGTTAAGTCAATTGCGAGAACAGTTAAGAGGTCGCTTGGCCAAATTCAATGTTCCTGTCGTTAATGATTTTTTAACTGTTGATGAAATGAGAGGTCATGTCTTACGACTTTGTGAACTGTATTCAAATGAAATTGGTTCAAAAGTTGTTGTAGCAATTGACGGAATAGATCACGCCGCAAGAGCAGGGATTGAAGGTTCTAAGTTTCTTTCATCCTTAATCCCACCAGAGCATATACCTGAAAGTATACATATTTTAATTGCAGGACAACCACCTGAAAGCTATGAGGTTTATCCTGTTTGGTTAAAAAGGTCACATGATTTAGTCGAAACTTTAAATGTTCCTATTCTTGACTTAGAAGACGTTACTTTGCTGTTAGACTCTTTGAATGTAAATTACGAAGGAGTTGAAACCAGTTCCTTGGCAAGAGTCGTTATAAACCGTACAAAAGGGAATACTCTTCCAACAGTTTTCGCCTCTCAGGAGGCAACAAAGGTTTCTTCTTTAGTAGAATTCGAAGAAAGGCTAGAACAACTAAGCCTCTCAAGTGATTTAAATGCTTATTATGATAATATTTGGAGTAAGCTAGTAAGTGAATTAGGAGATAATAAAGACTCTAAGCAGGTCTACATTGCAAGCTCCCTTTGCTTGTTAAGTCAAAGAATTCAACCTAAGCATTTAGAGTTAGCTTACTCTAATTTGGAAATACCAGAAGCTTTCTGGAAGGAACATTTATTAAGTCTTTACCCCTTGGTTGTGAGTGATAGAGATGGGTATCATGTTTTACATAATGATGTTCGTATTTTTTTGAATTCTATATTGAGCAGTAAACCCCAGATATTTAAAGATGCTTCATCAAAACTTCTAGATTTACTAAAAAAGCAAAGTGATATGGGAATCTCTAGGCATGCTGACTTATCGAATCTGTTAATTGCTAGTGGTGAGCAAAATCGTGTGGTTGAGTTTGTAACTAACGATTTTGTATTGGAGGCATGGTCTTTACAACGTAGAACTGAAGAAACCTCAAATTATTTAAAACAGGCACTTGAGTCATCTGTTAAAATGAAAGACTGGAGTGATATACATGATATTACTTTGGCCATGAATACCTTTAAACAGATTCTCCGTGTTACAGATGGAACTGATTATTCTGATTACAGTTTTGAACACACTAGGGACTCAGACATTAGCTTGAAAGTTCTGTCTACTGAGAAGTATGTCCTTTCAAAAAGTCAGTGGACATTAGATACGATAGAGCGAGTTATTTCAGATTTAGAAGAGCTTTTTTGTTTAGAGGAGAAAGATAGAGCTAGATCTCTATTTATACGATGGTTTTCAGAGTTGAGCATTGTTGATCTCCTTACTGTATTTGATAAAGATGATATTTATGATTTTCAAGGAAGGTTAGAAAATGAATTTAAAGATGCTATTGCATCTTTGGGATATTATACGTCATTACTAGACCTTGAAGTAATAACTACAGAAAAAAGTGAAGAGAAGTTAGAGGAAGAATCATGGGTTGTTGCAGCTTTTAATTCGGGACTATTGAAAGGAGCATCTAGGTTAGAAGCAAAGAAGTGGCTACGACAAGTTTTAAATAGTCGATCATGGTTTTCTGACTACTTAGAAGAAGCTATAGACTATCTTTTTAGCGAAAAGAAGTGGTCTCACTTACTTCTTTTTTATAATCATTTTCCATTTGAGAACTTAAGAACTCGTGCACAAATTAAACTTATGTCATTTGTTATTATTGCAGGTAATGAATGTGATTCAAGCATATTTGATTTTATTAAAGATAAAACAGAAGAAATGTTAAGTGACATCAAAGGAGGAACAGATGATGCAGTTTATTTCTTATGGATGTCATTCTCAAAAGGATACATTGAGCACACGAGGCCTGTAGAAGGAATTTCGGAGCAGGTAAAGAATATCTATTCTTCTGGCTATCGTGATGATCGTACTGCTGATGCATTCTGTAGACTTAATTATGCTGCGGTACTTATAGGTCGTTTGTTTTATTTAAAACGTAAGTCCTCAGGTGTATTTAATCATTTCAAAAATGATTTCTTTAGTAGTTTTAAAGCCATCGTAGGTATCTATGAAATACAATCTTCCGTATTTCTAAATGGGTTAAATGAGTCGGTGAGGTTTGTATTTAAAGGTTTATGTTATTTTTATAAAGACTTTGGAGTGGAAATAGAGGGCTTTGTTTTTGAAATCATGAAAGAGCTTACGGCAAAAAAGCCAGTTAATGGATTTTTGGAGCCACTTTGGGAATATTGGGCTGACAAGAATGAAGTAGGTGTCCTTGAAAAATATTATCTTTACTATTTTTCAACTAAAGGAGAGGCGTGGAAAACAAGTATTAATGAAAGGGTGGGTTTAGTTCAAAGGTTTAAACCTTTGGCCCTAGCCTTGGGGTTAAGGCCTGTCGTTGAAGAAACGGACATACTTTTGTCTCGCAGAACTATTGGGTTCTCTGAACATAAAGATTATGTATTTGATAGTCTATTGTCATGGTTACAAGATGCTTCTCAAAGCGATATAGCCTTAGAGGATGACTTCTTACTTAAGGTATTAGCTATTAACCGAATGGCGAATGAACTTGGTGATAATAGAATGTCCACCTATGTTGACTCTGAAGTTTTAAAAATGAAGTTTTTAAAGTCTCCAAATCATTTTTGGAGCTACTTGAACTTAAGGTCAAGCGATAGTGAAGATAAGTGGTTTAACTTGGACGCAGCTGTTTTGTTCAGATCAATTATTGAAGGTTTAGAAGACTGTAGCTATACGAATGAAGATTTGAAGGCTTTATGGTGTTTTACAATAGGAGCTCTTTCATATTCAAGTGATGATGATCAGGCCACTATTGCTGATTTAAGAGATGGAATTAAATTTAAGTTAGGACCAGAAAATAGTGATTTACTTGAAGAGATGAAATCTCTTGGTAAAGCCGAGTTTAGTATTGAAGGCTGTTCTTACCATAAGGAATCAAGATGGTTTAGCAGAAAAGATAGAAAAGAGGTAAAGGAAATATTAAGTGAATTAGAGGGAGTCGCTGAGGATAAAATTAATTATTTACTTACTGATTTAGATGAGAGTAATAGGTCTGATTATTTTAGAGCTTTAAGAAAGATTTTAGATGATGAGAAAAAAGAAGACAGGAAAATTGATGATGAATTGGTATTGGAGATTTTTACAAAATGTCTTGAAAACTCATATGGATACAGCTGGCACTCTGAAGGCTTTGATTATTTAGTTGAGTCTATTTCTTGGCACATCAATTCATCTGTTGTTTTTGAGAAAATACTTGATCAAACAATGAGTAAGATTAACACTAAGTGCAAAGGAAATCTTCCACTTTGGATAGAAGCCGTATCGAATAATATTGATGATGTTTGTAGGCTTAGGGCATTGTCTATTGAGCCTGACTACATAAAAAAAGGTTTGTTGAATTGGGTAGAGGTTTTAACTACTTGGGTAAACCCAGATGAATCGTTTGACCTAGATGTGCCAACTTATAGTAATGATACGAGTTTTGAAGTAAATAGCTGGTTTGACTTCACAACTAATTATTTCATATTGCTCTTACACTCAAGGTTTACTGAACAAGTTTATTCATCCCTACGTGGCCTATGGGCCGTGTTAAAAGTTAAGCCTGATATGTTTAAGCATGTTGAAAGTAAGGGGGAGATGATTCGTATTGATGTGAGAATGAGAGTTTTATCTCTCTTGGAAAGATTTTGCATTGAATTGGCAGGAAGTAAAAGTGTTATCTTAAAGTTTCTTGAAGAATCACATCAATCAGATCTCTTATGTGAAAGCTTGCAAGCTTGGATAAATCTAAACTCATTGTCACGAGTTGAAGGTGGTGAAAAAGTTAAATGGACCTACAATAGAAGTTCAAAAAAACATGAAGCTCTAAATGTTAATAAAGCTATTATTACAAAAGCTGAGAAGTTTGGATCGAGGTCATTAGCTTCAGGATATTCTTCTGTTGAGCTTTTACTTACTCACCTTAAATTTCTGTTTCCGAATGTGAATGTTGATGCACTTGCATCTCGTGCTTTGTCTTTGAAGGGAAGTTTGAAGAAAGATTATGAAATACCACTTAACTTTAAAGTATCGACATATAATAGAGGAATGCAGGTTTCTACTGAATCAGATCTAATATCCTTATATGAAACATTGGGGGATGATTTAGTTGATATGTCACTTGATGAAACTATGGCTGAATATTTATCCTTAGCGTTACTTAAGTCAGATGACCCATTTTTGATACTTGAGAGTCCGCAGATTATAGACTGTGATGCCGCTGAATATCCTCCAAGTCCTGATGTTAAGGATCTTTTGGGGAAGGCAGAATGTAATCAAGCATTGAAGAACGAATTAATAGAGGCACTTAATAACGGAGTAAGTGACGATGAGATAATTGTTGCTGGCTTTATTTCGTCATATACAAGGGAATTTGATATAGAGCTATATTTTTCATGGGGAACGAAGTTTGATATTGAAAATCCACAGACCAAGAGGCAGCCGTCTTCATTCAATGGGCGATCTTTTTCTAGATATTTTGAAATAGAGCAACCATTTGGTGATTTTTCAGAAGAATGGGTTGCTTGGAAAGGAGGGGGGTTATCAGAGTATTCCATGATAAGAGTTGATCTTTGTGGTTGGTTTTTAAAATCATTGGAGCTCAAGGTAAGTGATGAAGACCCATTGAGGTATATAGATGAGGGGGGAGAATGCATTGTAAGATATGAGCGCTTCCATGGTCCATTGAAGTCAGAAGTATTTGATCCTTATTTTAGACAACCATTAATTGAAAGATGGGTGATTAATAAAGCTGTTTTTGATGAATTTCTTAAAGAAAATCCAAATTTTGAGGGTAAGATTAGTTTACAAATAACTCCTTATAAGTCTCCAAGGTGAATGATTGAGAAAATATTCTAGGTGCTTAATCGTTGACTACGCGTAAAGGTAATGCGCCTGAGTTGATAACTTTAGATATCTAATAGGAGATATTATGTTTAATTTTAGAAAAGCTTTACGATTCTTATTTCCTAGTGAGAAGGTATCACGTTTAAAATATATTTTGTTAAGATTCGTTCTTCCTTTAGGAACCTTGCTTTTTAGCTTAAGGACCTATGCTGATTACGTCATGTTTGGAAATGATATTGATGGGCCTATTTACTATCTTATTCATTACTTCGAGGTTTATCATAATAAAAAAGTTACGCTAGTAACTTGAATCTAGACAGTAACCAAAAATCATGTTGTTGCCTGTGTTAACTATGGAACAAATTTTTCCAGACTGTAGTTAGCTTTGGCACATTTTCCTCAAGGATGGCTTTGTCTATATTATCCATGCCTCTGATCGCAAAATAGATACCGGAAATAATTTTTACCAAGATTAAGATATTGTTCTTTGCTTGATTTCCGTCAGTTTGATGTAAAAAACCAGTTGTGATAATTATTCCTAATAGGAGTTCAAAAACACCATAGTATAAACGGTATTTACTTCTAACGTAAAATAAAAAGAATGGGAATAGTAATGCAAATATAAGGTTTAATAGCCAACCGACAATTCCCATCTTTAATGACTTTAAGTAAATAGTAGACAATTGATTTATTATCTCTGTTAACACAGGAAAGATAAAATCATTTAGAAATGGTAATGAAGTTAAAATTATACCAAACAAACCCAAGATAAGAGGAATGATCTTTATTGCAATTGATTTATTAACGTCGCGATTTGCTACTTCTGCAAGCTCCAATAGTTCTGCATTTTTAGAGACATCGCTAGGGTTTTTAACTGAATCTGAATCTGAGTTTTCTTTTTTTAATTTATTGAAGTTAATTGAATCAATATTTAGTACTTTAGATATGTTTAATAGAATTTTATCGTCAGTAACAAGAGTCATCTTATTCGATTTGTTCTCTTTTTTTTTGGCTAAGGATAGTAACTTTTTATCTAAGTGAGAAATCGTGTTTACTTTATTATTATCGATTAAATCAAGTTCGAGTAAAAGCTCATCGTCTATTTCTTTGTTTTTCAATAATACAAAAACTTCATCATCAATTAATTTCTCTACAAGTTCAAGTATGCTTTTATACTCTTTCTTACGCCTAGATATGAAGTTCAATTCAGTAATAATAAAGTCAGGTATATATACTTTGTAGTCACTTGATAAACTTATAATTGAATTAAGATGATTGATAATTACATTAGTGTCTAAAATGATTTTATTCATGTCTTTTCTTTTTTCTATATGAGTTATTAATTCAGAGGGGGGCTAGCTGTTTACAAAATTAAACGACCGGACATTAAGTAAATTATAACAGTTTTGCTTACTCTCTCAAAATCATATTAATAGTGGATTCAAATCTTTTTTTAAAATATTAATGAAATCATATGAATTGTCGGTTGAGTCTCTGAATTTAATCAATAATGAATCTCAATTAACGCCAACTCTGGACGACAATTAAACCTTATCGGTAAAATTGAATTGCCAATACCCCGACTGACAAAGAGTTCTTTGTTTTCCTTTTTATACCATCCCGAAACGTAGTTATCTGTTCCATATGGAGTCCATAAAGGGCCGTAGAATGGAGCTCTTACTTGTCCTCCATGTGAATGTCCTGCGAGAGAGAGGGGGATTGAGTTGGGAATTGTGTCGAAGAAATCAGGAGTATGAAAGAGAGCTATATTTAGTAGAGAACTATCTACACTCTTTAATAATTTAGTTGCAGGTTTTCCAATTAGGTCATCAAATCCAATCAAGTTTAAATCTTTGTCTATTTGTTTCATTGAATTCGTGAGGTCGATAATACCTGCTTTTTGGAATAATTTTTCTTTGTTTGGGAGTTCTTCCCATATATCCCAATTGCCTTGGACAAAATAGACTCCTTGAGGGGCTTTCATTTTTCTTAGGACTTCAAGGTAACCTTCATATGTTCCATCAGGCGTCGCTAAGTCTCCTGTGATAACTATTATGTCAGGTTTTTCTTTTTGTAGAGCTGAAATTACTTTCTTTTCGATTGTTCCTAGGCCCTTAGTATGGAGGTCTGAAACGTGTGCTATCTTAAGAGTTCTTTTGCCATCATTATATTTACGATTGTAATGGCCAATCTCTAGGTCATTTGGGCAATAGTAAAAACTATATAACCCTAAAGCGAATAGAATTAGAAGAAAGGCGATTTTTTGATTCATGACTTATTTTAACATCATTTAATATTGTTGAAATGTTTTTTATTTGTATGATAATACTCTTATGAACGAGATAGAAAGAGCAAAACAAATTAAAGTCCTTTTGAGTCTAGCAAGCGTTGATGACGACATTCATCCGTACGAAATTCGCTTTCTAACAAAGTTTATCAAGTCTCATTTTAGTGAAGAAGTAGCACGTGAATTAATAGGTGAGATAACAAATCCTAAGCGAAGCTATCTTTCTGTATTTAAAACAATTGATAATTTTTATCATCGAGGCGCTACATTAGAGTTAGCGCGATCACTTCTACACATGGATAAGAAGTTCACACCTGAGGAAAAGATAGCTTTTGATCTTCTAAGTCAGGCGCATCGTGAAATGTCGGGGGACTTAATTGAAACGCAGAAAAATGCAATAATCGAATACTTAAAAGCTGAGAATGAAAAGGATTATAATAAAGAAACAGCAAGTGTAATAAAGCTTCTCAGTCAACGTTTTCACTATCAGTATTCATTCTCTTTCGGCTTTTTGTTTTTCAGATTAGCATATTTAATTTCGAGGTTTTTTAGAAGACGTAGTCGCTTAGCATTTGTTATTGGCTTAATACTTGCGGTCTGGATGCTAGTTTTGATGGTGGAAAGAATGATTCTATCTGAATATATAAAAAAAGCATTTGCTGTTAATTAATCTTTTGGAGTTGTAATGAATAACTGTATATTTTGTAAAATCTTAAAAGGTGAAGCTGATGCCAGCTTTGTTTACAAGAGTGACAAGGTCACGACATTCATGGACCTCAATCCGATTAATAAAGGGCATGTACTTGTTATCCCTAACGAGCACCATGAGAGATTCTCTTACGTAAATAGTGATATGGTTGCTGAGATGTTTAAAGTAGCTCAAAATATACTCAAGGCCATAGAGAAGTCTGACATACCTTGCGAGGGAGCGAACCTTTTTCTTTCTGACGGAGAAATCGCCGGCCAAGAAGTTCCACACTCTCATCTTCACATCGCACCAAGGTACACAGGCGACGGTCATCGAATGGGCTTTTCAGGCACTGATCCTGATGAGTCATCAAGAGACAAGTTAAATGAAACAGCTAAGTTAATAGCTGATAAACTTTAAAACAGGTTTCTAGTAACTAGGGTCTAGACTGAATTGTGACAATTATAGGATTTGAGTTATAATCTATTTATGGAAATTAAATTCTTAGAAAGTGGAAACCCTGACATCTGCAACACAATCCTGCGCTCACTTCCAAAGTGGTTTGGAATTGAAGAGGCGATTGTTGATTATGTAAATAAGTCTAAAGAAATGGCCATGCTTGTCGCTTACGAAAGTGATGAGGCAATAGGCTTTTAAAGTATCAAAGAGCATGGTGAATTTAGTTGTGAAATTTATGTCATGGGAATTCTTTCAAGCAATCATCGCAAGGGGATAGGACAAATGCTTGTCGCAGAAACTGAAAAAGTTATGGCACAAAAGAAATTTGAGTTTCTACAAGTGAAGACTGTCGATAGCTCAAGTGAAGATGAGTACTATAAGAAGACGAGGCTCTTCTATGAGGCCCTAGACTTTAAGAAACTCGAAGTTTTTCCAACTCTATGGGATGAGCATAATCCGTGTTTACTACTTGTTAAGAGTTTGATTTAGAAGAGAGGGGTTATATGGCATCATTTATATATCACGGGGTACCAGTGGATTTTGAAGGTCAGTGGCTGCACCCTCTCTTTGATTTAAAAGAGAAAATGCCACATATTTTTGAATCGGAAATAAAAAAATATGATGATCATCCTAAACGTAAAAAGCTTCCCCTCAAGAATATTCCTAAGTTGAACTGTCGCAGAGGAGAGGTTCTGCATTGTTCATCCATACACCCTTCTTTAGTATTTCAAGCATTAAAGTCAGTATTTTCTGATATTAATAAGTCGGTAAAATTCTTTAAGATTCCAGTTTCAAGCTTAAAAGAGTTAGACTTGGTAATCTTTGATATGAATAGACCTGAGTATGAATTCGGACTAGAGACAGACCCCGATTCATGTTTTGAAATTATTAATCATGATACTTATGACGAAATTAAAATTGTACCTCCTGAAGCTTTGAGCTTCTATGAAGATTGGAAAAGCAGAGGCGAAAGAAGTGCACCTGCATGGGGTAAGATACCGCATGTCTTTGTTAAGGGTTCGATCGATACTTCAGGTCTCGAAATTATTGATTGGAGAGATCCTATTATATAGCCCCTTCGTTTGTCAGAGCTTTCTGTGAAATATTATTAATTCGTGTTTGTAGTCAAGTTAGATGAGATTCCGGGGGCTTTCCTTCTGATTTTATATAACTAGTAAAAAGTCAGCTATTAACTTTGTGTTTTTTTGATTGAGAACTTAAAATACTATAATATTAATAATATCTATCCATTAATAAAACTACTCAAGTCTGATTTGATCTAGAGGCTTTAAATCAAATTAACTTGTAATGAAACGAGGAGTTTAGTTGAAGTTAATATATATGTGGATCAATTCTTATCAGGTGTTAAAAGATCAAGAATTCAATTTTTCAAGCAATTATACAGTGAAAAAAGAGAAGATGTTTTTCTCTGTCAAAAAAAATGATACAATCAATGGGTTTTATAATACTCGCTATAATTCGAGACCTTTTGTTCAAGATGTCTCTGCTATTGTCGGTGGCAACGCTTCAGGGAAGACAACCGCATTAGATTTTTTATATAAAGTTATCTATGACAAAAAGTCCTTGTTGGATACTAAGTATGTCGTAGTTTATGAAAAGGATAAAAGGCTTTATTGTATTGATAGTCAATTGGATAGTTTATTTTCATTTGATACAATGATTACAAAGGAAAATGGAGATCTCCAAAATTTAAACTTTTCAGTTATACATCATTCTCCTGCTTTTTCCGATCACATCTCTTACTTTGCAGAAACAAGATCAACATATAAAAATACATACTATAATATATCAACTAATTTCCTCGTTCGTTCTGGAGGAGCTGTAATTACAGAATCTTTTCTTCATCCTCGAAAGGGTGATGTTGAAAGTTTTTTTAACGCTGAAGAAGATTTAGCTTTACAGTATGTTATTTGGCACGGAAATGCCGGACATATAAAAAGATTAAGAATGAACCTTCTGGTTTCATCAGATACAGTTAGAAATTTAATTAAATTTTTAAGTAGTTTTGAGAAACGTATATTGTCTGATGATAGTGGTTACGAAGATAAAACAACTATATCAAACTTTGAAGAAGTACTTAGTTATTTTGATAATCTATATGTTAAAGTTTTTAGCAGTTATGATTTTTGGGATATTTTAGATGAGATTGTAATACTGTGTGCAGTTTTTGAGGATGTGATGTCCTGTGCGACTGAAGAAGAGAGATTTAATTTGTTTGTAGATTATCTAAATGTACTACTATCTCGTTTTTATACTTCAAAAGAATATAGAAAAACAAGATATGAAGATGATTTAGATGAGCTATTATCTGCATTTGAGAACTCTGAATACAGAGCCCCTAGAATGATTAAAGACTATTATTATTTTCGATTTGTTCGTAAAGATTTTAAATCTTTGAATGTTCATAAAGATAAATTAATCTTTGAGAATTTCGACGAATATGAAGTAGAGTTTTTAAGAATATATAAACAGCTGTTTAGAGGAATAAATGCACTTCGTCTCTATGTTGATGGTATGAGTACTGGGGAGAAAAAGATGTTCGAACTCTTCTACAGACTTAATTATGTAAATACGTTAATAGAGCAAGATAGTGAGCATGAAAAAAATGTAATAATACTTTTAGATGAAATTGAAGCCTTTTATCACCCTCTTTATCAGCAATCATTTATTACTACTTTTCTTAAAGAAACTTCTAAGCTTTTAACTAATATTGATAATATTCAAATAATTTTAGCAACTCATTCCCCATTTGTACTAAGTGATATTTTTGGTGACACAGTGAATATTCTCGGCTTTGAGCCTGGGAACGGTAGTGGCCCTTGTTTGAAAAATAGCTTTGCAGCAAACATTGGCGATTTGTTAAAAAACGAATATTTCTTGAAAAATGGATTTGTAGGTGACTTTGCTAAGTTGAAAATTGAACACTATTTAAAGCTAGTTGAGTCTGAAGAAGGTATAGAGAAACATATTAATGAATTAGAAGTTTTTGTGTCAAAAATTTCAGATAATATTTTACGTAATTATTTTTGGGGGAAAATTAAAAACAAATTGTCTGTTCAGAGTTTGATACGTTCAAAAGAATTAGAGTTAATGAAAATTATGAAAGAGATTAAAGATTTAAAAAATGATTGAAATAAGAGATCGAGACTTATCAGCTAATAATCACTACTTTGCCGTTGAGAAGCGTTGTCGTTATTTTATTCAAATATATCTACATGTATTTGAACAAATATTATCTCCACAAAAGCGTGATTTAAATTTTGAAATTCACCATGGTGTACTGAAGTCAATTTATAAAGATTTTACAAGTACGAACTTTAATAAAATAGATACTTCCAAAATGATGACCTTTTATACAAGAGGAAAAAAACGAGATTATCCTGATTATAAGTATTATAGAAAAAACGCATCAAAATATGTAGCACTTCTTAAGGAAATTGATAATCAGCTTGAAAATATTTTAGTATCTAAGCCTAGAGAATTAGAAAACTTGAATAATGAATTTGGTAATAATCCTAAATATATATTTAAGGATTTATATAAAAAAAATGACAATAGATTTAAAAAAATAATAAATAAGATTTTTCCTTATAAATATCTAACCGAACAGAGCTATACAGCTAATGGATACTCTTGGAACGCGTATGAAATAGTGGTAAAGAAGGGACTTTTTGTTTGTCCTTATTGTAATATTAATTTTATCTATGTTGTTGGTTCAAGTGACAATAAAATTCAACGAGCGGAGTTGGACCATTTTTTACCTATTTCAGATTTTCCAATGTTTGCGATAAGCTACTATAATTTAGTTCCCTCGTGTAAGTATTGTAATTCCTCGAGTAAGTCTAACACAGCTTTCTCTGTCAATACTCATCTACATCCACATTTAGATAACATTAGTAAATGCTTTAACTTCTCACTTTATTTTACAAAGGAAGATCCTCTTTATCCAAAGAAGTTATTGGTCGGCTCTAAGAATCATGAGGATTGTTTAGATTGTATTAAAGTTAATCAACAAATCCAGGATTTAAAACTTCAAGAGAGATATGAACCATTTACGGATTATGCTGTTGAAGTTTTTGATAAGTACAAACTCTTTGATTTATCATATACTAAAAACTTGTTGAATGATGAAGGTCATGTGATTACTGAAGATCTATTATATAAGTATATTTTTAATACTTATAGAGATGAAGTTGACCATCATCGAAATCCTTTAAGTAAAATGACAAACGATATTTTCAATTGGTGTGTTAAACAAAATAAATAATACTCTGTAAGAGGATAATTTTAGTTTTAAATCATTGATTGGAGAGGTTCTATTCAACCTAGTTCGCGCTATTCTTTTTTTACGATTACAGTAACTTAGGTAATGACAAAAAAATTAATCCATGAAATTAGAATTAAGATCCTGCTCAAAGATCCATTCAACGACATCATTGTAGTGCTCGATGGATTTAGCCTTCTTCACTTTCTTGTAAACCTTGTGCTCGTTTTCAAAGATATCTTTGAAGTAAAGCCAATGGCCACGCATCTTTTGTAGGTAGTCTGATTTAGCATTATCCATCGAAAGGTATTCTTCAGTCATTAGCTTATGCATTTCAATGAATTTTGCCAGATAGGTTTGTTCGTTAAATTTAGAACCTTTGATTTGGGCCATGAGTGCTGGATTTGAAAGTCCCGCGCGTCCCACCATCCAGCGATTAATTTGTGGAAATCTTGCCTTATAGGCCTTGAAGTCTTCGACTGTATTTATGTCTCCGTTATAACAAGGAGGTGTATTTAAAAGAGGCAAACACTCTTCAAAGGCATCAAGATCTACGCCGCCAACATAAATTTGTTTTCCGTAGCGAGCATGGATTGTGAAATCATTAATTTCTAATTTATTAATCATGGGAATGATCTCTTTAATTTCTGAGACATCCTCACGCCCAAGGCGAATCTTAACCGTAAATTCGATGGGACATTTTTCTTTTATTCCCGTTAAAAGCTTTTCTACTTTGTCTGGATGAAGGAGTAGACCTGAGCCTTTCTTTCTATTGGCCACCATTGGGTAAGGGCATCCCATATTTAAATTCACTTTTTTAACACCAAAGTCTTTATAGATATTGGCCACATAGAGGAATTGATCAATTTCCTTTGTGAGGATTTGAGCAGTGGTAGGTAGAAGGTTTTTTTCGGGCAGAACATCATGAAGCTGACGTTGATTGAGTTCGTTTGATTCTTTCGTCACAATATAGGGAGCGATGGCACTGTCAGCGCCAGAAAAGGTCTGCTCCAAGGCATTGCGATAAACATAGTTGGTCACGCCGCGAATGGGGGCGAGGACCAGGTGATCAGTAAAACTCATAGCTCATTTAATACACCAAAATGGTTCCTTTGGCATAGGAGAAACAAGGGGCCGTGTAACATATAAATCTTTCACGATTATATTTGTTTGACGTGTGAATATTATTAGTGTGTTAAATCTATCTCATCGCAAATAATTGGAAAATATTATGAAAAAGCTATTGTTAGGACTAGTTCTTTTATCCCTAAACACATATGCCTCTCTTGGTGGAGAAGAGGTTTATGATTATCAATTCATGCGAGTTGGTACAGTAAATGGCTGTAAGGCCGTTTTATTAGAAGACGATGTTGCAATTACGGCGGCCCATTGTGTAGTCGGTGGAGCAAATGAATTCTTATTTCATATGAAGCTCTATGATGGGAGAAATCTATCTGCTGACTGGATTCCAGTTAAGAATATTGTCATTCATCCAAAGTACAATAGTAAAACGAAGAAGACATATGATCTTGCCCTTGTTTTCTTAAAACGTGTACCTTCTGAATCTATTGATTATTTCAAAAAAGCTCCCTTAGAGCTGAATAAGAAATTTTTAATTTCGAATGAATCAAATGCACCCTTGATGCTTCTTTCTCAACTTTCAAATGGCCAAGGCGGCGTGGCCCCATGGTATTTGTCTGAAGTAAAATTAAAGAAGAATTTCAAAAATCGCCCGGCGAATTCTTATCTTCCAGCTGAGAATAACAAGGTTTGTCCTGGGGACAGTGGTGCTCCGATATTTTCAGTTACTGCTTCTGGCGAATATCAATTGCATGCTCTCGTTAGTGGTGGAACAGAAAACTTAAAGTACTTCATTGAGAGAAACTATCGTAATCTAAGAGGATACTTTGTTCTCGCACCTCAGTGTGATGATGTTTTAAAGACATTCTATGCCGTTCCGCTTGCAAGGCATCTGGATTGGATCAACGCCACTATAAAGAGCTCCCTTAAATAAGCTTCCATGTGTTTTATCTTTGCATAACACTTTTAATCCACTTGTTAAATCTAAGTGTCTGAAATTAATAGCTTTTGTCTAAATATTTTACAGATAAATAGTTCATGTTTTTCAGCTTAGTCCTATATGCATTTAAATATCATGATACTTTTTATTTAGAAAAATGAATTTATGAACTGAAAAACAAACTATCTATAGGGAGTATCTTATGAAAAATTACTTCTTTATTTTAGTATCGCTACTCACGCTTTGCTCAACGAGAGTGATTGCCTCTGATTTTGAATATGTAAGTTCAAATAATGAGTCTATTTTAGACTATGATGAAACTAAAGTTTTATGTGAAGTTGTTATGAATATGAATAGTGGTGCTACAACTTTAGGTTTCATAAAGAAGTACTCAAATAAAATTCCAAGTAAAAGCTCTTACTATTTTCTTCGTGAATACGGAACTAGTATCAATTGTTATGGTAGGTCCTTTATTTATTTTGTTCTATATAAGGGACATGATGACGATATTAAAGCACTACTCGATGCAGGTTATGACGTTAATTGGATCATTGAAGACACGCGTGGCAGAAAAATGACGATGCTAGATTATTTGAATATTTTGTATAAAGAAGAGACAAACGAAATATATAAAGACTTAATTAGAACAAAGATTAAAAGGGTTAGGCGTGCAAGAGGTAAGACATGCACACAACTCAAGTATGATATTTGTGAATTCCAGTAATTATATTCCATGTGCTTTATCTTTGCATAACGCAAATTTAAAGCACACAGCTTCTTCTCAACTACAAATCAAAAAAACGAACTTCAGATCCATCCCATCCAACTTGAAAACTATGATCTTTCTTTCCAGAGAAAGTTACGTCAACAATTTTTGAATCACGCTTGAGCCGATAAAGAAGAATAATCTTATTTATTAAGCTTAGATCGAGTGGGTTAGGAAGACGTATATCGTCCACTGTTGGACGTTTGTCGATTCGGTTTTCAACATCACGAACGATTTGCGATATGAAGATTATGATTGCACCAGTTTCTTTTGTATAAGTTTTAAGTTTCTCGGCCTGAGTTTGTAGAGGTGGATTGGTTCGCTTTTCATCGAGGAGTTGTAGATAGTCCACTATGATAAGTGAGCCAGGAGCGATCTTTTCTTTTGTTTTTTTGATGATGTAGTCGGCGCTGATGTCATCGGAGTAGTTGAGTTCAAAGCGATCATTATTTTCGCCAATGCTTTGGTCATAAGTTCCAATACGAGCAGCATATTCTTTGTGAGTGTGGGCCAGTGTAAAGCAGAAGCTTTTAGTGTGATTGGCATTGATGGCCTGAACGAAGAGGCCAAGGGCAAAACTTGTTTTTCCCATGCCCGGTCTTGCTCCAATGAGAATAAGGTCGCCATTGTTTAAGTAGTCTAAGACGTCGCTATACTTTTGTGGCAAGAGTTCTTGGGACTTGGACATCAGTAGTGACCAAGAAGAGAAGCCTTCTTTGCGTGCAATTTGGTCTAGCGCTTCGGACATGGTAATGCCTTGCTCTTTCTTCAACTTTTTGGCATGACTTTTTAAAACGAAAATAGGTGATGATAATTTCATCTGAAACCTCCAACTTGGCCGTAAAAACAATCCCTTCTTATGTCCTAGCCTTATTAAAGGTTAGATGTAGAAAATCGATTCATTCTGCACTCTAGTGCTTTCCCTTTGAAGGGGGGAGGCGTGAAAAATCACCTAGGTAATATGTTAGTGCTCAATGAGAGATTGGGCAAGAGTGCTTAGGATCGAATTTGGATTATGCTTTGATTTCAGAAACTTAGACTGTTTGAATCTATGATAAAATACCATTATGAAAGACGGTGAATTCAGATTCGGACCAGAATCAAAAGAAGAATTTAAAAAAGATATGTTTGAATTAATTTTCAATATTTGGGAGCTGTGGCTACTTGTTATAGTTCTAATTATTGTCTTTATCCGCTTTCTCATCTAGAGGAGTCTATGGAATATAAGTATACACAAACTTTTATTGGAAAAATACATGCCGCTCTAGTTGCTCCGACAATTCCGCTGCTTATCGTTTTATATTATCTAGAATACATTAAAGACAGAGAACCTAATCTTTGGGGACTCATAATTTCATTCATAGGCTTAGGACTTTTTCTAAAGGCCAAACTTTCAATAATAAAGCACAAAAAGCTTATCTCATTTGGCTGTGATCTTATGGACCAAAAGAACTCTATTTTTTACTTCGTTGGATGGCTTCTAATGATTGCTGGGTACTTTTTATCTTGGAGTTAATTTTACGCGGTTAAGGGGGAAGTTAATCCTTCTATAGTTTCAATTACTAAGCCACTTATTCTTAAGGTAAGCAGTACATAAAAAATGTTTTCAAGAACTTGTTCGATAATTCCGATATTTCCAGTACTTAGATATTATTAGGAGAATGAATGCGAGTGTTAAGACTGTGTACTATATGCTTATTTCTAATTACTTCACTTATTAGTTGTAGCTCAAATCAGAGTTCAATAAATGAAAATCTAGATTCCAAAGAAATTGTAAATGAGCTATCAAAATTAAGAGAGGAATATAGCGGTGATAATTCAGATCTCAATGATGCGAATACATTTGCAAATATTTTATTAAAGCGAAAAGAGTATGTGTATGAAGCTTTAGTCGTAAAGGCATGGGTTACCTTAAGAAAAGGTTATATCAATGAAGGGGTTGGATATAAGAGAGAAAATATAATTTCTAGTTATCAAATAATGGGCCAGGCTATTGAATTACAAAAAGTTAGATGGAAAGGATGGGCCGATCTCACTAACTTATACATAAAAGCAAAAGACTTTAAACGTGCTGAGTTAGCATTACGAAAATTTCGAGGATTCAATATTGATTCAAACAATCAAGAATTTCACTATCAAGATGCTCTTCTTACGATGGATTATAATAATGGTTTGAAAAATTATAAGGAAACTCAAATTACTTATAAGCAGTGCTCTAAATTCGCTATGAATAAGTATCAAAAACGAAATTGTCTTCATTTATTAGCATTGAGCTACCCGAACAACTTCCAACAAGTTCTTAAGATAAGAAAATTTATCATAAAATTAGATACTAATAGTGCCTGGGATTTTGGAAATCTTGGTCTCGCTTACTTAAATATAAAGAATTACGATAAAGCTATAGAGCTTTATGAGAAGGCTATTTCTATTCGTAAATATGGAATTGCTCAAGATCAGCTTGCTTTCTTGTATATAGTTAAAGCAAGAAACCTTTTTGATGATGGTAAGAAAGATAAGGCACATGAGTTTATTTTAAAGTATAGAAAAATGAATTTCTATACTGATTATAATGTCGAACTTGTTACAAAGGTTATTGAAAAGTACCTCGGAAATAATAAGCTTATACTCGATATCTTAATAGAGGTTGAGCAATCTAACGCAAATAGCGGAAGAGTTAAAACATTAATTGCTGAATACTATTTTAAAAACAAGAGTTACAAGAAAGCGCGTGAGTATTTTATAGAAGCTCTGTCGCCTGATCGAATAAATAGTCAATCTCCTAAATTTATCTCATATGTCGGAGTGCAAATTGCACTGATAAGTATGTGGCGACTCGAAAATAAGGAATACGATGTAGCTATTAAGTGGTTACTTCAATCTTCAAAAAAAATGAAAGAAA
Organism: Halobacteriovorax sp. HFRX-2_2; assembly: GCF_043196705.1. Lineage (NCBI taxonomy): Bacteria > Pseudomonadati > Bdellovibrionota > Bacteriovoracia > Bacteriovoracales > Halobacteriovoraceae > Halobacteriovorax > Halobacteriovorax sp. HFRX-2_2. The sequence goes on from NZ_JBEBMT010000001.1 coordinate 503,763, forward strand.
ACAATGACTATACTAGTACATTTTATTTTTATCTAGGAAGCGCATATCATGAAAAGTCTTGGATTGAAAAAGACATTAAACTCTCTAAATTGGCCTTGAAGAATTATAAAAAGGCATTGGAGTTTGATGATATTAAACATGATAAGATCCATGCAAATATGCGCCTTGTAAAAGCTAATATAAGGAACTTCTCTAAGAATATGTAACTTTTTCTTTAGACAAGGCAATTAGAACACCTGTAGTTGACAGGAATTCTCGGTTATCTTCTGTATTTTCAACATTTATCGACACTATTACGTACTCATGTTTTGCTACGAGAATGTCGATAAAATTTATATGAAGATATTCTTAATATTGTCTATTTTTTCTTTTTCTCTAAATACTTATGCAGACTGCGGGAAAGTATCAAAATTCTTATTGAGTGGAATTTCAAGTATTCTGACGAGTGGTTATCGATTCTCTTCTGGGGATGGGAGATGTGGCGAGAATGGGAGACTGTCGTTAGCTGATTTAATGGAGCCGGATATTTTCTTACGCTCTGATTATCATGAAATAGTTCGAAAGACTTTCTTAGAGATTGAAAATGATGATTCATGGAATATGGAAGCAATGACTATTAGGAAAATAAAGAAGTATGCTCCTGGTGAATATGAGCAGATGAAAATGTATCTCGTTAATAATATAGGCTCGCTAGCAAGTCTTAATGACTATGAAAAGGAAGTCGTAAAAGAAAATCCTGCAGGTGCATTGTGGGTAATGTTCAATGGGAAAAAGGCCCAAAACCTAGAGGGGCTTTATAATGCATCACTGATCAGAGATAGTAGCGAGATAAAGCGCGAGAATGCTGGTTACTTAGGTAAGGGCGATGCTTTTAGGCATATTGCATGGAATGCTCTAAGTGCAAGATTTGGCTTTGAAGATATTGCAGCCAAGTTTATCGATGCTCACGAAGAAAAGGATGAGAAACATAAGATTAAACCTAGTCAGCAAAAAATTGTTTTTGAAGGCGATAAGTCTCTGTCTCCGAGTAAGGTGACAGATTTCAATATACAAGAACATCTCATGCAGATTGAGATGAAAAATTCGAATAAATATGCGGACTTCAATGTTAAGCAAGATACAAGTATGGATGAGCATAATAACGAGCTAGGAAGAGAGCTTGGACAAGAGCTATATTGTACCTTTGATGATAATGAGGTCGCTAAAAGAGTTTCACAGGCCATTGAAGATGGTGATGCGAGAATCGTCGATAACTGTTTAGGCCGAAAACATAAGCTTATAAAGTCCAATAGAAACTTTGAGCAGTGTAAGAGTAGTATCCTACCAGAGAAGAATCAATGTTATGAACTAGAAGAGAAGATATCACTAAGTACGCCAATTGCTGATCTTGAGAAATTAGTTTCAGAAGGAAGTTCTGCTTATGACGTCAGCTGTGCATACAATAGAGCGATGTTAAATAATATCTTAGAAAAGTATAAAGAAGACCCAAAAGTTGTGAGCATTCTTGAAAAGAGGGCGACGCAAGAAAAGAAGAATTTAGAAACAAAAGAAAAAATGGAAGCGGAAGCTAAGAAGAATGGCACAAAGGCTTTCTTCGGTGGAGTGCCACCTAAGACAATTGTAACAGAAGAAGAGAAGAAATTCCTTTGTACAAAACTTACAGATGAATACAAGAATATGAAATTGAATGATTTTAGCTGTGACCTGATTCTAAGCAATGC
>NZ_JBEBMT010000001.1:505580-520064 GCF_043196705.1 Halobacteriovorax sp. HFRX-2_2
TTCCTTTGTACAAAACTTACAGATGAATACAAGAATATGAAATTGAATGATTTTAGCTGTGACCTGATTCTAAGCAATGCAGGAATTGATGATAAAGAATTCAACCCTGGTGGAATAGGCCCTTCTGGCTTTGTTGGTGGAGGCTTTCCTGGACAAGTTGATACGCTTGCGCCCAAGCCGGCTCCTGTAAAACAGCCAGAAACTTTACAAAACGAAAAACAAGAAAATAGCAGATACTAAGGCAATAATATGAAAATACTTTTAACTTTTTTATTTCTTTGCACAAATACACTAGCTTTTGAATACGCTTTTAAAACTAGTCGTGAAGAAGGGAAATTAACATTCTTTAAAGATAAGATATATTTTATTACCCATCAAAAAAATGGAGTAATATCAATTGAAGACTGTAGTAAGGAAAAGGTCGAAGAATTTAAGAATTCATTATTTCAGGAACTAACTAGCGTTGCGCCTGGCCCAGGTGATGCCCTTGTGTTTACAAATGGTGGTCAATATTCTCTTTCCAAGAATACTGGACTGTATCCTCGCTTAGATGATATCCATCAAACAATCACTGAGCTTAAGGAAGAGATGCATTTGGAATGCCTAAAGCATGAAAAATCTGCAAACGGGCAATAAAAAAAAGAGACGATACGAAATAATATGTTAAGTAACTTAAAATACAATTTTTAAGGATTTACATATGAATAAGGCATTCTTCTTAATTGCTATAGCGACAATTTTAAATGCAAGTGCGGCAATGGACTTCAATAAGGTTCGCAATATGTTCAAAGAGGGAAGCTCCCTGAGCAGTCCACAAATACTTGATGAGATTCAAGGCAGAGTTTGGAATGGCCGCTGTTATCAGCCAGATTCAGTTAATGAGAAATTAGGTAGCATTCTCTATATCAAAAAAAATAAATCATATGAGCTCTTAACAGTAGTTTCTAATTATGAGAATTATCTTGATTCGATGACTAGATTTGAACTTCTAGACAAGTATGAGGATTCATTTAATGAGCTTAATCTTGATTCAGATCTTAGTATCTCTCACAACGATGGAAAGAAAACAGTTTATAGAGGAGCTGATGAGTATCTCGTGTCTAAGTATCGAAACTTCACTGGGAATCTAAGATACTGCATCTATTTTGAGAGATAGTTAGGTATAAGATAATCTTATTACATAACCACTTAATACTTATTTTTCTTATCTATAAGTTTTGATCATTATTAGATCAACAAAATGGAGGGAAGAATGAAATCTATCATTATCATGGCCTGTGCGGTCTTATCATTAAATACTTTTGCACAAGATATTTTCATAGCTAAGGGGAAGGCCCTGTACTTTCACACTCATTCACGAGTCGCTAATATACTAGCAGGTAAGCATGCTGAGCTTGATGCATTTGAAATGGCGCTAAATTCTATCGTTGATATTTGTGGGGGCGAGAACTTTTGGCTACATGAAGACGTTAAGTTTCATCATCGTATTGACTTCCAATCACCAAGTATAATGGCGACTGCTGAACAAAAGTTTTCTTGCATTAATTTCTAAAAATTTAAGTTTCGGTTATACTAAGAGAGATTAGTTTGACTAGGAAATAAATTTGGAAAGAGATTTAAAAGATGTAGGCCACTTTGTTGATATTAGAGAGATCAATGATGACCACTTTAATGAAGATTTAAAGGTTGGTGGAACAAATGCAAATATGTCAAAGCACTTTGGATTAAAAAGAGTTGCGGCACATTACTTTAAAATTCCACCGGGGTATCGAACATCTGAGCCTCATGCTGAAAGCTTAGAAGAAGAATTTATCTATGTGATCTCTGGCGAAATTGATCTTTGGTTAAATGGGAAGATAAAAAAAATGAATAAAGGTGACTGCATCGGATTTCCTGCGGGGACAGGTGTCGGTCACTGCTTTATCAATAATTATGAGTCTCCTTGTGAGCTATTTGTTTCAGGGGATCGAACTAGGCCCGATAACCAATACTATTTTCACCTCGATCCAAGCCTGAAAGTAGAGTGCGGTGATAAGTGGTGGGACGATATGCCCAAGCAAATTCTAGGGGGACATGATGGATTACCTGGCCCATTTGATGAGAGCTTAAGAGATGACTCTATTGAGGTCTATAATGGATTTGATAACCTAACGAATGATAGCTTTTCTTATCCAGGAGATACTGAAACGTTCTCAAATGGTGTTTGCTTAAGCCGAAAATTTGGAATGAAGAATATCGCAATTTGGCTTGAAAGAATTCCTGTGGGGAAGAGGACGTCATGGCCTCATGCCCACTCTGTGGAAGAGGAATTTGTCTTTGTTCTTGAAGGTGAGCCTCATGTCTACTTAGATGGCCAGGAATCTGTTGTTAAACCATTTACTGGCATTGATTTTAAGGCCGGCTCAGGTGTTGCCCACACTCTTATCAATAAATCTAACGACTTCATCTACTATCTCTGTGCAGGGGAGTGTGCGCCTAAGAATGACAAGATCTACTACCCTGAGCATCCTGAACGTAACGAAGAAATGCGCCAGAAAGGTGAGTTATGGGAAGTTAAGGATATTCGTTCTTAAAAAAAATCAACTTTTCAACCTATGTAAAGGAAATCAAAAAATACCCACGCTATATTAACTCCATAATCAACAAACGATGAAGGAGAAAATATGCGTATGTTATTTAAAATTTCAGCTTTACTACTTACTCTAGGTCTAGGGACTAACATTCAGGCCAAAACAAATCAAAAAGTCCTAATTGTTGTCACAAGCCATGATAAATTAGGAAACACTGGCAAGAAGACTGGTTTTTGGTTACCGGAATTAACACACCCTTATTATGAATTAATCAAGGCCGGTATTAAAGTTGATATCGCCAGTCCACAAGGTGGAAGTGCACCGATTGATATGAATAGTTTTGCCGAAAAGGATAGCTATAATGATCGCTTCTTAAAAGATGCGAATCTTATGGCCAAGGTTATTCGCACAATTCCACTAGCAAAGATTAATCCAAAAGATTATGCTGCCGTCATTTATAGTGGTGGGTCAGGAGCAATGTGGGACTTCGCCAATAATAAAGATGTAAATCGCATCTCAAAGGAGCTCTATGAAATGGGGGGAGTTGTCTCTGCAATTTGTCATGGAACGGCCGCGCTTTCAGATATAAAATTATCAAATGGAAAGTATCTTATTGATGGGAAGAAGTTCGCTGCTTTCACAAGAGAAGAAGAGGCATTGATTGAGCAGCTTGATATCATTCCTTTCTTATTAGAAGAAAAGCTTGCTCAAAGAGGTGGAAAACACATTTATGGTAAGGCATGGAGTGAAAATGTTATCGTCGATGAAAGATTGGTTACAGGACAAAATCCTGCCTCGGCCAAAGAGGCAACTTTAAAAGTCATTGAACTGATAAAGAAGTAGGGGGCATCGCGCCCCCTAATTTAGTTTGATACTCTCTCCATCTTCAGGAATGATAAATCTCTTACTTGCTTCATTACCTAGTAATTCCTTTAATTCTCTTCGTGATAATCGGCAATGATCAAGGGCATCCATGTGGTTGGCAATAATTGTTCCTGTGCTTATCTCGATTAATTTCTTTATGTCTTTTTTAGGAAGAAGTAGTGGAGAGCCAATATCAAATTGGGCAATACCTGTTGGTGCCACGATATAGTCTGGTTGTTCTTTTTTGATAAACTCGATAATTCGCGGTGTAAGAACAGTATCTCCCATAAGGTAGAGTGAAGGTTGATTTGGTAATTTGATAAAATATCCAACTCCGTGTTCAAGGAAAGGATAGAGAAAGCCTCTTACGTGTTGGGCCGGAATTTGGCGAATTGAACCATCAAAGAATTTATCTTCCTTCTCAAGAGGCCATGACTTGATTCCTTTTGACTCTAAGTATTTTGCATCTTTTTGAGTCGCAAAAGTAGCGATATTCTTTCTTCTTAGAAATTTCCTACCGGCACTATCAAGGTGATCAAAATGACCCTTCTGACAATGAGTAATTAAAGCATGTGTGATCTGTCCCTTTTGCTGATGAAATGTTTCTGGAAGCTCAACAGTAGGGTTTCGTACGTTTGAGCCTATATAGCGTAGGCGCGGTAGCATGCCTTTATTGGCAAGCATTGGGTCGACTAAAATTAGATTTTCTTTGTAACTAATTAAAATTGTTGCATTTCGTACTTGAGTTATTAACATATTAGCTCCTTTGAATTTATAATAGGGTATGGAGTAACTCCACAGTAAAGGGAAAATATGAATATTTCTGAACTTGAGAATATTAGCGGTTTAACAAGAGATACGATTCGATATTATGAGAAGATCTCATTAATATCTTCGCCGCAAAGAGATGTTAATGGATACAAGATCTATACCAAGGCGAACTTGCAAGAGATTCGTTTTATCTCTAGTGCAAAGGAATTGGGGTTTACTCTAAGTGAGATTAAACGTGGAATGGACTCTTTTATTAAAAGGGGAAGGCCTTGTGAAAATTTCAAAAATAATCTTGAGAAGAAGAAGGCCATTATTAAAGATAGAATTAGTGAAGATAAGGCCAAGTTAAAGAAGATCGAAAAGTTTTTAAAACTGGCCGGCCTTTAAACTAGTCTAACACACTGATATCACGAAAAGGTGGCGTGTACCTTCTTGTCAATACTATTTGGTTAATATAGCCTTTTAGGTGTTATGCTAAAAATAAAACACCTTTTCACGCTTATTCTTTTTCACGTTGCTTTGCTGAATGCAAGCTTTGCAAGTGAAATCAAGACTATCGAAATCTCGACTCCTAAATGGGATGGTTTTACGAATAAAGACGGATCAGGGCTTTATTTTGAACTGGTAAAAAAAGCTTACTCTCTTTCAAATATCAAAGTTAATTATACCTTTGTTCCATGGCCAAGGGCCGTTAAGTATGTGAATGAAAATCACAAAGATGCGATGCTTGGTGCTTATAATAGTGACCCAGAGTCAATCTATCCAAATTATCCAATCGATGTTGAATACACACTGGTGATCTATAAAAAGAATTCTTTAAAAGACTGGCAGGGAGTGGAGAGTCTCAAGGGAAAAGAGGTCTATTGGGTTCGTGGCTATAATTACCATGAATATATAAAAACGAAATTAGATTGGAGAGAGCTTCAAGATACTAATCAAGGCTTAAAACTTCTAGAAAAGGATCGCATCAAATTCTTTATCGATTCTAATAATACTCTTAAGCCTAAATTAAAGGAATTTAAAATAGACCTTAAAGATTATGAAATAAAGCCAGTAATTACAAAATTTCTCTATGTGAGATTCTCTCGCACCAAGAAGTCGCAAGAGCTTATTAAGATCTTTGATAAGAATATGGCCACACTTCTTAAGACTAAAGATCTCGAAAAAATCTATAAAAAGTGGAATCATAAAATGCCAGACTTCTCTGCCGTCAAAAAGTAGTAGGTAAGAGTTTCATTAAAATCAAAAATAGAATTAAAAAAGTAGAAGTTTAAAGCTATATTATTCCCATGGAAGAGAATTATACACAGATTTTAGAAAGGATTTACGCTGAAATCCTACCAATTATTGGCAAGGGTAATGTCGCTGACTATATACCTGAACTGAGTAAGGTTGAGCCTAATCAATTTGGTATGTCCATTTGTACTAATGATGGGCATGAGTATATTATCGGTAATGCGCAAAAATCATTCTCAATTCAATCAATCTCTAAAGTCTTTTCATTAGTTCTGGCCTATCAGAAGCTCGACTCAAAGCTTTGGTCTCGTGTGGGCCTTGAGCCTTCTGGAAACCGCTTCGATTCACTTGTGCTCCTTGAAAATGAAGGGGGAATTCCTCGCAATCCATTTATTAATGCCGGTGCCATTGTTGTCGTGGATACACTGATTGATCTCTATGATGATCCAGTTAATGAGGTTTTAAAATTTGTTCGCGAGCTAAGTGGTAACGAAAATATTTTTATTAATGATTCAGTAAGGGCCTCTGAATTAGAGTGTGCCAATCGAAACTACGCCCTGACATACTTCATGAAAAGTTTTGGCAATATCAATAATGAAGTTTCAAAAGTTATTGATGTTTATACAACAATTTGTTCCATCGAAATGTCATGCGTTGACTTGGCGAGGTCTTTTAGACTCTTTAGTTCAAATGGACAAAACCCTTGGAATGGAAAGAAGATATTAACGAAGAGCCAGAACAAGAGGATGAATGCCATTATGATGACATGCGGACTCTATAACTCTGTAGGGGACTTTGCTTACCGAGTTGGGATCCCGGCAAAGTCAGGAGTTGGTGGTGGTATCGTTGGTGTGATCCCAAATGAAATGTCTATTTCAACTTGGTCACCTTGCTTAGATGATACAGGAAACTCTTTAGCGGGAATTGAAGCACTAGAGCTTTTCACAACATATTCTGAGCAATCAATTTACTAAAACTGTAAAAGACATTCCTTTGCTTTATATGGGCCAAATTCTTCGTCTTTTAATAATTCTTCGTAACACGGGGCCAATTCATCTTCACTGATATTCTTATCTGCCGTTAATTCGAGACAGTTAAAAGTATAAGTCGCAAAATCTTTAGTTGCTTTTGCTATTGCTGTACAAAACTTAGCAGCAGGCTTACTAAAGAGAGAGTTTGCGGCATAACTTAGGCATTGATAACCATTGAACGTCGAGTACTTGGCCACCTCATCACAAGTTGCTAAGATATTATCATCAAATTCGTTATTTACAGAAACCTCAACACAAGCAACCGCATTCACTGAATTCTCTTTTACTTTTTTAGCGATCTCAATGCAGTTTTGAGCAGCATTCTTTGGAAAGCTTTTTCCTACAGCTTTTCGTACACAAGTCATTGCATAGAAAATTGAAAAATTTGCAATTTCAGAACAAACAGGAATAACGTTGGCATCTAGTGGGCCACCATTTTTTATGACCCTCTTACAAAGTGAAGCATCTTGAGGATACTTCTTACCAATTTTCTTACATAGCTCATTCTCTGAAGCATTGGCCGCAAAAGTTAAAGAGATTAGTGCAAAGATGATAAATTCTTTTTTGATCATAATGATTCCTAGGTGTAATTTATTTTGTTTAATATAGTTGATAAAACCAAGGAAAGTACAGTCTATAAATAAAGCTATGTATTAATTATTGACCTAGAATCTTAAACTCTTTGCCAACACATATAGGCCTCATCGGCCAGTTCCAGAAGCTGCTGATCTTCAATTGTGTCACCATAGGCATAGATCTTATCAAAGCTTGAGAGGTCATACTTCTCTTTGACTCTCTTGGCCTTCATATGACCAGTACAATCACCGTTGTGGTAGCTTCCTGTGCAGATGCCTGCTCTCGTTTCTAGGGATGAGCAGATAAGTTCAAACCCATTTTCCTCACACCATGGAGCAAGGTAGAGATCTAAAGATGCCGAAACGATGACAATCTTACTGCCAAGCTTTCGATGTCGCTCAATTTCTTCTTGTGCGTTCGTTCTAATGACTTTTGGAAGAAATGACTTAGAAAAGCTAAGGCCCAGCTCTTCAAGTTTAGAAGCATGCTGTCTTGTATAGGCATACTTGACGATGAGGGCGCGCATTGTAGGCCCTGATAGAAGTTTTAATTTGTAGGCAATAACAAATGGAGAAAGTAGAAACTTTCCAAGTCGTAACTTCTTTTTACTTACTGAGTAATAGATAAATTCTGTGAATGTATCTTTGAAGGTTATTGTTCCATCAAAATCAAATAGGGCCAAGTTCATGATCAGATTTTAAGGTAAGCTAAACAGCATGTCATGAAATAAAAAGGCCCTTAAATAAGGGCCTAGTGTATGTTATCTATTCTGTAGCCAATTTAAAACAAGGTTGTAATAACTTGTTTCAAATTCACCATAGCTCGAGAGGGGGGAGGTTGAGCTATTTAAGATATCATTGAATTGATATTCAAAATTATTCATCACATTGGCAGGAGCAACACAGGCACCAGTAAAGACTCGATCAGAAGGACATGGTGCTGTATCGATTGTATCAAGGCCATGCCAACGATCTGTTTGCATAAATAGTTTAAAGCCACTTGTCCCTAAACCTTGTGACTGGAGGTAGGCCACGATTGTCGTATATAAAGGGTAGGCATTGTAACTTCCTGACTCGGCCTGGCCGTCGGCCACAATATTGCGAGATGGTGCATACTTACTGTGATAGCTTGCCCACTGTTTAGCACTCAGAATTGGAGCACCTGATGACAACTCTGCTAAACCTTCTACCCACCAACCTGGTGTAACATTAAAGCCATGTTCATTATGATTAAATTGCGAGTCTAAAATATGCATAAGTTCATGCTTATGGAGAGTGTACTCATAGCTAAATCCGTTATCAGCGTTACTATTATAGGCACTAACGACAAGTGCCGATCCATGACCTGATCCATGGGAAGACGTTCTATTTAAGACACAAATACCAATCCTTCCACCATAGGCAACAGTAATTAGATCTGTGTTATTTAAGTTGAGATGGCCAGCAAACATCTCAAGGTTAACTTCCGCCATTGCTACAATCTTTTGTAGAATACTTCGTGGAACACTATCGCTATCTGCTGCGATCTCAAAATGATCTGACCAGAAAGCTGGCCTTCCATGACATGCAGGTTCTTCATAGTGTTGTGTTCTAGAAATATATATTCCACCATCAGTCGAGCTCGGCTTTGCTGAAATAGCTGGAACCATATTCATTTTACTTTTAACTTTCTCAATACTAAGGCCACTTGCACCCCAGCCATAATTACCACCATTGGCCTTGGGTCCATCATCTCCACCAGGCTCACACGAGGTAAGCAGTGAAGTGAGTATTAAGAGTAGAAATGTGAATGCTGATACTTTTTTTAACATCAATATCCTTTTTGATTGTATGTTGTTGAATTTATTATTGTAGCACTAGGGTTGATCAATGTTCACTAAGGGTATTTTCTATCTATCGATTGAATCTATTGGAATAAGCTAATGGATAAGTTGTACAAGGCCATGGCCAAAGTATTGTTTTCGACGTAGCAATAGGACTCATAACAAATTAGGGGAGCATTTATGAAATCACTTTTATTATCTGTACTATTTTTATCGTCATCATTCTCGTTTGCTGCTTCAGACAAGCAGCTAATTGATATTCTAGAAAATGCTCTACGCTTTGAAGGTTACGTTGTTCTTGATCAGGTAAAAGAAAATGGCGAGTACACAGAAGTTGATTTCTATGTCGGCGCATATGGTGAAGAGAGATTCACAAGTTGCTTACTAAGAAATGATCAACTAGTAAGCTGCAAGGATAATTGGTTTAAGCTGTAAACTAAGAGATAAGAAATAAAAAAGCCCTAATCAGTGAAAAGGGCTTTTTTGTTATGCCGCACACGCAACGATGTGCTGTACGCAGAGTGGTCATTCTCAAACAAGAACTAACACTAAATACATATTATCAGCAAAACAAATTCATAGATTTAATTTTGGTTAAATTCTTCTAAATCTTACATTGCTATGTAAGTGTTGAGTATTAAGGATTCCTTGAGATAAGTTTCTCTATGTCCTCTAGATTAAATAAGTCTTATGGGGTAATATCGTTCTCTATATTGAGGAAAATTTGAATATTAGTAATAAAGCAGTCCATGCATACATTAATTACATCGTTGAAAATAATGATGACCCAAGGTCTTTCTTTGAAAGCCTAGGTTATGACTATTCTCTTATTAGTGATGAAAAAAAGTATATGACATGGAATGATTACCGCCTCATTACGGAATCTCTTAATGACAAATACGATAAGTTCTATGAAGGAATGACTAAACACGGCCTAACAAATAAGTACGTTAAACGAGTCCTTGATATTCTTTCAAGAATGATTAGCTTTCGTTTTGTAGGTGACTTCATTTTAAAGTATTCGTTTAAAACATTCTATACAGATGCTGTGAAGATAGAGCTGGTTGAAACAGGGAAAACTTCTTTTGATATTAAGCTTACCTTTGATCGACCTGAAGATATTTTTCCAGTCTTTGTTGATATGTATCGTATTGTCTTCTTGGCCCTACCAAGAATGGTTTCTGAGTCCATGTCTTGGGATGTGGAGATTACTCAAAATGAGAATGTCTTGATATACCACGTTGATGAGTATTCAAGCGCACCGTCTATTTTTGCTACTATTCAGATATTTATTTTAAGACTATTTAAACTCGATAAATATTATAAGAATCTTATTATTGAAAACCTTCAGCATAATAACGAATTGGAAAGAGCAAATCTTGAGCTAGAGATGGCCGAAAAAAAGATTCGTGAGGCCCATAAAGAAGTCTTACTTGCCAATCGCATTATTAGCCATGATATCGCAAATAAGATGCTTATTGTTGAGCATGTGAAAAGGCTTATCTCTCGCGGAGAAGTAGAAAAGGCCAATCAGAAATTGGATATCTATTATAAGTCAGTAAAGGCGATCATTGAAAATACGAGAAATGTTGTCGATGACAATTCAAACTCATTTAATATGTCTGATGTTTCGATTAAGGAAATGCTGGAAGAGCTGATTTTTGAATATCAGGATCAGGCATCAGAGAAGAATATTAAATTAGTTCTCGATTCAAATGTTGATACGCAATTTTCGATAAGGACAAATAAAGAAGCACTAAAAGATAGTGTCTTAGGAAATATCCTTCAAAATGCGATTAAATTTTCTCCTGAAAACTCAGAAGTTAAATTTAAGCTAGAAGTAACTGGTAGTGAATTCTACCTTTCTTGTAAAGATCACGGTGTTGGGATTGAGGCAAGTTTAGTGAATGAAATCAATCGAAATGAAGATAAGATCTTTAAGAGTACGGTTGGAACACATGGTGAGAAGGGAAGAGGACTTGGCCTATTCATCATTCGTAAAGTTTGTCGTGAGCTCGGGCTACATGTTCGCTTTGTTTCTGAACTTGGAAATGGAACGAAGGTCATTATCTCACAACCATACAAATGTTGATTCATTCTGTTTCATCATATGGCGACAGGAAATATCAATCTCCTTATTATTCGGATAAATTCTTAATGTATTAGTTAGTGCCATTGGATGATTAAAATCAGAGACTTTATGCTTTGTTGTCGTCGTCACAGGAACAAAGCTACAGGCCACGGCCTTAGTTGAGATAAAGCAGCCTTCTTCATCATTTTTTTTCAACACATATAAAATATCAGAATTTAGATCGCCCTTGAGGACAAAGATTAGAACGCCTCCATCTCCAAGTTGCTTATGAAAAACGGCAGGAAGATCATAAGCACCTGCTGTAAAGATTGCCCTGTCATAAGGTGCATCCTCGATATATCCCTCTGTGGCATCACCTTGCATAATTTTCACATTCTTTATATGAAGTCTGTCTAAGCAGGCGTTGGCCCTGTCTACGAGTTCGGGAATAATTTCAATACTGATAACTCGGCCATCCTTTCCAATAATATGGCCCATTAAGGCCGCATTCCATCCACTACCTGAGCCAAGTTCAAAAACTTTGTGCCCTGGCTTGAGTTCTAGAAAGTCGAGTATTGTTAAGACAAACGAAGGCTGTGAAATCGTTGATATGACCTGTTCATCTCCAAAGATGGCAAGGGGATGATCAGCATAAAGTATGGAAAGATATTCTTCAAGATTTTCATCTGTTATGGTGATCCACTTATCAGGATAGTCTCTGAGGTAAGGGACGAACATATGGCGTGGAACACTATAGTAGGCATCGATAACTTCTTTCGAAAAGCCTGTGTTTTGAGCGATAAAACGATCTTGAAATTCTTTATATAATTCCGTCATTCACTTAGGTTAATGATTAATAAGAATTTTCTCAAAGTAAGATTGGTAAAAACAAGGCTTAAGAAAGTTTAGCTCATCATTGTCATAACTTTTACTTTTTAATATATTTTGTTCATGAAAATTGAAACTCAACGTCTTATTTTGGCCATCCCTAAAGCTGGGGATGAGGTTGCGACACTCGAATTCTATAGAGAAAATGAAGAGCACTTGGCCCCTTGGGATCCTAAGAAGCCTGATGACTTCTACACATTAGATTATTGGGCGAATAAGGGCAAGGCCGCAAAAGAGGAGTTTGAAAATGAGACTTCTGTTCGTTTTAATCTATTCTTAAAGGATAGCAACCACCTCATCGGTATGGTTAACTTTACAACTCTTGAAAGGGGACCTTTTCAAAATTGTCGTGTTGGTTACAAATTAGGTGAAAAGTTTCAAGGTTACGGTTATATGAGAGAGGCCCTCTCTGTTGGTCTTGATTATCTATTTAATGAACTTAATTTTCACCGTGTGGAGGCCAATTATATTCCACAGAATTTACGCAGTGGAAATGTATTAAAGGCCCTAGGCTTTGAAGAACATGGAATTGCCAAAAACTACTTAATGATAGCAGGTAAGTGGCAAGACCATGTCCTAACAAGTAAGTTAAATCCAAATTGGAGAGCTTAGTCTAAGGTAAGCTAGGTATTTTTGTTAGCTCTCTCATAACTTCTTCTTTTGTTTCTAGCGTTGAAAGAAAGGCCATGATGTCCTCACGATCTTGTTTTTCAATTTCTATCCCAAGCTGAACCTTTCCCATGATATTGATCGCTTGATCTAAGCTGGCCACACTTCCATCATGAAAGTAAGGGGCCGTTTTAGTCACATTACGAAGAGGTGGAACCTTGAAGTATTCTTTATCATCTTCATTCTTTGTGAAATTATAGCGTCCAAGATCTCTTTTAATAGATTTTGTGTATTGGTAAGGGTCTTCGACAACACCAAATTTTTGATACATTTCACCACCAATTAATTGGCCACTATGACAACCAATACAGCCGTATTCCACAAACTTCTTCAGGCCTCTTGCTTCTTTTGTTGTTAGGCGCTGTACATCGCCATCAAGATAATCATCAAAGCGAGAGGGTCCTACAAGTGTGCGCTCAAAGGCACCAATTGCTTGGGCACTTAGTTGGGCAAGCTTCTTAGCATCCTCCTTTTTGATATTTATAGCAAATGCCTTAGAGAAGTCCTGTGCATAATTATTGCTAACGAGTTTCTCTTTTAGGTGCTCTTCATTATCAAGGTTAAAAGGTACTTTGATAAAGAATGACTTAATTGCTTGTTCTTCGACATCTTTTCGATTTCCATCCCAGTGCTGTGAAATTTGTCCTGCTGTATTGATGAGGGTTTGCGCATTACGAGGTGCAGAACGATCTTTAGTACCCTTCGACTTTTTCAGGCCATCTGAGAAGTGAAGTTGTGGTAGGTGACATCTGGAACAACTTACGGTTCCATCTCTACTTAATCTCGTGTCATAGAATAACTTTTGTCCCAGTGTGATGACTTCTTCCTTAGGCCTTTGTTCCCCAAAGTATTTGATGGAATTTAGGCTAGTACCAAAGAGATCTGATACTGGATTAGTACTCGTACAGGACGTGATAATAAATATTGATAAGAATAATATTTGTTTCATTTTACTTCCTCTTGTTAAGTTTGTTAGGTCTTCGTTGAGGAGGCTAAAATTGTTACATAAAATATAATTTCATAATAATATTAGTCGCTTATGTGTTTGCTTGAGTGTTTTGCTAAAGTAATTTAAAAACTGAACCGATACATGACTTATGAAAAAAATAAGCGTTCTTTTATTCTTAGCTACTTCCATATTTGCTCGAAATGAAGTTGACCACTACAAGTACTCTCAAAAGTGTCCGGATGGTTACCTTTATAAACTAACGGAAGTGAATGGGAAGAATAAGACTACTACATTTAGTTGTGTGGCCGACTCAGGGAAGGTTCACCCTGAGTATTCATTTAGAATTGCAAATTGGAAGAGTGGAGATTATCTACTAGAAGAGAATGCTGGAAAAGTTACAACGAAATTTAAATATAATAAAGAAGGAAAGGTTCAATCAGTTACGCAATCTCTTAAAGGCGTGAATTTTTCAAATAAATGTGATTTTAATTATAAGGCCGGAAAGCTTGTCCCAACTAAGAATTCTCAATGTAAGGAAATTCAAAAAGAATTTGGTAATATGACAACATCAATCAAGCATGAGGTCTTTTGTGAACCTAATGCTACTGAGTCTGCATGTACGACAAGTGATGGCCGTGTCTTTAGGCCTTCAACAAAAGAAACAGGTGTTCTTAGGTACTTCTATGAGAACGGGCATGTTGTTGATGAAGTTGAGGTTTCGCCGTCTTCAAATAGTCGTGCAATTTCAAAGTAAATGACTTGTTTCAAGACTCTAAATTTATCTCGCTCAACACTTGAGGCCCTAACTGGTCTTGGCTACATTGAAGCTACACCAATTCAAGAAAAGTCGATACCACCATTACTGGAGGGGGCTGATCTTCTTGGTATCGCGCAAACTGGTACCGGGAAAACTGCTGCCTTTTCTCTACCTATTATTGAAAAGTTTATTAAGAATAAGATAGAGGTTGCTCCTAACCATTGTCGTGCCATTATACTTGCTCCCACTAGAGAGCTTGCTACCCAAATAAATGATAGCA
>NZ_JBEBMT010000001.1:520161-527282 GCF_043196705.1 Halobacteriovorax sp. HFRX-2_2
ATCATCTCATTTGCAAAGGGGACACACTTAAAAGCTGCCTTAATTATTGGAGGCGTTAGTAAAGATCCACAAATCGTTTCCATGAGTTCAGGTGTGGACATTGTTATTGCCACCCCTGGCCGCTTCATTGATCTCATGAATGATGGTGCCATTAAAGTTTCACAGACGGAGTTCTTTGTTTTAGATGAAGCCGATATGATGCTTGATATGGGGTTTTATGAAGGTGTTAATGACATTGCAAAAAAGATTCCGATCTTTCGTCAAACGGTTCTACTTTCGGCAACCATGCCAAAACAAATCGAGACCCTCGCGCATGCAATACTAAGAGATCCAATAAAAGTCGAGATTACTCCAGAGTCATCAACTGTTGATAAGATTAAGCAATCTGTTTATTTTACATTGGCCGAAAATAAGAACTATTTGCTCTTAAGTTTACTCGAAGATAAATCACAGTCTCGTATTCTTATTTTTTGTAAGGCCAAGTACGCTGTAGCTGAACTTGTCGAATTACTTAATCGTAGCGACATTAGTGTCGGAGAAATTCATAGTAACCTAACACAGGGGCAGAGGAATAAGGCCATTGAAGACTTCACAAATGGTGAGATACGAGTCCTCGTTGCAACGGATATTGCCTCTCGTGGAATTGATATTGATAATGTGGACATGGTCATAAATTATAATATGCCAGAAGATGCCACTTATTACGTTCACCGAATTGGACGTACTGCAAGGGCCAATAGAGAGGGAGCCGCTATATCCCTATGTAGCGAAAAAGACCTACCATTTCTTAGAAATATACAAAAGCTAATTGGAACGAAAATTACTCAGGTACTAGATCATCCCTTTCATCACGACTACCCCGTTACAAAACCTAAGTCTAAGAAGCGTTATCGTGGACGTCGCCGACGCTAGTTTTTAGGACAAACTTTTCTTTAGATTTCTTAAACCCATGTCTTACGCATTTCTCTTATAATGAAATATCATTAATTAAGTGAGGCAATATGCAAGGCCAAGGTGAGCATCAAGATAAATTCAAAATTATTAAAGAGATTTTTAATATTAATCAACACGTTAGTGGTGAAGAATATATTAAAGAGCTGTTAAAGAATATCGCTAAATATTTAGATATCGACTTCATCTTTGTAGGAAGACCAAAGGAAGGTAAATCTAGTGTGATCGTTACAGATTTTGCGATATCAAATGGCCAATTTATTGATAATCTTGAATATGATCTAGAAGGTACTCCCTGTCATGATGTTATCACCGGTAAGCGCGTTTGCATGCACGCTAATAATGTATGCTTAGAATTTCCAGAAGACCTAATGCTACAGGATATGGATGTTGATGCTTATATTGGAGCTCCAATACTTCTTCCCTCTGGAGACTTTCTTGGTTTAATTGTATTTTTAAGTACTAACCCTATTAAAGATCCTAGTTTTGTGGAATCTGCCGTCGACCTTTTTGCAAGTCGAATAGGAGTTGAATTGGCCATGATTAGCGCTAATCAACGAATTGATGATCTCAATGAGATAATTGCTAAGGAGGTGAAAGAAAAAGAGGAGATGATTAAGAAGACCCATGAGACACTTCTTGAACAAGAAAAACTTGCGGCCCTTGGCCGTCTGACAACAGGGATTGCCCATGAAATAAGAAATCCACTTAATCTTATTTTAAATGCTGGTAAGGTTGCTAGCTCCATTAATACACGTCTGATAGAAGGTGATAATAAGAGGCTAAAAGATCTCAAAAAGGCTCTCGATATTATCACAACTCATAGCTTGAGGATAAAGAATATCCTCGAAATTATGTTAGATACCCGAGTAAACGGTAAAAAGAGATATTCATTAAAGATGCTAGTTGAAGAGTCGTATAAGTATGCCCAACATGCTCTAAGTTTACACAATGATGGGGTTGAAATTAAGTTTGAGCACTCTCTAAATACGAGTGAGGACCTTCATGTTTTTACTAACGATATCCAATCTGTCTTTATTAACCTCTATGAGAATTCTATTTACGCTCTTCATAAGAAATTTAGTCGTTCACAAGGGCAGGCAATTCTCTCAGTTCATACATATGAAAAAGGTCAAGATATTCTAATTGAAGTTAAGGATAATGGTGTAGGGATTGCTGAGAATATATTAAATAATATTTTCGAACCATTCTTTACGACTAAATCGGGCCGAGAAGGTTCTGGCCTTGGTATGTCGATTATCAAATCAATTGTAGAAAAAAATAATGGCGAAATCTTTGTCGAATCAAAAGAAGGTGAGTTTACAATTTTTAAGATTCGTTTTCCTAAGGAGAGTTCATGATAAGGGTTCATGTCTTACTCGTTGATGATGAAGAGGATATCCTATTCATTTTTGAGCATATTTTTGAAGATTGGGTTAGAGCAAATAAGATGCTCCTTTCATTTTCAACTTCTGGTGCTGAGGCATTAAAAATTCTTGAAAGCGAAAATGGCCATGATGTTATCCTGATCCTGTCGGATATTAACATGCCAGGTCTCGATGGATTTGAACTCTTAAAGCAAGTGAATGAGAGATTTCCCAATATTGATACAATTATGATTTCTGGTTACTCAAGTGCTGCCTACCATAAGAAGGCATCTGAATTAGGAGCTCTTGACTATTTTGAGAAACCCGTCGACTTTGAAAAGCTTATGAAATTATTGACGGAGCGCTATCCAGAGTTAAACTAGAAAGCATTACATTATCCAATATTTTTAGTTACCTCATTTAGAAATAAGTGCTAGGTTGAAATCATGTTCTTTCAAAAATCTGATAAAAAATGGAAAAAGGTTCTAGCTGAACCAATCGATAAACAAAGTAAGTTTTTAAATAAAATTTGCAAGATCAATAAAAGAGACTCGCTTGTTCTTACAGAGCGATACTTCGATGGTATTGATTACCCGCTAATGGCCGAAATTTTTAAGTCTGTGAAGACGATCATTTCTCGTGGAGAGTTTGACCCTAGTTTTCGTGACTTAATTTATGACCGACTCCTACGTATTATTGATATTGAACACCTGTACCCAGAAGAATATGAAGATGGTAATGAGTGTAATGGTGATGATGATAATGTGATCTTTGGTGAAAATTACCATGTCTACACTGCTTGTTATGACGATCTTGATCTTCTTATAAACTTCATCAATTCAAGAGATGATATTAAGAGCGTATGTGATCTAGGATCAGGCACTGGCCGTGCTCTCTTGTATATGGCCCTTATGATGAATAAGAAATTGAATTATCTAGGACTTGAATTAGTCGATGAGAGAGTTCAATTTACAAACACTGTCTCTGAACATTTTCAATTAGATCACGTTAAATTTCAAACATGTGACTTCTTAGAAAATCCTGAAGCCTTTGCTGGCCATGATGTTTACTACCTTTATGATTCTGTCGGCACAGAGAATGTTCCAAGATTAGTTTCTCATTTTAAAGAGCTAATTGATTCTGGATCAAAATTCTACTTACTCTTTATTTCTGGTTGGGATGAGATCATGCTAAATGCACTCGATAATCTCTCTGGTCTAAAAAAGATAGAGTCCCATACTAGTCGTAAACAGGAAGGGCGTGTTGTAAATTTCTATAGTACTTAGAATCGATACTCAATACCTATACTAAAGCTAGTCTCAAACTCATTACTCTCTTGTCCCGTAAGGCTATACTGGTGTCTACGTTGATTGAGTGTTCCATTGTCTGCTTTTGCTTCAGCAAAGAAAGAGAAACCGTTCGCTCTACCAACATCATACTTTGACTTAATTGAGATACCTCGGCCATCTTGATCATTAAAATATGTTTTGACAGATGTTTGCCAGTCGTCAGCTTTATATGTAAAGCCCAGACCTACTTCGTTGGCCGATTCCCCTAAAAGAGATGTCTCAAAAGAGAAGTGATAAGTCATTCGAGATTGTGTTAGTAAACTAACTGAGATTTTTCCGCTAACTCCTTTCTCATTTAAGAATGCAGCAAATTCTGGCCAAGTGATCTCCCCAAGAGGTGTTTCAAAGGTATAGGTATCAGTGTAATGCTTATTCAGCATAATCTCATCACTAAAGGCATTCACAGCTTCCCAAGTTCTACCGGAAAGGAGAGTGGCCAAGAATGAGATATTGGAAATGAATTCCTTTGTTGAGTTGATTTCATCTTCTTCAATTAGGCCCTGTTGATGGAGGGCATGGGCATAGTGGGCCAAGTCGCTCATATTTGAGTTTGGGTCATACTGATAGTAAATAGTAGAGATGACTTTGTTTAAAATATAGTGAAGAGCATCACTTTGATCAAATCTTCGATTGATGATACTTTCTTCTGCAATATCTTCGGCCAAGCTTATCTGGGAATTAATTCCTGACGCTGATATTACTGCTTCCTGATTAGGTGTTGCCCTATCAATAGAGTAACTTACAGCTCCGCGATTATAGGTTGACATAAATGCCAGATAGAAAGCACCAACGCTATGATATGCTTCATCGCCAACCCATAATTGAATCTCTGTTCCACCAAACTCTTTTACAGCTTGTGCATGGGCCACCTCGTGAACTAAGGTATAATTTGTACGAGAAATCCACCAAGAGACTACTTGATGGGCCATGTTGATCGAGGCCCTTACAGCAGTATGCTCGTTATAACGTTTATGATCAGTGATAACGTTGTAAAACACTTTACTAACGTTTCTTATATTATGGTACCACTCGACGGCACCATCACGATTAAAGCGATTCTTAGAGAAGCTTAGAGTTGAGATTTTAAAATTACCAACACTTTCCGCTAGCTCATCAAGGTCTTGATCACTTAAGTCAATTCCGAAGTTACTCCCTGTTTCGTCAACAAGTACCTTAAATTCAAATCTCTCCTTATCTTGTTGAGATGCATAGACATTATCCTCTGCTGAGGTATTTGTGACCGCACAGTAACTAGACTGCTGTCCAAGAATTAGACAAAGAAATAGGGCGTACATCATGCTAACGATGTGATTTTTGGTATTTTTCAACTTCATGAAGATATATATCGCAAGTCTAATGCCAACTGATTCTTTGGATTTCTTGGAATATATAGAACTAATTTAAGTTTTATTAAATGCCTATGCCAAATAATATAGAGAGTGGAGGCATCATGAAAAAATTGGTTATCTGTTCAGACCTTCATGAAGGTTCTGAAAAAAATATTCGTTCAGGTTATAACTTTGCCAAAGCACTCGGGTTAAAACCTTCGCTCTATCATATTGATACAATCTCTCCTCAGCTAGAAAAACAATTTCACTCGACATCAACTCGTTCCCGTCGAATTAAGGATCCTGTTTGGAAAAAGAATATTGAAGAAACCTCACTTGAGATGGTTAATGCAACATTGGGACGACTCGATATTGCTAAAGAAGATATTGAATTTGAAAATTTTGAAGGCTCAATAAATGAAGGGATTGAGCACTTAAGTGAAGACCCAGAAATGGAAATCATATCGGTCGGTGCTAGTCATCACGGTGAACTTCATCGCTTCTTTCTAAATACATTTGCGGAGAAGTCATTGTTCAATTTAAATAGAGATGTACTCATCACTAAGACCTCTGTCGAAAATTTTAAGAAAATTACTTATCTAATACCTTATGAGTCTCTTGATGAGGAAAACCTTGCAACAGTCGCTAATTTAGCAAAGTGTAATAATGCAAAGGTACATATGGACTGTATCGTTCCATTAAATTTCGTTAGTTATAATTTAGAAGTCTTTCCTGATGGGCCTTATCCTAGAGAAGTCCTAACTAACGAAATGTCTGAACTTCATAAAGGGGCCGAAGATGAGTTACAAAAGGCAGTGGCAATCCTAAAAAAACAAGGGATTGATGCAAGTTATACGTTAAAGATGATTTTGAATGCTGAACCCGGACAGCGACTAGAAGAACTCATTAGAAGTGAAAAATCAGACCTTGTGGTTTTGAAACCCCAACACTATATTTTTGAGCACTTATCACTAGGAAGCGTAACGTTGGATATAATGAAAAAAACGGAATGCAACCTATATCTTCTCCATGTTTAGGCAACATCCTCTTCGATGGTTCTCTTTAATTCACTAAAGTCGACAGGCTTATTGAAGTAGTGTTTTACCTCAAGCTTGCTGACTTCTTCTAATGTTTTTTGATCTCCATATGCAGACATCATGTAGATTAAGATACTAGGGAATTGTTTTTTTACTTCTTTAACTAGTTCAATTCCATTCATATTTGGCATATTGATATCTGTCACAAGAACAGTGATATCATTTCCGTCTTCACTATGAAGCTTTTTAAGAGCATCTTCCCCAGAAAGAGCAAAGTGAGTCTTAAACTTTCCATCTAAGACATCCTCTTCGAAAATCATTTCAATAAGATCGAGTAGAGCCTCTTCATCATCTACAAATAGTATACTAGTCGCCATCACTATGCCTCCATCGCTCTTTCGGAATATTAAGGGTCACCTCTGTCCAGTGTCCAATATCACTCTTAAATGATATATCAATTTTATCATTTTGAAGCAGGAATTTTGCTATTGCAAGGCCTAGGCCTCCTCCTGTCTTTTGGGATGTTGAGGAGAAAAATGGAAGAGTAATATTTTTAACATAGTCTTCAGATATTCCAATACCAGTGTCGCGTATTTTAATTAAGAGTGCCTGGTTTGTTTTGTTAACTTCAATGCTAATTTTTATTTCTTTTTTAATATTTTCTTTTGCCTCTTTTATTGCGTTAATTGAGTTTTTAAGAATATTTTTTAGGGCCTGTATAAAATTTGGCCCAGTAATAAACAAATTATAATCCTTGATGTCCTCATTAAGAGTTAGCTTGATTTCTTGTTCTTTTAGCTCTTGCTTAAAGTCAATGGTCATACTCTTGTCGACTAGCTTCTTTACATTAAAGATTTCTTTTAGATTAGAGACAGAGCGAAATGTAAGGTCAATTGTCTCAACGATATCATTTATACGTTTGTTAGCATCCCTCATAACAGAGAGTAATGTTTCAATTCTTTCTAATCTTTGGTCTTTACGAAAAATCTCCGCTCTTAAAATTTGATACGAGTTTAATGTAAGAGTTAACGGATTTTTAAGTTCGTGGGCCATGCCCTTTGTTAGTTCAAGAATACGCTGAAAGTTGGC
>NZ_JBEBMT010000001.1:527378-623435 GCF_043196705.1 Halobacteriovorax sp. HFRX-2_2
AGCTCCATTTCAGTAAGCTTTCTTATGGTGATATCACAAATATAGCCTTCTAGGGCCACTAACTCGTCATTTTCATATATGCCAATTCCTTGCTCCCAAACATAAATATAGTGTCCTTTCTTGTGCTTTATTCGATACTCGATAGTAAAGAACGTCTTATTATCGATGGCCATCTGTACTTCATTCCAGACCCTTGTTATGTCTTCGGGGTGGTAAATATCTGAAAAGGATAATTCTTTATTATTGATAAACTCCTCGGCCTTATAGCCTAGGATCCTCTCAACCCCCGAGGTCATAAAGAGCATTGTCCAATGCTTATCATTTAGACATCGATAGGCAATGCCATCAATATTTTCCAAGAGAATGTCGAGATTAAGCTTATTTTCCACAACTACTTCTTCGGTAACGACATATATAGAATGGATTAAAGAATGTTTAATTAAATAATTAAGTCAAGTGATTGGTATTATTAGAAATTAAAGGCCGTTCACTCTATGTACACAGGCGTAGATATTTCAAATCTTAAGTAATTTATTAAAAATTCATTTAATCTCAATCTTACAACTATGATGAAACTACTTAAAACTCTATTCTTATGTATTTCAATTTTATGGAGTACTGTTCAGGCCAACACTTTTGATTACCAGTGTATGGATGCTTATAAGGATAAGATCGAGTCTTTGTACCCTAAGGATCAGTCGGCCAATGAGGACAAGAATGATTGGGTATATAAGTTAAAAGGCTATTACTGGCTAGCAAAGGTTGTTAGTCATCCTGTTGCAGTTTTCATTGTGGCCTTTGTTCCATTTTCAATACCTGTTGTTCTCGGAATTACAGCGGTTGCTTCATTCTTTGATATTTTGAAGAACGAGAAAGGGATCATTGGAACTTATATCATTTTAAAGATGTCGGAATTGTCAGAAGAAGAAATTGCTAATCAGGATATTGACTCAAAAATAGAAGAAGAAGTTCTTGAACTACAAGAGAATAAGTATAGCCGCGAAAACAACCTCTTTTTTACATTCGTTAATCGCGTCAACCGCAAATATAAGAATACAAACTATTCGTACGAAGATGTACGTAAGGCCGTAATTGAGATAGCGACTCAAGATGATGGCCTATGTAAACGTAAGGGAAAAGAAAAGTTTATCTCTCTTAATCGTTTAATCCGTTTAACAAAGAAAAAGCTTAACTCTAATAAAGGTTTAATTAAAAATGCGCTTTAGATTATTATCACTTCTTATTACTATTTTAATTACTTTCAATTCTCATGCAGAATTATGTAGTGAAGAGCAAGAACTATCTTCACTTCAAGAAATTGCAAGAATAATGCAGGTAATGAGTGTCGATGGCATATATATTACGAATCTTATGGATCTGAGAAAAGATCGTATTAGGGGTTATGTAACACAGGTTAATCGTATCGAAAGAACTTGTTCTTCAACTTCGATCTATAGGGCCATTATTAAGCTTTACGAAAATATCAACTATCCTAGTGTTTACTTAAAATATGTTCTTTCAAATCAAAGAAAGGACCTCAATATTAAAGAATATGTAGTTGGTGATGAATGGAATCGTACTCATATTGGTGAAAATGACACTCCAGATGTTGAAGAGCTTAAGAGCTCAATCCTTATCACTGGTCTTGGTGTTGTGAATACAGCGAATAAGCTAACACTTACAAATGTTGGAACAGCTTTCTATCTTGGTAAGTATGAAGGTGAGCACCTTGTTGCAACGGCCGCCCATGTTATTGATCGCGAAAATTTCAATGATATGCTCTTTCATTTTATTGCAGGGCCAAAATTTTCTTTGAAGGCAAAAGAGCTAATCTTCTATAGCGATGATATTGATTTTGCAATTGTATCAATCAATATGGAAGATAAGGAAGCAATCCTTATGAAGACTGTTTCTGCAGTTAAGCTTAACTTCGATAAAGTAGCTGAAGAGGGAACACCTCTAACAACAGTAGGGTTCGGTTTCTTTGATAATGAGAAACTAGGACTTGCTCGCTATGAAAACTCTAACGACTGCCAAATCATCTTTGGTGATGATAAAGTTAAAAAGCTTGATAAGGTCTTCTCAATTGCAACAGGCTGTGATGCTTCTGGTGGAGATTCAGGGTCTCCAATCGTTGACCGCAATACTGGAGAGCTAATTGGAGTGATTACTAGAATTCAAACTGAAAAGATTGGACTGACATCAAAGCAATTAATTGAAGAAAAAGAAGAGAATGCTTCAAGCATTTGGAATGATGGAAGCTTTGCAACTTCGATGAAATATATCAAGGCAGAGTTAGAGAAAATGAATAATCCAATTATTAAGAGCTTATTGGAAATTTAATGAAAAAGATACTTCTTGATTTGTTATATGACAGTTCAGCACTCGTTAAGTTTTGCAAAAGTAAGGGCATTTCAGTACCAAGGAAATATTCATCAATTCGTAAAAATGATATTAAAAAGAGCTTAAGTGATGAGTCTATATATACTCGTCATGATGAGAAGAAAAATAAATACTTTTATCAATTCTTTCCTTCATACGATATAGGTCTAAGAATTATAAAAGTTGATGTTCAAGTTGCTCCAAAATGGTCTCTAGGTGAGACGAAGGCCATGGTTGAGGATGTGTTTAATAATGTTAAACGCATTAAAAGGGCCCATTTCTATGTTCCAGTAAATTCTCGATTATATAATCAGTTGCTCGATTTAGGTGGGAGAAGTCGTGGTGAGGAACTTTTGGCAAGTGTTGATGATGGCCTAAAGTATCTTTCAAAATATGAGTATGATAAAAATGTTAAAGTCGTGAAACTCAACAAAGACTTAAGTGACGAGGTAGCCGATATTGAATATCTTGCTCACAAGTTCAGCACAACATCACGCTGTGAGAACTTTCCTCGTAAAATGTTTCTTGGTTTTGTCGAGAACCTTATCAAGTATAACGTCGATGCATTAGTTGCTGTTGAGGATGGTAAGGCGATTGGCTTTGTTGTACCTAGTATTTCAAGGACTAATGTTGGCCATATTATGTCAATTTCTGTTCACCCAGATGCTCAAGGGTGTGGCGTTTCAAAACTCTTATACAATGAGGCCTTAAAATATTATAAGAAAAAGAAGATATCAGTTTATGCTGGTGTTTCATCGACCAATGAGGTTCTTGGCTTTTCGAAAAAGCTTAAACGAAGAGCAATGTTCGCTTATATCGAATTAATACGAAAATAAAAAACCTCCGATCGGAGGCTTTTCTTAAAAATACTTTTCAAAGCAATAACGATTTATATAGTTCTTATCTTTTATAAAGTGCATAAGTGCTGCTACTTGTGAGCACTGTGCTAGGGTGATTGTTTCTTTTTGTTTTTCAAAACATTCAAGCCCAAGGCGAGTGATATCTTCTGTGTAGGCCTGTGCCTCAGCATGAGCTAGGCATTGATCAAAGTTAAAAGCTCCACCAAACTGTGTGCCACAAATTGCGCGGGCCTTGTTTTTGTCTCTCATAAAGATCATTTCTTCTGCCACTGACATACATTGTTCATAAGTGATTACTGTTAAGTATTTCTCCTGACAGCGATAGAGCATTGGAGTGATATCTTTTTCATATGGCATTTGAATCGCAAAGTTCACACAGCCTTGAAATTCATAGTCGCAACTTGTTTGATCCTCTAGGCAACCTGCTGATGCATTTAGAGTAAATAGAATGGCAATTAACGATAAAATCTTCATTTGTCCCTCTCATTTTTAGATACACCTACTTAATTAACTCTATTTAGTTTATTTGACACTGCTTCTTGTAATACTTACTTAAAAGGGGCGCGGGCACCTATCGAGATTTCAGTGGGTTAGTGGTGATTGTTGCTCAGATAAGTTAATTATTTAGGGACTAGTAACCGATAGGAATAGTAGGAGATATTTTATTTAGAAGTTTTTGGTTTAATGGGGAGATTTTTATAAAAACCTTAGAGGCAGAGTTACTCAATTTAGCTAAAGAATGTCGTCTTTACTCACGTGGTAAAAATCAATCACTATGTCTAAATCGTGTAGCTAAAACCTTGGAATCTTTAACAAAATCAGTTGATCAATCAGCGATCTCACCAGAGAACCCCTTAACAGCAAGAGAGGCAGAAGTGCTGGCGTTGGTCTCACTTGGTTACACAAATAAAGAGATGGCCAATGCTCTCTCGATTTCAGAAAAGACTATTGAGTATCATATGAGCTCTATATTCAAAAAGACGCAAGCTAGTAAGCGAACTGAAGCTGTCACAAATGCTCTAAAATTCAAATGGTTAGAGGCGTCCTAGGGAAGTCCCTAGGTGAATTATTTTGAAATAGCAAATATGCTTACAGTAGATAATAACTGTAGGAGAAATGATGAAAGATCAATTAGAAGAAGTGCTTGGAAGTTTATATAAATTTGTTTGTGATGAATCAGTTGATGAGATCAGTGTCGGTGCTTATCATGATGTATCGGTAAAAAGAGTTGATGGGTGGCAGTCTGTTCAATGCTTCAATAATAAAGATGAGTACGAAAGAGTGATCAATTCTCTTAAGGAAAATTTCGGTATAACTGATAAACAGGTTTCCTTTTCTAGGTACATAACAGAAGTGCTAACTGTTTCAGTTGTTCTTTCGCCAATATCAATTAAAGGGCCAACTCTTAAGTTAACAAAACTACCTAAGAAAATTTTATCTCTAGAAGATTATATTTCATTAAATGCACTTACAGAAAAAGGAAAAGAGATTATTACAGGAATTGTTGAATCAAACAGAGGTATTCTTTGTGCAGGTGACTTTGGTTCAGGTAAGACGACTCTTTATAATACAATTCTAAACCTTCTGCCAAAAGAGAAGACACTGGTTTCAATTGAAACCACTCCATCGATCGTTTTTTATCGAAACTTAGTGACAAGGCTTATGCCGCGTGGAAAAGATGCTGACTCTATTCTTGAGGTCATGAGTGCTGCGGAAGAGAGCAGAAGTGATTATATTACTCTTAGTTATTTAGATGAAAGATTGAGTTACCCATATATTGATCTCGTTAGAAATAATGCCGTTGGTGTTGCATGTGCTGGTGGTAGTGGTCCTGTTAATACAATTGATCGCTTAATTCGCCAGTCAGTCGTTTCCTCATACGGTTACAACTTAGAAGAGGCGGCCCTCGTGGTTTCTGAAGTTTTCAAATATATTATCTTTCAAGAAAAGAAAGCAGATAGTGAACATCGATTTATTTCTTCAATTCATGAAATCGTATTTGAAAAAGGTGAAATAAAACTTAAGCCACTTTATGTCCCTTAAAAGGGGCGCGGGTACCAATCGAGAATTCCAATACTTATATTGTAATCTTGAAGTCCTTGAGTCTTTTTAGATATAGTGCAGATATACTTTGCTTTGGAGTGAAGTAGCTCTTCTTTAAAGACTTTCTAATACAATCATCAAATTCAGTATCATACCTTCTTTCAATTAGTTGTTTTGCCCCTGCATAATCGATATGTGGCCGATACTGAAATAGCTCTGCCTCAAGTCTTGAAAAGTGTAGTGATGTGTAAGGATAGTCAATACAAGCTTCAGAGATTCCTGCCCGTATCGGATTTTGGTAAAGGTAGCGATAAACATTATAAAGATAATTTTGATCTGCCACGATAGACCAC
Organism: Halobacteriovorax sp. HFRX-2_2; assembly: GCF_043196705.1. Classification (NCBI taxonomy): domain Bacteria; kingdom Pseudomonadati; phylum Bdellovibrionota; class Bacteriovoracia; order Bacteriovoracales; family Halobacteriovoraceae; genus Halobacteriovorax; species Halobacteriovorax sp. HFRX-2_2. Next base: position 533,017 of record NZ_JBEBMT010000001.1, read on the forward strand.
TTATAACGATTACTAAATTTATGATTGATTCTACTTGTCCTCAAAGAAATTAAATAACTAATTCGCCAGTTAAAATGCATCATAAAGCGATCGATATTTTCATCGGGAGTAGTCAGTAGGAGATGGTAGTGGTTTGACATGAGAATAAAACAGTTTATTTGTACCTTTTCTTTCTCTTGCGCATAAATTAAAGACTCTTTACAAATATCCCATACTTCATTCATGGGAATACTAAACCAGTCTCGGTTATTATTTCGTGTCGTCACATGGTAAGGATAATCTCCTTGGCGAATTAGCTTCTTCTTTGGCATTATTTACTTCCTCGCTAAAAAAAAATGGCGCTTAGAGCGCCACATTTTGCAATTTAAGTTTTTTATAGAGCTGATAATTAATACATGCGATTAGAGGTGTTACGATAAAAAGACCTAGTCCAAGTGAAAGCACTGCAAGTAGAGCAAGAACAAGGTAGGTGAGTGTTGCTGCTAATATAATTTGATAGTTTTCTGAAAAGATTTTTCTACTTTTCTCAAGTAGATCCCATGCTTTTGTATTTTGTTCATCTTGTTCAAGACTTAAAGGCATAACGAAGAGATAAGAAGCAAAGAAATAAATTCCTGGAATAATAAAAAGAATAACGCCAAAGAAAGTAATCAGTGTCGATAAAGAGCCCGTTATAAAAATTAAATTGAATTTTTCTTTTGGTATCGAAAGAAAATCGTAAATCGTAAGTTGTTTTTGTGTTTCTGATCTTGTGATCGCTGTGTAAGTTGCTGCTAAGTAAAATGGTGTGATAAGGCACGAAGAAAATGGAATAGCGGAGAGTATCCAGACTAGTAGAGTGAAGGCCAGTGTAAAGCCACTGTATATTAAGGCATTGTCTTTATACGTTTGCCATCCAGTATCTAATACTTCCGATAATTCATTTATTGTTTTTGATTCTTTAAAATTAATTAGTAGTTGATTCATATTTACCTCACTTGTTTGTAGAGGTAATAGGCGCCTAAGATCTTTTACGCATTTAAATTTCATTTTGATATTAAGTTTTTTCAAAATGGGGCGCGGGTACGAATCGAGAATTCCAGTAGTTAGTTGCTAAAATCTCATAGGGTATGGGCAAAAGAGGGCTAATTATACAGATTTTGATTTATAAGTCTTCGAAATCTCGATTCGTACCCGCGCCCCTAACTGATAAAATTGATTTTGCGTAATGGGAGGCTTTTTCAAGATTTTTGTGGGCGAGGTATGCGCCAAGGAATGCGTCGCCAGCTCCTGTGGAGTCGATGACGACATCAACAGGTTGAGGAGTATAACTAATCGATTCATTCTTATTAAAGAAAGAAATTTCACCAGCACCTCTTGTGATGAGTACTGATATTTTATGAGCTTTTACAAACTCCCTAAGATAAAATTCAAGATCATGACTTGGTGTTAGTCCAAAGAGTGCCAACTCGGCTACCTTTAAATACTTTTCAATCTCAAAGCCTTGAGCATCATGAAAATCAAAAATAAACTTTGCCCTAGGTTTCGCTTCAATAAGTTGGTCTACGAATGGAAGGATCTGTGAGTAGAGAGGGCAGACGATATGACCTTCAAGCTCTTTAATTAATTGAAGTTCTTCTTTGGTGAATTGAAAGTTTTCAAGCACACCACTTTTGTATTCAGTGAAGTTCTTTTCGCCACTTTCTAAGGTCTCGATAAATTGAACCGGAGTCTTTCCCTCTCGAAAAAGTGGAACGGCCTGAATACCTTCTTTTTGACAATGGTTGATAATTACTTGGCCATCACTTGCTGCGGGATAGATTAGTGTTGCCTTTGAATTTGAATTGCGCATAAAATGCGTGGCCACATTTAAAGAACAACCACCAAGATGCCTTTCATGTACGGATGTATAATCATCAAAACCTGCATCGCCAATGAAGGTATACATTATTGTCTAAGCCTTCTTACGATATCCATAAATGGTGCAATTTTTTCATAATCCATACGAGTGTCTGTCATAAGTGCACTTCCAACGATAGCGCCGTCAAGAGCAGGATAGAGTTCATCTAGATTATTATGAGAAAGACCTGAGCCAATGATAATTGGAAGTTCTGGTGCGCCTTCTTTTGCTTCCATGATTTCTTTTATACTTGGAGCGATTCCTGTTTCGCGGCCAGAGACAACGGCCGCAGCACTTTTAAACTCGTAAGCTTCGCGAGCAGATTGGGCGAGGGTTTTCTCTTCTAACATGGTTGCATACTTAACCTGAATATCTGTTAAGAGTTGAATATCGTCTGCTGCGATTTTTTTGCGATAATTGAGTAGGCCTTGAGGATCAATTTTCATCTCTCCGCCGTATTCCTCACGTGCCATGCGATCAACAAAGTAATCAGTACGGATAAAAGAATTGCCACCGGCCTTCGCAATTGCAAGGGAAGCTTCTGGATCATTGATTAAAAACTCTGAGCCAATTGGGTAGTTGCCCGCTTGTCTTTGGACCATGTTGGCCACAACACTCATGCTTGCAATAACTTCTTTAGAGGCCTCAACTGTATAAGGCCTGTCGTGCTCATTTTCTAAGAGGGCCGCATCGACTCCGCACTTTCTTAGAACTTCAAGGTCTTCAAGGGCGTAATCAATGACCTGATTTATTCCTGGATGACTCGCGTAGCCAAGTAGTGGGCGCAGATAAATAACTGCAATTATTGGTTTTGCCTTAAAGTTTAGCATTTAATCTCTCCATGCATGTGTATTGTCATAGTAAACGACGAGTGATTTAATAGTCCAGCAACAATTTGGGGGAGCTATGCTACGTCTACTCACACTTACTCTAGTGTCAATTTCAACTTTTGCTATTTGTCAGAAATGGTCTGGTCCACAGGTTATTGGAAGCCTTGATACTTCAGTTTTAAATGAGACGTCTGGGATTGCAATCTCACAAATTCATGATGATCGTATGTATAACTTAAATGATTCTGGCTCTGGGCCGGAGATTTTTTGGACGACGATTTCTGGAAAGAATACAAAGAAAGTTAAGGTCAACAATTTCAAGCCTTATGATATGGAAGATATGTCTTTAGGGCCATGTGGTGATCTTAAGTGTGTTTATATTGCAGATATTGGAGATAATCGTAAGAAGAGAAAATTTCTTTCAATTGTCGCCATCGATGAGATGAAATTGAAAGCGGATACTACTGAGGTTGAGCCAGAGTTTGTCTTACGTTTCGTTTATCCTAATAAAGAAAAGTACGATGCTGAGAGTATGGTTGTTCATCCAAGTGGTGATATTTATATTTTAACTAAGATTGTGGACGAAGAAAATCGCCGTGCTATGCCTGCAAAGCTTTTTAAGTTAGGCAAAAAGAAAGTTGCTAAAGCTATCGAGAAAAATGAGAAGGCAGAATTAGAGGAGGTCGCTACAGTTGATCTTCCTTATCATCTTTATAACTACAACCTTTGGGGAAGAATTGCGACGGCAATGGATATCTCTAAAGACGGTAAGACACTTCTTGTTCTAACTTATGGAGCTGTTTTTGAATTTAATATTGAGTTCAATTCTTTAAAAGAGTTCAATGCAAGAAAGTTAGATGCAAAAAATGATTTTAGAATCGTAACGACTAAGAAGCTCTATCAGCAGGAGGCCATTGCATACGGGCCTAAAGACAATGAATTCATCTATACAACTGAAGTTGAATCAGGTGATGGTGTAAGTGAAATTATTAGACACGTATGTGAATAGCTTATTTTGAATATAACTTATAACCTAACTGCTTTGCTCTCTCAAATGATCGGATGAAGAGCCTGCGGTAAGGTGGCACTATGTGGCCATCTTCAGGTGAATAAAGAATTTTTGTCTCTAAGTCACCGACGTAATTTGTTCCAATACGATTTTGAACACTCATGCGAAATTCATATGGCAGCTGGACGTTAAGTGCGTAAATCCCAATCTCTTCAAGGAAGACTTTTTCGGAAGCGGCCATATATTCGTACATAATGTCTTTATCAAAAGGTTCAATAAAGTAAGGTACAGCTAATCCTGATTTTAGCATTTCTAAATTTATATCTTGGCCTTGGTATAGAACTGTACCAAGTAGACGACGCGTGTTTAGGTCTCCATCTCTTCCCAAGTCAATGACAACAGTACTTCCAATTGGAACAAGCTTTCTGAGGTAGTCTCTGGCATCAAGGGAGATCTGCCCTTGAGTACTTCCGTTGAAGTCGACCTCGGGTGTATCAATTCCTAGCATGCGAATATTTTTCTTCTTTCCTAGAAAGTCACTATAAATTGTCATGGTATCACCATCGTGAATATACAGAACTCGACCCTCAAACGAGATGGCAAAGATTGATAATTGAATAAGTGCTAGGAATAGAAGTTTTATTTTTCTCATATTGCTTTGTAGTAAAATAAAGTAGTTATGAATAGGGAGTGGATAAGATTTACTTATCTCGTTATTCTCCTAACTGTTTGAAATGACTAGTTCTGACCAAGGTTTTTACATATAATTACTATCTGAATTAGGCCAAGTTTCACATGTCACTCTCTTGTTTTGCTACATTCTTAGCATGAGAAAAGCCCCATTATTTATTGCCCTATTTCTATCACTTATTTCTTGTTCTGAAAGGGGCTTGAAAGTTAACACACAATCAGGTGCCATTATTGGTGGAGAGAAACTCTCTGCTCAGGCCAATGAACTCAAATATACAGTGGCCATTACTAAAGAAAATGATCTTGATAAATCATTTTGTACAGGAAGTTTAATTTCAAAACATCATATTATTACGGCGGCCCATTGCTTAATTGGTAGCTCTTATAAAAATATGCAGGTGGCCTTTGTTTCTGAGGTGCCTAAGTTTATTAATATCAAAGAAGCATACCTCGCACAGGATGCGTTGTTAGAGATGCATGGTCTGGAAAGTGTAAGAGGAGACTTTGGTCACAATTTTGATATTGCGATTTTAGAATTAGAAGAAGCTGCTCCGGAGAGTGCTGAGGTTATTGAAATTCTTGAGGCATCAGAAAGTCATGAAGTTCTAAATAAGAAAGTTAAGCTAATTGGCTTCGGTCAAGATGCAAACGGCGTTGTTGGTAAGCCTAAAAAAGTTGATGTTACAGCTACGGCCATTAGGCGTAATCTTTTAGAGCGCTCAATTCTTCTATACGAAGATGAGAGTGGAGCATGCCGTGGGGATTCAGGTGGTCCTGCTACAATTACAATTGATAATCAGACGTTCTTAATTGGTGCAACTCAAGGGTATGCTAAGGCTGCATTTGATGGTGTTGAGGACCTCGATTGCTCTTCTGGAAAAGGGATGTATACATTCTTACCGGATTATAAAACTTGGATTGAAAGTGTAATTAATAAAACTGAATATAGTCCATCTAATTTTGATTATCATCCATTTGAATTTGCGCAAACGGAAAGTGAAAATTCATCTTCTTTGGAATGTGATAATTTAAAGTCTTTGAGCATCACTCGTTGGCAAGGACTCTATACCTATGCTTCTCGTGTTATTGGAAGTTTTAAATGCGATTCAATGAATGATTGGTTCTCTTCTGAGACTAATTATTCTGAAAAACCAAGTAGTAAGGCCGAGTTTATTCAAGGGAAATGGTCAATTGTTGGGAATTATTATTTCTTAAGATATTTTAAAAACTTAGAAAAAGTTTCAATCGATCAGTCCATGAGAATAACAAGACGCGATCAAATGGTCTTAGGGGTCAACTCAAGTGTCATTTACTTGAATAATAAGTATAGTGATTTTGTTCTAGGTGATAGCGTAAGAGAGCTCTCTCTTTTGGGAGGGAAGCTCTCAAGAGAAAATTACGATACTCTTAGCGCAAGAACGGACTTTCTTCTAAAGAAAGTTAGTGTGGATGAGTAAGTCGATAGAAATTATCTCTGGCAAGGCCACTACTTAGGATCGTTCCCATTCTAAGAAAGGTCACACCATCATAATTTCCGAAATATAGGGCATCGGCGATATTATCCCATGCTCTTTGTGAGTAGAGTGTTCCAGCAAGTGCATTCTCTCCAAGAATTCTAACGCCTTGGCGATTTGCTTCTTGGGCAACCCAAAAAACGAGTGCCTTAGCATAGCTTTGAGCATGATCTGGCCCATCGTAATTATCCATTTCTAAGCAAGTAAAATGAAAGTTGATATTATAAAAATTCTTTTCGGCCTTTAATTCGTTAACAAGGCCAATAATACGGTTATAGCCATGGCCAGTTTGGTCGCTATAAATATCATTATCAGTTGAAATGAGACCTGCATTCAGTTCCGCTAGACGGTCTCCTCCTGGGGCCATTCGCCAGTGTATACCGGGAACTTTAAAGCCTAGTTGAATATGTGCATGGATTCTAAAGACATCAATGGCCGCAGAGAGAATTCGCTTCCCATGCTCTCTTAGGCTATTAGAGTACCAGCGATAGAAGTCCTTACCGTATTGAGTATACTGTTCATTATTTTGAAAGAAGAAATTTGGATTTGGTGGAAAAACTTGAGCGAAGTTTTGAAGCCGAAAGCCCCAAGCTTGATTTAAGTTTTGCACACTCTTGTACTTTGACTTCATTGCATTTTGAAAACTTTCAATTGCGGGACTTGAGTAAGCTTGTATTGCTCCTCTCGTCGGATAACCTGTGCCATTGTCATGAGAGTTGTATGATGGGTAACGGAGTTCACCCGCCGGCCCAAGACTTACATTGATTTCATATATATGATTCATCTTGTGGCCAAAGTGATAATTAAATGAGTGCATAACATCGTAGAATTCACCTAGGGCCTGTTGAGTTGTCCAAACAGATAAGAATTCTTTCGAGTAATTTCCTTGCTCCGACTTTGACATGGCATCATGTCCATACTTACCCCAGAGCCAATTTGGAATAGGAACGTTACAAGTATCTCCTACATTTCCACCACATTGGTGAAAGGAAAGAATTGGAACCCATTTAAGGCCTGCCTGAATAATTAAATCACTTAAGACCTGATAGTAGTGCCAGTCAAATTGGTTATCATTTTTTTCAACTAATCCCCACCAAATATCTGTACTGACGCCTGTTGCCCCCAGGGCCTTCATTTCATGAAGCTGTCTTTTAAAGTCTTCAATTTGGTATTTTGAAAAATCAGAATTTAAATTATTAGGATCACCAACAAGAAGTGGGGCCATAACATTAAAGACTTTTGCATAAGTTGTGAAACTTAGAAGTAGGGTAGCGATTAAGATTTTCATGGATGCTTTATACTCTAGAAAATTTATCTAGAGTAGTTATGTTGTATAAATTACTAAATGTTAAGTTGTTGAAATTGTTTAAGTGGTTTTGCATGTCGAATTTTATTGCCAATTAAGTTTTTATGAATAGAATGGCCTTCGGTTTTTACATGTTGAAGGTTTTGTGAGTTTAAATAAAGAGATCTCTAAGCATATTGAATCAATCTTTGAAGAGTCTGCAAGGACTTTCTCTAGCTATCAATTGACCAAGGAACTTCCTTGCCTTAGTGGATGTGGAGCATGTTGCTTGAGTCAGGAGATATCTGCTTCAACTTCAGAAATGTTACCTAGTGCATTTCGTCTTCTTAATGACGAAGGAATTGAAAGAGTCGAAGAGTTGTTAGAAGAACTTGAAGGGACTCCTTCTAAAACTTGTGTCTTTTATCATCGTAACTCTGAAGATGGGACTAAAGGTTATTGTATGAATTATTTAACAAGGCCTGCCGTTTGTCGCTCATTTGGTGTTGCTGCTTACCGTGACAAGAACGGGAGCAAAACAATGAGTATATGTAAGCGCTTAAAAGAAGCGTATCCTGAGCGATTAAAGACACTTGATCCAAATGAAGCACCTGTTATCGGGGATTTTGCTAAGCAAATATATCTCTTAGGGCAAAGTTCAGATGCTAGGTTAATGCATATTAATGAAGCTCTATATGAAGCATTAAAGAAAGTGTGGCTAGGCCACACTTATGGTTCTAATAAAGATTCTTAGTTTGTTCAATTTTGTGAATGAAATGCTTGATGACAATTTCATAAAGCTCGTCGCCAATTAACTCGTCTTCCACACCAAAGTCTAAGTTTGGATTATCATTAACCTCCACAACATAGGCCTTCTTTCCGTCATCTTTAATATCAACGCCAAAGAGTCCGTCACCAATTTTTGTACAGGCCTTAGTCGCAGTATCAATTACATACTGTGGGACATCTTCAATTGCTAAACATTGTGAATCCCCTGAGCTGTCTTCTTCACCACTGGCATGATTATAGATTTGCCAATGTTCCTTACTCATAAAGTACTTGCAAGCATAGAATGGTTTCTTGTTAATAACACCAATACGCCAGTCAAAATCGGTATATAGGAATTGCTGAACTAGGATTAGGGCCGATTTTTGTAGGAATTCCTTAAGACTTTCTTTAAGTTCTTGTCTTGTTTCAACCTTTGAAACTCCTATCGAGAAGCTTCCATCTGGGATTTTTAGAACCATTGGTAACTTAAGCTTCTCTTCTAAAAGATCTAGTGTTGCATCACTATAGTCGCTGACTATTTCACTCTTTATTGTGTTAATTCCATTCTTCTTGAATAGATTGTGAAGATAGATCTTATTCGTACATTTCAAGATTGCATTGGGGTCATCAATAACAACGAGCCCTTCATCAACAGCTGTCTTTGCAAAGGCATAGGTCGGGTTTACTAGAGACGTTGTTGTTCGAATAAAAAGGGCATCAAATTCATTGATTCGTGCAAGGTCATATTTGGAAATAGTTTCAACATAGAGTCCGTTCTTATTTCCAATATCGATGAATTTTCTTATCGCCTCAGGGTTACTCGGCGGAAGCTTTTCCTTATCATCCACTAGGATTGCAAGGTCATACTTGTATTGTTTTCTGGTATTTGGAAGACGCCAGATACGATTATTAAAACGTTCAAGATGTTGGGCAAAGAAAGTCTCCTGATCTTCATTAAGGTCAGTTATGTGAATAGGTACAATGGAGTTGATTTTCCATATCTTGTTAAATACTAAACGTACCTCAAAAATAGGGACAGGGTAGTTATTAAATATTACTTTGCCAATATTTCTAAAGAGCTTCTCTTTTGTTTCTCCAAAGAATACTCGAAAAGCAATTGAGCGAACTTCCTCTTTATTGTCGATATACTTTGTGGCCACTTCTTGGGCCAAGCTTTGAAGCTCGTCAAGATCATATGTATAGTGCTTCTTCTTGCAAAGATCATTAATGGTTTTTACTGTGGGCATGACCTTATGGCCTCTTGCCTCAGCAATAAGAGAAGTATAGTAACCAAGGGATAAGTACTTGGAAGAATTACATAAATTCAAAACCCTAAGGTTCTTAAGTTGATGATACTCTTCTTTTGATAGGTAGTCCTTGGCCGTAATGACCTGGTCGGTAGGGAAGTAGGGTTGCCAGTCTTTTAGACGATCAACGATGACAACAAGTTTTTCCATCTTTTTTTATCTCCACATAAAAATAAAGATATTTTTTTATCTAAGAATAATATAAATTATAAAAAAAAAGCGAGAGTTTTTTATGCATATTTTTAGAGATGCAACCTTAGAAGATCTGAACGCACTCCTTAAAATTGAAGAGGAGTCTTTTGATGGCGATCGCCTGAGCGCCACGAATTTTAAATACGCCATTACTAAGTCCCATGGGGCCCTAAAGCTGATCCTTGTTAACAAGGTTATTGCTGGCTATGTTCTCATTTTCTTCCATCGTGGGACATCCTTAGGGAGAATTTACTCGATTGCTATTAGTCGTGACTTTCAGGGACAGGGCCTTGCCAAAAAGCTTATGTTATTGGCAGAAAAGGTGGGGCAAGAGCACTCTTGCTCATACCTACGTCTTGAAGTTAAGAGAACGAATAAAGGTGCTATCTCATTGTATGAAAAACTTGGTTATAAAGAATTCAAAATAAAACAAGATTATTATGAAGATCACCAAGATGCTCTTTGCTATGAGAAGCGTATCCGTAAGGCCCCGGCCAAGGCCAAAAGAAATATTGCCTACTACCAGCAAACGACGGACTTTACCTGCGGGCCAAGTGCCTTAATGATGGCCTTAAAATTTTTAAAACCTAAGATAAAGTTAAATCAAGAACTTGAGCTAGACCTCTGGCGTGAGGCCACAACTATTTATATGGCCTCAGGGCATGGCGGATGTGGCCCCCATGGGATTGCCCTGGCCGCAGCAAAGAGGGGGCTTAAAACGGAGATTTATATTAATCGCAAGTCTTCACTTTTTACAGACTCTGTCAGGGATAAAAAGAAGAAAGAGGTTATTGAGCTCGTTCAACGAAATTTTGAAAAAAAGCTCAAAGAAGTAAGTGTAAAAACCCATTTTAAAAATTATGGCATCGCTAAAATTCGTGAGATAATAGAAGGCGGAGGATTGGCCCTCGTTCTAATAAGTGCTTATCGCTTAACTGAAACGAAGGTACCTCATTGGATTGTTATTACGAATATCGATGATGAATTTATTTATTTTAACGACTCTGATTTGAAAGATAATCAGGACAAGGTTGATAATATTAATATCCCCGTGGGGATTAATGAATTTGAAAAAATGGCCAAGTATGGAAGTGGACAGCTTAAATGTGTTATTTCACTTTTTTCTTAATCTTGGTATCGGTGATTTATGAATAAGAAGATGGGTGTCCTTAAGGTTTATCGAATTTTTGATATTGCTCATGAGGTATTATTAGACAAGGCCTATGAAAAGCTTAAAAGCCTTACTATTCTTAAAAAATTTAGTCTAAATAGGCCTTCCAAGAATATGCTTTTTCAGGATCCACCATTAGTGGTCTTCTTAGGAGAGCATTCGATTGAGAATTTGAAAGTGGCCGTCACGGCAAAATTATGGAGCTATGGTGCTCTTTCTTTTTCTGTGGATATCGAATGTCCATTCTTTGTGGACAAGAAAGAATTAATTGAATGGGTTGAGAATTGGTCTCAAGGGGATTCAGTTGAGAATTTTTGTCGTGAAAGAATAAGCTTCTTTATTGAGTCTCTAGGAGAGTCACTCGTAAAGCCTAAAATATGGGAGCAAAGTGAAGAATATAGTATTTTTGTCACTTCTCCTAAGTATCATAATAAAGATTACTGGCTAGAAGATTCTTTCGTCTATCAATTATTGGCGATGGAAAAGAATGTAAAGTTGAGTCCGGCAATGTTAGCACCTGTTGTTGATTGTACTGTTAGTTATGGACCTGACGATCTTGTGGCAATTGATTGGGATAATGCCTTTGTCTACTCTGAAGTTGATGGCCATGATATTTGTGATGTTATTGAGTTTGCAAATATTCAGCTTCTTGAACTCCGTTATTTCGATGATCTTCTCGATAAGAAATTATCTGGGCTATATCGACAAGTTGTTGAAAAGAACCCATCCATCTTTAGTAAGGTATCAGTGCTTGCTAAGGATGCCAGTCAGTTGTACTTTGAGACAAGTGAGTTAGTTGATCGAATTGAGAACTCTGTAAAAGTTATTGGTGATATCTACTATGCTCGCTTATTTCGAATCTGCTTAAAGCGTTTACAAGTAGAACAATGGCAATCTCTTGTTGACCAGAAGCTTAAGAACCTTCTAGATGTTTCTCAGATGTATATGGCAGAAGTAAATAACCGCAAAAGCCACTTAATGGAGATCATTATTATCATCCTAATTGCGATCGAGGTTATACCATTTGTTTATAACTTAGCACTAAAGCTTATGTGACTTTAAAATCTGATCAATCTTGCTGGCAAAAATAAAGTCGCTCTCAACGAGGTCATCAATTTTATGTGTCCATAGATCAACCTTTAATTTTCCAAAACTAATGAAGAGGTCTGGATGATGCCACTGTTCGTCTGCAACTTTTGCAATCTCATTTGCTATGGCCATAGGTTGATCAAATTTGTCACATGGGAGCTCAAGACTGAGTCTTCTTTTGTCATTAGAAAAGCTCCAACGAGGATCAAGTTGATCCTTTAATTGAAGTTTCTCATCCATTGGCAGGGGAGGAACTCCTCCTTGACATGGGATACAAGTTTTCTCACTTAGTGCTGTCATCTATTCTCCTCCAAACTAATCAAAGTTAACGAGATCGTAGAGGTCAATAGCAGGCTCTTCATAGGGATGGGCCTTCTTGAGCGCTTCCAAGACTTCTTTGACTTTATTATCTGGACAAATTGTCTCAACTTTTAATTCGACAACTTTCTCTATTTCACCATTTCTTCCAATATGTGGATTGGCCTCTTGATTTGGCCTAAATTGCCCCACACCCTCTACTTCAAATGAGCAGCGGTCATAATTACCAATTGTCCCTGCTCCCGCATCGAAAACCGCATCTTTGACGATTTCTGCATTGGCCTTTGGGACAAAGAAAACTAGCTTTTTCATTAAAAACATCCTTTTTAAGATAATTCCATTAGGGATAAGCATCAACTTCATTAAAGTTTACATTTTTCTAACCCTGATTAAAATCATAAAAATAATTGAGTTTGGTTCATTAATTTGTTCTGTAAACTGACGAGGAGTAAGAGGTATTTAGGAGGAAAACTAATGGTTAGTTTAAGAGAGAGAATCAAATACTTCTTTTCTGCGTCAGTTTATTCAATTTTGTCATCGGCAGTCTTTGTTGTCCTACTATTTGCTGTGACCCTTCCATCGATTAACTCGACTGCCCGAAATGGTAAGAATGAGAGCGTAAAGGTCGCAATTCACAACGCCTATAGTATGGTGAAGTATCTTTATGATGAGTCACAGGCCGGAAAGATTACAGAACAAGAAGCAAAGCTACATGCAAAGAATTTACTACAGGCCCTTCGTTATGATGGCAAAAACTACTTCTTTGTTAGTGATAAGAATTTAAATGTCGTTGCTCATGGTGCTGACCCTTATAAAGTCGGAAATAATATGGCCAAGTACCAAGATGGGAAGGGAACTTATCTCTATAAAGAATTTCTAAAAATTGGACTTGAAAAGGGGGAAGGGCCTCTCACTTATTACCGCGCTCGTAAGAAAGAAGGTGATGTCATTGAAAAGACTTCTTATATCAAATACTTCGCTCCTTGGGGATGGGTTATCGGAACTGGTGTTTATATTGATGACGTAAAGGTTGCCGTCTTTGAAGCTAAAAAGAGTACTCTTATTGGACTTATGATTTGTGTTGCCATTGCTCTGGGGCTATCTCTATGGAATGCCCACTCAATGTATGCAAACTTTATCTCGCCAATTAAAAACGTGATTAGAAATCTTAAGACAGAATATGTTGAACTAGAGCGCATTGCGAATAATATTAATTCGAGCTCAAGGCAAATCCTCGATGTATCCAGTAAGCAAACTGACTCTGTGGACAATGTTGCAGCGGCCATCACTGAAATAAAGTCAATGGTTGACTCAACAAGAGATAACGCCGATCGATCAAGTGGCCTTGCCAAACATACTGCAAATATCTCAAACGAATCTAAAGAGAAAATCTTAAGACTAGTTCAATCGTTTGATATTATTAAAAAAGATAATGAAGAAGTTATTCAAGTTATTCGTGACAATAGTGTTCAGTTAAATGATATTTCAAATACAATTAATGATATTCAAGAAAAGACTGAAGTCATTAGTGATATCGTTTTCCAAACAAAACTTCTCTCTTTCAATGCATCTGTTGAAGCGGCGAGAGCAGGTGAGCACGGTAAGGGATTCAGTGTTGTGGCCGAAGAAATTGGAGGCCTTGCTAAAGTCAGCGGCGAGTCTGCCATTGAAATTGCAACAATCATTGAAGAGTCAACTCGTCGAGTGAAAGAGCTAACAGATATGACGACTAAGACTGTTGAAAACCTTGTTCAGGTAACAGAAAAGGATTTACTTGAAGGTCAGAAATTAATGTCTGATTGTCGTGATGCCCTTGAGGAGCTGGTTGGCCAATCAATGGAATCTTCTAGCATGTGTAATGAAATTCTTGGTGCACTTTCAGAGCAAGAAAATGGTATTGCAGATGTAAATACATCGATTAACACTCTTAATGAATCTCAGTGGCAACTAAAGAGTTCACAAGAGACTTCTGCTCGTGAAGTTGAAGATCTTGTTAAAAAGAGTGAACAAATTAAAACAGCTGTTGAAAAATTAGAAAAAATCGCAGCATAACAAACTAGCAATTGATTCAAATGGCCCTTATAATAGGGCCATGAATCGTAAAATTTACCTCTTCGACTATTTCACTGTTATTGAATCTAAATCCTTAAATGTTGAGTTTCACTCTCATATTGCTCAACAGATTTCGATCTCTCTCGATTCATGCCCCTTAAAATACGAAACAGAAGATGGTGTATTCGAAGAGATGGCCGTCTACCTTCCTTCTCTAAAAAAACATCGCTTTCTAAGTGAAGCATGCCACAATCTAAATATTCTCATAGATGATGAAGCTAGTTTTAAATTAGATCATAAGATTGTTGAGCTTAGGGACTTAGAGCTTGAAGATATCAATCACAATAGTGTTGAAAAATTCCTAAAGGAGCTGGGGCTTCTTTCAGATAAAGAGATGGATCAAAGAATTGTTAAATTATTTGATATCATTAAATCCTATGAAAACCTCGATGAAATAAAGCTCAAGGATGTGGCCACTAAAGTTGCCCTTTCAGAAAGTCGGCTACTACACTTATTTAAGGATGAAGTAGGGGTTACATTTAGAAAGTATATCCTTTGGCAAAAATTAAAAAGGGCAGTGGAAGCTCAAGCGCAAGGAAGAAGTATTACGGATGTCGCTATCGCTGCTGGCTTTAGTGACTCTGCTCATTTTTCAAAATTTTTTAAACAAAGCTTTGGCCTTTCACCGAAGGAAATCTTTAAAAATAGCCAGTTTATACAAGAATAGAATAACAAAAATTCGTATGATCTTCTTAAGGAGAATATATGAAATCAAAATTACTCGATCTTGACCATCCCGATATCGTTGCATTAAAAAATGAAATTCTCGACTTTTCTCGAGATGAGTCTCAAATCATTGGTGCTTGCTACCGCTATGTTAGAGATGAGATTAATTTTGGCTATAATTCGAGTGATGATTTGACTGCATCTGAGGTCTTACGTGATGGTTATGGCCAATGTAATACAAAGGCCACGCTGCTTATGAGTCTGTTAACGGCATGTGGGATTGAAAATAGACTACACGGTTTTACAATTGATAAGAAGTTACAATATGGGGCCATTACCGGAATCTTTTATAAAATTGCCCCACGTGAAATCCTTCATAGCTGGGTAGAAGTGAAATATCAGGGGCAGTGGTATAACCTTGAAGGCTTCATTCTCGATACTGACTATCTTGAAGCAATTCAAAAGATGGCCGGAAAAAATGTACGCTCTTTTTGTGGCTATGGGGTTGCTTGTAAGGATTTACAAAATCCCGAAGTTGACTGGAAAGGTGGAAACTCAACTTATATTCAAAAAGAAGGTATTGTCAGAGATTTAGGGCTATATGAAACACCGGATGAATTCTATGAGAAATTTGGAACAAATCCGAAAGGAATAAGAAAATTCTTTTATAAGTATTTTATTCGCTTCTTGATGAATAAAAATGTTAGTGACATAAGAAAGAGACCTGCTTAGTGCAGGTCTCACTTATAAAAGCTCTTTTAACTTAGATGTGATTTTCTCATCTGTTGGTGCGATATCTGGGAAGAACCTTTCAACAATCTCTCCATTCTTATCGAGAAGGAACTTTTCAAAATTCCAATGAATATCATGAGATTGGCCAGAGATAAGTCCCTTACTAATCAGAAGTTGTTCAAAGTCCGGTTTGTCATTTCTAACAGCTTCCTTCTTTGTTTCTGTTAAGGCCTTGTATAAAGGATGCTGTCCTTCACCCTTAACTATTATTTTCTCATTTACTGGAAAAGTTACGTTGTACTCTAGATTACAGAATTGTTGAATCTCTTCGTTAGTTCCAGGCTCTTGCCCAAGGAACTCATTTGCTGGGAAGGCCAAAATTTCTAGGCCTTGATCCTTATACTCAGAGTAAAGTTTCTGTAGCGCCTCATATTGTGGAGTCAGTCCACACTTAGAAGCAACATTAACAATAAGATAAGCCTTGGCATCAAAGTCCTTAAGTGTCTTATCTAGTCCTTTGCCATCTTTAAAGTGAATTGTATTTAGATTCATATAGGTAACCTCCTAAAGTTTTTTAAGAGGTTACCATAAAGATTTATTTTAGAAAGTTGTGGCGTGCTAATTGAAGCTTTTTATAACTTTCAATTAACTTTAAATGCTTATCAATTCCTTCAAGATTCATTCCTGTTGGTGTAAGTCCATCAAAACGATTCTCTCCAGTAATTGTCTTAGTTACTCGCTCCATTAATTCGCTACCATACATACGAGTTAAGTTTTCGCTGTAATCGGTGATTTCTAGATCTTCACCAAGTTCAATATCGAGAGCGATATTAAGTACCTGATAGAAGCGTCTTCTCTCAATCGTATTGTCATTGAATGTTCCAAGCATTTCAACTAGTTCTTTGGCATCTTCAAATTGCTTTAGTGCAAGATAAGTCAGGGCCTTAAGTTCTCCAATTACAAGTTGTCCCCATACGGTACTTTCGTCAAAGGCCACACCGATAAGCTCTGATACTGGCATGTAATTATCCAATGAGCTTTCTTCTAGCTGGCCAACGAGTTCAGACAGGTCTTCTTCATCAAGAGCATGGAGATTCAGTATCGCTTCTCGGTAGTCGAGAGCTTGATTATGATTATCCCAAATTAAATCTTCTGGCTGATAGATTTCAGAATAATTTGGAACGAGAATTCGGCATGCTGCCGCACCCAGTTCATTGTAATCGGCAATATAAACTTCTTTCTCAAGTTGCTTAAGAATATCCATCAAGTAGTTATATTCTTCTTGCGTTGTTCCTGAGAAGTTCCACTCGTTAAATTCATATTGTGGTTTTGCCCCAAAGAACTTCCACGAGATAACACCTGTTGAGTCAATAAAGTGATCAACAATATTATTGTGTTCACGAATTGCAAACTCGTTAAATGTTGGTGGGAAAGTATCATTCATTCCTTCAAAACTTCTTCCTTGCAGAAGTTCTGTTAATGACCTCTCAAGTGCTACTTCAAAACGAGGGTGTGCCCCAAAAGAAGCAAAGACTCCACCGTTTCTTGGGTTCATTAGCGTCACACACATGACAGGAAATCGGCCACCAAGAGAAGCATCTTTAATGACAATTGGAAAGCCAGCTTCTTCAAGTTTTGCAATCCCTTCCATAATTGTTGGGTACTTTTCTAGAACTGCTTTTGGTACATCTGGAAGAGTTATTTCATCGACAATAATTTGTTTCTTTACTGCTCTTTCAAAAATTTCAGAAAGACATTGTACGCGCGCTTCATACTTTGTATTCCCGGCACTCATCCCATTACTTACAAATAGGTTGGCAATAAGGTTTGCCGGGATATAAACCGTTTGACCATCTGATTGACGCTCATAAGGAAGTGCACAAATACCGCGCTCATAATTTCCTGAGTTTGTATCAACTAGGTGAGAAGCTGAAAGCTCACCATCATTATCATAAGCAGCAATTAGGGTATTATCCATTAGACCTTCTGGAAGTGTGTCATCTTCTGGTATTTCAAACCACTTCTCGTTAGGGTAGTGAACAAAGTCTGCATTAGCGATCTCTTCACCAAGATAGTAATCACTATAAAAGTAATTCGTGCTGATACGTTCAAGATATTCACCAAGGGCCGAGGCAAGGGCAGCGTCCTTTGTTGCTCCTTTACCATTCGTAAAACACATTGGAGAGTCTGCATCTCTGATATGAACAGACCAAACATGAGGGACTTGATTACGCCAAGAGGCGATTTCAATCTTTATTCCCAGATCTGCAAGAAGCGAAGTCATATTCTCAATTGTTTCCTCGAGAGAACAGTCCTTTCCTGCAATCATGGTCTTAGCGTCATTTACTTCATATTCAAGTTTGACATCATTTCCTAAGATTTCTTTGGCCTCGATTTTAAAGTCGATTTCATTTTGGATCACACGCTTTACAGTACAGCGGTTCATTGATGCAAGAATTCCCTTCTTATCTTTTTCAGATATTGAAGCTGGAAGTTCTGCATGAATCACAAATGATTGTTTGTAACGATTATCGGGATCCACAATATTTTGCTGACTGATACGAATATCTTCTGTCGGGATATCACGACTAATACAATAGACCTTGGCAAAGTAGGCTGCACACATGGCAGATGATGCTAGGAAATAGTCGTATGGGCCAGGAGCTGTACCGTCACCTTTGTAGCGAACAGGCTGGTCTGAAATGATTTTGAAGTCGTCGAAGCTGGCTTCGATTTTTAAATTGTCGAGGTATTTTACGTTTACTTGCATAGCGCTATAACTACCATAAATAGGTATGTTATGGCCCTATCCTTCTTCAATCCTATAAGAATTACTGCTATTTATAGTGTTGTAAGTACGTGAAAATCAATAAATTTAACTTTCTTAAGTTGTCATTTATTGCCATTCCATGATCTTTATTGCGAAAATACTCGTTCAATTTAAAGGAGAAGTTAATGAAATCTATCATTCTAATGCTGGCAATGCTGCCTTGCCTTGTTTTTGGTTATAACCACCCAGACGCAAAAACACTTATGACTGAATACCAAGAATTTCGTTCGATGGTTTCAACAATGAAGCACGATTACCTAGTAGGTGATTGGTATAAGGCAAAAGACTTTGGTGACACAACTCTTATGTGGAACCTTGGTGATAATCTAACTGATCGTGAAGTTATTCGTTTCTTTAGAAGAAAGGCCGACGGTTCTGTCTTCACTGTAACGTATCACCGCTCAGATTATATTGTTGATGGAAGAATTGTTCTTCGTCGTTTTGTTGGGCCAGAGCCAACAGGTTGGATCAACCATACGATCGATTATGAAACTGGTGAGCAGCTAGGTTCTCAAGGCTGGTGGCCAATGTTTGATGATTCAGATCATGCATTCATGCAACAGTGGGGATTCCATTACTAAGAATTAAAAATGAAAGCCTACAAAAGTAGGCTTTTTTTTATTTTTATTTTTATCTCTGATCTGTCTCATAAAAATTTAAAAACTCTTTTGTTATTTTTTTTATATAAAAAAACACATAAGGAGTTTTTGTGAAAAAAACATCAATCATTTCAATTCTATTTTTCTTAATGTTTAATTCTTTTTCATTCGCGCAAGAAAACGCGATGGTGCGTGTAAGAGCGCTTGGTGTAAGCCCTGATGTTAGTGATAGTATCGGTGGTAATATTGCAATTAATAACGAATCAGTACCTGAAGTCGACTTCTCTTACTTCTTCCATCCAAACTTTGCTGTTGAATTAATTCTTGCAACAGCAACTCATGACGTAAATCTAAATGGAACAGGAAGCCTTGGAAGTGTTTCTCTTCTACCTCCAACATTACTTGCTCAGTACCATATGGACTTTGGTATTCTTAAACCATATGTAGGAGCAGGGATCAACTACACAATCTTTTATGGAGAAGTTCCTGGAGACATGGCCTCAACTAAGTACGATGATTCATTTGGATATGCATTACAGCTTGGTACAGATATCAAGGTTGCACAAAATATGTATCTAAACTTTGACGTAAAAAAACTTTACTTACAAACAGATGCAACAGTTGATACTGGATCTGGAGTTGTGAATGCTGAAGTTGATATCGATCCTCTCCTTGTTGGTGTCGGTATTGGTTTTAGATTCTAAGACTCTAAAATGGGGGAGGTTATGTGGCGTAGCCTCCTCTTTAAATCTTGCTTAATTCATTTGCACCCATCCGTATTTCCTGTATCATTTCTCTATGATGGAATTTGAAATTAGAATCCTAGAAGGCAAAGAATTTGATAAGTATTATCAAGCACACAAAGAAGCAGTCTTTGAAGAAGACCATAGTTATGTTCTTTGGGACATTCTCTCAGAAGAAGAATTAGCTAATATTAAAAGACTAAAAGAGAATATGGGCAGTCCATATCAACTCTGTCTTGCGGCCTTCGATAAGGATGAGAATTTCATTGGCTGGAGTTGGGGTTTCCAAGAAAATAGTACAACTTATTATATGTGTAACTCGGCCGTTCTTCCTGAGTATCGTCGCCATGGTATTTATGGGGCCATGCTTGATAAGACTCTCGCTATTTTAGAGGCAGAGGGCTTTCAAATGGTTTATTCTCGCCACTGCGCTACCAATAATGCGGTTATTATCCCAAAGCTTAAAGCCGGCTTTCTTATTTCTAAAATGGAAATTGACGATAAATTTGGAGTTCTTATTCATCTTCATCACTACTTTAATGAGAAGAGAAAGAAAGTTATGGACTATCGTGCCGGGCAGGTTAAACCCGACACTGAAATTAAAAAGCTTTTTAAGCTCTAGCGAACACAGTAGTAATTCAAGACTTTTGCATTCACTGACCATGGATCACGTACTGGTGAGGGATTCATAAGTCCTGGGTGATATACCTTTCCACCACGAAGTGCCCAGATATTTTGATGAATTGAAACTCCACCGTTCCAATCACCGTAAGCATCAATTGCCTCAAGTTCAGATCCATTAGGAAGTCTTGCATACATATTGTCACAAGCTCGTTCTGCTTGTCTTAATGATGTTACTCTTCCGACTGATCCATTATGAGTTCCAATAATAGTAAGCTTTCTTCCATTCACTCTAAGTGTTGATGGAAATTGAGTTCTTTGAAAGTCCTCAAACATACGTGAAGCAATTTGAGACATCACAACAGAAGGTTGTCCTATTCCCTGATAATTCTTTGTCGATCCATCTGATCCTACAAGAGTAAGAGTTACTTGGATATTACCTCGACAATTAGGGGCAAATGAATATGAACCATAGGCCATATAATCAACAAGCTCTCCTGCATTATCAGGAATCCATCCAGGTCTTTGACCGTTATTGATTGAATTAAAGATATAACGAATATTATTCATTTGGACGAATTCTAGTTTTCTATCAACTACTGGAAAGTCACGATAGTAACCATCAAAATATGCCTTTAATGTATTTTCGAGCGTCACATCAAGATACTTATGTTGAGTGGCAAGTCTTACGTTCTTGTCGTATAAGGCATCGAAAGTAACAAGCATTTGTAAGGCTTCGCTTCCTTTTGCTCCTGATTGCATAAGCTCTGATGCTAAACCTGTCATCTCACTCATATACTCCGAGCGTGTTTGAGAGTAGGCTTGCTTATAGGCACAAAGATCTGCTCCTCTTACAAAGGGGATTGATGACCAGATACGGGCCGCTTGAGCTTGAGCGCTAATACCAATAAGAGCTAATAGAGCTAGGAATTTCAACTTCTTCATAATATCTCCAAGTTGCCTGATTATAGGGGGATATCGAAATTTATCATAGTTAGTCGATAAAATTTATACGTATAAAGGCCAGCATTGCTGGCCCGGGTTTTAGTTTTGTGATCTTAAGTAAGCTTCATAGATACAAGCACGGATTTTCTCTTTTCCTTCTGGCATCTTTTTACACTGAAATTCTCCCTGCGAGTTCTTTCTCTTAGGCGTCCATTCAAAATTAACCATGAAGGTACTCGATTCAGCGTTCCAGCTTGGGAAGACCATAAGTCCACCTTCGCTATCATCACTCTCGTGCATTCTGATAACAAGCTTTGTGATGAGGTGACCTGCGATAGCACCTGCAAATACGTCAGATAACCAGTGCTTTCTGTCGTGTAGACGTCCATACGAAGTTAGGGCAGCAACACCATAGGCAAGGTATGGGACGACTTTATTGTCTTTGTAGATTTCAGCAAATACAGTTGCAAATGACCATGCTCCTGAAGAGTGGCCAGAGAAGAATGATTTTCCTTCCGTTCCAAATGCATACGCTCCAAGATCTTTATTTGGTCTTTGACGGCCAAAAGTTTTCTTAAAGCCTTCCGTTACAATTTGTGTCGCAATTTGAGATGTGACAACATAGAGACCTGCTTTCTTAAGCTTTCCATCTTCAAGGACTACTCCCATGAAGTAAGACCCTGCAGCAGCACCTCCCATAATGAGACGCTCGTGATTATTAGTTGGGTATACTAGTTTTTCAGTAAAGCCATTCTTATGATCTTGAATGAAGTCCATTGTTTCTTCATCAGAAGCAAACATAACAAGTCCAAGAGAAGTGGAAGCGGCAAGCATAAGTGCTTCTTTATCGCTTAGACCTAGAGGAATAAAGTAACCCTTCTTATTATCACTAGGATCATACTTTCTTAGGAATTCAGAGAATTCTTTAGGGTTCATTCCACCACGAATGGTTTCATTACCAATACGCCCTTTGATACCTTCCATATCATCAATGCGTTTTTGTTCTTCATCACTACAGCCTTGAATAGTATTCTTACAGCTATAGATTTCATCTAGCATCCTCTTTGCTTGAGAGCGCATATCAATTTGACTTTCATCTACGGATACACATCCTTCATAGCGCCACTCACAATTATGTTGGAGAGGATTAAAAGACTCCTGTTGCCAGAAGTAGTTATTCTCTTGTGCAAAAGCACTCGATACGAGAGTTGATAAAATTATGCCTTTAGTTACGATCTTTCTTATATTTTTCATGCGTGCAATATAGCTTAGTGATGAAATAAGTGGTGATAAGTGTAAATAATCATAAGGGAGTCAAAAAAATAGACACTATAAGTATTTAAAATGTTTAGAAGAATAAATTACATACCTACGAATACTCGTAGACGTTTAAATAGAAAAATTGTTATTTAGACAAAAAACCTATGAGGAGAATAAGATGAAAAAATTATTAATGGTAGCAATGCTATCACTTACTTCAGTTGCAGCACCTGTTTCAAACTCAGTAATTGCACAAGCAAAGAAAGCTGTTGAAAAAACTGCAAATGCATATTTTGGTCCAAAAACTTACGTATACTACTCTAATAGTAGTGCAGAAGATAAAGAAGTTTTCTTCAATGTCCTATGGTCAGAAGAGACGACTGATGTTTACTATGATGAAGGTGAGCAAATTTATGTTCCTGTAAAAACAGATTGTGAGCAGGAAATGGTTTACCTAGTGGACTCAAAAAAAGTTCTACTTACTCAAAACGCTTATTGCTACTAAAAATATAAAGGGAGCTTCATGCTCCCTTTTTTATACGCAATAATAAAATAGTATAAGTGCCACTTTGAAATACTAAAATGATATGGTATGAAATGGCATGAATATTAATCTCAACTATATTGAAGTCTTTTGCCATCTCGGGCAGAACTTAAACTTTTCGCAAACGGCAAGAGAGCTTAATACTTCTCAGCCTGCAATTTCTCGTAAGATTAAGCTCCTAGAAGATGAACTAGGCTATGAGCTCTTTGTTCGATCAAATAAAACAACTTCTTTAACTGTTAAAGGCCAGGCTTTCCTCGATCAGGTTCTTCCAAGCTTTAATACAATAAGTGGTGCTATTCAAAATAAAGCACAAAGAATTGATTTAAAGGTCGGAAGTATTTTTGAAGCTGGAGAGAAGTTTCTACTGCCGGCCTTAAGTGAATTACACGATAGGAAGAATATTGGTCACTTTGATTTACATTTTGACTCTGCCGTTAACCTGATTGAAAAGCTACAAGCAGGTGAATTAGATATTATTATGACCCATATTATTCCGACGCAAAAAAGCTTGGCCGCCTTTGAGGTCTGTCGTGATGGGACATACTTAGTTGGCCCTCTAAATGAAGATAGCAAGCAAAAAAGAAAGCTTGTTACTTATCGTAAAGAAGATCTCTATACCGAAAACTTTTTGTCTCGTTCTTTAGGAAAGAGTTGGCGATCAAAATTTGAAGCAATCGGCTGTGTAAACTCTCACAAAGCAATGCTGACTCTTTGTGAAGTTGGTGGTCTTTTTTGTGTTGTTCCCTCATCAAGCTTTAATGAATCTAAAAAGCTAAAGATCTATAAGAAGAAAGAAAGTAGTCATGGTATCTATATTTGTGTCAGGCAAAATTATCTTGAAAATAGAGATACAAAAAAGCTTATTACAGAACTAATCAATTGTTTAAAATAGATTTCCAATTCTTTACCTTTTCGTAAATTGACGGCCCCGTATCCACAAACGAATATATCTTCATTCGATTGGAGTTTATATGGGAAATGTTTCAGCACTAAAAGAAGCAGAAAAAGAGCTATTTGAGTTAACTCAAAAGGTTGCAGCTTTGCGTAAAGATCAACCAGCTCAAGAAGTAAAAGATTACACTTTTCGAAGCACAACTGGTGCCGTGAATTTATATGATCTTTTTGGGGATAAAGATCAACTTATTATGATTCATAATATGGGACAAGCATGCCGTTATTGCACGTTGTGGGGAGATGGAATTAACGGCCTTGTTTCTCATATTGAGAGTGTGTGTTCGTTGGTTTTGGTTTCTAAGGATGATCCAGAAATTCAACGTCGCTTTGCAAATGAGAGAGGGTGGCGCTTCAATATATTATCTCATGGGGGAGGAGATTATATAAAAGAACAAAGCGTCGTTGCGGGTGAGGTGAATATGCCTGGAATTGTCTGTTATCAAAAAGTTGGCACTAAGGTCTATCGAAAGAATTCTGCGGTTTTCGGTCCTGGGGATGAATTTTGTTCAATGTGGAATATTCTAACATTGGCCGGAGTCTCTTCTAGTGACTGGACTCCGCAGTATAGTTATTGGAAGCGTCCTGAACACATGGATGATGGGGGTGAGAATCTACAGTAATTCTTGAATGTTTGATACGTAAGGTACATAATATTTGTGTATTCTGCTAAGAGGGAGATGGCGTGAGCCTTGATATCTATATTCATATTACACGTTATCTTACGATATTTTTCTTGGCTTTCTTCACTTATCAATTCTTTTCAGGACTGGTTAGCTCTTACACTATTAAGGAACGTTCTAGTCTTTGGTATACGCAGATGTGTCTCTTCTCTGCTATGTACTGTCTATTCTTCACTATAAATACTCATGTTACAGATATTAAGATGTCTAACGCCATTTTAAATCTCTTGTGGATTTTTGCATTTATCGCTTTCTATTGTTATATGCATGCAATTGAAGCATTCTTGGGTAAGGCTTTACGATTTTTAAAGATTCCTAAAGTTGTTATTTTCGTCCTTACTATTGTTCAATTCATTTCTTTGGGATCTTATATCATCTTTGACAATAGCTTTATCTTTACAGGCCAGAGTACTGTAAATGAGTCATTCTTTTATCAGTCGGCCCAGATTGCAATGTCTCCTAATATCTTCGGACAAATTGTCGGCAGCCTAGGTGCACTTTCTGTTTTCTTTGCAAGTGCTGTTATTTGGAAAGAGTTAAAGAAGTCGAACTCGAAAGAATACTTATTAAAAATAGGGATTGTCTTAACTATTTTATCGGTAATTAATGACACATGCTTAAGTTTAGAGGTTTCAGGGGCCCTCATTCCAATCTATTATTTAGCAAATGCTTTTGAAGCCGTTAGATTTAACTTCTTTTATCGAAAGCTTGCCTTTGAAAAATTATTTAATCTTGAAAATGAAGTCATTAGGCTCTCCAAGGTCGCCCAATTTGGTTTCGCTGCTGCAAGCATTGCTCATGATATAAAGAATCATATCTTTGTTATCAAGGTAAAGATTAGCTCGCTTCTTCGAAATAAAATCGAAGATAAGCAGAGGGCCTATGAGGAAATCTTAAAACACAATGATAAACTTCTTGAGATAACTGATCTCTATATGAATATTTTTAAAAATAATATTGGCTCAAAGAAAGAGGACTATTCTAGTTTAGAAATTATTCAAGATATTGAAGAATTAGTGTCTCCTAAGTTTGAGGCCACTAATGTGAAGTTTGAAATTGTGGCCGATGAATTTACCATTCACTGTAATAAAACAGAAATAGTTATCTCAGTGGTTAACCTCATCAGAAATGCTCTTGAAGCTGTTCAAGGTCATGAAGGTACAAATAAGTGGGTGAAGCTTATCTTTAAAGGGCATGATAAATCTATTCATGTCGTTGATAGTGGAGGCGGAATCGAGCCTCGTACTGCTGAGCATATTTTTGAATTTGGCTTCACCTATAATAAGGAGAGCAGCGGTCATGGAATTGGGCTTGCCATCACTAAGGAGCTTTTAAGTCGCTCCGGCTTTAATTTGTGGCTAAATGATAAATCACCCAATACAACCTTTACGATTGATCTGAGTGAATAAATCTATTGTAAGTGGTTAATATCCTTGGTGGTTTTCAAGTTCTTTTTGTTATTCTGATAAATTATATTTTGATAGCAACTATACTAAGAAGTAAGTCATTAATTTTTGAGGAACGTTTGTGGAACTTGACTTATATATATCATTTACAAGATATTTAACGACTTTTGTTTTTTCATTCTTCGTTTATCAATTCTTTGCGAGTCTAACGAATTATTATCAGATAAGAGATCGAAATATACTCTGGCCGGCAGCAATGTGTTTATCAACGGCCTGCTATTGTTTTGTCTTTGCCTTTAACACTCATTTTATAAATCAAAAGCTCTCTGACTTTATTTTAATTATATTTTGGATTTGTGCATATAGTTCCTTCTACTGTTATTTGCGAACGGTTGAAGTTTATTTTGGTCACAAGGTTAGAGGACTTTCATTTGCTAAGTTGTACTGTTTAAGCTTTGTTTCTATCCTTCTAGTATGCTCCTTTTCTACGACTCTCTTTGACTATAACTTTCTCTTTGATAATCATCATTACATAAAAGATAATCTCTTTGCCAAAACAATGCATTTTAATGTCTCTCCTAATCTTTTAGGAAAACTCCTGGGAGGACTTGGTGCTATTGTCGTTTTCTACTCGTGTACGATGATTTGGCTTGAATTAAATCGCTTAAGAAAGCGAGAACTCTTCCTACGAATAGGTATTGTTGTAAGCTTTCTTGTGGTCTTAAATGATTCTCTTCTTGGGCTTGAGGTAACAGGTGCGATCTTGCCACTATACTACTTTGGAAATGCTTTTGAGGCAGTAAGGTTCAATGTCTATTATCGCCATCTTAGTTATCGAAAAGTGTACAACCTCGAAAGCGAGGTTATTCGACTTTCTAAAATTGCGCAATTTGGCTTTGCTGCGGCCAGTATTGCTCATGATATCAAGAATCATATTTTCATCATAAAAACATCTGTTGAAAGGCTGATTAAAAAGAGGCCAATGGATATTGAAAATACCTACTTATCAATTGATAAGCACACCAATAAAGTCACTGAAATTACAGATCTCTACATGAATGTTTTTAAGAAAAATACGAATAATGAGAAAGCTCTGACATCGATTAATGTCGTTATTGAAGAAGCTCTAGAGTTGGTGAAGCAAAAGTTTGAAAAAGCACAGGTGGAATTAATCGTAGAAGTTGAAGACTTTGAATTGAGTTGTAATCAGACGGAAGTGACAATTTGCTTGGTTAATATCCTAAAAAATGCATTGGAGGAAGTTTCAAGTGAAGGAAAATACACATCTCCCTGGGTTAAGCTTAAATCAGTCTCTAAAGAGAGGAAGCTATCGATTATTGATTGTGGAAGTGGAATACAGAATGTCAGTAAACGAGAGCTATTTAAACTAGGTTATACAACTAAGAATAACGATGGTGGCCATGGGATTGGGCTTGCTATCACTAAGGAATTACTAGGGCGGGCCGGATTTGAGCTGGATTTGGACCGAAATATGCCCAATACAACCTTTGTCATAAACTTTTGACAGGTAGGTTAATATTACATATTAAGCTGATTAAATTTTATTTCTTCGGTATAAGATTCTCTATAAAACATTAAAATTGAAGGAGAATCATATGAAATTACTATCTTTAGCAGTCTTAATTGCACTTTCTGCAAACGTATCAGCAAACTCTAATCTAGATAACTTCGTTTCAGATTTAAATGACCTAAATGGTAAATCTGGAAAGGTTATGATGAATGGTGAAGAAAGAGGTAATTGTACTGTTCTTGTTGAGAGTGATAGTGACGCTGTAAGAGTAGAGTTTGATACTCCTGAGTTATATGCAAATCCAGTTTCTGTTGCTCTTCTTGATCGCGCAGAACTTTTAGATAATGATACACTTTTAGTTTCAACAAACTCTAATCGTCCAGGTGGTGATGCTTGTGGTGATTTCGGTGGAGCTTCTAATTACAAAGAGAAAATTATTATCGATGCAAATTCTGTTTCAATTGATATTAGCTACCGTTGTTTTCTATTTAAGAAGAATGAAATTAACTACACTTGTGAGCTAAACTAAGAAGTGTCTAAATTTTAAACTTAGACATAGAATTTTCAAAGTTCAAATATAAAATTCAAAATTAAGATATAAAGGGATTATGAAAATAATCCCTTTTTTTATTTCCCTTGTTTCAGTTACAAATATTTTAGCAACAGAGTCATGCACTCTTGATGGTAATGTCAAAACATGTATTGACGGTACTAAGAAAAGTATTTCTAAATACTTTGAAAAGAATAATAAAATCTCATCCGAAGAATTCTTTTTAAATAATAGAATGATAAAGCAAAACTTCTACACGATAGAAGGAGAACAGATCTCAAGAGTTACTTACGAGTACAAAAGTGACTCCACTTTTTATAAGACGGTATTTAACACTCAAAATAATCACGTCCAATCTAAGGTTTTAATTCAAAAAATCGGTGAACAAGAAATTGTCCTTAAAGAGTATGGATTTGATAAGAGAACTCATATTTTAGAAAATATCGATACAATTTCTGATGACTTAATTGTTGAAAGAAAAGTGATTAACCCTGATGGAGAGGACTTTAAATATAAGTTTATCTATGATGATAAACGCATTATCGGTTTTGATGTCTTCAATAATAATGACGTCAAGATTGGTGATTATATTCAGAATGAAATAGGAGAGGTCGCTGGCGGGCCTCGTGATGCAACTGTTAAGATAGCTGTTATTGACTCTGGCTTTGATCATAATCACCAAGATATTCAAGACCATATCCTCATCAACTCCATTGAATCTTTTAATAAAGAAGATAATGATGGTGACGGCTTTGTCGACAATATTCTAGGTGTCCACTTTGATGGAGACAGCGATATCAAATTTATGAATCCTTTTTCTGGTTTCCTTCCTCGTACAGGAGGTGCATCAAGTCAGAAGGCCGGTATTTATGGTATTCCTTTTGAGACGATTAAAGCAAAGGGGACAACTGGCCCAATTACTTCTCACGGAACACATGTCTCTTCAATTGCTCTAAAAGGACTTAAATCAGCTTCACTTCTTGCATTTGCTGGAGACTTCGGAGAGTCGAAGTATTTGGATATGATTTCTAAAAAACTACAAAATTCAGAAGTTGATTTTGTGAATATGAGTTTTTCTTTTCCTCATCAATCCCTAGGACTTGTGGATCGTAAGACTTATCGCAGCCTTCAAAATATGTTTTTAAATAACCCTAATGTGGTCTTCTTTGTTGCCGCAGGAAATGATGGGCGTTTCTTAAATGGTAGTCGTGATTGTATGTACCCAGCTTGTTACTCTTATCCAAATGTTGTGGCGATTGGAGCAACAACTGATAGTGAGTGGCGTCGTGATGAAAATTATGAGATGGCCGACTTTTCAAATTATAGCTCTAACTATGTTGACTTCTTTGCCCCTGGTACAAAAGTTGAGGCCGCTCTTCTTGGAGATATGAAGATTCGTCATTCTGGAACCTCGATGGCATCACCAATGGCACTTAATATGGCAGCTCATCTGAAGGAACAAAATCCGAATATGAGCGCTTTAGAAATTGTCGATTTAATGAAGAAACAGAGTATTAAGAAGAACTCAATTGAGTCAAAATTTGGTGTGATAAGACCTTTACCAACTGTCTTGAGATAATTTTAATAAATTCGGGTATTTTTAGGTGTTTTAATTATTTTAAATATAGTATATTTAATTTATGAGCATCGAAGAATACAAGGTACTTACTAGATATGTAACGACCTTCGCATTTGCGTTTTTCTTGTACCAAGCTTCGATAGGGGTTTATACCTCTAGGAAGTTGCTTAGTCGCAAGGTCTTCTGGCATATCGCTATGTGCTTAAGTGCGGGCTCATACGCCATCTTAATTGCTTTTAATACTCATATTACAGATATCAAGCTTTCAAACTTCCTACTTCTTACCTATTGGTTTTTCGCATACTTTACTTACTATTGTTATATCAAGGCAATCGAAGGTTTCTTTGGCCATGATATAAAGCTCTTAAAACCAGCTAAGGTTTTCTGTATTGGTCATTCTATCTTCCAGGTCGTTGGAGGCTTCCTCTACCTTCTCACTGATATTGACCTTATGTTTATTCCTCGCGCAACTCCACCAGCAACTCTTTTTACTCAGGCCTTAAATTTAACAATATACCCAAGCAATTTAGTTGTCGTTGTTGGATTCTTCGGAATTATTACAATTCTTTATACAACGGTTGTCATTTGGAACGAGCTTAATAAGAGAGAAGGCAAGGAGTATCTTTTCAAGGCAGGTATTCTTCTCACATTATTTGTGTCTTGCTGGGATACGATGATTGGAACAGAAACAATTGGTTACCTTGTGCCGATCTATTATCTTGGTTATGTATTTGAATCGATGCGTTTTAATATGTACTACCAGGACTTGGCCTTTACTAAGATGTATAACCTTGAAAAAGATATGGTTAAGCTTTCAAAGGTCGCCCAATTTGGTTTTGCCTCTGCAAGTATTGCTCACGATATTAGAAATCATCTCTTTGTTCTAAATACGACAAATGATCGACTTGATAAAATGATCGATAAAGATCTTTCTCCTTATACGCAAAAGCTACGTCGCCACATCGGTAAGATTCTTGAGGTAACTGACCTCTATATGAATATCTTTAAAAAGAACTACTCATCTTCAAAACAAAAAATTTCAATTTCTCATATCACACAGGAAGCACTTGAGCTTGTTGGCGACAAGATTGCACGACATAGTGTGAGGGTTGATATTGAAATAGATGACTTTGCTATTGAAGGAAATGAGACTGAGTTAAGTCTTTGCCTAGTTAACTTAATTAAAAACTCTTTAGATGAGATAAAGACAACAGATTCACCTTGGATTAAGGTTGTTACTTCTTCCACAGAGCGCTTTATTAAGATCATTGATAGTGGAACAGGTATTCCTATGCAAGTTCAAGAAGGGATTTTTGAATTAGGTGATACAAGAAAGAAAAGCGGTAAGGGCCATGGTGTAGGACTTGCCATTACAAAGCAGATTATTGAACGTTCCGGATATAAGCTATTTATCGACAATGAAAGTGAGAATACTACTTTCGTTATCAATTTTTAGATTTCGTTAAGATTGTATTAATATTTTATTTATTGAGTTTACCATGCTAGAAATTGCCAAGCATATTTAGTATTAGGGAGCTCAATATGAAAAACATTTTAAAAACACTCATATTTGTGAGTGCTGTTTCAGCATTTGCAAATTCACCAAATTCTACTTTTATCGTTACATCGGATTTAAAGCTTGGGGCCATTATTGGTTTTAGTGACTCGAGTTTTAACTACAATGAGAATGATAAAATCAGGGCACGTCTATTTTGTTTTGTAGGCGAAGCAACTCAAGTTTGTCATCAGATCTACCAAGCAGCTAATGACATGAATGGACGCTATTACCAAGGCTCACACGATCGTATCGAAATACTAAGTTGTGTTGAAAATCTTGCTACAGATGAGTATTCAAACGACGAAATCGTTGTGGAATATAAGCTAAGTGATGACTATGGATCAGACTTCAGTGTGACTCGTAATATCGGTCCATGTGTTAGCATTTAACTACAGGCCTTGTAGGCCTTAAGCGTTTCATGGTAAGCAATTTTATGATCAATAATTTCATCTGGGTATTCTGATGTTCCATATTCAGGTACCCATTTCTTTATATATTTAAAGTCAGGATCAAATTTCTTCTGCTGAGTATAAGGGTTAAAAATTCTAAAGTAAGGAGCAGCATCACAGCCTGTTCCAGCAACCCATTGCCAATTGCCATTATTAGAGGCCAGTTCAAAGTCATTAAGCTTACGGGCGAAATATTCCTCTCCCCATCTCCAGTCGATAAGTAAGTCTTTGACAAGAAATGAAGCCGCAATCATGCGAACGCGATTATGCATATGTCCAGTTTCGTTTAGCTCTCGCATTCCTGCATCAACGATAGGGTAGCCGGTTTTTCCTTCACACCACTTCTTAAATAGCTTCTTATTATTGTCCCATTTAATTTGATTATACTTTTCTCTAAATGGCCCATCAACGACATGAGGAAAGTGATACATGATCTGAATAAAGAATTCTCGCCAGATAAGCTCACTTAGCCAAACTTGATTTCTTTTAAAACCAACCTGTGCACACTTTCTTGGAGAAACTGTTCCAAAACGTAGGTGAATGCCTAGCTTAGAAGTTGCATCAAGAGCAGGGATATCACGGTTTTGATCGTAGCTATCAATAACTTTGCCCTTTATCGTTTTAACCTGATCTTTTGCCTTCTCATTATAGAGAAAGCCTAACTTTTCTATGCTTGGGAAATACTTCGCTTTAAATTTGTGAAAGTTATCGAAGTATTTATGTGTCTCAATTGTCGCAATATCTTTGGGAGATAGAGTTGATAGCCATTTATTCTTAAAAGGAGTGTAAACGACATAAGGCTTGCCATCTTCCTTAAGAATGTCATCTTTGGCAAAGATGCAGTGGTCTTTGTAGCGAGAAAACTTTATCTCGTTCTTTTTAAGAATTTGCTCTACCTTATTATCTCTTTTAATTGCATAGGGCTCATAGTCTTCATTAGTAAAGACTTCTGCTATATGATAACTTTTGCATAATTCTTGATATGCATCTTCAGGAGTTGAGTGAAAGACTAAGAGATCGCTCCCCATTTCATTGAGCTCGTCTTTAATCTCTTTGATTGCATCATGGATAAAGCTTACTCTCAGGTCATCTTCATCTTTTAATTTAGAAAGAATATTCTTATCAAAAATAAAAATAGGAATGACTGGTTTTTTAGACTGGAGTGCGTAGAGAAGTCCGCGATTATCTTTTAATCTTAGGTCTCTTCTAAACCAAAATATATTAACTTCTTCTTTCTTTTTCATCTTATGCAATATTCTTAAGTAGCTTCAAGTCTTTTGGGTAAGGCCCAAAAATATATTGATCTTGAAGGTAAGTTTTCTTGTGTGTATTTGTGAGAATGTTTAAAAAGGAATTCACTGTTAGATAGTTAGAGATACCATTCTTATAGTCTTCCATCATTTTTAACAGGATATCTTTTTCATGAGAAGTTAGATCTTTTTTAAAGTAACCGAATACATGAAAACAGGCATTGAGGCGATTCTTTCTCGTTGGAAGTATATCTAGTGTTTCCATAAAGAGGTTGAAGTATTTCACATAGACTTCTTTCGCTTCTAGCTTGTCGTGATTTGCCGCAATTGCTCCGAGTAATCTTAAATTATTCTGATTATGCTCCATGATGGAATACTTATACATCTGATGAAAGAGTTGAAGCTCTCGAATTGATCCATCAAGTTCTTGAAATCTTAAATGCGAAAAGATTTTTTTTACAAAATTCTCTCTTAATTCTAGGTTCTTTATCCTTCCACTATCGATATAGGGAAGGGTTGGCATGGCCTCCATAATATATTGAGCATAAAGGCCTGTGGACTTTGTGACATAATTTTCATCACTAAGGGTAATTGTTTTTACATTATCAGTTCCACAAGTAGGGGACTTTCTTGTAAATATATGGCCGTTTATTTTTTCATGTGAAATTCGTTCTTGAATCTTTTGATATACTTCATTGGCCTCTTCTGTGAGGTCTTTTTTAGAAAATTTCGACCTTAAGCGAACTTCGTTAGAGTCTTTATCAACTTTGAATAAATGAACTTCTTCTCGTGGAACTCCTAGGCCCATTTCAAATTCGGGGCACACTGGTACAAAGTCTACAAACTTTGAAAGTTCAGAGAAAACCCAGTCTTCACGGCAGTGACCGCCATTGTAGCGAATATTCTCACCTAAAAGACAAGAGCTAATGGCAATTTTTGGTCGCAAAGACATTGGGTTCTCCTTATTAGTGACTAGTGTTTTGTTTTTATTAGTTTAGATGTATCAAAGTGAAGATCCTTGGCCTTGGCAACTAGCTCAAGGTAGATCTTTTCATCAAGTTCTTTAGTTCTTGATAGAATCCATAGATACTTTCTAGATTTATCTCCAACCATGGCATATTCGTAATTATCACCTAGGTCTAAGATCCAATAATTTCCAGCAAAGATAGGTAGTTTAATTCCACGTAGGAAGAATTGAACCTTAAGTTTTGCATTTGTTTCTTTATCAACAACCCAAGCTCTTGCCTTGGCCGTTTTCAATTCTCCAGATGGAGAGTCTTGGCGACATGTGTTTAGAACTTCGATATCTCCATCAGATCTCAGACTGTAATTAGCAGTAACTGCGGCACAACCTTTTTGAAAGCTTTGCTCAAAGCGTGCAATTTCATACCATTTACCAAGGTACTTTTGTAGCTCGACATAATCAACTGTATCCAGGGGGAGTGAAGATCCAGAGAAAGTAAGTGAACTTGATAAAACGGCAATAAGTAACATGAGCTTCTTCATTTTTTCTCCTTTATAATTTTATTCAACATGGTTATTAGTCTCACCAAAAATTTTGTATAATTTTTGGCTACGATAATTAAAAATTTTATTAATATCCTTTCTAACAAAGGCGCCCGCAACGATACTTCCGATCTCACCCATAGGAACTTTGTAAGAAACATTATCAGTCATCAATGTTCCATTGGCGTATTTCTTAAAGCCGTGAGTATGAACCCACTTCTTATATGGCCCTTTAAGCTGTGTATCAGTGAACTCTTTATTGCGATTGAAATTCGAAATCTCAGTCTTCCATTTGAATGGTAAACCATAGAGGCTTAATTTATAGTCAATGATTGTACCGGCCTCAATTTGTTCAGTACTTTTTCCAAGAACTTTAAAGCTAAGTGAGTCGGGTGTGATTGTTTCAAGATTTCTTTCGTCACTAAAGAAGTCAAAAACTTCATCTAATGGATGCTCCACCCATTGTACTTGCTTAAATTCTTGTTCTGGGCCAACGAGGTTCGTAAGAGCGTCTTCCAGATGATCAAATTTGAATTTGTAGCCTTTTTCTAGAAGGTTCTTTGGGTATACATTTTGTCCATCAAGCACAAGTGTGGCCATTTCTCCCAGAGCGATCTTTAATGCAAAACCTGGAGCTGGAAGTAATGTTGGACGTTTCAAAACCTTCCCCATAATTCTCGTAAAATTTGAATTTGAGTGGGCCTTAGGTGCTACTGCATTGAATACATTTTCACCAAAGTCATTTTCCACTAAGAAGCGATAAATCGAAACCATGTCCGCAAGATGAATCCAACTCATCATCTGCTCACCACTTCCTAGTTTTCCTGCCACTCCTAGCTTAAATGGAATAAGCATCTTCTCTAGTGCTCCACCATTTCGGGCAAGGACTATACCTGTTCTTACATGATTGACGATAATTTCTTTATTTTGGATATTAGCTGTTTCTTTCTCCCAAGCAATGCAAGTCTTAGCGAGAAAGTCACTTCCATAATCTGCTTGCTCGTCTAAGACTTGGTCTCCACTTCGATTGCCATAGATTCCGATGGCGCTTGCGCTAATAAACTTCTTAATCTTCAAAGTATTATTTTCATTAATGGTATTCACAAGTAGGCGAGTTGATAGCACACGTGAGTTAATGATCCTTTCTTTTTGCTGTTTCGACCATCTTCTTGCTCCAATATTTTCACCAGCAAGATGAATGATAGTATGAACTGAATCAAATGCGGCCTTATCAACCTGAGCTTTTTCAGGGTGCCAGTAGAAACACTTTATTGGAATATTAAAAGAGGCCTGCGCCTTCTCAGGATTTCGACTCAGCACTCGAATATCTTCATGGCCATGAATGGCCAATTCATGAATTAATTCACGGCCGATAAGCCCTGTTGCACCAGTAATTAGAATTCCCATTAATTACTCCTTGTATAGGTCTTGTATATATAATACAATATACAGCAGTTAAACACTTAATTGTAAGATATTGAGGTTAAAAATGAAGCAAAATGTCGCAATTCGAATAATATCAGGTATTTGTAATGTTCAGCCTCACACAATTCGCATGTGGGAGAAGAGATATAATGCTTTTAGCCCAATTCGCGATGAGGCCGGTCAACGTTTGTATGGCCCAGAAGACTTGGCCCGTGCCAAGATGATTGCTTCTCTTATAAAGTCAGGACAAACGATCTCTAAGGTGGCCAAGCTATCACTAGATGAGCTCAAAGAGTTGAGTCTTGCCATTAGTGAGTCAAGCCTGTCGGAAGAAGACAAGGTTGATCAATCGATTGATAAGCTCTTTTCGGCATTAGCTAAATATGAAATTGAAAACGTGAGAAATGAAATAGAGTTTCTAAGGCTAAGTCTTAGTGCCCAAGACTTTATCTTCTCAGTAGTTCTTCCAGTTATGCAAAAGATTGGAAGACTTGTCTTTGAAGGAAGTTACAGCGTTACTCAAGAGCATATTATTTCCACGATAATACGTGATCAAATGAGCCAAATTCGTTTGCCTAATAATGATCTCAACGGTCGCTACGTCCTTGCCACACCGGAGGGAAATCTTCACGAGCTTTCAATTATGATTGCAGATATTCTGTGTCGAACAAGAAGAGTGGGGACGTTCTATCTTGGTGCCGCAAACCCTGCTGAATGCCTAGCTGAGGCCATTAATGCGCTTAATTGCAAAGGACTTATCCTAGGCGCTGTCTCTTCTGATAGTTGGGACTATTTCAAAAGCATCGTGCCTTATCTACAAAAAATTGATGAAAAGCTTGAGCGAAAGATAGAAGTTGTTATTGGTGGAGGTTATCCAATAGAGCTACCAGAATTCAAAAATATCGAGCTGGTATCTATTATTAGTGACTTCCAAACTTTTGATAGCACTTTTCTTGCTAATGCTGCCTAATTAACGCAATATGTTTTGTCATATTATTGTTTGATAGGTAAAACTTCCTCACTTTTATAAGGGGGAAAAATGAAAAACACACTTATGATGCTAGTGGCGCTATTTGTTAGTACACAAGTATTTGCAATCAACGGATCAAATGAATGCCTAAGATTTGAAAATGATGCAGTTAAGGTTGAGGCAATCCAATTCACTGCTGATCTTTTAAATTACGACTCTGTCGAAGCTTTCTGTACAGCAGATCGTCTATGGGACCTTCAGGTTTCACATGCACCAAATTTTTGGCCAGTAGGTGAGGAAGAGGACCATCATGTTAAGCTGATGCTTCACTACGAGTACCATAGCTGTACAATCTACTATAACCAAACTCAAAAGAAGTTAAGCCGTCAACGTTGTTACAACACTTGGTAATCTAGACAACATATTTTCATATACTTAAGGCCTACAATTGTGGGCCTTTTTTGTCATTTTTTTCATGATTATTCCGATAAATAAATATCATGATGAATTCAAACTCAAAAATTCTTATCTTTCTTATTTTGTCCTTCTTTGGCCTTCAGGCCAGGTCAGAAGATAGGCAGGCCTTTGAATTTGATGATAATAAAGATGGAAAAATTGATAATATCTTTCGTTATCAAAATCAGCGTCTAGTTGAACACTTGAATGATCGTAATTACGATGGAAAATTTGATTATCAAATGAAGGTCGTGGGAGAGCTTACGACGATTGAATCTGATAATAATTTCGATTCAAAGTTTGATCGAGTAGAGCTAATTGAGAAACTTGAGAAAGAGTCTATTTACAAACTCTACCGTATTGAAAATGGTAAGCGTGTTTTGGCCATTGAAAAAAGAATTCAAAATACTCAGCACAGTGAAGCTGTAAATATGTGTTCGTATGAAAGCTTTTTAAATTCGATCAACTCACTTGATGGCCTAATTTCTGACTTTGATCCAATTCTTGAAAAGCTTAATAATGGCTTCTATGAATTCACACCAGGAGTGAATATTCATAAAAGTTGTCTTGATAACTTTGGTGATGAAAATTTTGAAACTCTTATGAGAAACTCTCTCGATAAGGGAATGAGTTGTCTTTCAGAACTGGGAACTAATAATAAAGAGACTGGTGCAAAAGGTGAGATTGCAAATATAATCAATCTTCTAAATATTCAGTTAAGCGGAAAGGTAAAGCCGACATCAGTTATCTGTCATCAGAAAGATTATTCTTGGGATGGAACCATTGCCAACGCATCTGTCGGTAGTAACAAATTAAAGAGTTTGGGAATCAATGGGCCTTATGTTTCACTAAATCCAAAAATGAAATCGGGGTTTCTAAACTCAATTAAAAATGGCCCTCCTAGAGACGAACTCGAAGGAATTGTATTTCATGAGCTACTACATAATTTAGGTTATCGCCATGGACATGGGATCGATGTGAGTTATGGTTGTGAAGTGTGCTGCTTCTCTGAGAATAAGTCTGCAAAGGTTTCGGCCTGTAATATTTGTCTAGGGGCCTATGATCCTAAAAATGAAATTGACCCGAACTACTTAAGAGATATGGCAACACTTTCAAGTGAGACTGGTTTAGTTAGTGCCGAAATTTTTATTTATAAAAATATAAGTCGTATTCCTGTTAATCAAAAAAATATTGATTCGGTTTTTCTTGGACTGGCCACTCGTGGGGCAGGGGTTATGCAGGAATTTATGCGACAAATGAAGGAGCGAGGCCTTAAGGTTTCTGAAGATGGAGCTCGAATAAAGAAGCTTATTAAAGAGGCCAAGAGATACCGTCCAGTTAATGATTTCATCGCACAAGTGAATGAAGCCTATGTTTCGGCCGTGATTACAGGCTTTGTGGATAAGAAGGCCACGACGGCCAAATTTAAGCTCTCTAAGAAGATTAAATCTAGTGACCTAAGAGATATTGCGGATCGAAATGAAAGAGACTCTGAAGCTTCTAGTAAGCTTGCACGTGGAGTTGAGATGATTGAGCAGTTATTTTAAGCTATCTAATATTTAGATCGTGTAAATACTATTAATAGGATTTACATACATCCTTTCACGTCCTATATTCCCGGAAAATCATTATTTGGGAGATCAGTTATGAAAAAAATCATTATTCTAGCATTCTTTGCATCATCAATTTTTGCAAATACTTTAACTGCACAAGAAGAAAGCAGAGTTGTAACAGAGATTGATAATATCTGTGGGGACACTTGGTGTGAAGGTGATTTCAATTTTAGATTTGATACTTTCAAATGTAATGCTGAAACAAACTCTTGTGTTCTAGACTTTGTTATTCTAGATGAAGTTTGGGGAGATGATGATTCTTATTCAGCAACTGAGTATGAAGCAACTTGCGAAATCAAAGGATATACTAAGTATGATCAAATGATTGAAGTTTCTCGCAATGGTTGGCCAAGATTAAATAATGATTTTTACTTTGCAGTTACTGATTGTGTGACTGAGCAAGAAGAAGTTGTTTACGATAAATTAGGATACTAAAAATATAAGGCCTCTTGGAGTATTCTAAGAGGCCTTTTTTATTACTTTAATTTGTAAGGTAAG
This sequence comes from Halobacteriovorax sp. HFRX-2_2, assembly GCF_043196705.1. Lineage (NCBI taxonomy): Bacteria > Pseudomonadati > Bdellovibrionota > Bacteriovoracia > Bacteriovoracales > Halobacteriovoraceae > Halobacteriovorax > Halobacteriovorax sp. HFRX-2_2. The sequence continues at coordinate 572,549 of NZ_JBEBMT010000001.1, forward strand.
TTTGTTTCGGGATTCTTTGCAACACCTGTACTAAAGGTACTTGGTATTTTCTTGCCATTTGATAAAATCGTTACATTTACTTGATTCCCTTTAGGGAAAGTCTTAAAAGCAAGTGAGATTTCATTATTTTCAAATCGCTTAATATTCTCATTATCCCTTGGTTCAAATACTGTATCATATTCTTTATAAGCATACATTTCATTTAAAAAGCTAAACTCAATTGGGCGGCTAAATTGATTTGCCCAACCAATCGCATACTTTGCACTTTGAACAACAATCTTAATACCCGTTGTACACTCTTTTCCGTACTTAAAAAATCCACCCATTTCTAAGCTTTGTGTTTGCTTTAAAGAGAAAGTGTAGCGAGTAAGTCCACTTGATTGATTAGACTTCTTTTCTACTAGAGGTGTCGACTTATTCTTCTCTTCAAATTTTGCGCTATCTCCCCAAACTGGAATTTCATAGCGACATCTTTGCTCAAGAGTTACTTTAAAGTTTAACTCATTAGTTGGAGCATAAAAATCAAAGCTAAATGGCCTTGCTGTTGTTTGAACGGCCGCAGCGTTAAAGCTAAGAAGTAAGGCCGCAATAGATAGTATTTTCTTCATAATATGTGTCCTTAATTAATTATTGTTGACTCTCAATACCACGTCCAAGGTAATTAGCCAGCTTAATTGTAATTCTTATTGCCTTTAAGTTTTTCGAGATTTAGGATGGTTAGCGCTAGGTGGTGAAGCTGGTGAAATTCCAGCACTGTCCCGCAACGGTAAAGTCCGATCCCAAGCTAGTGAAATCTTTAAGTCCCGAGGAGGAATCAATGAATGAAGCGCAATTAAGCGAAGCGATTGCACGCGCAAAGACTACGGTAGTTAGGGCCGTCTTCCCTAATAGTACAAATCACTACGATACTTTATTTGGTGGAAACACTTTAAAATGGATGGATGAAGTGGCCTTTATTACGGCAACACGCTTTGGCCGAAAAAAGTTTGTGACAGTTTCTAGTGACCGAGTGGATTTCAATATGCCAATTCCTGGCGGACACTTTGCTGAACTAGTCGGTGAAATTACAAAGGTTGGTAATAGTAGCCTCGTGGTTGAAGTAAGGCTTATGCTAGAAGGAATGTATGAAGAAGGACAGGTTGAGGCTGTGAAGGGAAGCTTCACATTAGTGGCCATCAACGATGATCGAAAACCTGTACCAATTTTCTCATAAATTTTAAAATAGCCTCGTTAATAAATTTAGTTTAAGATACTCGTATGCCATATTTTGAAGATGAAGTTTTTGATACTGAAAATATTAACGAGGTTAGTGAGTTTAGAGGTAGTGAGTTTATCTGCTGTGAATTCAGTGGCGTTGATATTAGTGAACTCGATGCCTCGAGTGCGAAATTCATCGAATGTACTTTTAAAAATTGTAACTTGAGTAATTTAAAATTACTTGGGACAAGCTTTCGTGATGTGACATTCGTTGACTCCAAATGTATTGGCCTAAATTTCAGTGACTGTAATACTCTTTTTGAACTTAAGTTCAATCGTAGTATTCTAAACTATGCTTCATTTCAAGATTGTACAATCTATGGTGCGCAGTTTATCTCTTCAACTCTTAGAGAGACTGATTTTACTCAAGGCACTTTTGAGAATGGTGATTTTTCTGATAGTGATCTGCAAGGAACAAATTTTACGAGAGCAAATTTAAAGGGCTCTAAGTTTCTTAATGCACGTAATTTCTATATTGATATTGCAAATACAAATTTAAAAAACTGTAAGTTTTCAATGCCTGAAGTTCTCAATCTATTGAGTCCCTTTGGTATTGAAATCGAATAATATTTTTTTAAGCTAGGAAGGCAAAATGAAGAATCAAGGAAAGTTCTCTGTAAGAGTTAAGGATAAAATCCGTTCTCAAATCAATAGTGCAACCTCACCGAAGCACCTCTATTCTCAAAAAGATTTCATGTATGAGAGAAAAGGCCCATGGCCACAACCTTCTCCTGTTCACCCATGGGGAGAGTCTCCTGCAGTTATCCATGTTCCTCTTAGGGAAACTCTCGATTGGTGGCTATTCATTGGTTCGCGCTATGTCGCAACACTTGCTCTGTCTCCATATTACTTTATCAAAGGTCTTATTTTTCCTGGCCTAAAAAAAGTAGAAAATAATGAATTTGAAGACCTCTTGAATTACTCCATGATGAGTAAATTCTTAACAGATAAGCTAGATGAAGAAGATTGGCAGTGCTTTAGTGATTATAATAAAGACGAAAAGGATTGGTTTATTGTAGACCTCGACGCTGTTCGTGTTGTTAAGCCTTTAAAAGGAATTCATGTAAGTGCGACAAAAACACTTCTTTATAAAGAAGGAGAGCGCTTTAAGGTTCAAGCGATTTATGTTCAAAAGACTGAGACTGTTTTTGATATTTCTAATCCTTGTGATGGCCTAGAGTTAGCAAAGTACTTTGTTCTTCAAGGCGGGGCCTTATGTGCAACTCTTGTTGTCCACCCTCTGTTGCATTTTCCTTTTGACTCAATTAATGCCATTTCAAAAACGTCATTACCAAAAGATCATATTCTCTTTAGACTTCTATCTCCACACTTCAGATTTACTCTGCCACTAGAGAACGCAGTTCTAAATTATAAGAGCTCTCTTTTACAGGAGAAGTGGTGGATGACCTATGCTCCATATCCTGGGGGACCTGAGGGCCTAAGAGACCTACTTGTGGAAGGCTATAAAGGTATCAAAGGAAATCTTTCTTACCCTCCTTTCTCTTACTCTCTTAAGTCTCCAAGTGTAGAAGGGAAGTATGGGATTTATTTGAGTCGTTATTATGAAGTATTTTATAAATTTGTAAAAGGTATCTTGGCCGATGTTAGCGTCGATGATTTTTGGATAAGTAAATGGGCCGACTATTGTAATCAACACGTAAATGATTTTCCTTCAAGTGAAGAAATTTTCGAAGATGATAAATTAATTCGTGCTGTTACGACTTATCTTTTCACTGTTACAGTGGCGCATGCTACAGATCATTATAATTATGGAATTCTTGATAAGAGAAAAGTTCCTCTACGATTAAGACAAGCTCCACCGTATAAAGAGACAAAAATGATAAAGAGGTCAAAGCTTGTAAATGCAATTGATCAGATGAAGTATTCCATGGCCGATAACTTATTCTTTTCTCCCACAACAGTGACAAAGCTAATTAATGCTCGCTACAAGTTTAAAGATCCAAAGCAAAGAAAAATTGCAGAAAACTTCAAGCAAGAGCTAAGAAATTTGGATAAATCTTTAAAATTAGAGGGGATAGAGTATATGCCGCTGAAAAAAATCTCGGCCAGTATCCAATTCTAATTTGCCACAATATTTGGGCAATATTTATTGTTGCATCGCGCTTCTATAAAAAATACGAAATTATGGAAGCGCTTATTTTTTTCTTTATTTTTAAGTGCTTATCCACTAAAAGTGATGAAATTATCTAAATAAAAGTTATGTTTGTGGTATTAATAAATGGTTATGAATCCAGTCAACCCAATTAATAAGATTATCAGATTTCTGGCCCTGAGGGAGCCAGATATGTCGGTACGCGATCTGTCGCAGCTCAGTCTGTATATCTATACAGTTTTCTTAACTGCGCCCTTAATGTGGGGACACTTGGTTATCGCATACTTCTTTTGCCACAACCCGCTACTTTATCAAATCGGAATTGGGACATGTCTGATTCATTTCTTTAGTCCAATTCTTTATTACTTCTTTGGGTCCTTATCCCTTGCGCTAAATATTACTATTTTGGCCGGGTTTATCCATGAGTTTTCTTGGTCAATTTTAACCGGTGGATTCTTTAGTGTTTCACCAATTTGGTTTGCCGTCCTACCTATGATTGCTGGCCTTATTGGAACAAAGAGGGACCTTCTTCTTTGGTTTATTTTATCGATTGTGGCCGCTACATATTTATTCATTCTGCACTTAAATGGCATCGTTCTTCAAAGTTATTTAAATGAAACGGGGGAAGTCTTAGGGCGCGTTTTAATCATGATTGGTTTTATTTTATTAAACTCTCTTTTCATGTTTGCCTACATGGTGGATCGCGATCGCTTCTATCATGCAATTGTCGAAAAGAAAGAGCAGATTGATACACTTCTAACATTAGTAGGACACGATATTAGTAATCCTCTTACTGTTGTTAACCTTTCCGCAAAAAGACTGAGTAAGTTACTATCCACAAATGAAGACCCTGATATCCAAAAGTGCTTAACTCGTATTAACTCATGTACATCTGGAATAAGTAATATCTTGACTCAAATTCGAGACCTGCAATCAATTAAGCAAGGAAAGGTTGAACTTAAGTTTGAAAAAGTTTACCTAAATCAAGTTATTGAGTACTTGTATCGAGTGTTTGAATCAAAACTACATGATAAGAATATTAAATTAAAATATGACTATGCTGCTAATGAGCATATTTATTTTATGGGGAATTCAACGGCCTTAAAATACCAGATTTTTGGAAACCTCTTATCTAATGCGATCAAATTTTCAGAAATAGGACAGGAAATTGAAATTTCTGTTGATGAAAGAAGTGATGGTGTTCAAGTTCATCTAATTGATAGAGGTGTTGGTATTGAAGAGGAATTATTAGAAGTCTTATTTGAAAATAATTCCATCCCTTCAAGAGTTGGAACAAGTGGGGAGAAGGGAACTGGTTTTGGGATGTCGATCGTTAAGACATTTGTTGAACTCAGTCACGGTACGATCTCAGTGCATTCAAAGACTAAAGAAGTATCACCTGACAATCACGGTACACAATTCTCCTTGTTATTTAAAAAGACTCTGTTTTCTTAGACCAAAGCTCCTTGCTTTTGATATAATATTTTAAAATTATAACAAAAGAGGAATTATGAGGTCGACTAACCCGACACTAAGAAATGACGTATTCAATACGGGAACTTTATCTGACGAAAGAATGTCTTTTTCTGGAGTATTTAATAAGGGGATGATTCTCTTTGCATTAATGCTTATGACATTCATTTATACTTGGAATGTAACGCTTGGAACGCTAGAGAACTCAATGCAGCCACAAATGGGAATGTATCCAATGATTGGTGGTATTGGTGGGTTTATCTTCGCTATGGTGACAATCTTTAAGCCTCGATTGGCGATGTTTACAGCTCCTGCCTATGCTCTATGTGAAGGGCTTCTCCTGGGATCTATTTCAGCTATCTATGAATTCCAATTTAGAGGAATTGTTTTTAACGCCGTAACAATCACTTTTGCGGCTTTTATCACTTTATTCTTCCTTTATCGTTGGGGCTTCGTAAGAGCGACAGGAATGTTTAGAAAGATTATTATGACGGCAATGTTCTCGATTATGGGAATTTATCTGGTAAGCTTTATCATGTCATTCTTTGGAGCATCGATTCCGATGATTCATGGTAATGGGCCAGTTGGAATTGGTTTCAGCCTTATCGTTGTTGGGGTTGCTGCATTTAGTTTAATTCTTGATTTTGACTTTATTGAAAAGAGTGTCGATCAAGGTGCTCCTAAATATCTTGAGTGGTATGCGGGATTCTCTTTAATGGTAACTCTTGTATGGCTTTATATTGAAGTTCTAAGACTTCTTTCAAAGTTAAATAGTCGCGATTAATTTTAAATATTCATGGACCAATTTGCTCCAAAGAGTATTTGGTCCATGATTAACTTTTGTGCTGTTAATTCACTTCCCGAATCACCATTTCTTTCTTGAAGCATAAGTCGATATTCATCAAATAAAATTCTACTCTCTGGTAATTGTTGCGCCATCTCTTCTAAGGTATGTGCCGCTTGAGCAAATTCTTTTGCCACTTCGGTATTAGACTGGCCCGCTACTTTATAGCTAGGGTAGACCTTCTTTAAATGCTCTTTGAACTCAATGAGAAGCTTAACTGTGTATTCGTTCTCTGTAGGGATATAGAGCTTCGCCCATTCTTTTATTTCTTTAATCTTTGTTTGATGAGCATAGAACTCTTCGGTGCGGTCGTAGTCGTATCCCCATTTTGACTTCTTTACGACAACGCCTTGGCAAACAACTTTTAAGGCATCATCAGAAAGACTTGTAACAACTACTTTTGAGATCCCTGTAATCTTCTCAGTTAATTCACTTTCCATATCGCGACATGCGTACTGACAACTAAAGATCACTTCCTTTGGATAAGGCGCTGTGAAGTCATTTTGGATGTATCTCTTTGTTGCGTAATCTGCAAGGCAAAGGCCCGGAGCTGGTATTGCCCCTAAGATATTTAATGAAAGGAGTCCAATGAGTAGGGCCTTCATTATTTACCAGTCATCCCTTGATAGAGCACAAACCAAATGTAAATACTTAGAACTAGGAGGACTAATTTGAAACTGATACGCCAGTAATTTAGTGGTTTTTTATTTTTCATGGGCGCGATTATATGTATCTCATCTTACTTAGGCAAACTTGTAAGTGGTCGTAATTATTTTAAAAATAGTCTTTTAGTCAAGTAAGGTTACTAGTTTTCCGAAAAGTGAATGAATAATTAATCTTTATTAAGGACGTTCATGAAGTTTTTTAAGAACCCTTCTTTTATCCTAATCTTCACCCTCTTACTTGGTGTCTTCCCACAAGTTTACTTTGTTAAAAATAATTTGGCCGAAATCGATTGGCGAACACCTGCTTCAACTCAAAAGAGTGCTTATGAAATTTGGGGTGAGATGATGGAGGCCTCGGTTGGCTATAGTGCAAAGGCCACTGGTGTTTTAGGCTCTGGCCGACGCTCTATCACTTGGGGGGCAGAGAAAGAAGGCTCGTCTTCGTATGTAACGAGAATTCTAGGTCCTGAATCTGGGGCATTCTTTGATATACTTCCTGCTGATGAGGCAGATCGAATCAAATTTTTAATCGAATTCTTTTCAAGATGGATGAATAATACTCCTGGACAGTCGATACGTGTTTGGGTCGATGATAAGGGTATTCGCCACGATCCAGCTAAAGAACTCTTTGATGAGAAGGGCAGAAATAAGGCCATCAATATGTCATTTCTAAATGGTTTTAATCCAAAAGAAGCGTCTTTGGATGAACTTGAAGAAATGTGGAATGAATGGGGAAGTAAAACAAATAACAGTCCATTTAGTTATCTTTCGCCTTTAACGAGAAGACAATTTTTTAAGGGAGACTTTCCTCATACTGATGGGGACCAGATACCTTATCATAGCATGATTCCAAATATTGGCGTTGCTCAAAAATATATTGATGGGATTGAATCAACTTCTGTTGGCTGGGAAGTTCTCTTTAAACCTCAAAAGTCATATGGTGAATTCCAAGAAATGATTGCATGGTTTAAAAAGACCATGGGAAGAAATGGAGAGTTATTTCAAGCTCCTGGGCATCAACGTATGGTGGTTCCTATTGGAGATAGTTTTAATCGCCAAAAAGCGGCAGAGCTGACAAAGGCGGCCCAAGCATTAATTGTTCTTGAAGGTATTGCCGGTCGCTCAGGTATTGAAACGGCCGACTATAAAGAGATTTTAGACGACTGGGAAATTTCAAATGGTATTATCGACGGTGAAGAAACAGACCGAGGTCCTTTAAGAGTTGATTATGAAGGTCGCTTTGTCAATAACTCGGTATCAATTGAATTTCGATCGGGAACAAAGAACGCAAGAGTTGCACGCTTTATTCAAGCATCCCTTGCTTCTCGCTTTTCTCGCAATGACTTTAGTGGAATTGAAAAGATTCGCTCCTGGACTCTAATTGACGATCAAACAATGCACTATGCAGAGGCATCAGATTTAAAGCATCGATTTGGTTTAACAATGGAGCAAGCAAAGAGGGCCGCAGATAAACTTAATGAAGCTGCACTTGGTGGCTACAATGTCGTTCTTTGGAATTGGTATAACGAATGTCCAATGCTTGGAAAAACCAAGAAAACGATTCTTAAAAACTTAACAAGAGACTTTCTTATAGATGTTGGTAGTCTTAGGCACACCAATCGAGATAACTTAAAAAAGGCCATCATCTCTCTTCAAAGAGAGTGGGTTGCCTCATCAAATATCACTGAAGATATAAGAAAGTATATGATGCCACAGAGAAGTTTTTCTGATCGCGAAAATTTTCATAAATTTAGGCCAGGTACTAATATGCCAATTGATGTTAATAAGGTCGATCTTGGTATTGAATACTCTGCAAAATTTCCTCTTAAGTATCAAGGTGATTTTGCAATGATTGAAAATGAAGATGGTGGTTATAACCGAGAAAGGCTAATGGATGGTAAGATGTCGTGGCTACAAACTCGTGTGGACATGTCACCAGATGAGAAAGAAGCATACCTTGAAAAGCTTGCAACTGATCTACGTGATCGATTAGGTGGTGAAGCACAAATCGAAAGGCTTTATGAAGATGGCCATGGTCACGGACTTGATATTGCTTTTAAGATTCGTGACTCTAAGGATCGCTCTTGGAGAGTTGAGTGGGATGGTATTGGCCGAAACTATACACCTGCGGGAGATGTGATTATTGATTCTGTAAGGGCCGGCTCAATCGAAGTTGTCACTCCAAAGTTTGAGCCGAATATGGATGAGATGCAGGCCGTATTTGATACATTTCAAAAGAATAATGCTCTTCCGTATATTAAAGCAGGGGGAGGTCACTTAAATATTGACCTCACTGTTTTTGACGGCAAGCCTCACGAGTTTGCTCGTTTTCTTGCTGTTTTTAATGAGTATCGATCAGTGATTGCTTTTATGTTTCAAGACTTAAATCGTGTGAAGAGTGCTGAGCCTGTTGCGATCTCTGAAGAATTTGCCCAAAAACTTGCAAATTGGAATGGAACAGAAACGCAGCTTAAGAAGGCCCTTTATAACGAGGGTTACTTTAATAAGCGTGTTGGACGTAAGGCCCGTTATACACACTTAGATGTGTCAGCATATTTTCAAGATGTCATTCCTGAAAAATTTATTAGTGATGATTTTGATATCTCTAATCCAAAAGTACCATGGCGTCCGGCCTTTAGAGTTAATCCAAAAATTAGAAAGGCCGAAGTTCGTTTGATGAATGCACCACGTGATGCATATGAGAGTGCTCTGCAGATGAAGTTATTCAGGGCCATCTTAAATAAGGCCTTAAATTCGACAGATGAAATTTCCGGTACATTACAAAGCGTTAGTCATGAAGAATATCTTAAGAATCCAGCAAGGCTTATTGAAGATCTTAAGAAAATGACAGATGACTTAGGACTTGAAATGCGAGAGTATCGTCCAATCATTGGTGAAGGGCTTGCAAACGTCGATCAATATACAAAGATGAAATTCTATCGTCCTCTTAAAGACCAATTGGTGAATAATCCTGTTTTTGATGGATGGGAGCAAGCAGTGAGACCTAGAGGGAAACAATCCGCGATTTCATCAGAGGCAAGAGCTTATACTGGGCCAATTTATCCAGAAGCACTTGAGTTTCAAGAACTTCGTCTTGAGTCCGCTGAGCAAGGTCAAATTAATCGTGATACTCTTAATCCGAATTTCTATGGTGGAAAGCAATTTATTCGTAAGACAAATTGTGCAGAGGCAATAAGGGGACTAATTGCAAACTAAATGAAAACAAAGCGAATCTACACAACATTAATTTTAGAAGATGCTAAGCAAGTAAGGGCGATATTAGAAGAGGCCGGCATTAAGGTTCAATCTTCAAGTGGCCATCTAAATGAACATATCTATTTAAACTCAGCATCCGCGCAAGAGTATACGATCTCTGTTGAGGAATTATACTATGTGGACGCTAAGTATATCTTAGAAAAGAATGGCATCGAGGTTCTAGGCCCTGAAGAGAGTAAGTCAGATAAAGAAGTGGATTATATGCACGACTCTCTAAGGCTTGCTATCTTTGGCATGATCTTCGTTCCTGTCATCCTCAATCTGTTATCTCTTTATAAATTTGGATTAGGAATTAAGAACAAAGAACAGTTTAAAATTTTTCGAGTTACCCAAATTATTGTCTTAAATATTATAGGATTAGCGTTTTGGAGCACGATTCTTTATAATAAATATTTCTTATCTCAGTAGGTTAGAACTCTTATTTTATTTATCTTAATAAAAAGGCCATTCTTTCTTCATCAAAAGGAATCGAGGAGGAGAAATGAAGGTCCTATTTGTCTTATTATTTTCATTAATGACATTTGCTAATCAAAAAGTTTTATCAAAGCGTACAGTAACTTTACCGGTTGATGTAAGTACTGCAAAACTTAAGTGGACAAATCTTGGGTATGGAAGCATTCACTTTGTGAAGGTTATTGTGCCAGAGCTTGCAGGTGAAACAATTATGAATCACCGTAATGTAGGTGAGGATGGCCCATGCCTTTTTACACACGACACGAGAAAATTGGAAGATGTTGTTGGAGACAACCCTGGCGTCGAAGATATTGATTTTGAAATTACTCTCACAAAAAGATTTTCTAAGAATTCAGAAGGCCTGTGCAATATTTCTCTTGAAGAGAAGATTCTCGCAGATATTCGTGGCTTTAAGTTTATGCATATTCTCACGCATGAAATGCCAAATAGAGTCGGTGAAGATTGCTTCTAACGTAGGTCTTTGAATAGAAATTCAAGTCCATTTAATTTGATCTCGGCAAGCTCTTCAAGGAGTCTGCCGAGCTCACCTTGCGGGAAGCCTTTTTGTGAAAACCAAACAAGGTACTCATCTGGTAGATCAATAAGAAGTCTGCCTTTGTACTTACCAAAAGGCATTGTCGTTTGAACGAATTTTAAAAGATGTTCTTTATCAAATGTAACTTCCATATGCTTAGTATAATGGATTACTCGTTGACTGGCCCCTATAAACTCTGCTAAAAATGACGAATGGCAGAATTTACGCAATTGGGTCTATCCCAAACTATTGAAGATGCTCTTTCAAAGAAGGGTTATACACAACCAACTCAGATTCAAGCAGAGGGAATCCCTGCTGTCTTAGAAGGCAAGGATCTTCTTGCAATTTCTCAAACGGGAAGTGGGAAAACTGCTGCGTTTTCGACGCCTATTCTCGATTTAATCTCTAAGAGTAAGTCAAAACTTAAGCCGTACCATATTAGATCTCTTGTGATTGCTCCAACTCGTGAGCTTGCGATGCAGGTTGAAGAAAGTTTTAAAGAGTATGGTAAGGGGCTGGCCCTTTCAACTCTTGCTGTCTACGGTGGGAGCGCAAAGAAGCTTCAGGTTCAAAAGCTTGCTAAGGGTGTTCAAGTCTTAGTTGCAACTCCTGGACGTTTAGTTGATCTAATTAGAGACGATAAAATCTTTCTTGATGAAGTCACACACTTAGTTCTCGATGAAGCAGACCGTATGTTAGATATGGGCTTTAAAGACGATTTAGAATTTGTTTTGAAAAGACTTCCTGAGAATAAGCAATGCCTGCTCTTTTCAGCAACAATGCCTAAAGGCGTTGAGGTCATTGCCAACACAATTCTTAATAACCCTCATCGAATTGAGATTGCACCAGTTAAAGCAAAGCATGAAGGGATTCGCCAGATGGCCTACCTCGTGGAAGAGGAAAAGAAGGCCGACTTTCTTTTAAAATTTTTAAAAGACCGTCATATCAAAAGTATTATTGTTTTTGTAAAGACTAAGTCTCAGGCAAATAAATTAGAAAGACATCTTAAGGCCAATCATATTAAGGCCTGTGCAATTCACTCTGATCGTGATCAGCGCCAACGCATTTATAATTTAAAGGAATTCCAAAAAGGTAATATGCACGTTCTTGTGGCCACTGATATTGCAGCTCGTGGGCTTGATATCGATGGTGTGGGCTATGTCTTAAACTTTAATCTGCCACAGCAGATTGAAAATTACACGCACAGGATTGGCCGAACAGGGCGCGGGGGAAGAAGAGGGATTGCCATCTCTTATATTTCACCTAGTGAAGAAAATTATTTTAAAAGAATTCAAAAAGAACTTGGACTTGATATCCATATAAAAGGGCCTACTAAGTAGGCCCTCTTTTTTATACAATTTTTTGCAAATTATTTTTCGATATTTGCACCAACAACAGCTGCCATTTGCATCATGTTGATTGTTTCACCTTCCTTCATATTACGAAGGTCAGTTACTTTACCAGACTTAGAAGTCGAGTTAGTGTGCTTAAAGACAGAAAGAAGAGTTGCGTCAGCTACGATGAACTTTCCTGCATTCTCTGGCTTTCCATTTTCAGTCTTAGTTTGAAGACCTTTTTCTTTAATATAATCCCACAGTCTTTTAGTGATTTCAGTTCTTGGTAGTTCTGTTTCACCTAGCATTGCTGCAAGATCTGCTTTAAGTTTAACTGGTTTTTTTAATCCTTTTTCTTCACTCATAATTTAATCCTTTAATTAGTGTCTCTAATAATTGTTTAGGAAAAGACTTTCTTTGTACAGAAAAATCAATTACCCATCGAGTCGATCATCTGCAATATGAGTATTTAAATCCTCAATCACAGATAATTCAACTATATTTGATGCTTTATCTAGTAATACTAGACAGTCTTTACTTAAATTAAGAAGGTGTAACTTCTTACCTTGCTGTGCGTAACGCTCAGTAATATTTTGTAGGGCCTCAATTCCTGAGTGATCCCAAACACGTGAATTATCAAAGTCGATATACACATGCTCTTTATCTTCTTTAAAATCAAAAAGATCTTTAAATGAAGTTACTGAACCAAAAAATAGTGGCCCATCTAATTCATAGATTGTCTTATCATCTTCTTCTTTCTTCTTAGCATGCATTGTCTTTCCATGCTCCCAAGCAAATACAAGGGCCGAAACAATGATACCAACAAGAACTGCAACTGCTAGGTCTGCAAGAATTGTAACAACTGATACTAGGACGATTACTAAGAAGTCTGAAAGTGGAATTCTCTTGAATAGGCGTAAGCTTGACCATTCAAAAGTCCCGATAACAACCATAAACATAACACCAACAAGTGCTCCAAGTGGAATCATCTCAATTAGAGGTGCTCCAAATAGAACGAAACCTAGAAGTAGGATTGCTGCTGTAATTCCTGAGAAGCGCCCACGTCCACCGCCGCGAATATTAATCATTGATTGACCGATCATGGCACAACCACCCATACCACCGAAGAATCCGTTTACTAGGTTAGCAAGACCTTGACCAATACATTCACGATTTCCTTTTCCGCGAGTATCAGTTAACTCGTCAACAAGCTGAAGTGTCATAAGAGATTCAATTAGACCAACGGCCGCTGCAAGAAAGGCATATGGCATAATAAGCTTTAGGTTATCCATCGTTAGTTCAACAAATGGAATTTTAAAAGACGGAAGACCTGCTGCAATCGTAGTGATTGTCTTATCCTGGTCTTGAACAAAGTCGAGTACAGTTCTAACTAGTCCTGGGTTCGCTTCATTTAAGAGGTATCCAATAACTGTTGAAACCACGATTCCCACAAGAGTTGCTGGAACGGCCTTTGTTAACTTTGGAAGGAAAACACTAATTCCCATTGTAAGAGCAATTAGCCCACACATTACTAAGAGTTGAGTCGAAGGAAGAAGTTCTCCACCAACTGTAAATTGTGAAAATTGCGCGCGGAAGATAATGATGGCAAGACCATTAACAAATCCAAGCATTACTGGATGTGGAACAAGTCGAATAAATTTACCAAGCTTAAGTAATCCAAAAATAATTTGAATTAAACCCATGATAATGACAGCTGCAAAAAGATAGCTTAGAGCATTGTCCATGGCCGCATCAAAAGTCATTCCACTGTCTTTGCTCATTTCCATGACTTTATAAACGAGGGGAGCGAAGATAACAGCTACTGCTCCTGTGGCCCCTGAAATCATCCCAGGACGTCCACCAAAGATTGCCGTGATAAGTCCCATCATGAAGGCCGCATAAAGACCAACCTTTGGGTGAACACCTGCAACAAAGGCAAATGCAATTGCTTCAGGAACAAGTGCTAAGGCAACAGTTAATCCCGAAAGGAAATCATTTTTTAAGTTTTCTGGTTTCTTGATTGTTAGATCAATGAAACGGTTCTTTAGTGAAGCACTCACATCTTCACTATGCTTGATTTTATCAGCTGACATGTCTCTCTTCCTATTTAAGTGTAAGGCTAAATAGTATAGTATTTGACGCAACATTTAAAGGCTTTGTTCACTAAATCAAATTATCTTTTCGTTAAAGTTACAATAAAAATTATTATTTACGGCGAATTGACTAATTCTCCACAAACTTAACGCAGTCAAATTCCATAATAAGCATGTGGTAATCACACAACTACTACATGGAGACTTTTTTATGAAAACATTTATTGTAAACGAAATTAATCCAATGAGCTTTTCCCAGATAAAAGTAAATCGCCCTAAGGCAAAGGGAAGAGATCTTCTCATCCAAGTGAAGGCGGTCTCGGTCGGAACTTATGATAATGAGATGAGACCAACTCATATGGGCAAGACTCTCGGCTTTGATGCTTCTGGTATTGTTGCGGAAGTAGGTGAAGGTGTTCAAGACTTTAAGGTGGGTGACGAGGTTTACTATATAAGCGACATGAAAAGAAGTGGAACTAATTCAGAATTTCAAATTGTGGATGAAAGACTTGTTTCCCTTAAGCCTGAGAATTTAGATTTCTCACAAGCTGCAACGCTACCTCTTGCTTCGATTATGGCCTTTGATAGCTTATTTGATAAATTACAAATTGACCCTGAGCAGAGTCGTGGGCAAACAATTTTAATTATCGATGGAACCAATAGTATTGGTGCAATGGCAACCCAGTTGGCCAGCAAACTGACTAATTTAACAATTGTGACAACGGCAGGTGATGCAAAGTCTAAGGTGTTCTCAAAGAAGATGGGGGCAGATATTACAATTAATGGATCTCTTCCTATCGCAGCTCAATTAAAGAGACTTGGTGTTGATAAGGTTGATTATATTATTTGTGCAAGCACTCCTAACCAATATATCCGCAGGTTAAGAGCAATAGTAAATGAGAAAACTCGTATGGTATCTCTTTTTACTGTTCGTGATGAATTCTTTCCTAACGACTTTATTTCGGCCTTGCCAAATATTGAGCAAGAATTTGTCCTAGTGTCATCTTCCGGGATTATAGATCAGGAGGACTATGGAAATTATTTAAGAGAAGTCACTCATTTAGTTGAAGCCGGTGCCCTTATTCCTCTTGTTGGCATGGATTTAGGAAAGATTTCAGTTGAGACGTTGGAGCAAGGTCATGGCCTAATTAACCAAAAGGATATCATCGGTAATATTAGCTTAAGTTTTTAAATCTCATCAAAACTCCTCCAGGTTTTGTCCGGCCTTCTACTCTTCAATTTACGTAAAAAGGGGGCCGGTTTTTTTCAAATAGACTTCGATGCGTTTTCCTTTATAATAAATCTTATGGAAAATAAAATTGAAGTATCAGACAAAGTTAAGCAAGCATATGACATTGCTATTAAAGCACGTTCACATGCTCATGCTCCGTATTCAAAATTTCAAGTAGGTTCGGCCCTAAAGATTAGCGGTGTTGAAGACCCTATCCCAGGTTGTAATGTTGAAAATGCAAGTTACGGTGGAACAATTTGTGCTGAAAGGGGAAGTGTCCTTTCAAGTGTCGCACAATTTGGAAAAAAGGATTTTGAATTTATCGTCGTTGTGACAGACCAAGAAGATCCGGCCGTTCCATGTGCATTCTGCCTTCAAGTTATGTCAGAATTCGTAAAAGCAGACTTTCCTGTTTACTTGGGGAATCTTAAAGGGATTACGAAAAAAGTTCTTTTTAAAGAACTTCTTCCGCATCCATTTACTGAATTTACTGTTTAGATTTAGCTACGAGTAAATACTCTTTTTGTATGGGCACTATAGATTTCAAGATCATTGAGGTCTTTTAGTTGCCCGATAAGCTTCTTGTCGTCATTAGCTGTAAGCTCATTTTCTAAAATCGCAAAGAAGCTCTGACGATCACTTGCTTCAAATGATGCCTTTTGAACCACACGGTAAAGGTCTTCTCTTGTATTATTTGAAACCTCAATTAACTTATGTAACACAAAGCTTGAAAGGTGCTTGAAGTTTTGGACTACCTTAGCTTTCATCGCTTCCTTGTCAATGACAAGGTCTTCGACTGTGCTACTCATGCGCTCAATCGAGTAGAGTAGGATTCCAAACATATCGGGAAGAAAGAATCTCTCAGCGCTTGAGTGACTAATGTCTCTTTCGTGCCAAAGAAGACAATTATCCATTGCCACCTGATTATACGTTCTTAGCATCCTTGCCATACCCGTAAGATTCTCACTAGAGATTGGGTTCTTCTTATGGGGCATTGTGGAAGACCCTTTCTGGCCTTTTTTAAAGCCCTCGAAAACTTCGGCAACATCAGAGTGTTGAAGATGGCGGATTTCGACACATAGTCTTTCTAAGGCACACCCAAAAAGAGCGATGATATTAGTTAGTTTTGCAATTCGATCACGTGGAATAATTTGCGTTGAAATTGGTTCTACTTTTAGGCCGAGAAAGCTTAAAACTTCTTCTTCGATCTCTGGAGTTAGGATTGTGTAATTTCCAACTGCTCCAGACATTTGTCCAGTTAACTCATTTTCATAGAAGTCTTTTAGGTCGTTATAGCGTCTTTTAAATTCACAAAGATGACCTCTAAGTTTTTGTCCAAAGCTCATCGGCTCAGCAAAAATTCCATGTGAGCGTCCAATACAAATTGTGTCGATATGTTCTTGAGATTTTTCATCGAGGGTTTTTAAAAGATTTTCAAAAGCCGGAAGAATACGCTTGAGGGTTTCTTTTATCTGCAGAGTTAAGGCCGTATCAATGATATCTGATGATGTAACCCCGTAGTGAAAGTACTTTCCTTCATTTGTTTCTAGTTGCTCTGTAATAGAAGTACAAAAAGCAATGACGTCGTGTCTTGTTTCTCTTTCGATCTCTTTGATTCGTTCAGGGTTAACCGTGACAAGATTAAGCTTATTAGAGAATGCTTCTTTGATAATACCTGCACTCTCAAGAGCTTTTGTTAAAGAGTGTTCGACTTCGAGAAATTTCTCAAACTTAAATTGCTCGCTCCAAATCTCACTAATCTCTTTCTTTTCGTATCTTTCAATCATAATTTATCCAATTCTTTTAAAAAATAAAACCTACTCCAAGTTGAGCACTTACCCAACTTGCCGATGCCTCTGCAGTAATTGTGTCATCAGAACTCTTTAAGGCCATCAGGTTATAGATAAGCCTTGCTGAAAAATGAAGGCCACTACTAGCTCGATAAATTAAACCATAGCCAGCATTAAATCCAAGTCCAGATAGTTCAGTTCCAAAGGCTTCAGAGTCTGTCATATTATAAGTAATATGGGCATGAATTTCATCGTAAATAGACTTAATATTAATGAAGTCATTAATTAAAATTGAGCGCCTACTTAGTCCTAGGCCTACTGTATAAACACTTAGACTTGCATCGAGGTTGTCAAATTGAGTTACGCTTGCAACATCAAGAGTATTTAGGGCACCGTATAGACTTAGAGAGTACCTCTCGCTGTAGAAAGTAAGTGTTCCACTAATTGTATTTGTCGAAGCAAATTCGCTTAGGTTTGTAATTCCACCATAATTAAATTCTAGAGAGAAATTATCATCCTTAATATTGTAGCGAGAAGTCTCGTAGCCATAGTCTTTATCCACGACGTTGATATCTTCGAAACTTGTTAGGTCTTGTGCAAATACTGAAGAGTTTAAAGTTAAAAGTAGAGTAGAGATTAAACTTAATTTTTTCATTAACGTCCTCCTCCTTTAATAATCGCCTTATCAAAAGCTTGGTCCGGGAGATTTTCGATACCGACAATTTGAGCAAGTTCAACTCTTTTAGCTAGGTATTGAAATTTTATCATAGACTCTCTAGTAAGTGAGTCAAAGTAGTCTTGCATGGCCAGCTGATATTCTAAGTAGCGCGTCTTGCGATTTGTATATTGATACAGGGCCGTCTCCATTCTCTTTTTTAATGAATCATTACGAGACTTGATAATATTAAGTTGCTCAACTGAAGAGTTTAAAAAGTTGAAAATATTAACAATAGCTTCTTCAACTTTTCTTCTTGTCAGGCTTAGGTCATACATGGCCTTCTCTTTTTCAAGTCTTGCATTTGCAAGCTTTCTGCGATTAAAGAGCCCGCCATCGCCAAATAGAGTCCAGCTGGCGTTTAGGCTTGCCACAAGGTCAATATTAGAATTGCCCACTGACGTTGTGTAGTAGTCATTTGTTACAGAGCTACCATCAAAAATTTGAGAGTACGTTCCAAAGTTAACAGTGATCTTTGGTAGAGGAAGATTGTCTCTTACCGCAATTTCGTATTCACGATTTTTGATATTTCTCTCGACCTTCTTATCAAGAATAAAAGGTGAGACTTTTCTTGCTGTCGCAATGGCATTGTCTCTACTATAAGTTGATTTCTCATACTGATAATCATCCTTAATGAAGTAGAGTGTTCCCGGGGGATCATTTAAGCGCTTTGCCATGTCTTCAGATGCAATATTTTCATTAGTCTTTGCATTTGTATAAGCTTCTTGTGCTCTTAGGTATTCGGCACGTGACTGGTAGTACTCGTGCTTTGTAACTTTCTTTTGAAGAACTTTTTCACGATTCATACGATACACAAGTGTCGCTCTTTGTAGATATTGGCGAGCAATGATCTTTAAATCCTTTGCATGAATAAGCTTCACATATTCGCGAACAAGCTCTTGCTTAAATTCACGAAGTGTTTCCTTATCGCGATCAATTTGGCGCTCAAGAGATTCCTTTTCATTCTTATAATTTAAGTAATCCTTACCCCAGTTAAATAGAGTGTATTCCCCAAGCTCTAGTCCGACGCTTCCACTTGCAGTGCGGGCCGTGCGAGTTAGATCGTTATTACCACTTTTAAGGGTACCAATTCGTTGAGGATTTAACTGAAAGTTAATCTTAGGATTTGGTGTCCAGAATTCTTCTTTTGTATCTTCAAGTCGATTTTTAAGGATCTCAATATTCTTGCGACGAATGATATTATCTTGATAGCTTCGCATTCCTTGCTCGATGACAGTTCCGATATCAAGGGGGCGATAAGCACTCTCGTCAACTTTATCTTCGCTGGCCTCTTGAATGAAGATCTCTGGAGATTGTTCTAGTGCATAGGAAAAGGTTGATAGAAATAGGTAGGCGCAAACAAAGCCTATTGTTTTAGTCATAAATGAAGTCCCTCTCGTTTAGCTAATTGCTAATTTTGTGCGTCTGCTAAAATTATGACTTGCGTGATATGAGATGGCAACTCTTGCTCGTTAGAGAGTGAGTCCTGGGCAACCACGACGAACAATCTGTTCTTCGAGTTTGATAACTTTGAGATTTGTAATCTTTAATTCTTGAATGACGCGGTATTGATTATCGCGCAGTTTTGAGGCAATAGATTTCTTATTATCTGGAGTCGATTTTAAGAGATTTTTATTTCGATCAAGTAAGAAGAGAAGTCTTTGACGGTGTTCAACTTTTTCTTGTCGTTGGTTCATCAAAGAGTCACATCGGCGGGAAATACTTGGGTCGGTAATGATGGAATCTGAAATCGTTTGCGCATTAAGTCTATGCTCAATTAAGGCCGTATAAATAAAAACAATGGCACTGAGTGTTAAGGCGAAGTATTTCATAGATTTATGATATCACACTTTGCAAGTAGCACAGGTATTTGTTATTATTTACTGTCAAAAAGGTAAATAATGAACTTAAAAGCTTTGGTATTAATACCATCAAGATTCGCCTCGACTCGTTTCCCCGGAAAACCTCTAGCAAATATCGCCGGCAAGGCAATGGTCTCTCATGTTTATGATGGATGTGCTGGTATTGTAGAAAATTTTCCTGGTTCAAAAGTTTGTGTCGTAACGGATAATGATGAAATTGAAAATATGTTAAAAGACTCGGGCCGCAATGTGGTTCGTATCGATGATGATGTGCCTTCGGGAAGTGAAAGAATTTTCTTGGCCTATGATCGTTTCTTCAAAGAAGAAGAATTTGATTTCGTTATCAATGTGCAAGGTGATGAGCCTCTAATTCAAGCAGACTTACTGAGTGAACTTCTTAGAATTCACAGCTCTCAAGGCTTTGATGTGGCCACGGTGATTAAGGAGATGTCGATTGATAATGATCATGAGGATTACTTAAACCCAAATAAGGTAAAGGCCGTCTTTTCAAAAGAAAAGAATATTTGTCATTACTTTACAAGAAGCCCGCATCCATTCAATCGACAAAATACACCAGGACTTAATTGGTATCTCCATATTGGTATTTATTCATTTAGGCCTGAAGTATTAAAAAGCTTTTGCTCACTAGGTGAGTCGACTAATGAAAAGATTGAATGCCTTGAGCAACTAAGACTATTAGATAACGGCTACACTATTGGTGCAGCAATTACAGATATGACATTATGTGGAGTTGATACTCCAGAAGATATTCCATTCGTGGAGGGAGTGATAAATGGCAAATAGCCAAAAGAAGTATATTTTTATTACTGGTGGTGTTGCAAGTTCTCTTGGTAAGGGACTGGCTGCTGCATCGATTGCATCTTTACTTGAGAGACGAGGAATTCGTATCAATATGTTAAAGATGGATCCTTATATCAATGTTGATCCAGGAACAATGAGTCCGACTCAACATGGGGAAGTTTTTGTGACAGATGATGGTGCAGAAACAGACCTTGATCTAGGCCACTACGAAAGATTCACTTCACTAACACTTTCTAAGCAATCAAACTTCACAACTGGTCAAGTTTATCTCGAGGTAATTGAGCGCGAAAGAGAAGGGAAGTATTTAGGAAAGACTGTTCAAGTTGTTCCTCATATTACTGATGAAATCAAACGTCGTATTCATATTGCAGCAGAAGATGCAGATATTCTTATTGGTGAAATTGGTGGAACAATTGGTGATATTGAATCACTTCCATATGTTGAATCGATCAGACAATTTGCTCACGATGTAGGGCAAGAGAATGTTCTATTTGTTCATCTTGTTTTAATTCCTTATCTTTCAGCTGCTGGAGAGTTAAAGTCAAAGCCAGCTCAACACTCAGTGAAAGAGCTTCGCTCACAAGGTCTCTTCCCACATATTATTATTTGTCGAAGTGATCGCGAAATTGATCAGTCGATTATGGATAAGATCTCTCTTTTCTGTAACGTACCAAAAGACAATGTATTTCAATCACTAGACTTGGATTCAATTTATAAGGTTCCTCTAAACTTTCACTCACAAGGTTTAGACGAGAAGATTACAAAGATCTTAGGAATCTGGTCTTCATCGCCAAAGATTGATGACCTTGAAAAGGTTGCTTACAACTTCGATCACCCTCTAAGAGAAGTAAAGATCGGGATTGTTGGAAAATATACAGAGCTTGTCGAATCATACAAGTCACTAGATGAGGCCCTTAAGCACGGAGCTCTTGCTCACCAGCTTAAGCTTGTTCCTGTCTACGTTGACTCAGAAGATATTGAAAAAGAGGGCGCAGCAAAACTTTTAAAAGATGTTCAAGGTGTTCTTGTTCCAGGTGGTTTTGGAGAGCGTGGTACAGAAGGAAAAATTTCTGCCATTCAATACGCTCGTGAAAACAAGCTTCCATTCTTTGGGATCTGTCTTGGTATGCAATTGGCAATTGTTGAATATGCGAGAAATATTTGTGGATTAAAAGACGCAACGTCGGAAGAATTCAATAATGGTGGTGATCTCTTGATTCACTACATGGAAGGACAAACTCGTGACGGAGCTAAGGGTGGAAGTATGCGCCTTGGTAGTTATGAGTGTGAACTTCTTGATGGCAGCCGTGCTATTGAAATGTACGGTGAAAAACTTATTCATGAAAGACACCGTCACCGTCTAGAGGTTAATAACCTTTACGTTGAGCAATTAAAAGAATGTGGGCTAGTTATCAGTGGAAAGAATCCTGAGCTTGATCTTGTTGAAACGATTGAGATTAAGGATCATCCTTTCTTCTTTGCATGCCAGTACCACCCAGAGTTTAAATCGAGGCCATATGCGGCCCACCCAGTATTTAGCGAATTTATTAAAGAGGCAGATAAATATGGAAAATAAAAAATTTGATCTATTCATGGGGACTTGTGTAATCGAGTCTGAACAAATGTGTATGGACGTTTGCGGACGTCTTTTAGAAATGCTTGAGCCTGTTAAGGATCAAATCAACTTTTCTTATAAGGGAAGTTTCGACAAGGCCAACCGTTCTTCGATTGATTCTTTCAGAGGCCCTGGACTTGAAAAAGGTCTACAGATTCTTGAAAAGGTTAAGAAACAATATGGAGTTCAACTTATCACTGACTTTCACACTGCTGAACAAGCAGATGCAGTAGCAAGTGTTGTTGATACAATCCAAATTCCAGCTTTCCTATGTCGTCAAACAGATATGATTCTAGCTGGAGCTGAAGCTTGTAAGAAACACAATGCTCAATTGAAAATTAAAAAAGGTCAGTTCCTTTCTCCTGAAGAGACTGGAAATATTGTAAAGAAGGCCGAAGAGTTTATTACAAAAGATAAAATCCTTCTAACTGAAAGAGGGACTTCATTTGGTTACAATAATCTTGTTGTTGATATGGCAAGTTTTCAAATTATGAAGTCATTTGGAGTTCGTGCAATTCACGACGCTACTCACTGTGTTCAAAGACCTGGTGGGCTTGGAACATCAACTGGTGGGAAACGTGAGCAGATTTTAACACTTGCTCAAGCTGCAGTCGCTGCAGGTGCTGATGGGATCTTTATGGAAGTTCACCCTAACCCAGCTGAAGCGAAGTCTGATGCGGCAACAAGCTTACCGCTTGATCAGGCAGGAGCGATTATCCAAAGACTATTAAGAATTAAAAACGCAATTACGGAATAATTAATGGATTTATTTACAAAAGCACAAAAGTACAAAGAGAAATTAAAAGATATCAAAGTTCTTGCTTTTGATATCGATGGAGTACTAACTCCTGGACATGTATGGTACCAAGATGATGAGATGGGATTTAACCGCTCATCGCATACTTCAGATGGTTACGCATTAAAACTGCTTATGAGAGCAGGATTTAAAGTAGGAGTCATTTCTGGAGGTGCCTCAAAAGGTGTTCAAGAGCGCTTTGTGAATAACCTAAAACTTGATTTCGCCTTCCTTGGTGATGAGGATAAGAGAGTGGCCTTTAATAAAGTTCTCGATCTTGGCTTTAAACCAGAAGAAGTTCTTTTTATGGGAGATGAGTTCTTTGATGTTCCGCTATTAAAGGCCGCAGGCTTTGCAGCGACAACTCCTCATGCGTCTCATGAGATTCAAGTTTATTGTGACTACGTCACTCAAAGAGAAGGTGGCCATGGTGCGGTTAGAGAAGTTATCGATATCTTCCGCTATGTACACGGCATTGTTCCAGAAGTCTTAGACTTCGATGGTAAGCCGATTGATTTCAAACATTCATGGCCAAAGTAGGAGTTGATAAAAAATGGATTTAACAAAACTTAAGGCCCTATTAGACGATCAATACGAGTGGCCAGCAGTCTATAATTTTAAATTTATTGGAAATGATTCAAACCGTGATGAGTTAATTATGGCCGTAGGTGAAAAGCCACACCATGAAAAACCATCTAAAACAGGTAAGTATATTTCTTTCACATTCAATGTTACATGCAATAGTTCAGATGAAGTGTTAACGATTTATGAACGAGTCGGACGTCTTCATGGTATACTTGCACTATGACAAAAGAAAAATTCGAATATAAGACTGCACTAGTTGTTGGTGCCGGAGCATTTGGTACTTCTATCGCATCAATTCTGGCACATAAGTTTGAAAACGTAATTCTTAAGGTACGTTCTGAAGATATCTACAAGGATATAAATGACGATCGTATCAACTCTGTCTATCTTCCAGGAATTAAGCTAGATGCTAATATTAAGGCCATTCTAGACTGGAGTGAGCTGGAAACTGAAGAAGAAGAGAGCCTAGAACTTATTGTTTCTGGTCTTCCGACTCATGGAATTAGAACTTTCTTTAGTGAGAACCTTGTTCGCTTTAATAGCTACCTTGGAAAAGGAATTCCATTAATTAGTCTTTCAAAGGGGATTGATCCAGATACACTTGAGTTAAGTGATGATCTGTTAAATGATTTCTTCCCACAATATCGTGATAATATCACATTCTTGTCTGGTCCTAGTTTCGCAAAAGAGATTATGGAAAAACAGATCACTCTTGTCACAATTGCAGGACGCTCTAAGAGCGTCTTAATGGATGTTGCGGCCAAGCTTGAAACACCTTATTTTAAGGCGCTTCCTAATTATGATATTAAAGGCGTACTCTTAGGTGGTGCTCTTAAAAACGTTTTGGCCATTGCCGGTGGGATTGTTGAAGGCCTAGGCTATAACCACAATACTCGTGCGGCCATGATTACTCGTGGGATTGTTGAAATGCTACGTTTCGGTAAAGTTTTTAACGCTCGACCTGAAACTTTCTATGGCCTAAGTGGAATGGGGGATCTCATTCTAACGACAACTGGTGGCCTTTCACGTAATAAAACTTTTGGACTTGAAATCGCAAAGGGAAGAAGGCCTCTTGATATAATCAACTCGCAACGTACTGTTGTCGAAGGTTATAAGACGACAAAGGCCGCTTTCTTATTAGCTCAAAAGTATGATATCCGCGCAAGAATCTTTACTGGACTCTACGATGTTCTTTACAATGATGCCAATGTGGAAGAAGTGCTAAAGAAGTTAATGGATGCACCAATTAAGTTTGAAATAGATTAAGACTTATTTGGGAAGAGAACCGTAAAAGTAGTTCCCTTATCAACCATACTCTCAACTTCAATAGAAGCTTTCATTTTTTGTGCCGAGTGCTTTGCAATTGCAAGTCCTAGACCTGTTCCACCCGTGTTAATACTTCGTGATTGATCGACTCTGTAAAATCTTTCAAAGATTCTGGCGATCTTATCATTTGGGATACCAACACCTTCATCGGTAATAGCAATATATTGATGATTATCCCTTTGACCACTTTCAATTGTAATGAGAGTGCTATCCTTTGAGTATTTGATGGCATTTGAAACTAAGTTTGAAATACAGTGATAGAGTAGTTTTCCGTTGGCCACAATCGTTTCTGGGCCAGTTTGAGAGTAGTTGACACTCATGTCCTTGGCATTAATCTTAAGCTGTTGATCATTAATAAGAGCGTTAATAAATGATGGAAGATTAATTTCTTCCACTTCAATTTTTCCTTCATTCTCAATTTTTGAAAGAGAGAGGATACCATTGATAAGCTCATCAAGACGATCAACATTTTGAATGACAATATCCATGATCTCTTGCTGGTCATCATCAGTATTGATGGACTTTAGAGTTTGAGTGTAGCCCTTAATTGAAGTTAGAGGTGTTTTAATTTCATGAGAGACATTCTCAAAGAAGTCTCTTCGCATATTATTTACATCTTGAAGTTTTGTAATATCACTAAAGTAGAATAGGATTTCTTTATTCTTATTCTTAGATTCAATATCACTGATCTTAAGTTGGAAAGAGTTTGTCTTACCACTTACTTTTGTCAGGGCCATCTGTGTGTTGTGAATTAGATTTGCTTGATAGCCATGCTTTTTAATTAGGTTGATAAAGTCATAGTCTCTAATAATACTAATGAGCTCAGCTCCACGGTAGCGTCCGTTAAAAGATGCAAATGACTTTCTAAAGGCATTGTTACAAAAGATGATCTTGCCTTTACAATCAGTAACCACAACAGGGTCATCAATTGAATTGATAATAACGGAATAGTACTGTTTCGTATTAAATAGGTCTCTTTGTAATTTTCTTCTTTTGTTAAAGCTCTTAATCGACTTAGACTCAATATAGTCCCAGTAATCACGGCTATCTGTCGTATCGATAACTCCTTTCATTCTAAAGATATGAAAGAGGTCATAAAGAGGTGTGAAGTAGTGACGAAAGAGGAAGAATTGGCCAGCAATAAAGATAATTCCAAGGATTCCCATTGCCATAAAAAGCTTTGAAAATACTTCTGTTGAAATTAATTTCAGTGCGTCTGATTCAACTCTTAAAAATAATGTATAGCTTTTACCTTTTGAGTGAAGAACACGGTGGTGATAGACATACTTATCATCACTGTCATATCCACCGATTACAATATTTTTGAAGTCTTCAATCTTAAAGCCTGGAGCAGCACACCTGATTGTGCGATTTGCATTTAAAATATAGAATTGTGTGCGTTTTGTTTGCTTGTCACATATCTGAGCGATACCATCTTGGCGAAGCGAGTTTAATTCTTGATCGACAATTGAGTGGATAAAATTATCTTTAAAATTAATGATAAAGAATGTCCCTAAAAAGAGTAGGGATAAACAAAAGATTATCGTTTGATAAAAAATGATATCATTCAAGAACTTTATTTTTAGAAAGTTGAAAAAATTATTCTTCACTCTTTACTCGATATCCAATTCCACGAACTGTTTCGACAACTTTTGATTTGCTCCCAAGCTTCTTTCTCAAGGCAAATACATGTGTGTCAACAGTACGGTCTGTAACGTAGATATTTTCACCTTTAATCAGATCAACAATTTGCTTACGTGTAAAAACCTTTCCAGGAGAAGATATTAAGACACAAAGAATTTTGAACTCTGAAACTGTGAGTTTAATTTCCTTATCATCAATAAGTGTCTTCACTCCGTCGACGTCGATTTTGATACCCATATGATTGTAAGTGTTCTTATTATTGATAGGTGAACTGTCGCGATGGCCTTCAACTCGTCTTTTAAGACTACTAACTCTTGCCTTTAGAATACCGATATCAAATGGCTTTGTAATATAGTCGTCAGCTCCTGCATCGAGTCCTTCAATAATTGACTCGCTTGAAGTTAATGCTGTAACAAATAGGATACCAACGCTCTTAAGCTTCTTAGTATTTCGAATATATTGGCAAATTTGAACACCGCTTAGATCCGGTAGCATTCGGTCTAGAACAAAGAGATCGTACTGATTATTCTCAATGGCCGAGATGGCATCGTTTCCTGTATTTGCCATATCGTAATCAATTCCGATGGCCTTGAGGTTAACCCCAATTAATTTTGCAATAGATTGTTCGTCTTCTACGATAAGTGCTTTCATTACTTGCCTTACTGTTCCTCTGTGTGCCTTACGTCTTTTCCTGACTCTAGGAAGATAATATCTTCACAAATATTTGTTGCGTGATCTCCGCATCTCTCAAAGATTTTTGAAACGCGAATAACTGCAAAACCTTCATCAACTTCTGCTTTCCCATCTTTTAGAAGTTGGTAGAACTTCTTAACAAGATCTCTGTGGAGAGAGTTAACTTCGTGGTCGGCCTTGATAACATCTGTTGCCATTTGAATATTATTTGAAGCAAAGGCAATTAAACTCTTTCTCACCATTTCAAAGACTTCAGCTTGAATAATACTGCAGTGTTTTTCTTGGTTTGAAATTCGCATTAGGTAGCGCTTTAAGTTTACGGCCTCATCACCAAGTCTTTCTAACTCAGAATTAATCTTCATGATGGCAAGGGCCGTTCTAAGATCAATTGCAGTAGGAGACTTTAGAGCAATAAATTTAAAGACATGGTCATCCACAAGCTTGTGAAATTCATTGATTTCATTCTCAAGCTCATAAAGATTTTCCATTTTCGATTTTTCATCAACTGCAACGTGGAGAATTTTTTCCACAACTGCTGCCATTTCTGTAATATCTTTTCTTAGTGTTTCAACAGTTAATTCCATTGAATGCTCCTTAGCCAAAACGGCCAGTGATATAATCTTCTGTTTTCTTTTCTTTTGGATTAGTGAAGACATCACTACTTAATCCATGCTCAATCAGCTCTCCTAGAATGAAGAAGCTTGTATAGTCCGCAATTCTAGCAGCTTGTTGCATATTGTGAGTTACCACAATTACCGTGTAGTCTTTTTTAAGCTCACTCATTAGGTCTTCAATCTTTCCTGTGGCAATTGGATCTAGTGCTGAAGTAGGCTCATCCATAAGAACAATTGGAGGATTTGTCGCTAGTGTTCTTGCAATACAAAGTCTTTGTTGCTGACCACCTGATAGAGAAGTTCCTTCTTGGTGTAGCTTATCCTTAACTTCATTCCAAAGAGCAGCTTTTGAGAGACAATTGTAGGCGATCTCATCGAGTTCACTCTTTTTCTTCTTACCCCAAAGTCTTGGGCCAATGACGACATTGTCATAGATACTCATGGCCGCAAATGGATTTGGCTTTTGGAATACCATTCCAATTTTTCTGCGTATTTCAACAGGGTCTGCTGAAGGCGCGTAAATATCATTTCCTTCAAGTAGAACTTCTCCTGAAACTCGTGCCCCTTGTACTTCTTCATGGATACGATTGAGAGTTCGAATATATGTTGATTTACCACATCCTGAAGGCCCAATAATCGCATTCACGGTATTCTTATGATACTTAAGGTCAATTCCTTTCACGGCGTGAAAGTCACCAAACCATGCTTGAATATTTTTAACTTCTAAAATGATATCGCTATTAGACATTATGATTTCCTCACAAAGAATTTCTTAAGTTTCTTTGAATTGAATAAAAACTTTGCACTTAAATTTAGTCCTAGAACAATAATGATAAGTGTAAATGATCCGGCCCAAGCTTGTTGTTGCCATTCTTTATACGGACTAATTGCATAGTTATAAATTTGTACCGGAAGCGAGGCCATTGGGCCCGTTACATTGTAGCTCATGTACATACTTCCAAATGCTGTAAAAAGTAGGGGAGCTGTTTCTCCGGCCGCACGTGAGATGGCCAGAATAACACCTGTCATAAGAGAGTTTCTTGAACCTTTAAGAATGATATTGTAGATCACTCGCCATCTTGGAAGTCCAAGGGCAAGACCTGCTTCTCTTACGTGTCTTGGAATTAGTTTTAAGATTTCTTCTGTCGTTCTTGTGACAATTGGCAGAATGATTATACTTAGAGCAAATGCTCCGGCCAGTGCCGAGAATGACTTGAAGCTTACAACAAAGATTAGGTAAGAGAAAATACCAACAACGATTGAAGGTACTCCTGTTAAAAGGTCAATTGTAAATCTTAGAGAAGTTGCAATCTTGCCTTTACCATATTCGCTTAAGTAGACACCGCATAGTGTTCCTACAGGGACAGCAATGAGTGAGCCAATTGAAACCATAATAAGTGTTCCTAAAATGGCATGTCTCATTCCGCCACCAACTTCACCAACTGGTTTTGGATCATTTAAAAAGAAGTCTAAGCTAATTGAAGTCGATCCCTTTTGAAGAAGGAAGATGAAGACAAGAATTAAAGGAAGAATGACGAGTAATGCTGAGAGAACAAGTAGACCTTTAAAGGCCTGGTTCTTAATGATACGACTTTTTTGAAGTTTCATTTTGATGCTCCCTTCGTTTGCTTCCATACAATTGTACGTGCAACTAAGTTAACGACAAATGTGACAACAAAAAGAAGTAAACCAACTAAGCATAGGGCCGAAAGGTGAAGATCACTTTCTGCTTCTGCATATTCATTTGCCATAACCGAGGCCATTGTTGAGGCCGGGGCAAAGATAGATTTTGAAATTTGTGGTGTATTCCCAATAACCATAGCAACGGCCATTGTTTCTCCAAGAGCACGTCCAAGTCCTAGAACGAGGGCACCAACAATTCCCGAAAAGCTTGGCCTTAAGACTGCAATCTTGATCATTTCAAATTTTGTTGCACCAAGACCTAGGGCCGCTTCCTTGTGGAGAATATTAATTGATCGAAATACTTCTCGAGCAACTGAAGTAATTGTTGGGATAATCATGATGGCCAAAATAATTGAGGCCGTAAGAATACCGATTCCAAAGCTTGGCCCTTGAAAGAATGGGAGGAAACCAAGTGTTGCTTTTAGCGCCGGAGTAAGCATTTCTTTTACAAATGGAGCGAGGTAGTAAAGGCCCCAGAGTCCAAAAATAATACTAGGAACGGCAGCGATAAGTTCAACGAAAGTTCCTAAAATACTCGAAATACCTTTTGGAAGATATTCTGTAATAAAGAGTGCCACTGAAATACTAACTGGCCCTGCAATGAGAAGAGCTAGTAGGGAAGTGACAACTGTACCAAAGATAAATGGTAGCGCACCAAATTCATCATCAATTGGGTTCCAAAAATCATCAGTGATGAATTTAAAACCAAATTCACTAAATGCTTCACGACTGGCGTAGAATAGCTGACCAATCATAAGTATTAGTAGGACAATGACAATAAGAGAAAAGAATCGAAGTGTTATATAGGCCAACTTATCCTGTTTTGAAGGAGAAGCTGGCCCTATTTTTTTAAGTAGGTTCATTAAAGAGATTTTACCCTTTCTAATACCTTTTTGGAAAGTTCAGTTGGTAGTGGAGCGTAGTAAAGTTCTTTAGCATAACTTTGACCTTTACTGATTGCCCATTCGACAAATTTGTAAATCTCAACTTGTTTCTGATCTTTTTCCACCATTGGTAGAAGAATATAAGTAAGGGCACTGATAGGGTATGAGTCTTTGGCGCTGCTGTTGATAAGTGAACCTGTTAACTCTTTTCCATCAGTTTTAAACTCTTTAGCTGATGCTGATACGGCCTCAACTGTTGGATTGATGAATACACCAGACTTATTCTTAAGAGCAACTGTCTTAATATTATTCTTTCTTGCGTGAGCAAGGTCCATATAAGTGATTGATCCCTTAGTGTTACTTACAATTGAAGTTACACCGTCATTTCCTTTGGCCCCAACACCAGTTGGCCAACGAAGTGACTTTCCTGTTCCAACTCTTTGCTTCCATTCAGTACTTACTTCCACAAGGTAGTCTGCAAAATTCTTTGTTGTCCCTGAACCATCTGCACGACGAACAACGAGAATATCATCTGAAGGAAGTTTTACACCTGGGTTAAGAGCTGCAATTTGAGCTGCATTCCACTTTGTAATTTTACCTAGGTAGATATCTGCAAGTGCTGGCCCATCAAGCTTTAGCTGATCTGGAACTTGAGGGTGATTATAAGCTATAGCAACTGCTCCTAGCACCATTGGTACGTGAAGAACTGGCCATTTAGCTTTCTTCTTATCTTTTGCTTTCATTGGAGCATCTGAAGCTCCAAAATCAACAGTTTCTTTTAGAAGTTGGCGAATACCTCCACCTGATCCAATTGGTTGATAGTTGAATTGAACTTCAGGGTGAAGCTTTGAATACTCTGAAAACCATTTTGAATAAATTGCGTATGGAAAAGATGCTCCAGCGGCATTAATCTTTAAAGCGAATGTGCTTGAACTTGCCAGTAGAAGGCAAAGTGCAATTATTCTCTTAATCATGTGTGTCTCCTAAATTCAGTGTTTTATTGAATTTAGCACATGGTAAATATGGTGTTTATTAAGATTTTGTTAAAAAAATGGGCGACAATGTCGCCCTGCGTGATTATTGTAATGTATTTGATACGTAAAGTCTGAAGGACTTGTCTTGGTTACGACGGATCGTACAGATTCCTTCTTCTCTTTTGTTAATGAGGAAATCGTAGTACTCAGGCAGAGTGTCCTGGATTTCTAAAATTGATTTACCTTCGTGTTCACCAAAATCGATAAAGACGTTTTCTTCTGCAATAATTCCCGTTACCGGGCTTACTTCGTTGGCCATGTTCCCTCCCTAGAATCTGGCAAATGTTGAATTTAAATATATGTAATAAAAAATATATTAACCTTAGTCCTTGGTTACTTATAATTGTGAAATATTTAAAACGTTATGAAAAGTTTTTTTTACTTGACTGAAGTTGTAAAGAAATTACGAAAATAATTAATGATAATTTTAAACTCGTGAGGGTAGTCCTTACTAATATGTGAACGGACTTTCTCTAGGGCATCAAAGATTGTAAGGGCCTCTCTATAAGGGCGTGGAGAGATCATGGCCGCAACAATATCACAAATATTTACCATGATTGTTTCAAAACCTGTGACAGTTAAATTTTTTAAGTATTGGTTATCTGAATCATACTTATCTAAAATACTGAACGTGTGATGGTTTTCAATAACCTTCATATGAGCAGGGCTTAATTGAATGCGCCCTTGAAGAATTCGCGCTGAAATAATAGGGTGTTTTGCAAGGAGCACCTTATCCATTTCTGAGAGATTCTCTTTATCGTACTTATCAATTGGAATGGCCGACATTCCAATATCTTTAAAGTAACTTGTGATAAAAAAGTTCTCAATATCCTTATCATTATAAAGCTGAGATGTTTTCAAAATCCCTACGAGAAAAATAGATGAAAGTAGGGGCTGAGCAAAAATATAGTGATGTCCTTGTGCCGCAAAGTAGCGATAAAGGGCCTCGTGCATTTTTGGGTTCTTAATCAAGAAAGATGCCAGAACTTTTAAACTTTGATACTGCAAATTTAATGCATTATCATCTGTTGGATCTTCAAAAAGATAACGAAGATTGATGGTAATCAGATTCAATTGACTCTTACAATTCTGATAAGTATCACCCATGGAAAATGAGCGAGTCACTTGTCTAAGACAATCTTGTTGCAATTCTTTAAGCTCTTGTCTTTGCTCTGTTGTTGCAAAAACAATCGTATGACCTTTTTCAATCATCTCTTTAAGTGTGTCATTTGAAACATATGTGCCACGATGGAGATTGTGCTTAAACTTTCCATCTTCGAAGATATAAACATCACATGGTGTTGTTGGAATATTAAAAAGCTCCCTAATAGTAAAAGGGGTCAAGTTTAAAGCTAAATGTGATTTACGGAAGATATCCTCTGCTTTCATATGTTCATATTATAGCTTAAGTCGCTAAAATCATTAAATACCAAGAATAATAGGCAATATTTCGCAATTTTATAAATTATTGGAGAAAGCCTTAGTTTATAAGTTAAGCACTCGGAATTAATAGAAATTAAAGGCTAATTTGAATAAGTCTCGAATTAATTAACTAAGTTGCTATATTGAATGAATAGAACGAATGTTGAGCTAATTTTGACAAGTGAGAAGGCCATGAGTGCGCTAAAGAATCTAGAAGATTATATTGCTGACCCGAAATTATTTGAATCAATTCAACTATTTGATGACAGTTCATACAGTCTACATTGGTCGAATTGGTCAAAGCTAATTTGTGCAATGAAAGAGCGACACTTAAATGGTGATTCTTCAATGAGTATTGAGGAAGTAAAGGAAGAGCTTGAGAACTTTAAAGAGATTCCAGTTTGGCTTGTTAATAAGAAAGGAGAGATGGAGACAACTCTCTTTGATCTGTATAACTTCTATATTGATCCTAGGCTTAAGCACCTATGGTTTGATGTGAATAAGCAAACGCTTATTTCTCTAAAGCATAAGGCCGGGCCATTTATGCATCTTCATTCAATGAGATGGGTTGATTATGATATCTACAAATTATTTGTCTATGATCGCCTACTTAATAATCTTTCTCTAAGTCATCGTGACTTTAGAATGAATACAAATTTAAAAGCTAAATTCTCATTTTGGAATTCTATTTTAAAACCTGTTGATGGACAGATTGTTCAATTGAGTCGCAAGGGAATCCTTGTATCAATTGAAGGTCATAAGAACTTCTTAAGTCTATCGCAGTCCGACCAAATATCTCTTAGTGCTGAGGTTGGGGGACTCCTCAGCGCTACAGGGAAAAAATTCGAAGAGTTTGATGAAGTCATTGGAAATTGCACAAAAGCAAAATCTGTAAAAATTGACTTTGATGAAAATATCTTTAAGGACTTAAATGCTCTTGAGACTTGCAAAGGTGAGACATACTATATGTTCATTCCTTTTGCGAAGTTTCCAATCAAACATCACCGTATCGGTAAGGCCATTCAACACGTCATTGATGAAGTTGAAGGCGCGGCTTCTGATATCCTTAATAATTTAATCGCTTAATAAATAATTTTATTCAAAGGGCTTGGTCTAAAAGATCTTAGCCTTTTGTATAAAACATTTAAGTACTCTTTGCTTACTAAGAAAGGGTGCTCTCTATTTGATGCTCGAATAATAAAATTCTCTTTTTTCTCAATATTAAGATCAGGTAAGCTTGTTAATACCCAAGAGAGGTCATACTCAATTTCTTCACCTGTTTTGATCTTAACGATGACTTTAAAGTATGGCTTGGCCAGATAGCGCTCAATTGCCTTATCCATCTTCTCTGTTCTCTTATCAAGAATAGAGTTTGACTTAAAGCTTGTTAGCTTTACTAAGAACTCTTGTACCGCCTCATCATCAAGGGCCTTATTTCCTGAAACCCAAATATCTTTATCATTACGGCTAAATTCAAAACGTAACTTCCCAGAGTTAATAACTGTAACACCTCTAATATCACTTGGTGCATAGCTAAAGACTCGTGAGTCAATAAGAGAGGGAAGGTCAATTTTTTCAAGAGAGAACTTTACTGCGTTGACGTGATAGATAGCATTGTCCTTATCACTTACAACATAAGTCGAGTTATCAATTGGATTGATTAAACCAAATGAGATTGTTTCATCTGATCCATCTTCACCCTTTAGTGTAACAATCGAAGTTGGGTTATCAAGAGAGAAGTTAGAAAGGTTAATCGGATCCTTTGGAAAGATCTTTTTAATCTTCACATTCTTTAGTGAGTCTAAGAGTTTATTAATGATTGCCTCATTGGCATTAATTCTTCTAGGCTTTGTAATAATCCATTGGTTCTTGTTTTTAGCGAGGCTAAAGCGTCCAAGGTTTGATTGAAGGGAAATATTATCAACTTTATCAACCTGATCACTTGTGAAAAGAAATTGGAGGTTAGAAAGTTCTTTTGATGTAATAACTGGTGCCTGAAAAAACTCACTAATAACTGCTCCAAATAGGAGAGTAATAAAGAGTATTGAGACAAGGCTAGCTGAAAAGTAATTACGTTTAATATTTTGCATAAGAAATTCTAGAATTCTTATTCGAGATCGTCAAAGAGATCGAAGTCATCATCACCATCTGAGCTATTTTCTTTGGCCGCCGCTGGAGCAGTAGGTTCTTCTCTAACTTCTGGCTCAATAGATTTGATAAAATTCCTAAGTAGGGTACGTTCACCTTCTTTAAGGAATGTAAACTTGATACCTGTTCGGAAAGGCATGCTCGTTTGTGAGATAATACGACTCTTCATATTGTAGGTACGTGAGAAGATCACGACACCATTTAGAATAATTCGATTTGGAATTTGAATATCAACAACAATTGATTGACCTTGAGTAAATTGCTTCTCACAGAAGAAATACATACCATCCATATAGAGTTCTGATAGGAGAATATTTCCTACGTAAACCTTCGCAGGAGGTAAATCAGGAATAAATTGCTTGATGATTTTTGTTTCTTTGATCGGCGTTACATTGTCTCCGGCCATGGCAGCATCGGCCAAAGCTTGTGGATCAAGAGCTGCCTCTTCATCTTCAATGCTATCGTTGATAGGTAGTTCGCCCTTATCCTTATAAATCTCGATGAGGTCGTCAATATTAGGCTTTTCGCCGTTTTTGTATCTTAGTTTTACCGCTGCTTCCACTTCATCTCGAAGTGTCCAAACGTTAACTTTGATTCTCTTTATTAGGACTGGGTCGCTACTTTTACCGTGTATCATTAACTAACATTTTCTCACATTTTCAATATTTTGTATCTTTTGAAATTTTTGCCTCTGAAAGAGTGCTAAACTAGTTGATAGACAATTATTCAAAA
Organism: Halobacteriovorax sp. HFRX-2_2; assembly: GCF_043196705.1. Lineage (NCBI taxonomy): Bacteria > Pseudomonadati > Bdellovibrionota > Bacteriovoracia > Bacteriovoracales > Halobacteriovoraceae > Halobacteriovorax > Halobacteriovorax sp. HFRX-2_2. Next base: position 608,188 of record NZ_JBEBMT010000001.1, read on the forward strand.
GTCTTAGCATAGGGTCTCCCATGGAAGGGAGACAAAAAGATTAGGAGGATCTAATGAGATTAAAAGCATTTTTAGCACCCGCTGTTGTTTCAGCAATGGCACTTTCTCCATTAGCTGCTGATTACGTTCCAGGTGAACTAATCGTAAAGTTAAAGAAAGATGTATCTGTTGAAAGTTTCTTTGGACAATCATTACATGGAAGTTCACTTGACCGTCGTATCGAACTAACGTCTGGTGACTTATATGTTGTTAAGTTTAATGAGTCTCTTGTATCAATTGATGCGATTGCAAAGCAAATGAACGAAAGAGCAGAGGTAGAGTATGCAGAGCCAAACTTTATCTATGAAATCGTTAAGCCAATCGTACACACAAATGTATTAGAAGAGATCTTAAGTTATAACACTTCTTCAGATGAAGGTGTTTACTACACGCCAGCTGATGAAAAATTTGGTCAACTATGGGGACTAAGAAATACTGGTTCAAATGCTCCAAGAGGTGTTTCTGGTCTTGAAGGTGCAGACGTTGATGCACTAAGAGCATGGGAAATTACTCAAGGTGATCGTGCAATTAAGATTGCAGTTATCGATACAGGGATTGATTACAACCACCCGGATCTAAGAGATCAAATGTGGACAAATGAAGGTGAAATTCCAGGTAACGGAATTGATGATGACGGAAACGGATATATCGATGATATCCACGGATATGACTTCGCAAATAATGATGGTGATCCAATGGACGGTCACTCTCACGGAACTCACTGTGCAGGGACAATCGGTGCTTCACATAACGCAATTGGTGTTGCTGGTGTAATGAGAGATGTTCAATTCGTAGGGATTAAATTCCTAACAGATAGTGGTTCAGGATCAACTGAAGCTGCAATTAAGTCGATTGATTATGCAACGAAAATTGGTGTTGATATTATGTCAAACTCTTGGGGAGGCGGTGGCCGCTCAGAAGCTCTTAAAGAAGCAATCGAAAGAGCTAATGAAGCAGGGATCGTATTCACTGCAGCTGCTGGTAACTCTTCAACAGACAATGATTCAAAGCCACACTACCCATCAAACTACAATGTTGATAACGTAATTTCTGTTGCTGCAACAACTGCTGCAGATGAACTAGCAAGCTTCTCTTGTTACGGACGTTCAACGGTACATATTGGTGCTCCAGGACACGAGATTCTTTCAACTGTTAAGGGTGGACGTTATGCTTCTTACTCTGGAACTTCAATGGCAACGCCACATGTTTCTGGTGTAATTGGTCTTTTCCTTTCTGAAAACAAAGGACTTACTCCACTACAAATTAGAAATAAGGTAATGGTTACTTCTGATCCTGTAGCAGCGCTAAGAGGTAAGACAATCAACGCTGGTCGTATCAATGCTTACAACCTTTTAACTGATACAGTTCCTGAAAGAAATGAGCCAAATCCAGAAGATTGGGAAACAGTAAATGTTTCTTCTTTTGAATCTGAGCACCCATACTTAGAGAACCAAACTCTTGAGACGACTTACACTGTTGAAGGTGCAAAATTTATGAGAGTTAGAGTTCGTAAATTTGATCTTGAGAATCGTTATGACTTTATCGAAGTTAGAGATGCTAGAGGTGTACTAATTGAGAAGATTACAGGTTCAGGTGAGAACTATACTTCTTTCTTCGCTGAAGGTGATACGCTTAAGCTTATTTTCAAGTCTGATCGTTCAGTTCAGAAGTGGGGATTTGCTATTGATCAAGTAGATGTTCAATACTAAGAAAAATTAAAATTACCCAAATAAAAAGGCCAGCAAAATGCTGGCCTTTTCTTTATCTTAAATCGATTATAATCTAATTAAGCGTTCCAAAGGTGCTTGTACTTCTTAAGGAACTTAGAAAGTGAACCAACTTTATCTAGAGTTCTGATTGCTCTAGTTGAAAGTCTAAGCTTGATTGTTTCACCTGTTACAGGATCAAAAACTCTCTTCGTTTGAAGGTTTGGTTTTTGAGTCATTTTAGTTCTATTTTTAGCGTGAGAAACTTTGTTACCAACAAGTCTTCTTTTTCCAGTTAAATCACATGTACGTGCCATCACTTCATCCTTATTTATTTATATAAACTCTACATTAATATATGGGTTATTAGGTTGTAGAATATAAACATAACGTCGTAAAAGTGCAACTACTTTTGTACAAATTGCGTAATATCCTACGGTTTTTACTGCAAAAAACCAAAGTTATTTGGACATAGCAGCGGAATGTCGTTATCATATAGTTATTATTAAGTGTAATTCTAGCTAGTTAGAACTTTTTTCGAGGGAAGAGATTTGAAAAAACGAATATTATTGTTTTTGTCGGTCTTGGTCTTAATGGCCCTCGGTTACTATTTCTACACTTATTACAATGATGAATACCACCCAGAGGCCTTGAGGGAGCAGTACTCTCAGAATGCCCCAATCGCTTTTACAGATCGCGCACTACCTAAGAAGAAATTCGTTCCACGCAAGCAATTCCATGAGCAGGCAGACTATAAGAGGTCTGATGATCAGGTTGTAGCACTTAATGGGCTTGGACCGGATAGTGGCGTCTTCTCTGAGTTGAGTTCAACTATTGAAGAGTTAAAAAAAAGTAATTCTGACTGTGAAGTTACTTTTAATGAATATTTGCCCCCAGCTCAAATTATTGATCCTGATTCTAGCTTCTACGCCCAAGATGAAAGCATCGTAAATGTGGTAAATAGGTCTTTAGATCTACTGATGAATCTTGAAGGAAGAGCGATAGCAAAGCGCTTTCCTCAGTACGCGCAAGAGGCCCTTGATAGTGTGGATGAGATAAGTGAAGAGGATATGGCAACGATCATGCGAGCACCTCTTGTTTGCCGCCAGTCCAATATTACAGTTCTCTTTGAAACTATTATTGAAATGTCGAGTGAAGGTAAGCTAACGGATGCACAAAGAGCGGAGATCGTAGACAGTGCTGTAAATAAACTTGTCGTTAGTCTTGAGACTGATAGCTTGCAAGACAATATTCTTATGTCTCTTACTCTTTTAAAGGCCGTAGGAAGTTTATCAAGTAAGAATCAAGAGTACTTCTCTGAGCTTGAAGCAATTTATGATGAGATGTCGACTTCTCAGGCAGGCTTTGATCAGGCTTCAGCTAAGAACGCTAAGGTTGTAAACCCTGGAGAGGTTTATCGCAATTATCGTGAAAGACAACGAGGATTCTCTTCTTCTGTGGTTGAGATTCTCTATTTTAATTATCCAGAATTCTTAAACGAGTAATTATTCTTCCATACAAAGATAGGTACTCTTTTCGCTGGCACCTGCTCTTAGGCAAAGGTCTTTTATCTTTCCTAGAATCCACATTCTCATAGGCCTTGGATAACGAATCTTTCCATCTTCACCCTTTGTTAATTCAGAATGAAAGTAAGTTGTTTGTGGGTAGTTCTTCTTCACCTGAGAATAGACATCCTTTGTGAAGCGAACAACTCCAATTGATATATACTCAACCTTACTTAAGGGAATGACTTCACTTAGTTCACTAATTAATTCTTCATATTCACTTTCAAAACTCTCACTGTGAATGACAGGATCAAAGTGAATACCAATAGGGTGGCCTGCTTCATAAAGACTCTTAATGGCCCTAAGACGGGCCGAGAGACTTGGAGTCTTTAGGTCATGAGACTTAACCTTACTCTTTGGTGAAAGAGAAAAGGACGTAATAAAATTTGGCAGTGGTGCAAGCTTTAGAAGCTCTTTAATATTTGCCGATTTTGTTCTTAGCTCAATATAGCAGTGAGGATTTTTCTTCGTAAATTCATGGTAATAGTTTAGCTCCCCAGTAAGGTGAGTCAGGGCAAGAGAGTCACTAAATTCTCCCGCATGAAACCACATATTTTCTGGAGACCTATCTGCCAGCTTCTGCATTTCATTAATGATCTCTTCATGATTCACAAAGAGAACTAGATCTGGAGTATTGAAATAACCTTGTAGGTAGCAATAGTCACATTCATAAATACAATTATAGGCATGAATAAAATAGTAGTGGGGCTCTCCTGAGATACCATAGGCATTAGGAGCTTCTTTTACAAGTTGGCCTTGCTTTCGAGCAATAAAGAGGTTTAGTGAGTCTCTCTTTTGCAGATAAGGCTTTTTTACCCTTCCCCAAATATCAGCATAGTTTGAAATAATTTCGACTTTTGCTTTTGGAAACTTCAGTGGTAACTGAGCTGCGACAATGGCATCCTTAATTGAGTCTTCAATAAAGATCTTTTCTATCTTCAAAGCTCTTCTCCATTCATTAGGGAGTTAAATCTTTGCCAGTCAATTTTAGAGAGTTTCTTTTGGAGATTCACCAGTTCTTTTTCAGAAGATACTTTTGATCGTATATTAAGGATAACTTTCTCAAGTGAAGGATCATAAGTTAGTTCATTCTTTTCTAAGCCTGTGTCTTTAACAAAGCTATCAAGTTGTTTAATAATTTTTGTTCGAGTCGGATAGAGCTTTTCTTTTAAGAAGTCTCTAAGTTCTAATGCCTTCTTCTTTGGCGTTGTTTCAAGGGCCTTAATATCTTTTATGGCACTTAAGTTTAAAAGTTCTTTCAGGTTCATTTCATACTTAACAAGGATTTGCCCTGTTAAGTTTCTCACTTCACGTTCTAGAGAAAGAGTAAAATAGAAGTCTTTATCATCGAGAAGAGGAAGCTCACTATTTAAGGACTTTTCTTTTTTTGATACCGAACTTACATAGTAGCGGTAGAGCTCTTGAGAGTAATCCTGTGCATGTTCTTTGATATATTCACAAATTGGTGCATCCGTAACGTGATCTGAAATTAACTTGAAAGCTCTTAAAGGAGTTTGAAATTTCTTGGCCACTAACCCAATGGCCCAGGCCTCGCGGTCAGCAAGTGGGGCAAAGTGAGAAAGTTCCTTTGCAAGCTCAGTATCGAGAATTCGTTCATTTGCGGTAATAAGATCCAGCTTTGAAGATTCACCTAGGCACTGAAAGCTTTTGAATTCATTTTGCCCATAGATCGTTCTAATCTCAAATATTTCACCTTGTCGAAGATCTTTATTAAAAGAGGCACAGATTCCAAGGTTAATAAGTAGGCCTAGCTGGATTCCCTGTGTCTTTAGAACACCCATCGCATAGGTAAGTGCCATCATGACATTCTGTGGGCCCTCTCCTGTGAGAACTAAACCGTAACTCTGATCACCACTTAAGTAGAGGTCGTTAAATTCTGGATGGGACTTAAAATCCATCTCTTTTAAAAATGTTTGGGCCTCGCCGCGGTGGGCAAATACAAGTAAATCCATAACTAGGAGATAACGCTTATCTTGTCGGTGCGTCAAGTCTTTACGCATTTAGGCGAAATAGATATTCATGACTTATGAAAATATTAGATCAATTTGGACAATTCGCATTTGGTGGCGCCAGCATCTCTGGAGAGGGCGCAGGTTATGGATTTGGTGATATTAGTAAGGAAGACTCTATTAGTCTCTTACAATACGCCTTTGATCGTGGAGTTAAGATCTTCGATACAGCACCAATTTATGGTTTTGGCGAGAGTGAGAAGAGAATTGGTGAAGCCTTTAAAAATAATCGCGAAAAAGTATTTATTGTCTCTAAGTCAGGAGTGACTTGGCATGAGAATAAACGCGTGGATATGACTAATGATCCAGTCGTTACACAAAGAATGATTGAACAGTCTCTTAGGGATTTAAATACAGACTATATTGATCTCTATATGGTTCACTGGCCTGATGAGAGAGTGGATATTAGAAAAACTCTTGAGGTTATTGCGAAGGCCAAGCATGAAGGCAAAATTAAGCATATTGGCCTGTGTAATACAACGCCAGAAGAGTTTAAGTTAGCTTCTGAAATTGATAAGATCGAAGTGATTCAATCTCAATTTAACTTCTTTGAACAAGACGTAAAAAATGACATCTTCCCAATCATTAAAAGTGAAGACATAAGCTTCATGAGCTGGGGAACTCTTGATAAGGGGATCCTTACAGGAAGAGTGACAAAAGATCGTAAGTTTGACAAAAGTGACTGCCGCTCATGGGCACCATGGTGGAAGGCGATGGATAAAGAGAGTCGCTATGATATTGTTGCAAGAATGCAGCCGGCACTTGAGAAGCATGGGCTTAGCGGATTAGACTTTGCAATTCATTTTAATCTTTCTCATGATGAATTAAGTACAGTGCTTTGTGGTGCTAGAAATCATGATCAGTTAGATGGAGTTCTAAATTCTCTTGAAAAGAAAGTAACCAAAGATATGCTGGAAGATATCATTAATAGTGTTAGTTAGTGTTATTATTCCCACTTATAATAGGGCCAATTTCTTGGCCCGTGCAATTGACTCAGTTTTAAAACAAAGCTTTCAAAACTTTGAACTGATCATTGTTGATGATGGTTCGAGTGATCATTCAAAAGATATCGTCGAGTCTTTTTCTGATGAGCGTATCAAATATATCTTTCAACAAAATCGAGGAGTCTCTGCTGCTCGTAATCTTGGTGTAGGCCAATCATCAGGAAACTATATTGCATTCCTTGATTCAGACGATGAGTGGAGTGAAAACAAACTTCAAAGTCAACTAGGCCTACTGGAGAATTCTAAGCTTCGTCTTTGCCATACGGGTGAGCATTGGTTAAGAGATGGAGAGGTTGTAAAGCAAAAGAAAGTACATCAAAAAGTTGGAGGGGATATGTTTATTCGCTCCTTAAAAAATTGTGTAATCTCACCATCAAGTGTCTTAATGGAGCGTAGCTTATTTGAAGAAATGGGTGGCTTTAATGAAGACTTTATCGTTTGTGAAGATTATGACCTCTGGCTTAAGATTACGTCTCTGTATGAAATCGCTTTCTTAGAAGAAGCCTTCGTTATCAAGCATGCTGGGCATGACGATCAACTGTCATTTAAATTCTTTGCGATGGACTACTGGAGAGTCAAGGCCATGGCCTGGGCCAAAGCAAATCGCCAGCTTTCGCAAGAAAGAGTAGATGTGCTAACACAGCTTTGCTTAAAGAAGTGCCAATACCTTATTAAAGGGTATGAAAAGTACGAAAATTTTGAAAATTACGATGAAGTCAGAGCGATCGAAAATTACATCAGTAACTGAGGCTCTTCCACTAATTTCTTTTCTAATCCTAGCTCAATTGTTTTTTGATAGAAGATCTCAAGTGCTTTTTCCCACGGAGAGTCTTCAATATCACCATTAAGTAAATTAATTAAATAAGGAAGTAGTTGCTCTACATATTCCTCAGTACTCTCTCTCGGAAGAAGTGAAGGTAAGTGGTCAATGGCCGTAACTTCGAGAAGTTGATCTAGTTCTTCAACTTTGAAAGTAGGTTTATCAATCGTTGTGATATCTGGATAGATAGGAAGTGGGTTACACGGCCCTGTCGGGTCACAACTAACATCTGAAATCACAGAGAGATTTCTTTCATTCTTTAGGATATCTAAGTCTAAGAATGGCTCCGCCGGTGTTTTATTTAAAGTACAGTTAACGAGAATATCATAGTCAAGAATCTGCTTGATTGGCCTAGCAACTTTCGTGTCGGCCCTTCCCCAACCAGTCATCTCAACACCTACGGCCTCTAGAAGCTCTTTTGCTCCTCGTCCACAACGCCCTCGATTTCCAATGACTAAAACTCTTGGCCTTGAGCCAAGCTCATCAAGCTCTTTACATAACTCGTTTACGAGATCATGTTGAGATGAATATGAACTTAGAGGTGCACTTTCATTGAAGTCTGCTCCTCGTTGCTGACAAATCCAATTCTTAAGTCCTAGCGCCGCTCCAACAAAACCTGCCCATTTTCCAAAGGCCGCAATTCTTTTTCCATTGCTGTCAGTAAGGTATTCAAGGTCGTATAGCTTTCCGTCTCCTTGAATGAAGCGATCAAGCATTTCCTTTGAACCTGTTTGGTTTTTATAAACGTGAGCAAAGTGAATATGGCGATGACTTAGAGGGAACTCGTGAATATCAAGTTCTTTTAGTCCAAGGATAAAAGCATTGGCCGGTGCAAAGTTTATCCATGAATTTGTCGGCATCATTTTAAGCCCTAGGGCCTCAAATTCTTCGTCCTTAAAGATACGACTTGGTGAGCGTTCGATAATTACTTCATGACCAAGCTCCTTAAGCTCTAAGGCAGCTTGTGGCGTAAGAGCACTACGCTGTTCAAATGGTTTTGTTTCATGGCGAAGCCAGATTGTCCTATTTGTCATGAAATTTAATCTCCCAAAAAAATCGTATACTTATAGCAAAGCTAATAGATTACTATAGCAAAGGGCCTTGTCTCATACTTAAATTTGTAAGATTTACAGGCGATTTTAAGGTATAACTATATAATATTAGGATAATCAAGCAAGCTAAGTTTCATTAATAAAGGAATGATTATGAAATACCATCCAGAAAAAAGTCGACTCTATTATATGGAAGACTCCCTTGGAAGCTATACTGATTACGGTATTGGTGTTCCTTTAAAAGATGAAAGAGTGACAAAAATTTTAGAAGAATTTAAGAATTCTCCCTTTCTTGAGCGCAGAAGATCAACTCACTTTTTCTTAAGTGACCTTGCTCTTGTTCATGAGCGTGATTTTTGTGCACGAACAAAGCTTGACCCAACTGGACTTGTCCTTGAAGCCTACGAGCTTATTAATGATGATGGAAGTTACCATCGTTATGATCCAATGGCCGCAACGAAACCCTTAAGTGATTTTATTAATCGTGCGCTTTCTCATTGTGAAGGAACATTTCTTGCTGCTTGTAATGCTCTCGAATCTGGTTTTTCGTATCACTTAGGTGGAGGCATGCACCATGCAAAGAGTGATGGGCCTGGTGGCTTTTGTATGTTTAATGATATTGTGATTGCGATTAGAAAACTTCAAAAGGAAAAAGGATTAGGGAAGTGCCTCGTTGTGGATATGGACGCGCATAAGGGTGATGGAACGGCACAAATTGTCGCTAATGATGAATCAATTGACTGTGTCTCAATTCATATGAAAGATGGATGGCCTCTTGATAACCCTGATAAAACTAACTCTAGTTATATCCCAAGTACTCTTGATATTCCGGTGACACCTGAAGACAACTATCTTGAGAAGCTCAAGCAGATAGGGGACTTTATCAAAGAAGATTACGATCTATGTATTGTCGTTCAAGGTGCGGATGTTTATGAAAAAGATATTCTTGAAAGTGCGAAGGGAATTCAGCTAAGTTTAGAGCAATGTCTTGAAAGGGATAATTATATGTATGAATTATTAGAGTCGAAAGGCATCCCCCAAGCATGGGTTATGGCCGGGGGATACGGTGATGAAGTTTACCGAGTCTTTCAACAATTTGTACAATCTAAATTTAAAGCATAGTCGAATCTTCGTGGGCCAAGATTCTCTTCTTTGGCCTAAAGTAAGTACGTGGTGTGTACTCTAGAAGATCCGTAATTTTTGCCATGTAGAAACATGCATACTTCTCAACTTGATCAGCAAAGCGTGATTCTTCAAGGCCTGCTCTCATCATCTCACCCCAATGGGCATTAAAGAACTGACGATAAGTATCGAGATGATGTGAAATTTTTGAGTTGATCTTATCAATCTCACTAAAGATTTTACCAATATCTTCTTTATTATACTTTTCTGGATCTTCGTGCTTTAGAAGCTCAAGCTTGTTTAGCTCATGTTCCAGTTTTTCTTTTTGTTCCATTTCTGCATCTATAAGAGCTTGTGTCGGAGTTGACTGTCTAATTGCTTCAATCTCTGCTTCTAGTGGATCTAGGATAAGGGCCGTTCTCCAGTTAAATGTTTTCTTTAATGTAAGAACGTCACCGTAAATATGGTCTCCAAGATAAAGAATCTCTTCACCTTCAAGGCCTAGATCTTTTTGAAGCTTTCCTGCCCATCCACCTTGGTATACTTTATTCTGCTCAAGAGGTCCTTCGGCATTTGTCATAAGTCCTGTATCCGTTTGGATTTCTAGGAACATATTACTTACGTTAAAGAATCTTGGCTTACATGCAAGACAGATTGAAATATCAAATAGGTCAGTCCAAGTCTCATGTTCTTTTAAGAATGGATTGATTGTGTATTCCATTAATCTCTTCGTCCAAGACCATTCACTATTTGTAATAAGAATTAGCTTCTTTCCAAAACGCTTAAACCTCTCAAGAAGTTTTGCTACTTCTGGATCTTTGATAATAAAGTCTTCAAGGTGCTCTTCAACATAACCCTTAAGAGAATTGTCAGAGTGAGCGATATCGATAACTTCTTTAATGTCGTGAGAGAGAGTTTCGTAATCAGGAAGCTTCATTCCTTGGTCTTTTAGATCAACAAGGTTTGCAAACATTGCTCCATTTGAAATAGAGAAGTTTGTATCCAGTGATTGATACTGATCAGAGTTTAGATCAATGATACTATTTCCGTAGATTTCATTTTGATCATGAAAGTCCATTGGTTTTGTACCGTGCTTTGCAATCTTCACTTTTCCGTAGCGGTTTGTTTGTAGAATATTTCCACGAAGACGATCGATAATTAAACCTTGAATAACTTGGTTAAAATCAAATTTTAATTCTGTTACTTCTTTTGGATAATTTTTAACATCCACTAGTTTTTTAAGTACTAATTCGAAAACAAATTTTTCGAATGCTTCTGTTTTATAGCGAACTAATGTGTAGTCCATATCAAAACCAATGGCCTTGATCTTTTTCATATTCAATGTTCTATTGACGTATACTGACATATAAAATCCTTTTAAATCGTTTGAGAACTTAATCCTCGGACCGTAGATTTTATCTAAACTTTGCGTAAATGTCATATTATTAATACGTCAAGGCGTAAATTCAGTGACTTACGCCTTGGATATTCGTGGAAGCAATGTGTCTATTTGAGGATTATATAGTACTTTGCAAAGCCTTCATCATCTAGGCCCTTAATGCGATTAAGCTTAAATTTAGAATTCTTTCTTATGTACTTTGTTGCTTTCTTTGACGGTGAAGTTTCAAAGTAAACTTTTAGCTTTTCTGCGTTTGGAACTGGCTTGATTTTCCAATTTTCATTTGGACGTGCATCAACAAAGCCTTTCTCTTTTGTTTCTTTTCTAATGTAGTTAATAAGAACTTGGCGATTACTATCCGGTGCCGTGAAAACGACATTGGACTTCTTAGCTCCTGGAAATTTTCCACCTGTTGCACGAAAGCTATTTGTAGCAAGAATAAACTCTTGGTTATCACTTACGGCCTTGCCTTGATACTTTAGATTTTCGATTCTAAATGAATCCTTATTTAAAACCTTACAATTTTCATCGTAGTGTCTTCTTTTTGTGATGTCGATTTCGTATGTTAGGCCATCAATCATGTCGAAGTTATACGAACGAAAATTTCCCCAATTAATAAGTGGCTGATCTTTACTATATTTCGGATCGATATGGGCGAACATTCCGGCCGAACATTCAAGCCACATCTTTACTTCTTTACCCGTAAGTTTAAGAGCGTAGAGCATATTAGGGTAGAGGTATAGGTCAGCTGCATTTCTTAAAGTAAGAACTCCCTTCTCAACAGTTGTATAACCATTAGGATCATTCTTTCTTCCACCAGTTTTAAAAGGTGCAACGGCCGATAAAACAGGAAGGCCGCTAAGGTTCGCATCTCCTTGGATTGCTCTTTTTACATAATCAATTTGTGCATTTGAAACAATTTGAGTTGCAGCATCGTCTTGAATTAGCGATAGGAAGCTGTAAAACTCCTCTTTAGAGAAACCAACTTTTTCGCCGGCCAGCTTAATTGTTCTTTTGTGATCATCTTCAATGATTTCTGCAAGCTCCAGATCTGGTTTTACACTAGAGTCTGATTCCTTATCATATATTGAGTAAACAGATGATTGACCGTCAATGACATGCCACTTACTTCCATCAAAATTTAGTTTTAAATCAATGATTCCAACATGTGATCCCCATTTGCCAGGCATAACTGCGGCCACACCGTTGATTGTTCCTTTCTTAGCATCAATACCTTGAATCCCTTCATAATCTTTAGAAGGAAAGAGGGCATGAGTATGGCCAAAGGCAATGGCATCAATATAAGGAACACGACTTAAGTAATAAACCGAATCTTCTGCGTAGAGCTTGTATTCATCAGTGCTAATTCCCGAGTGAGGAATTGCAATAATAACGTCAGCTCCTTCGTTTTTCATTTTTGCCGTTAATTCTTTTGCGACTTCAACAATATCGCGAGCGACAACTTTTCCTTCAAGGTTATTCTTATCCCAAATCAAAATTTGTGGCGGAACAAAACCTATGTAGCCAATTTTAATCTTATGAGGAAGGCCTTTGGTGTCCTTCACTTTCTTTTCTAAAATGACATATTGTTTGAAGTAGGCTTGACCAGGTTTACCATTTTCATCCTTGTAGACATTGGCATTAATATATGGAAATTTTGCGTCTTTAAGAGAGGCCTCAAGAAATTCTAGACCATAGTTAAATTCATGGTTTCCGATATTACCAACATCATATTTAAGATGATTCATTAGCTTAAAAGCAGGGTGAACTCCTTCTTTTCCATGTGTGGCCACAAAGTCGGCCATCGGATTCCCTTGAAGGAGATCACCGTTATCAATTAAAGTATAATTATCTGCTTGAGCGGCATACTTCTTAATGAGTGTCGCCGTCTTAACGAGTCCAAATCTTTTACTTTCTTTGTTCTTATAATAGTCGTAGTCTTTGTAATAACCATGAAGGTCAGTTGTCTCAATAACACGAAGCTTTACTTGTGTTTGTTCCTTACAGCCTACAATTAGAAAAAGAGACAGTGAAAATAAAAAGATTTTTCTCATATTAATTCCTAGTAATAACGACCTGAAGAGTAAGTAGCGTCAAACATACGTGCTTTTCCGTATACTTTTACATTTCCTTTTAGGCCTGCAAATCCGTAAATGCGAGATTCACCAAAAGCTTCAGCATTATCCCATACAGACGCTTCGCCGTAGACTTGTGCATTCTCATACACGTGAGCATTTCCCCATACTTTTGCGTAGTCTGAAATAATTGCGTTTCCTGTAATTTTTGCAAATCCTGTTACCTGGGCCTTATCACAAACTTGTGCATTTTCCCCAATGTAAACATTCTTTGATACATATGCAGTATCAGCAACGAATCCACCTTGTGTCCCATCGTTATTGATCCAATATTGACCTTCTTGGCCAGCACATGGTGCAGCTAATACTGGAAGGATAAAAAGCATCGCAGCTAGTAGTTTCATAAATCACTCCTTAGATTTTTTCGATTAATTCAATTAATTTCTTACCTAAATTATCCGATGCTAATCTTAAATTGGCAAAGAACTCTTCCTCTGTTGGATGCTCTCCGTCAACAATGTCTGTCACAGACTTTAAAAAGAGTGTTGGAATATTAAATTGATCAACTACCCAGCCAATAGCTCCTGCTTCCATATCCTTTAGAACAGCTTGATTCGCTTCAATTAATTTCTCATCTTCTGCACTCATATCAAGTGAGTTTCCTGTTGAAATAATTGCAGTCTTTAGGTTCAGGAGTTTTCCATATTCTTGTGCAATAGCGTGAGTTGTCTTATAAACCCCGTAATTTTCATAACCAGGGATTGGGATTCTACGATCATGGAATACTGTTGTGTCGGCCGTATAGACATCGCCAACTTCTGCACCACGTTTTCTAAAACCACCGGCAGTACCTGCATTGATAATCATTTCTGCTCCAAGCTCTCTAATAGCAAGAAGGGTAGAAACAACAGCAGGAGAAGTACCGACATTTTGTACCTTGTGATGCTTACACTCACCACTAATGATGATTGAAATTTTGTGCCCATGATATTCGCACTGATATAACTTCATTGGAAGGTTTGGGTCTAATTTCTTATCTTGGAAGTCAATTCCTAGTTTCTCAAGAAGTGGTGCCGCTTCTGAGTCCATGGCCATGACGATGGCAATATTCTTCATAATGTCTCCATTTAATAACTATTATCTAAGTTTAATAGAAAAAGAACATAATTAGAAATATTGCCCCTAACTTTCTAAGTGAGTTGGATAGATATTATCTTTTGAACGTGTTTGTGCTGCAACTCTTTGTAGCCACTTGATAATACGATGGTACTTCTGCTTAATTAAGTCAGCAGGGGCCAGCCCTGTGATAAGTATTCGATTTAAGTGACAGAACAGAAGAATATCGATGTATTTAATTTCATTTCCAAAAATAAAATTCTTCGTACCTAAGATCTCGTTGATATAGATAATTTGCGATTCAAGGAGATCAAGAGCGCTGTCTTGATCTTTATGAAAGATTTCATATTCAGAAATTTTTTTCACAATGACATCTCTTATTGATGAGATCACTTCTTCCGGCGTCTCATTGATGTCTTGAACATACTTTGCTTGCTTAGCAAATTTCTTCTTCATAGCATTAAGGCCACTATTATCTTTGTATGAGAAGTAAATGATACTTGCCCATAATGAATTAAGACACCAATCCTGTATGACTTGCTCTTGTCTTGCTTCTTCACTTGTTAAAAGAAATAAGTCTGATTGCCCACGTAGATCCTTAAAGTAATTGATACAATTTCTAAGGCCTAGGAATTTTTTTTCGCCGTCGATAATTGCAGGTAGGCTACTCATCTTAGCTGGCACACCTTGAATTTGAGAATTCACGTGAACTGTTTTGAGTTTAAAATCGATATTCAAATATGAAAAAATTCTATTTATAGTTGCACAATACGGAGAGAAGGATTCAACCTCATCATTTCCCGCCCACGAAATTAATACTTTATCCATGACTTAACTGTCGGAGGATCGTTTTAAAATATTAACTAAAATTTGGTGTCTTTAACGATTTTCGAGACGGTTTAAATCATAGAGACCAAATTCAATAGGTTTTATTTTTAAAGCAATGTCGTGAATCTTATCGAGAGTTGGCCAAAACCTCTTGTCACTTCTTCTTACTCCATAGCGATCAAGAAGCCTGCTATAACTTGCTTCTGATTTAGTATTTTTAATTGCATTCACAAAATTAGGGATTTGAGATTCTTTCATGCGAAAGATTGTATTTGGATAACTCCCAATTGTTCCTTTTGTCACAGTAAAATTATCTTCTTGGGTGATGCGCTGACTACCTTCTTTAAGGAGGTGAGAGATATTATAATGAGCATTATTATGAATTAATGTATAAGTTTCATTCGTATCTTCAACTAGGATAAAAGATATCTGAGAGAAGAGATTAACAGAGGTATGCTTCATCTCTTGATTGTTCATTAGACTTTGTAGACG
>NZ_JBEBMT010000001.1:623530-678513 GCF_043196705.1 Halobacteriovorax sp. HFRX-2_2
ATCTTCATTGTGCACTTGGTATTCTTTATTTAAGGAAGGGCCTATTCTTTTTTTAATTAGCTCAAATAGCTCACTCTTTGCATCCTTTGTTTTGTACGAAATTTGCGGGGCTTTATTAATCCAAGCATAACGGCCAATAATATGTTTTTTGACTTCATCTGATGCCCTCTCATACCAATGATCTCTTTCTTTGATTCTCTGCTTAGAAGGTAAGAGTGTAAGGAAATTAAATTCACCCTCAAGCCTTAGAAAGTCCATATAGAGTCTAGTGTTGAGCTGGTGAGAGACGTTGCCGTAAACATCGAAACCTGCAACTAATAAATAGTGAATTCTCTCAAGTAGAGGGTAGTCGATAATCCATGCTGTTTTTGGGTTTTGCCCAACCATGCCCTTTAAAACTGTCGCACTATCAAAGTGCCTAAATATCGTAAGGGCGGCATTTTGATTATTCTTACCACCATTCCAAAGCGAATTTAAATTTAAAATATTATGGTTTTCGTCGATAAATTTCGATTTCTTTTCTAAGTACTTTTCTTCTTCATTCTTATACTTGAACCACTGAATTCCTCCAGCGTTAGCATACTGGGCAGGGAGACTCATTCGTTCCAATTCATTTGTCAGTGGAAAAGATTTTCTGTCGCGATAGAGTTTTGGATTGATAAAGAAAACCCAGAAGTGGTCTTGAATCACATTAAGTGCAATTTGACCTCGACAGACTGGCCCCTTAATAAAGTTAGAAATCGTATATTGAGATTCTTTAAGAAGAAACTCATAACGAGACTGAACAGGGAGGTCCTTGAATGATAGAAATGGATTAGCACTAATATGTGGCCTATAGCTTGGTAGTTCCTTAACCGAATACTTCGGTTTAAGAAATAAACTTGAATACCAATTCATTCTCTCTTGGTTAAAGAGATAAGGCATATGAGTTTTGTCGACGATCGTTTCCCTCTGCTTAACTAAACGGTAGTAAACTCTTTTTACTTTTGGATCATCAAATGGCCTGCGAGTTGCGATGATCTCAACCGGTTTTCCGGAAGGAGTCTTTGATCTTACTAATTTATAGAAGTTTGAATTCGCTTTATTGCTAAAGTGAAGATTTGCAAGATAGAGGTGCTCATAGAGATAGCGTGCCATGAGTTGGCCTTTCTTACTGTCTTTGTTTAAGAATTTTTCCCAACGTCTAATCTGCTTTTTATCAAATTTTGGTAATGGAAGATCTTTATTAAATTTTGATCCCTGTGCTATCCAAGTTGTAATTGTTTTGCTCTCTTTATCGCTTAGTGCCGGCAGGCCATATGGCATTCCTCCAAATGGAGAAGCCTGTGCATAGTCTTCAAACTCGTCTTTCTTAGGGCAGAAACGATCATTTTCAAGACTAAAGTCTAAGCTGCTTGGAAGTAGTTTTGTTTTAGGAAGGGGAGCGATCTCCTTGAGTTTAAGCATTTTGGCCATGACGCTTTCATTCATATGCTTACTTGAAACAGAGAAGAAGCCTTTGTCTCTCCACTGTTTAGTTGACGTGGCATCAATGTAGAGGCGGCTGGGTGATGAGGCCACAAGGCGCTCGCCCATGTAGACCTTATCCTTGGAGGCACCTCTTTGAATGGCCTCTTTTGAAGTCAGTTTAAGCTGACATGGAGAATCGTAGCAACTATGGCAAACGACACAGCGATTATCAAAAATAGGCTTCACATCCTTATTGAAATCGACCTTCTTCTTACCATTCCAATGATTGGCCTGTTGTTGAGTAAAAACAACCTCTTCATTAGCGATCTTCTTAAGCGCTTTTTTAGTTGCCTCTTGATGAATCACTTGATCTTTTGGAGTAAGAGTTTCTAAGTCATTACTATTTGAACAACTGAAAAGAAGAATGCTTATAAGAGCAAATAGAGAGAGTGCTTTCATTATTACCATGCCTAATTAAAAATATTTAGAATATGGTATTAATAAAGACCTCAATTGTCATTTGGTTTTGGTTTTGGTTTTGGTTTTGGTTTCTTAGGACGCGACAGGTGAGTCCCAAGATAAATACAAGTAAGAAGAATTGAAGCCCCGATAATTTCAAGTGACGAAAATGGTTCGTTAAATAGAAAGATACTAAGGGTCTTTGCAATAACTGGCTGTAACAGAATAATGAGGCCTGAGACTGATAAAGGCGCCGACTTAAGCCCATAACTTATTAGAGACCAGCCAATAATCTGGCACAGTATGGCCAGCCCTAGAACTGAAGGTAGGTGTGAAAAGCTAAGGCCTTTATATCCCTGTTCAAATTGAGCACTTAGAAAGAGTAGTGCTCCTGTCACAAGAGAAGAGTAAGTGATGATCTCTAAGGCCGTAATTTTCGTTTTAAAGCTCATAAGAGATGTTTTCTTAATTGAGGTCGTATAAAGAGAGTAACAAAGCCCTGTGGTTAGTCCAAAGAGAACTCCCCAGAAGAATTCTTCAGATTGGTAAAACTCAACTTGCCCCTTGAGAATGAGAAAGACTCCAAAGAAAGCAAAGAGAAAGACCAAAAGTTTTTTTATTGTAATTTTCTCTTTATATAGAATGAGGCCAAAAACAAGTAAGTAGAAAACTTGGGTATTTCCTAGGATTGTGGACATCCCGGCACCAATGAGGTGGACTGAGCGATGCCAGACAAATAAGTCCATGGCAAAGCAGAAACCTATGACGGCCGTCATAGTATAGAAGCGTTTGTCCTTGATATAATTTTTCTTAATAAGAAGTTGGTAAATAAGAAGAATTGATCCAGCAATTCCGCAACGGAGTGCTCCAATCATGCTTGGTGAGAGGTCGCCAGTTAGGTTTTTGACAAAGATGGGTGCCAGTCCGATGCAAATTGTTCCTAAAATTAGGCTTATGACACTTGTGTTCATTCTTAACTCTCTTTTAAGTCACTTTTAAGTTTTCTAGACTTGTCACTATGTGCAAGAGAGTATAGCTCAAGAAATGGCCAGGGGGGTATATTTTCTTTTAAATTTACTGACGATCTGACGATAATTGCATAAAGTATAGCTACGCTATAAATATAAAGGAGATATATTGTGAATTTAGTTAAAATCACTGTTGTTGCCGCTCTACTAAGTGTAACTGCTTACGCAGGTGACGCTGCTAAAGGTAAAGCAATTTACAAAAAAGTTAACTGTGCTCTTTGCCACAATGCTGATGGTATGGGAAAGGCAAAAGATGGTAAGCTTGCGATCGTTAAAGGTCCAAGAATTGCTGGTCTAGATGCTGCTTACATTATTGAGCAAGTAACTGCAATCAAGTCTAAGAAGAGAAAGACTAAGAACACATCAATGATGTGGACAAAAGTTCGTGGTCTATCAGACCAAGACATTAAAGATGTTGCAGCATATGTAACAACTATGTCTAAGGATAAGTTCAAAGGTATGAACCAAAAATAAGACAAATATTAAGGGCCTCACTTGAGGCCCTTTTTTTATTATTTAATTTCAAAAAATATTCTAAATCCACCGTAATTTTGATCATAAACACCATTGAAATCATTGCCTGAGATTTCAATAAGGCGCTTAAGACTGAAGTCTAAGCTAGTAATCACATTTTCACCATTTTGATACTGCTCGTATTTCTCTTTTGTTAGTAAGTCCTTCACATTGAAGCTTGCTGTGATTTTTGAGAGGTCTTGGTTATCAGTGATATCAACCTGAGAAAGTTTTTTGTAAACACCATCTTGATAGAAGAGGATATTAGCACTCTTAGTTCTAACTTCCATTTCAAGATTACGATATGTCTTATATGTAAATAAATCGAAAATATTCTTATCTTTAAAAGCAAAGCCTTTATCAGTTTCACTACATTGAACCATTTGAATATTAAGTGTTAACTCGATATTTTCGCCATTTTGTTGTGAGCTATAATTTTTAATTCGATAAGCTTGAAGCTTATTTCGATATAAGTCTTTCTTTGAGTTACAATTTGCCTTGGCACCATCGGATACTTTAACAACACCCTTTGAAGGCATTGGCATAGCTTGGCAAATTCCTGAACATAGAACTGAAGTAAGAATAATTGATCTCATCTTTAACTCTCTCTTATTTGGTCTTGGCTAAATAAATAATGAACACTTATAACATTTATTGAGGTGAATTTGTTCAAGGAGGGAAGGATTACAGGCCATGTCTGAATTTTAGACATAAAAAAAGGCCCCTGTTTCGGGGCCTTTATGGTGCTTTAAGCTTTTGAATTAAGTAGGTTAGATAACCATGTTTTCACTCGGTAAATAACCAAGTGAATCGTTGGTACGAGGGTATAAGTGAAGAAGATTGATCCCAACATCCCTCCAATGAGAACAGCTCCCATGGCCGACTTCATCTTATCGATCATAAATAGCTGCGGCATAGTCCCAGCGATAATTGCAATAGAAGTCATAAGAATTGGTTTAAGCTTCTCCTGCGCTCCCAACCAGAGAGCTTCCTTAATTTCAACACCTTCATCGAGTTTTTGCTGGGTGTATTCAATCATAAGAATAGCATTATTAACCGCCAGACCAACAACCATTACAATGGCCATCATGGAACCAATATTAACCGTCTGCTCTGTGTAGAACATCATTAAAAATGATCCTAGAAAGGACGTTAGAATTGCTGACCCAATCGATACTGGGAAGACAAAAGAGTTAAGAATTGCAACAAGTAGCATATACGTTAAGATTACCGCTAGCATGAAGGCCTTACCCATCTCTTGCTGAGACTCTTTTTGACTTTCTGCTTGCCCAGCAAACATAAACTTTGTCCCTTGAGGAAGTTCGGCCTGATTAAATTTTTGTCCGAGGTCTCCCATAATCGCACCTACAACGCCTTTTACAACGAAGGCCTTGATTTGAATGATTCTTTCCTTATCACGTCTTTTAAGTGGTGAAGTCGCTTCAACAACTTGAACCTTACCAAGACTTGAGATAGGAATTAGTCCATCTTTTCCGTGAATGAGAAATTTATCAAAATCTGAAATATTTCTTTTGAACTCTGGGGCAAGAGTAACGTTAATATCATATTCCTCTCCACCTTCTTTATAAACGGCATCGTCGTTCCCGTTTACAAGGGCGCGAATCGTTCCACCAAGACGTGAACTTGAAAGGTTTTGACGAATAACTTTTTGCGGCTCAGAGACAAATTGAATTTCCATTTTTGGAATTCGATATGAACTTTCAATTGAACTAAAGTAGCCAGAATCTTTCATGATCTTTTGCATTTTTTCTGATGCAATAACCATATTATCAAAATCATCACCAGTTACGTTAATCGTGATATCACCATCATTACTTGCATTTCGACTACCACCTGTAAGAGTAATCTCTGCTTCAGGTATATTAGAAACTTTAGGAAGTAGGTCATCCATAATTTCTTTATAGTCTCTCTTACGTTTTGTTGCTGATGTTAAGTTAACTGTAATACGTGATCTTTCCTCACCGTCATAACCAATATCAGAAAGAGTTGAGACAACTTCAGGATACTTTCTGATAATCTCATCAACTTGCTTTGTGATATGTGCCGTTTTTTCAACTGGTGAACCATCTGGCATCAGGATGAACGCCTTAAACTCATCACGGTCAGATTTTGGTAGGAACTCGTTTCCAACACGTTTTGCTGGATACACAATCGTAAAGAATAGGGCCATAAGAACTATAATCGAAGTAATTGGCCAATTCATAAACTTGTCAAAGAACCAACGGTACTGTTTCGTTACCCATGCAAGAAGGCGATCAACAAGGCCTGCAAGCTTAGGAAATGGCCCTTTTAAAGTATCAGGGTCTTTAAGAAGTAGGGCACAAAGCATTGGAGTTAATGTAACAGATGCCAGAATCGAGAAGATCGTTGCAAATACAACTGTCATCCCAAATTGCAGCATGAACTTACCAACGATACCACCCATAAACGCTAGTGGAGTAAATACAACTAGGTTTGTTCCCGAAGATGCCATAACGGCAAGTAAAACTTCTTTTGTTCCGTCAATGGCAGCAGACTGAGAATCCTTTCCCATCTTAAGGTGCTTATAAACGTTTTCGATAATGATAAGTGCGTTGGCAATAAGTGTTCCTAGACACGTACCAAACGCAAGGAGAGTCATAACGTTAATAGAGAACGATGACATATCCATCAGAAAGAGAGTTGAGATAATCGAAGTTGGAATTACGATACTTGCAATTAAGGCCCCTCGCCAGTCACCTAAGAAAGTTAGAAGAATAGCAATCGTTAAACCGATCCCCATAAAGATCGAGTTAATTGTTCCTTTTGTGTCATCAAGAGTAATTCTTGTTGTATCAACAACTAGCTCTAGCTTCATTCCTTCAGGAAGCTCACTTTGAACTTTATCAAGTGATCCCTTTAGGTTCTCAACAATTTTGATGGCATCACCATCTGATAGTTTTAAAACAGATAAACCAACAACTTCTTTATCATTAAAGCGTGCCATTGTTTCAACTTCTTTAAAACTATCTGAGACATTACCAATCTCTTGAAGTCTGAAAACTTGTCCTTCACGTGAAACGACTTCTAGGTTTCTAATCTCGTCAACATTGGCAAATTCACCAACAAAACGGACACTGATCTTTGAGTCTGTTGTATTGATTGAACCACCAGGAATATTTAAGTTCTTTCTTGAAATTGCAGCTAGAACATCTTCAATTGAAAGATAGTTTTGAATGAGAAGGTTATTATCAAGTTCAATATTAATTTCTCTTTCACGCCCTCCAAATATGTCGACAGAGGCAACACCATTAATCGAAGAGAGGCGAGACTTAAGCTTCTTATCGGCATACTCATATACTTGAGTCAGGTCATGCTTTGTACTTGAAAGAGCTAGTGTGGCAATCGGTTGAATGAGCGGGTCAAATTTTGCAATAATTGGACGATCGGCTCCATCTGGAAAT
Source organism: Halobacteriovorax sp. HFRX-2_2 (assembly GCF_043196705.1). Taxonomy (NCBI): domain Bacteria; kingdom Pseudomonadati; phylum Bdellovibrionota; class Bacteriovoracia; order Bacteriovoracales; family Halobacteriovoraceae; genus Halobacteriovorax; species Halobacteriovorax sp. HFRX-2_2. Next base: position 630,423 of record NZ_JBEBMT010000001.1, read on the forward strand.
TCATTTAAGATTGCTTCTACTTTATCTTTTACTTCAATTGACTTGATATTGGCATCCGCTTCAATATCAAATTCAATAATAACAATACCAAAACTATCACGGGCATCAGATTTGATTTTCTTAATCTGAGAAACCTCTGAAATTTCATCTTCAATTTTCTTAAGAATTTGAGACTCAATCTCTTCGGGTGAAGCACCAGCGTAGATTGTTTGTACTGTAATCAGTGGGAGCTCTACTTTAGGTGTAGGCTCAATAATTAAATTACCAATCGAAACAAGTCCCATTACCATAAAAATAGCAATGAAAATGATTGTCGTGGCAGGTCGTTTTACAAATATTTCAATCATCTTCTAACTCCTTAATCCTGATCCACTTGTGCTTCGATGATATTAACTTTCTCGCCATCGCTTAGATAACGTTGGTCACTTAGCACTACAGTGTCGCCTTCACTTAATCCACTTTTCACAACAAAGAAGTTCTCGTTGCTATCGCTGACTTCAATGTTTCGCTTCTTAACCGTATTGTTTTGATCGACGATGAAGACATTATGTGAACCACCACGCTCTGAAACAGCTTCTCTTCTTACTGTTAAAGCATTTTCAAGTTTGTGAGTTTCAATATTCATAATATAGAGATTTGTTGGAATCTTCTTATTGGCAAAAGAGACAACAATCTTATGTAGACCGGAAAGGTAATCGGCCTTGGTATCAACTGAAACAACATTGCCGTAAACTTTCTTATCTTTCACGCGAATACTAACAAGTGCGCCTGGCTTAATTAAATTAGCAACCTTGGGAGCGACTGAAGCGTGAATCTTAGGGCCAATATTACTACCAGTTACAATAACAAAATTAGAGAACGCTCTTCTTGTAACTTTTGTTGTATTGACTGGAGTTCCTGACTTTGCACGAATCGTATACATCGTGGCCGTCTCTTTTCCTTTTTTTCTTTGAAGATCAAGGTCTTTCACATACAAGCTTCCGGCGTAAAGAAGGCCTACAACTAGTACGAAGATTATTTGCTTCATAATTATTTATCTCCCTTCGTTGTACTCGTAAGAAGCCTATCCATTTCTGCACGAGTTACTTTAAGCTGAAGTTTTGTTTGGGCAAGGTTTAGGCGATGTTGAGTTAGTTGGATTTCACTATCATTTAATTGAAGTTGTGAAACTCCACCTGACTTAAATGAACTAAGTGCTACTTTATAAGATGAAGCGGCAAGCTTAACGGCCTCCGACTCTGCTTCAAACCTCTCTTGTAGTCCTTCATAGTCTTGCTCAAATTTTAAATATTGTGTTCTGATTTCTCTTCTCAACTGGTTGAACTTTAAACGTGCGATATTTGCATCACTTCTTTTAATGGCAACTTCTGAGTTTTTACTTCCACCCAGATCCCAATCAAATGTAAATTGAAGTCCAAATGAAAGATCATTTTGGTTGTGAGAAATATCACCTGTAAATGGTTTATCCACACGATAAGTAAGAGGAGAGTAGGCAACAAATAGCCCTAGATCAGGAAGTCGTTGGCTCTTTGCAAGCTCTACTGTGAAGTCTGAAAGTTGGATACTTTCTTTTAAAATCTTAACATCAACTGTTTCATCTAACTTTTTTAGGCTTGATGGAATCGTTGCGATCTTATCTTGTGCATTGAAATTATCAGTTACAACTTGAACATCATCTTCAGGTTGTAATGCTAGAAAGTTTTTTAAGTCTAAGATTGCATTCTTTAGGTTCTTCTTTGCAATAATCCAATTTGGCTTTCGACTCGCAAGGTCTGCTTGCATCTTAATATTATCATTTCTCGAAATACGACCGTATGAAACACGCTCTTCAAGTGCCTTCTTATTCTTGACAGCATTCTTATAAGAGTCATTTGTGATTCTAACTAGCTCTTGGTTAAAGAGAACTCTGTAGTAGAGCTGTCTTGCAACATTTTCAACTTCTGCTTTTGTGACAACAGTCTTTAGCTCGCCAATGCGACTTGCAGATTCCGCAATGTCGACACCACTTGAGATCTTTCCAAAAGTATATAGTGGTTGAGTTAGTTGCACTCTTGCATTGTGACTCCAGTCGTATCCATGTGGCATGATATTTCCTTTACCATCATTCTTCGATACGCCGGCCGATATTGAGAGAACAGGGAATAGGTTAGAGGTTGCACTGCTAAGTGACTCTCTTGCCTGCTCTAGTTCTTGTCTTGCAATTCCAACATTTTCATTTCTTTTAGTAGCAAGTTCAACTACTGATTGTTCGCTTAATTTGTACTGAGCAGCGCTTACGCTACTGGCCAGTCCAAACAAGACGATATAGGTCTTGATCCTTCTCATGAGTGTCGTTCTCCTGTCTATTCTGTCTCTTTTTTGATTCTTAGGTGATTTATCTCTTCGATTGATAGAACTCTTCAATCATTCCAAGTTGGCAAAGAAGTTTAGATTTCTCTTCTTGGCTGAATCTTGATACCAGCTCTTGGCCCATACTAAAGTAGCGTGGAAGTACTTTATTAATTAAACTAAGGCCGTCTTCAGTTAGGGTAATCTTCTTTGATCTCGTATCATTTTCGTCAATGGCCTTCTTGACAAGATTGGCCGCCTCAAGTCTTTTAACGATTCCAGTGATATTTGCTTTTGAAACAAGTAGTTCATCTGCTAATTCTGTCGTTGTAACGGATTCTTGATCTGTTAGGTGTAGAATGACAAGAACATCAAATTGAGGCTTCGTTAGTTTAAAGTGCGAAACTTCTTCAGATACCATTTTATCGAGGATTCGAGTTGTACGGATCATGCGTCCGATAATGCTTTCCTGTACATATTCACTCTTTATTATTGACATTCTTTCTCCAAACTTGTTAATGTATTAACTATATAGTTAACATGTTAACCAAATTGAATCAAGAAGATTATTCGATTTGACAGTAAGTTAACAAAAGGTAGTAGGTAGATGAATAAGACTAAACAGAATTTAATTGATGTCGCAATCCCTTTAATGGCCAAAAATGGTGTCTACGGTGTGAGCCTAAGAGATATTGCAAAGAAGGCCGAGATTAATGTGTCTTCAGTTCTTTATCACTTTGGTTCTAAAGAAGAGTTCATAACGACTTGTGGAGAACATTGTATCAATCTTCTTGCAGAACAAATTAAAGAGATTTCAAAACAAACATTTGATTCTGTTGAAGAGCTGAATCAGGCCATTAATCAAGGGGTCGAGCAGGGCAAGGAAGCTATCGCAATTTGTGTCATGCTTCTTGTCATTGATTCTCCTGGCTTTAGAGATATCTATGAAGGTTATGTTTCTGATTCATATGTTTCAGTACATGGACAAGAGAATCCGTTCTTATTAAATTTAAGATCATTTATTTCGTATATGATCTTTAAGAGAGTCGATTTAAAAGTTGCAAAAGAAAAATATGAGGGAAGTGGCATGGTAGAATTATTATGCCAATCCCCAATAGCTGCACTGTAGATTATCTTCTACAGTGCGTTTCGTGCCACATCTTTTCTAAGTTTTCTCGGTCATCTGGATGAGCAATTCTAATTAATTCTTGTGCTCGCTGATTAAGGCTTTTGCCATATAAGTCAGCAATTCCATACTCTGTAACAACATAGTGCATATGTGAACGAGTTGTTACAACTCCCGCTCCTGATCTTAGCGTTGGAACAATTTTTGGGAAACCTTTTGCACTTCGTGAATTAATAACAATGATTGGTTTACCACCTTCTGAAAGAGAAGCTCCTCTCATAAAGTCCATTTGTCCACCAACACCAGAAATAATTCGGTGACCAATTGAATCTGCACAAACCTGTCCTGTTAGATCAATCTCAACAGCGCTATTAATTGCACATACTTTTGGATTTCTCTTAATGATACTTGGGTTATTAACATAGTCTGCTTCTAGTTGGATGACACTTGGATTATCATTAATAAAGTCATGCACATCTTGGCCTCCAACAATAAAGGCACTAACTGTTTTTCCTCGGTGAACATTTTTTAGAGAGTTATTAACGGCACCACTTTTAATTAACTCAAGAGCTCCGTTTGACCACATCTCTGTGTGAATCCCCAGGTTCTTGTGATTCGTTAGGCTGGCCAATACGGCATCAGGAATTGAGCCAATTCCCATTTGTAGAGTTGAGCCATCTTCAATCAGAGTCGACGTTAGCTGACCAATTTTTAAATCCTCTTCGCTTAAGCATACTTCTTGATGGCCAACAATCTTCTCATCAATTTCAATTGCATAGTCGATATCATTGACGTGGATAAATCCATCACCATGAACACGAGGCATATTTGGGTTGATCTGTGCGATTACAATTTTGGCACTACTTACTGCAGCCTTAGCAACATCAACCGAAGTACCTAGAGTACAGTGGCCATGTTTATCTGGTGGACTGACATGAATAAGAGCGAAGTCTAGTGGGATCCTTCCACTACGAAATAGATTTGGAATCTCTGATAGAAAGCAAGGAAGGTAATCAACTCTTTGATAGTCGATATGCTTTCTTACATTACCACCAACAAAGAGATTGATGATTTTAAAATTTTCACAATATTCTTCATTTGCATACTTTGCATCACCATGAGTGTGGAGGTGAGTTAGCGTTACATCTTTTAGTTTATGAGCATTTTCAAGTAGGCCATCGATTAGGGCCTGCGGTGTTGAGTCTCCACCGTGAATAAAAATGTTTGAGTTAGAATAGACTATTGATAAAGCTTCCGCTGCATTTGAAACGATTTTCACAAGCACTCCTTTGTGTTCATATTCTACGAATTTTTGGCCGAGATTTAAAGTATATTTGGTTACAATTTTTATATGCCATCTATTAAAAAATTGAGGTATAACCTCTAACTATTATGGTAGTTGCAACAACGAGTAAGAGACTCAAAGAACTCATTTATTTTACGATTCCACTTGTTATCGGCCAAGTTGGTCAGATGCTTTTTAACGTTGGTGATATTTTTGTGGCCGGACGTTATTCAACATCAGCAGTTGCATCCATTGGTGTTGCGGCAGGAATGTTATCTCCATTTATTATGATTGGAATCTCAACGCTATTTTCTGTTAGTGCGGTTACCGCAAGAATGCGTGGTGAAGAGACTAACCCACATGAGAATGGTGTATGGGGGAGTGGAATGACTTTAGCGCTTCTTTTAGGAAGTGTTATTTGTACTGCCCTTTATATCTTTACTTATTTTGTCGATCACATCGGTTTAAATAAAGAGATCGTCCCACTTGTTAAGACCTATCTTTATTGGGTTAATATCTCAATTATTCCTGCTCTAATTTTTCAGATGATTAAGGAATATCTGCAGGCCTTTGATAAAACGATTTTTGCAAACTCACTTATTATCATAATGAATGTTGTTAACCTCATCATGAATTACTGCTTAATGTTTGGTATCGGCCCTATTCCTGAAATGGGAATTAAGGGAGCTGCTGTTGCAACTGTTATAACTCGTTTTGTTCTCGCTATTATCATTTACGTCTATGCTTACCGTGTGCTTCCAATTGAAACACACTTTAGTAAGAAGTCGTTTAAAGAACTTATTAAGCTTGGAATCCCTGTTGGACTTGGAACATTTATTGAAGTTCTCATGTTCTCAACAGTTACGGTTTTAATTGGCCGTATGAGCCTTGTTGCCTCTGCGTCTCATAATATCGTTTTAACAATTGCAGGTTTAACTTTTATGGTTCCTCTCGCAATTAATGGAGCTGCCGGTGTTAAGGTTGGCTATGCTCTAGGGCGTAAGGATATGGAGATGATAAAGAACTACTCGTATGGGTGTATCTTTATGGCCGTCTCTTACATGGTCTTTACTGCAATCTGCTATTTCTTATTCCATAAATTTTTAATGGGACTTTTTACAACTGATCAGGCCGTTATTTTATACGGCTCAGGGCTTTTCCTATACGTTGCTCTCTTTCAAATTCCTGATGGCCTACAAGTTGCCATGTGGGGAGTTCTAAGAGGTCTTGGAATGAGTAAACAACCGATGCTTTATTCATTCTGTGGCTACTGGCTAATTGCAATTCCTGTTGGAGTCTATCTTAGTTATAAGCATGGAATGGAAGCCGCTGGTTTATGGGCGGGACTTGCTATTGGATTGACAATTGTTTCAATGATTCTGTCTCTTCTATTTAAAAAGAGAATCGGTGAGCTTTCAAAAGAGTGGGGAATCTAGGATTCTGTTTGTTGGCTTAACTTCTCTTCGATATAGAGAATGACCTTATCAAAGTCAAAGGGCTTCGTCATAAGATCAACGGCACCAAGTTCTTTGGCCCTTTGTGCATTTAGTTCATCAATGAAGCCTGTGATTATTAGAACAGGAGGGGTTTGAGTATTAAGTTTACGAATCTCTTCTAGGAGCTTAAGCCCATCCATCTTTGGCATTTTTAAGTCAGTAATAACGAAGTCAACTGGGTTACGTTTAGCGTAGTCTAGGGCCATCTCACCATCTTTTACACCAATGGTTTCATAACCAAATGACTCAAAGGTTTCGACGTAGATATCATTTAATGTTGGTTCGTCCTCGGCAACCAGGACCCTCTTCTTAGCTAACATATATAAAAATTGTATGTAATCTTTTGGCCTTATGCAAACGCATAAATGGGAGCCAGGGAGATATCTTAAGTGTCTCTTGATTCTATATAGTTAGCTCCCTAAGCTAAAGATTGTGAGCTTTGGGCCTCTAAATCCTATGCCATATGTTTAAGGCAAAAATTAAGAATTTTTTTCGTAAAAACTGACACTTGTCAGTTACCAATTAATCCATTGTGCTAATCTAAATTTAATTTAGGAGGCATATATGAAACATATATCAGTCGAAGAATTTACAACTCCTGCTGTTCACGTTGTGGATCAGGATGCCAGTATTGATATTGCTTTTAAGATTATGAAAGACAATGGAATTAGGCACCTTCCTGTAAGTGACGGGAATCAAATTGTGGGAATCATTTCTGAAAGAGATGTCATGTCGATTTATGGAAAGAGCTGGTGTGATGGTGTTCTTGTTAAGGACTTTATGAATGAATCTGTTCTTGCTGTTAATAAGGACGATAGTTTAGGTGAAGTTGCCTATCAATTAGCAAGTCACAAGGTTGGGTCTGCAATTGTTCTCAATAATAGAAATCGTGTCTACGGTATCTTTACAGTAACAGATGCACTTAATGCTCTTGTCGAAGTCTTTGTCGACGATGCTTATAAGAGAAGTGATATTAGAAGTTAATCTCTTCTTTGGTAAATAGCACCGGGCAAACTGGTGATTCAGAAGCTAAGTGAAGGGGGAGTGGAAATCCTGAAAAGAAATACTTTCCAGCTGGCACATCGTGAAGTTTTAAGTTTTCAAAGATTGCGGCCTGCTTAAAGAGAGTATTGTGAATTGGTCTATTTCTACTCCCTGGATTAAAGTCCGAAGACTTCCAAGAAGTTCCATACATATTAAAGTTAGGGTTTTGTAATAAGTAGTCAGCGCTTTCTTGTGAAAGTGTTAAGACATAATTTGGATCGTGAAGTTGTGATTCGTTTAATGGCATTTCTTCAATTGACAAAATTAACTTACTTGGAATCTCATCTCCAAGCTCGGCCTTTAGCTCACTAAGTGAGACTTCCCAATGATAAACGCCATCTAGTCCTTCTACAGGTCTCCAATCTTGTCCTTTTAATTTGACGACAGTTACTGGCCCAAAAAATGAATTTACTTGCTTCTTAAAGTAGTCATCAACGCTCATCCCATCTTTCATGGTGTGAGACTGAGCTTCCATATGAGTTAAGCTATGGGGCTTCAGAAGGTGGGCGTCATAATTTACTGGAGGACCTTTTGGGTCATTCATCGAGTAAATATTCTCTCGCTTATAGCCTTGGCCTTCAAACCACATTCCAGGCATTGATTCTGTAATAATTGGGCTTAGGATATAAGGCATTTTAACTCCAGTGTTTATTGAGTTATCATTGTAGCATTAATAAATGAATTAGAGGTAGTAGAATGCATATACCAAAGCAATTCAAACAGGAAGATAAGGCCGAGTTAATAAAGCAGATGAAGGAGACGACATTTGCGAATTTGATATCAAACGGAAATGAAGGGATTGAGGTTAATCATCTTCCTCTTTGTGTTGTCGAAGAAGAGGGGAAGCTCTTTTTATTTGGCCATATTGCAAAAGCTAATGGCCTTTGGAAGAAAACACTTGATGCTAGTGAAGTCGTTGCTACGTTTAATGGACCTCATTGTTATATTTCGCCAAATCATTACCCAACAAAGAAAGAGACTGGTAAAGCTGTTCCAACTTGGAATTATATTGTTGTTCACGCTCGTGGAAAAATTTCCTTTATTGAAGATAAGGAGTGGATTCTTAATTCCATCGAGATACTCACAAATGAGCAGGAAGAGGGAAGTCACAGTCCTTGGAAAATTGAAGATGCTCCTCGTGATTATACTCAAAAGCTTCTGGCCGCAATTGTGGGAGTTAAAATTGAAGTGACTTCTCTTGAAGGCCAGTGGAAGCTTAGTCAAAACCAACCAATTGAGAATAGACAAGGAGTGATATCAGCTCTTAGTAGCTCAGAAGATCCTTATCAAAGAGGAGTCGCTCAAAGAATGAAGTTATAATTCTTTTAGCGCTTTTATAAATAATTTAACATTTTCACGCTCAAAGCTACGTTTTCTTGCAACAATATAGATGGGGCGATAAATCCCAGTCTTTTTCATCTGATCACTTCTTACGCCAACACTTTTGGCGATACTTTCAGGAACAAGACCACGACAAAATCCACTCTTTGCCATTTGAGCTATCGGTGAGAGAAACTCACTTCTTTCATCGATAATAATCTTCTTCCTATTTACATCCTTAGCTATGGATGCCCATGTTCCACTTGTTTCTTCCACACAAAATAAACGCCCTTTCTTGCCAATGATGACCATTTCTTCTTTGGCGACTTCTTCAACATGAATTCCTGGAATATTTCTAGGACGGCCTCCGACAACAGCTATAGCATAGTCCCCACTTGCGACTTTGTCTGCCAACACTGGTGTGCGATGGGCGTGTGGCTCGATAATGACCTCTTTATTCTTTCTGGCAAAATCTGTAATAAATTTTGCGCCCCATGAAGACAGGATCGATTCAGAGAAACCAATGGCAAGTCTGGACATCTCTTCATAGTCTTGGTCGAGAATTTCTTTCAACTTCTGCATAAGAGGGAGACTGTCAAAAAGAAGCTTCTGCCCGGCCGTTGTGATCTCGACATTACGACCTTTTTTAACAACTAAGATCTTCTTAGTTTGTTGTTCTAGACTTTGAATTCTCTTACTCACTGTTGATTGAGTGACTCTTAGGCTTGTTGCGGCCTTTCCCATTGTTTTATACTTTGCAAGGGCATTAAGAGTCTCAAGTTCGATTAACATCGCTTTCTCCATATATTCGATATTTGAATATATTGTATTCTATATATTCGCTTTTTTCATTATATGTTTTTGTCGATAATACAGTCAATGGGAGGGGATATGGATTTAGAGAGCTTATTCTTTTATATTCTATTTACAAGTATTATATCAGGGGCCCTAGGTATGGCCGGTGGAGTTATTCTGATGGCCATCTTCCTAGTCTACCTCCCTCTACCTGTTGCCTTAATTCTCCAAGGGATAACACAAGCAAGCTCTAATGGCTTTAGGGCGGCAGTTAACTATAAGAATATTGAATTTAAGGTAGTTTTACCTTATCTGCTAGGGACAGCAATTGCTTATGGGGTATTTCAAGGGATAGAGTTGAAACTTTCTAAAAAGGTTATCTTTATCATATTGGGGATTCTACCAATTATTGGATTACTAAAACCTTTAGCTATTCATTTTGATATTGAAAAAAGAGGTCGTGCACTCTTTTGTGGATTAATCGTTTCATCTTCACAGGCCTTGAGTGGTGTATCTGGATCTGCTTTAGACTTGTTCTTTCTTTCAAGTCGACTAGGGCGATTTTCAATTGTTGCCACAAAGGCCTTTACACAAATGCTGGGGCATCTTGCTAAAACTATCTTTTTCATAAGACTTTATGAATTTAATCTAGGTGAAATGCCATATACATTCTATTTCGTGGCAATTTTAACTCCGCTTCTCGGTGCTGTTACAGGAAAAATGATTTTAAAAAAGATGTCTGATCGTTATTTTGTGAGGGTTGCGAAGGTTGTGATGGTAGGGTTTAGTGGTTCAATGATTTATCGTGGTGTGATGATGTAAAAAAGGTCAGTATTAAACTGACCCTTTTGTTGTTAGATTAATTTTTTCTGTAGTTCTCATAATATTCTCCTTGAGTTGTTTTCCTATGAAATAAGTATACGACTCTAAAAATAATTAAAGGTTTGTTTCGGGTCTATTTTTTGCAAAGTGATTGTGAGGTTTGTGTTAGTCGAATTGAATGATCAACTATGATTACCATTCTTTAGTCAATATTAAACATTCTTAACTATTAAAACGTCGATAGGTAGTACACGAAAATTAATTATAAAAAGGATCTATCGATGAAAATTACTTTTCTTGGTGCTGCCGGAGGTGTAACCGGTTCAAAGACGTTACTTAAAGTAGGAAAGGACTATAAAGAACAATACTTAGTTGACTATGGACTCTATCAAGGGGCCAAGGAAAATCGTGAACGAAATTGGATGAGCTATCACGGTGCAAGTAAGTTAAGTGCGGTCTTTCTAACTCACGCACATATTGATCATTCAGGCCTTCTTCCTCGTCTTTATCGTGATGGATTTCGTGGAAGGATTTACTGCACAAAAGAAACATTTAGGCTTTGCCAAATCTTACTTATGGACTCGGCCCGTATTCATGAAGAAGATGCAAAGTATGCAAATCGAAAAAAGATTTCAAGACACAAACCAGCACTCCCTTTGTATACAACCGAGGAGGCCCAGGCTGTTCTTAAACACTTTGAAGTTGTGGACTTCGAAGAAGAGCTAACTATCTCTAAGAATATTGCGATTACTTTTTTCTGGGCCGGCCATATTCTAGGAGCAAGTTTTATTCGCATTCGTTATAAAACAAATGAAGGGGATGAAAAGACGATTGTTTTTTCTGGTGATATTGGCCATAAACGAAATATCCTTTTAAATGAACCGCAAGATATCTGTGAAACAGACTACCTCGTATTAGAGTCTACTTACGGTAATAAGCTTCATGCACGAATACCTGCTAAAGAAGTACTCGGAATGTACCTTAATACGATATTAAAGCGTGGAGGAGTGGCAGTTATTCCGGCCTTCTCTGTTGGACGAACACAAGATATTCTCTATCTTATTAAAGAGCTTATGAATGATGAAGCGATCCCCAGTGTTCCTGTTCATCTAGATAGTCCTCTTTCCAAAAAGGCCAATCGTATCTTTAACGACTGTTTTCATAAAGGCCACGTTAAAGAACATGTTACAGAGGATATCGATATTTATCCTGATACCTTTTTTGAAATTGAAGACGTCGAGGATTCAAAAGCCTTGACTCAAATGAGCGGCCCGCGAATCGTTGTCAGCGCATCAGGCATGATTGATGGTGGGCGTGTTGTCTACCATGTCATGAAGCATATTGTGGATGAAAATAGCGGAATTATTTTAGTTGGGTTTCAGCCTGAAGGGACTAAAGGGCGTATTCTCATTAATGGCGAAAAAGAGCTACATATGCATAAGCAAAAGTTTCCTGTAAGGGCCAGCATTTTCTATATCGACTCCTTGTCGGCACATGGTGATTATCTTGACTTTATTGGTTGGATAAATGAATCACGCATTTCGCCAAAATTAGTTATCTTAAATCACGGCGAAGAACAGGCATCGAGTCATCTCAAAATATTGCTTGAGTCCCAATTGAACTTAAGAACAACAATCGCTACTTTTGGAGAGGAATTTGACTTAGAGAATATTTATGACAATCAGACTAAAGTCGCTAGGAAAGCGGCAGCATAAGAAGTTGTGATAACTTCTTATATTTTTAAAATTTAAGTTTTCAGAAGATATTATGTAGTTTATTTTTTATTCATGAAAATTGATTATGAAAGAGGAATTACATATAAGTATCTTATTGCTTTCGTATCGATTGTCCTATTCACTATCATTGCTCAGGCATTGATGCAGTTTTTCATTCTTCAACAGGAAAGTTACTCGCAAGTTATTAACTTGGCCGGTCGCCAACGTATGCTAAGCCAAAGATTGGCCAAGCAAGCCTTAATCTATTCGTTTAATACTGGTGATCACATAAGGAGTTCTTTAAGGCAAGAGATTCTTGTAACCAAGGATTTACTCCTTTTGACTCATGAGGATTTAAAGAATGGAAGTCGAGAAAAGGGGATTGCACCCGCATTCACAGATAACATAAAAAAACAGTATACAGATCTTAATCCTATTTTAAGGAATATCAGTAAAGATATTAATTGTATCGTCAATTTTTGCGATGATCAAAAACGAAGTCTTGAAGGCATCGTTAAAGACACTGATGTATTTTTAAAAAATATGAATAAGATTGTTTTTGAGTCTGCAGACTATTCAAAATCAAAAATCTTAAACTTAAGTAAAATTGAATTCATCCTATTCTCATTAATCATTCTTCTATTAATTTACGAGTTCTTCAAAATTCTAATTCCTATTAAAAGAAAGCTCGTTAATCAAGTAAAAGAATTACAGCAAAAAGATCAAGTGATCACACATAGTTCAAAACTTGCGGCGATAGGTGAGCTTGCTGCTGGTGTTGGACATGAAATTAATGGGCCACTTACAATTATCAAAGGTTATCTTTCAAGATTAAAGAAGGAAGATTATGAGGCCAGTGAGCATGAAGATTATATTTTAAAATCATTAGATAAGATTGAATCATCGGCAACGCAGATTGAAAATATCGTAAAAGGGCTTAGAACTTTTGCCCGCAAGGATGGACAAGGATTAATTCTTTTTGATCTATCTGAAGTTTTAAGTGACTGTGTATTGATGATTGAAGAAATTTATGACCACTATGGAATCAGTGTTTCTTTTGAAAGCTCTGTTGAAAAATTACAAGTCAAAGGTAGTCCAGGTCAAATTCAACAAGTTGTTATGAATCTACTAACTAACGCTAGGGATGCTCTCGAAGAGAGTGAGGTAAAGGAAATCAAAATCTCCCTCTCAACACAAGATAATATGGCCATCATTGCAGTTTCAGATAGTGGCCCAGGTATGAGTGAGGCAATCAAAAATAAGATTTTTGAACCCTATTTCACGACAAAGAAATATGGAAAGGGAAGTGGACTTGGGCTTTCTCTATCATTCAACTTCATAAAAGAGCATGGTGGTAATATCTCTATCGACTCAGAAATTGGGCAAGGTACTACTTTTAAAATAGAAATACCTCTTTCGTCCTTATAGAGTAACTATCGTATACTCCTGTGTAACATCAATGAAGTTTTTAATCACATAGTGGAGATAAGATTGTTCTAAGTTGTGTTCCATTTAACTCGGCCTGATAAGGTGAGTAACCACTTGGTCCATCTCCCATAATATTCTTATCATCTAAAATGATCTTACGATCAGGACATTTTCGATCCTTGTAAGCGTCCGCTAAGCCTAGGTTATGGGCCAATTCATGAATGTAGAGTTTACATCTTTTCTGATCATTTATATTTGCTACGTTTGCGAATTTGTGAGTGGCCCACTCTGTTGCCGTTGGCCTTTTATGCTCCTTAGAGATCGTAATCGTGTGATCGCATTTGAATCGATCCATGATACCAGTCTCTTCTTTTAAATCGACATTAAGTTTGAGCCCGTGTCTTGCGTAGAAGTCTTTCACACAAGGCATTGATTTTCTCACGAGGGCCATTGATTCTTCTTTGTCTTTTTCATTTCCATCAAACGTTAAGTAAAGAGAGACATCAATATTAACAAGCCCTTCTTTTATGTAGGTCTTATATTTCGTTTTTGTACCAACATATTTAAATATGTCGCTACTCTCATTACAAAGTGATTGTGATTTATAATCGACCTCAATAATAGAGTCTTCAGGGCGATTTTCCAGACAGCTTTTAATATATGTGCTTTTATTAGCGTAGTATGAGATTCTTCTTTCTTTACTACCATACTTCAAATTCCAGCCTTCAAACTCTCTATCATTTGAAAAGTAGTGTAGCTCGTTATCGATACAAAGATTTTTGTCTTTAACCTCTGTGAGCTCCTTGAGTTCACCGGTGATGGACTTGACGACAAGCTTGTTTTCTAGTGATTGAAGTTCTTCTTTTAAAGGCCCTAGTTTTTTTATAATTTCTTGATTTTCTTTTTGTAGCTTTGTTATTTGCGCTTGGGTTTCTTCTGCCTTTAGCATGCGATAGAAGAGATTATTTTTTTTAGCTACTTCTTCCTGATTCTTATTAAATTGAGAATGAAGTCGATTGATCTCTAATTCTAATTCATAATAGGTATCAAGATCACCTGCATGAGTAGTTAGAGAGGCGGCAAATATAAGAATGCTTAAAAGATAGAACATGTTTTCTTTTCGGTAGAAAACTAAAAAAGTTTACTTGCATATAATATCAAAGTACTTCTTAAGTTCCTGAATTTTAAAAGAAAAAGGGCACCCATATAACTTCTCTCTATTTATGTTAAAGGAAAGTCATCTGGGGGCCCTGGTCTATTTTACTTCATATATTTATCAAAGAATGGAAGGATCTTCTCTGGGTGCTTTCCAAAGAAGTTGTATCCATCTCTAAATCTCTTCTTAGTGTTTCTGACCCCTCGATAAATTATTTTAATGGGTGAATTTCTTGCCCTTTAGTTTGTACACTGACAAATAGGTAGGCATATTCAGTACTACTCTCTGCTCTGTCTTCTTTCTCTTCTAGGTCGTAGTACTTATTTAAGAGATTGAAGTAATCGAGTCTGAAGTTTTCTAAGTTCTGCTCACTTAGATTTAATGATCCATGGGCATAGATCCCTTTGATGTTTTGATAGTGAGATATCTTTACTCGTAATCATCTTCTTAACACCACTTTCACTCATACCCAAAGCTTGCGCGACCTAAGTGATTACCTTTGCCCTTTCCGGGCGCATGAACTTGATAACTGTATACAGAGGCTTCATTTTTCAAGGCCGACAAGTAAATACAGTTCATTATTGGAAATTAATAAAAAATTAACCTGAACTGACGTCTTATTAGATACTTAGGGCCTTGTCGCATCGCTAGATTTTATTGACCACATTATTTGTGTGCGTTATAAGTTATTTATACAAATAATACTTAGCTCTGATGAGGATGACTCTGTATTCAAACAAGCTTTGTTGGGGAATTAATGCTTAGACGCATCTTAATAGTTGATGATAATGAAGATATTCACGAGCTTATGTCTATGTGTCTTATCGATCTAGAGGATGATCTGAAAGAAGATCTGACTAATAGTGCTTTTCAGTCATGCCAACTTAAAATAGACAGTGCTTATCAAGGTGAAGAGGCCGTGGAAATGGCCAACAAGGCCTACCTTGATCAAGGGCCATACGACGTGATTTTTATGGATGTTAGAATGCCGCCAGGAATTGACGGAATTGAGGCCATTTCACGTATTGTCAAAAAACACCCAAAACAAAATTTTGTTATCTGTTCGGCGTATAGTGATTATACATTGGAAGAAATGATAGGGCGTATATCGTCAAAAGAACGAAAAATTTATTATCTCCCTAAGCCATTTACGATGAAAAACTTCTGTAGCCTAACCTCAGGCCTACTTTACCCAGAATTAATTGAGCAAAATATTGAAGACAAATATCTATTATAAACCTTAGATAGAGATGTAATATCATGCAAGAGATTTCAAATTTTCAAATTTCGAATGAGCTTCATCGCAGTAAGAACTCTACTGTCTATCGTGCAAAAGATAGAAGTAGTAATCAGAAAGTTATCATCAAGGTATATAAGAAGCCTTCTCGTAATAAAATCGATTTCATAAAAAATGAATATAACATCTTATCTAAATATCACAGCGATTCAATGGTCAATTGTATTGACCTTTTTCAATCAGAAGGTGACTGGGTCCTAGTCTTAGACGATGACGGGTCGGTCTCTCTCGACAAGAAGGCCCTTAATGCAAATTTATCAACGACTGAGTTTTTAAAATTAGCAATTAAGATTACCTCTGTGATCGAAGAGATTCACTCGAAGGGAATTACGCATAAAGATATTAACCCATCGAATCTAATTGTCGATCCAAGTGGCGAAGTTAAAGTTATTGATTTAGAGCTTGGTTCATTAAGAGATAGTGATTTTATTACTTTCTCTCCAGTAAATAAGCTTGCTGGAACTCTTGCTTATATGTCTCCTGAACAAACTGGACGCATGAATCGATCGATTGATTATCGTTCGGACTTTTATTCATTAGGGATTACTTTCTTTGAGCTTCTAACCGGAGAGTATCCATTTATGGTAGAGGATAAACTAACTTGGGTTTATCACCATATTGCGACAAAGGTGGATGTTGAAAGTCGTTTAGCAAAATATCCAAAGATAATTGCAAGAATTATTGATCACTTACTAGAAAAGAAAGCGGAGTCTCGCTACCAAAGCGCATCTGGAATTAGGTTTGATCTTGAGAAGTGCCTGGAAGCGATTGAAGCAGGTCAAGCTGAGCCAGACTTTGAGATTGGCTCACAAGATGTGAAACATACATTTTCAATTCCAGAGACTCTTTATGGACGCGAAAAAGAAATTAACCTTTTAGTTAATAATTTCCTATCAAATGAAAAGAAGCAGGTGAGTTTTATTTCTGGCCCTTCAGGTATTGGTAAAACAGTTTTAGTAAATGAACTTCTAGGGCCAATTACAAAAGAAAATGGAATTTTTGTCACTGGGAAATTCGACCAATTTCAAGGTGATATTCTTGGAATTGCCCTTGTAAACGCTGTTTCTGATATTTTAAAACTTGCCCTTACTAAAAGTGATAAAGAAATCGCTCATTTAAGAGAGAGCTTACTTAATGCATTTGGGATTAATGCAAAAGTAATGACTGATATTCTTCCCGAGTTGGAAATGATTATTGGTAAGCAAAAGGAGCCAGCACCGTTAGGCCCTATTGAGGCCCAAACGAGATTTGAATTACTCTTCGTCGAATTGTTTAAAGTTCTATGCGAAAGGCTCGGACATATTGTTATGTTTATTGATGATCTTCAGTGGGCAAGTGCTAGAAGTATTCATTTGATAGAACTTCTATTAACGAACGAAAAAGTTAAGCCTCTCTACTTTATTGGTGCTTTTAGGGATAATGAAGTTGATAAGAATCATCCTCTTTCGGCCTTAATCGATTCAAATTCGTGTATTAATCAATCTGAAATTAAGCTTGCACCTCTAAATCAAAATAATATTAAAGACATGATCGATGGAACTTTCGCATCTAAAAGAGATTCATCTGAATTAGCTAAACTAACACTACAAAAAACTGCTGGTAATCCGTTTAGCGTCGACCAATTTCTTAAAGTACTTTATCAGAAAAAGATTTGTACTTTTAATAATAAGGAACTCCAGTGGGACTGGGATGTCTCTGAAATTCAAAAAAGTCAAATAAGCGATAATGTTGTTGATTACCTAATAGGGATGATGAAAGAGTTACCTGAATCGGCCCAAAAATTACTTAATCTATCTGCATGTATTGGGAATCGATTTAGCTTACAATTATTAAAAAATGCTACTGATCTTAGTGAAGACGAAATTCATGATGAATTGATCTCAGTTGTATCTGCATCACTCATTAGACCTCTTAACAATAGTGAATATAAATTTGCACATGATAAGATTCAACAATCAGCTTACGAACTCGTTTCGAAAGAAGAGCGTTCACTTATGCACATGAATATTGGCAAACAACTCTTATCACATATTGTTGATGGAAGTGTCGAACCGATCACTGTTGTTAGTCATTTGAATCACTGTGAGAGTATTATTGATGATAGTGATTTTAGACTTGAACTTGCAGAAATGAATTTTGAGGCATCTCAAAAAGCAAAGTCTTCAACGGCCTTTGATCAAGCAAGTGTTTTTTTGAGTTATGCATCTAGGTTCCTTCCTAGTAATGCCAATGAATCACATCATGAGACTTTCTTCAAAATAGAGAAGGAGAGAGGAAGTCTTTACTATCTCTCTGGAGACTATAACAAGTGTGAAGAGCATGTCAGATGGCTACTAGATCAATTAGAAGACCCGATCGAAAAAGCTGAGGCACATAATATCTTAATTATCCAATACACTGCACAGGGTGTATACGATAAGGCGATTAGTGAGGGCCGTTTGGCACTTAGATGCCTAGGTATTACATTACCAAGTGAAAATTTAAAAAACATTGTTCCGAAGGAACTTGCAGCTGTAAGAGAGCTTATTCCATCTACTGGAATTGAGTCTCTCTATGATGCCCCTGAAATGGAAGATAAGCTTAATCGCGTTGCGGTTGAAATTCTTATCAACCTCGATTCTCCATGTTACTTAAGTAATATTGACCTGTATTGTATTGTGGTCGCTAAAATCGTACAGCTGTCACTTACTTATGGGCCAGTTCCTGAGTCTGCAAAAGGTTATGCATCGTATGGAATTGTTCTGTGTTCATTTAATGAGTTCTCTTTAGGATTCGACTTCAATGCACTTGGAATTAAAATCGCAGAACGCTTTTCTCATCTTGGACAGAAGTGTCGAGCGTGCCACACAATGGCAAACCATGTTCAGTTCTGGACTCAACATATTAAGGAAGGGGATGCCTATAATGAGGAAGGATTTAAGGCAGGACATGATGCTGGCGAACACTTATGGGCGGGGTTTATCAAGCTATTTAAACCTTATAATCAATTCTTCCGTGGCCGAAACCTTGAGGAACTTCAAAAAGATATTCATACTGGAATTGAATTCTGTACAGAACACCCAAATCAAATTGGTATCGATACTTTAAGGGGACTTAGTATTGCAATCTCACAGCTTCAAGATGCTGAGAGAGAAAATGAAGTTCGCTATATTGAAGAATGCCAACAGAATCAAAGTTTAATGTCTTTGAGTATGTATATGTCTCTTAAGGTTCAAAATGACTACATACTACAGCGTTTTGATGAAAGTTTAGAAGCATCTTTTAAATCACAAGAGCTTTTACCATATTCATTCTCTGTTATTACTAATGTTACACATTACTGTTTTCAATCATTGGCGATTCTCGCAGTTGCTAAAAATAAAAACTTTGATGAGTCGTTAATGACAATAGTGGAATCGAACCAAGAGAAGATGAAGAGATTCATGGACAATTGTCCAGAAAACTTTGCTCATATGTACTACCTCGTTGAAGCGGAGCGACTGCTACATAAAGGTGATACATACCTGTCTTTAGAGCTTTATGACAAAGCAGCTGCTTATGCTCAGGAGAGTGAATACGTTAATATCGAGTCTGTTATTCGTGAGAGAATGGCAAGAGTTTGGAAGCTCCTTATGAATGATGATTTTGCACGTTTGCAGATTCAAAAAGCTGCAGGTCTTTACCGCGCTTGGGGAGCATGGGGAAAGAGTTCTCAATTAGAGACGGAATTTGCTTTAACAACTCGTGATCAAGATGACGATATTGAGAAAACAACGACAATAACAACATCTTGGGAAAATTTTGATATAAAATCAATTCTACTCTCATCTCAAGTCATTTCTAAAAATCTCATTAAGGAAGACCTACTTGAAGCAATGCTTGATATTATGGTTATTAATACTGGTGCAGCTAAGGGCTTTATTGTTTTAAATAAAGGTGAGAAACTTTTTGTCAGTTCTCAAAGCGGTGCAAAGACTATTGTTTCGCTTCCTACTTCCCTAGATGACTACAGGGAAATTCCACATTCTCTTATTAATTATGTTTGGCGTACGAAGACACCTATCCTTTATGGGGATAGTCTTTTTGCGAATCAATTAGTTGAAAATTCGAGCTACTTTTCAAGTAAGGATAATCTTTCTGTTCTTGTTGTCCCTATTGCTGATAAAGGAATTCTTTACCTCGAAAATAATGAGATCAATGGTGCATTTACAAAAGGCCACTTCGAACTGCTTGATATGCTTGTTGGTCAGCTTGCTATTTCTTTAGAGAATTCAGAATTATATGAGAGACTTTCTCGCTTTAATTCTGAGCTTGAATATGAAGTTCAAAAGAGAACGATCGAGCTTATGAGTGAAAAGGAAAAGGCCGAGGGGATAAGTAACGAGCTACGAACTGCTCAGAGACAACTTATTGATACAGCTCGAAGCGCTGGTCGTGCCGATATCATGTCTAATATTCTACATAATGTTGGAAATTCTATTACATCAATAATGACTGTTATTTATCGTATGGATAGAAGAATTCGTAAAAAGAGCTTATCTCCTGAAGAGCTTTATGAGGTTTTAGGAAATGATGTTAAGGCGCTAAAGAAGAAAGGGGAGTCTGTTTCAGAGCTTCTTGTTACTCATCTAGAGCATGGTATAACTAAGAATGTAATTGAGTCAGTCAATGTTAAAGAATTAATCGAGCAGGCCCTTTCGATGTTAGAAATGGATCACCTCGACTATATTAATATAGACGTCGATTTTGAAGAGTTGGTTAAGATTGACTTCGGAAATACTCTTACTATTTTAATGAACCTGCTTAATAATGCTAAAACTGCTTGTGATCGATCACAAAATCCTTCACAAATTGATATTCACGCATCTTTGAAAGATAAGTCACTTGTTATCGAAGTCTTTGATAATGGTGTTGGCTTTAGTAAAGATGCCCAGAAAACTCTTTTTAAAGCGGGCCTACAATCAAACCGTTTTGGAAAAGGTTATGGATTACATAATTCATCGAACCTTGCTAAACAATTACAGGGATCTCTGACGGCCGTTAGTTACGGTGAAAATCAAGGGGCGCGATTTAAATTGGTTCTTCCTCTAAGCTAAAAAAGTGATGGATTAACTTCTTTTTTTGAAGCCCCAAGGGCAATGTCGACAGCCATACTTACAGCACTTTCTCATGCGTCTAAGGCGTACCTCTGTTGAAACGATACCGCCTGTGACAGGATCTTTATAATAGTCATCGCCATTTTTAACGGCTTCGTCGTGTAGAATGCGGTATTGGGCCTTTAATTCTTTTCTTTTATTCTTTTTCAAGATTGGGACTCCTGGCCTTGTTTATAAATAGGGTAAGCAAGCTTGCAGAGGAGTCGACTTTACTCATATTTAACGTGATGAGCAAGTACATGTTGAACATGGCCGAAAAGAAGTCCTTCTCGGCCAAGATGATATTTAATTAAAGTCTGATTCTAGATTCATCAATCATGACTGCAACATAGAAGTCACGATTAAAGAAGTATGGAACATCTGAAGGATAATCAATTCCAGCTTCTGCTCTCACAATTTTAACTACGTTAGATACGTTAATTACTTCACCGCTTGTTAGTTTCCATAATAGGTTTTCATTAACATCAAAAGTTAGTCTTACAGGGTAGCGAAGATTATTTTCTAATACTAAGACTCTTTGAAAGACTGTCCAATATGGTGCTTGAATATCAGTTGGATAGTCTGTTCCAGCTTCTGCAAGTTCTAGCTCAGCATGGTCAGTGTATACAGGAATTCTAACTCCATTATAAAGAGCAAGAATGTAGTCGTATTGAGGAGCTGGTGCATCTGTTGGAAAGTCAATACCTGCTACAGAGCTATCAATATGCATTGTGCTTATCGCTGGGTGGGCCATAGGGCCTGCGCTTACGATTGGGCCAGCAACTACTGGGTTAATAAGATTTAATGCCATTAAGAAAAAAGCGATGATTTCAATTTTAAGTTTCATATACGTACTCCCTTTGGAAAGTGGTTTAAATTGATATTGAACAAGAGCAGATTTAACAAGCAATAAAATATATGTATATATTATTTATATATATTTTGACCCTTGAATGTTTATTTTTAATATACTAGTCTTCGCAAATGGAAATATTCGAGTTTGAAAACTATCATAAATATCTACGCTACTTGGTTCTCGAGGCCTATGCTCAGAGGGGACTACAAGCAAGGTTGTCAAAGGCAATTGGCTGTCAGGCCGCGTATCTCTCTCAAGTATTAAAGGAGAAGGCCGATCTAAGCGAAGACCAAGCGTTTAAATTAAGTGTCTTTTTTAATTTCTCTAAAATTGAGACAGAATATTTCTTGAATCTAATCCGCTACTCAAGGGCCTCAACTCACGAACTAAAAAGTTATTTGAAATATAAGGGCGAAAAGATTGCTGAGGAAGCAGGCAATCTCGCTTCCAGAGTTAATTCAATGGTTATTGACGATGAGAATGAGGAATATAAAGACTACTTTATCTCATGGATACCTTCTGCTATCCACATCGCAACAAGCTGTCCAAAATTACAAACAATTCCTAATCTCGCTAATCAATTTGCACTCAGTGAGAAAAAGGTTAGGTCCACTCTAATTTACTTAGAAAAGCTTGGACTCGTTAAGAAGCAGGATCAGAATTATATCTTCAGTGGTATGTCTATTCATCTTCCATTTGAGTCTTGGCTAAACACTCCTCACCAGGTGGCAAAGCGAATACAAGTATTAGACATCATTGCTAAAGAAGAGCCGAATAATATTCATTATTCATCTACATTTACGATTGATGAAAAAGATTTCTTGCCTCTGAAGGAAAAAATTCTAAAACTAATTCAATCTGGCCAAGATGACATCAAGGAATCTGGAACAGAAGTTGTTTGTGGATTGAATATTGATTTTTTCAAAGCTTAAAATAGGGGAGCTTTTCAAGGTACTTTTTTTTCATTTACTAGAGCATGACATGGGCAGGCCGGTCCATGCGTAAAGTAATATGTTAAAAAAGGGGAGAGTCCTAAATAGATTCCAACCAACGCAAAAATTAAATCTTTAAGCAATCTTACTCCCTTTCAGTGATCTTTGTTCCTTATAATAATAAAACTGCATGAAACCAACTAATACAGGAGGCATGTAGCATAAAGGTATATCCATGTATAAATGCTCCATCGCAACCAGTCCTCGAAGAGTGTCGAAGAGATGGACAAAGGCATGAGCTGTAAACCAAACCTGTAAAATAAAAAGTGTATTCTTTCTCCATGAACTATCAATAACTGATTTAAATGAAATCAGACTTAGCACTAAGAAAATACATCCTAGATCACGAACAAAATGCTCATTTAAAGGGCCAAAGTCAGGAATTCTTCCAGGAAAGTTTTCATACCAATGTACAGGGCCAACTAACATCCATATCCCGCTTAAAAAATTTCCTAGAAATAATAAAAAGAAAAATAATCTCCACCTTTTTTCCTGACTCATATCTATCCTTTTAAAAAATATTGCAATTTTCTTATTAAGGATATATTGTGTCCTTAATTAACTCAAGGAAAAAAGTATGTATTTTAAAAAAGCTCTTTTAGTGATTAGATATCTTCTCGCAATCACGTATTTGTGGGTTGTAGCGGATCGATTAAGCCTACTAGGCCCTGCTGGAAATATGGGAGTTGTTTGGGGTGATTTTGATACTTTCTTAAGCTACACGGCTAGTCTAAACCCATGGTTCCCTGAAAGTGTTTCATATTTTTTTGGATATATTGTTACTATCGTTGAAGTCTTATTAGCTGTCTTTTTTATTTTTAACGTAAGGTTAAAAGAAACCTTCTTAGCAAGTTTTCTACTCTTGATAACTTTTACTTTCAGCATGATTTTTTCAGTAGGGTTTGAAATGGCTTACGACTTTATTATCTTTACAGTTGTCTTGGCCTTATTAAATGGATACATGTTTTGGAGACTTAAAAGAGACGCAGATTAGGACATCTCTTTATTTACCCACTGTTCTGATAATTCAAAGATTTCTGCTGGAACTTGAGAATTTATTCCTGAGACAATGTCAGATAATTTCTTTTCTCTAAGAACATTTCTCCAAGCTTCATCGGCTTCAAGCATTGCAATTGCAATTGTGCACTTTACACTTTTATCTTTGTCTTTTTTCTTCAAGCAAGGATTGTTAAATCGAATCTCCTGACAATTAAAGGTTCTTTTCTTTCCTTCAATGGCCTCAACAATTTCTAAAAGGCTAATTTGAGAAGGATCTTTTGCTAATTGATAGCCACCTTTTGGACCTAAGGTCCCTTCAATCAATCCATTTGAGGCCAAAAGTTGTAAGGCCTTAGATAAGTATTCCTTTGGTATTCCATGAAATTTGGCGAGAACTTTTGTTGGGATAAATACTCCCTCTGGAACTCTCGCTAAAAATTCCATGCAATGTATTGCCCATTCAATCTGATTTCTCAATTTCAAATTTGTTCACCTGTATTTGTCATTAACGTCAAAATTATAGCATGATATTAACTATATAGCTCCCAATTCTATCTTAATTCTTAAGTCAATGATTCGACTAAGCTTTAGTATGTATAATGTCGAATAGTAGTTATGAAAATGAAAGTGCGAGTAATGTCGTTCTACGAAATAGTGTCTGGAACTACATTACTCAGTTAGTAACACCGGTGGGAATTAAAATCGATAATTGGTGCTATAGGATATTGGCATGTATTTTTATGTGGAAAAATGGTTGAAATTGTTTTTAATACTGTTGTTTTTATCATCTTGTACTTTTAATCATAGAAATGATGATTATGAAAAGGATGTAAATACAATTAAGAATTTATTAAAATATAATGTGACATCAGGAAAAATAAACAAAGAGCTTGTATCGAGCTTTGACGAGTGCATTCAAGCTACAGATAAGGTTGCTTTTAAAAAATGCATGAGTATTAAGATGAAGACTGTAGATGAACATGTTTATATTCTTACTGAAGGTCCGGGCAAAGAATATGAGAATTTTGTAAAATCATATAAAGACTATTTGTTTTTTAAATTATCCATCTTCTATAATATTGATAAAGAGGATTTAGCGTTGATTAAAGCTCCTAATGATATCTATATTGATATGAGAGGAAATAAAGGTGGAACGTATAAGGATTTAAATAGAGTATTATGTAGCCTTTTACTTATTGATATTTGTCCAAAAGATAGATTGTTATCATTTGCATTATTAAAAAAGATAACAGTTAATGAAAAACTATTTAAACCTAGAACTGTTATTGATACTGAATTTAATAGTAGGGAAGACGTCGTAGGTAGTGAAGGCTTTACTGAGATTGAAGATTTTCCAGACTTGATCGAGTTTAGATTTAATCGAGAAGAAGATCTTTCAAAATTTACTTTTAATCGTAATAAAATTACATTACTTCTTAATAAGAATTGTTATTCTGCATGTGCAACTATGGCATCTCTTCTAAAGAATTTAGGTTATGATGTCTGTACAGATGAAGAAGAGTTTGTCTTGAAGTTAACACCTTTTACTAATATTCAAGATTTTAAGCTACCTTCTTCAGGTATTCGTTATGTGATGCCTACTCTGTATCGTGAATTTAAGAAAAGAGAGTATCAAGAGATAAGCGTAAAAAAATGTAACGAGAGAGTGTTAGCTCAATTTAAGTAGTGATGGAAGAATAGGTATGAATTAATGTTTTTATAGAATGAGTCAACGAAAAGTAACTAAGAGCTCAATGCTGAGTGGGGGAATACCGCACAATGAAAATAACGAATGAAAAGACTTGTGTAAAGTGTCATGCTGGTTTTAGTTTAAATTATCTAAACTTAAGCAAGGCTATAAAATGTCCATCATGTGGTCAAACTAATATGATAAAGGTAAATAACTCAGTTTATAATTGGGGGATTTTTATTTTCTATACCTTCGTTTTTAGTTTTTTATCACTTTGGCTTGCTAATGAAACTTTAGGAAGTATTATGTTTGCAGTTAATTTACTTCTGATTGTCGTACATAATAACTTGTCTTGTGTTTTGTTCGAGAAAAAATAATGACGGAGAAACTTTTCCTGATTCACACATGATCTTCCTATGCATCTCAATACTTTGTTTTACGTCCACCAGTTCCACTTCCAAGAGCAAGGTCTTTTTTAGATACTGTTCCATCGCGTTTCATTTTTTCTATCGTTTCTAAATTTCCACGATACATCTTCTCAATCTTTTGAATGGCCCATGGATTTTTTCTAATAAATTTTAAAATTTTATTAAACATGGGAGGCTCATCATTAAAACTATTAATCTCAGTCATTGCATAGATTTCTTTACAGCCAAAGAGGTTAATAACATCTGTTAGCATCATCTTTAAAGTCACGCCCTCTAAGGGGTCTTTCTTGCGATTGTTTTGATCATTCATTTTTTTACCTGGTTTTATATTGTTTAGGATATGGTAACTTATAAAGTGTTATATATCCATTTACACTTTATTTCTTGGTTAAGTTGGCAAGATGCCAAATATTCAGCAGTTTTTTGTTCTTAGAGAGGTGATATATGAATATAGTATTTATTAGCATTTATGCATTTTTATTTTTTATAATTGGTACGTTGTCTTTATATAATTCAATACTCTTTATTAGACTGAAGAAGGACTATGATGTTTCAAAGTCATCTAATATGTTTGAGTTTATAAAGGAATGTGATGATTATAGATGTGTAAAAGCACGAAAGGTATCTTTAGCTGTAAAAGTTGTAATATCGATAATTATTATTATGACTGTTTGGATACTGTGTGTCTTTTAAGTTACTGTCCGTTCGTTTTTGTATGGTATATAGAAACTGTAGTTCCAGGTACTCTTTCTTTACGCAGGGTCAACGAAAAGCTACCTGGAACCGAGTGCTAATAGCATTCGTTTCATTAAATACTGGGATTTAAGTATTGGATACAAAAGGAAATCTAACAAGATTACCACAAAAGACTTTAGAGAAAGCACTCTATTTATGTTCATCTATAAGTAACAGTCTTCTTCTTAGGCTAGAAAGAAACTCTTTTGAATTCTGTATCTATCTAGCTCTATTAGATGAAAAACTACAGACCAATGAAACGATAGAGCTTGAAAGCCAAATTCATTATAAAAATATCCAACAATTTATAAAAGTAGCTAAAGACCATCGTAAGAGCTTCCTTACTAAATTAACTAATAGTGGCCATCTTGAGATGAGAGTAAATAGAAAACTATTATTTTTGAAAAAGATCGATTACTTAATTCAAAATATTGGTGAAGTGAAAGTTGAGAGTGATATTATCTTAGAGTTTATTAACGCTATTAAAAATAATGAACCTATCAATAATCAATATTCTAAGTATTTGTATGACTATTATCGTTATAATATTTTAGATGATACAGAATATGCTGATTGGATGGATACAACATTTGTTTAATGAAGTAGTTATAACTTTATGAAGATGGGTGGCAAGTATGCACAGGAGTCGACTTTAGCTCCTGCGTCGTCGACACGATGGCATTCATGCCATCGACCGCCAGAGCAATTAGATCTGACACTAAAATCAACTAAAAAAAAAAGCCCACTCTTGCGAGTGGGCTTTTTTTGTTTTGGTGGACCTTAGCGGGATCGAACCGCTGACCTCTTCGCTGCCAGCGAAGCGCTCTCCCAGCTGAGCTAAAGGCCCATATGAAATGGTATAAAGTATAATAGGCCAACCCGCTTGGGGTTGGCAATATTATAATTCTGGTAAATCACCACTTTGGTCAAGTTCGCGAGCAATTTCTGCTTTCTTTGTGCTTACGGCCTCTTCGTAGTCACGATAGAAACACTGGTTCTTGTAAGCTTCGTTCTTTGTTGAGAAACGCTCTT
This sequence comes from Halobacteriovorax sp. HFRX-2_2, assembly GCF_043196705.1. Taxonomy (NCBI): domain Bacteria; kingdom Pseudomonadati; phylum Bdellovibrionota; class Bacteriovoracia; order Bacteriovoracales; family Halobacteriovoraceae; genus Halobacteriovorax; species Halobacteriovorax sp. HFRX-2_2. Next base: position 658,081 of record NZ_JBEBMT010000001.1, read on the forward strand.
GGCCTTGGATGAGGTAAGGGATACCACCGCTCTTATCGAGGAGTTTCTTACATCTTTTTAGAACATACTTAGCTCTAAGGCCCATTCCTTTTTGTTTAATCATTGGGTAGTAGATGGCACAAGAGTGGAGAGTGTCGCGGTAGATATCGTGACGGCTTCCTTTGTCCAGGGCCACTTTTACGTTCTTGTTTAGAACCTTGATGATTTCTTTTGCAAATACCTTTTCAAAATTTTCACGTGCAGTATTCATCAGAGGAATATTACTTGCTCCCACGTTATCTCCACGTAGAAGACTTTCTTGCATTCCACGGTAAATTGGAACAAGGAAGATGTACTTCGAGTAATTTAAGCTGTCTTGGTACGTAAGCTTTGGCGACTCAGCATATGGAAGTCCATATAAGAAGTATTCTTCTACTGTGCGGATATAGTTGTAGAAACTTGCATCAATTGTCTCAACTGAAAGTACATCACCATCTGACAGGTTATTTGCCAAATAAGTATACGCAGCTTGAGAAAGATCCTTGAAGCTATCACACTGACAAGTTGGATTGTCGATGTCACAATCCTCTGGCGTCAGGCCTTGAGTGTCTGTCACAACATTTTCAAAATTAACTAATGCCTTTAGGGCCTTAAGTGCTTTCCTAATTCTAATTGAAAAGAGTGACGTTGCTTCAGGTCTCGTTGTTGTATTCTCTAAGTCTTCTTCAAAGATTTGAATAACTTCTGTAATTGAAAAGTCTTTCTTATTATCGCGCCAATTATCTTCGGCCTCGATGACTTTATAAAGTCTTTCGACATTTACTGAGTTTCTTAACTTTTCAGAAAGTCTTTCCTTATCCGCTGAAAGGTCTGCTAGAGCAGGCTTAACAACTTCTTGGATATATTGCGAACGGTCTTCATCACGTGCAATAGCACCTTCCTGACAATCACTACTTTCTTTTACCCAGTACTTACCATCTTGGAACTCACGACAATAAACTTTAAGCTTAGAGTTGATATTAGAATACCAAGTTAGCATATGGGCCCATTCGCCCCATGGACGAATATTTTGGTAGCTATCATTCCATTCCTCAATTTCGTAAGGATTTGGCTGATAAAGTCTAAGTTTTGCCTGTTCTTTTTGAAGAGTTGCAATTGTAACGATCGTGTCCTGCTGGTTTGCAGTTTCGTAAATGTCACGAAGCTCACTTAGAATACGCTGAAGGCGAGGATAGTGCTTTCTTAAGTCCTTGATTCGTTCAAAGTCTTTTGTTGGAGTATCTAGTTCCTTAATATAATTGTAGAGCCACTTTGCTTCTTCTCTTGTTGCATTCTTGCGACGAAGGTTACAAGTCATGGCATTGATATTCTTATAGGCACACTTGTAAGAAACGTAGTAGTTACGACTACTGAACAGATCTTCTAATGCCTGGTTGGCATCATTTCCTTTAAACTGAACGTATGAAACAAGGCTGTCCACCATATTTGCTAGGCCCGTTGAAGCTGCGGCCGTAAAAAGGTTTGAGCCTGGATAAAGTGCTCCCGCAACCTGACCCATAAGCATGATCGTTGGACGAATCATCTTTGTTCCAAGATCTTCATCACACTCAGGTGCCGCTCTCAGATCATCAAGGATTGTTGTGGCCATACTCAATGAATCAACGACTCCATTGTTGCGATTATTGTCAGCATCAAGAAGTTCTTGTCTTCTGCGCTGAAGGCTTAGAATCTCTTGATCATACTCACCCGCGTATGAACTGGCCGTCACAAGCTTGTAGACTTCACTTGAGATCGTCTCAAGATTTGAGTCGATGATGGAAAGTTCACTTGAGCTTGATTGGTATTGCTCATTTAAAGAGGCGAGGAATGCTTTAGAGTTGGCATAGATTGACTGACAACGGTAGCGCTCGTCATTGATATCTTTGATTGCTGTGATAAGGGAGTCAACAACTTCAAGGACCGCTTGATCACTTACGAATTGACATGAGTTTGCAAGACGTCCGCTAAAAAGTATTGAGCTATTAAATTGAGCCTTAGAAAACGTGGCCACCATCGTGATGGCCACTATTTTAATTATAATTTTAATCATTAAAAAAACCTGTGTGTTGTGTTCTTGTGTGTATTTATTTTTTTAGCTTTTTAATTTTAAATTTTATAGTCTGCGACGATCAACTTTACTTGGTCCTGAAATACAGCTTCTAAGTGCATCCACAACCTCTTCTTGATCATTGCATGAGTATTTTGACTTACACTGCGTCTCAAAGCAGGCAACATCAAAAGTACCAGTACATTGGTTTGTAATTGCTTTTAAATCTTCAAGGCCATCAAAGTCTCTTGGTTGTAGTCTCGAAAGAGCACTTGATAGACAAGAGTTTTGAACAAGCCAAAGTCTTGAGTTAATAAATGTAATTTCTGAAAATTCATCACGATCATAACGGTACATATTCTTCATGGCCGTTTGGTGAGCGTATCCTGAAACGTACTGACAAGAGCGAGCAATTGAAACCATTTCTTCAATTTCATTTTGCTCATAGCTTGAGATTAGCTTCATTGAAAGATCAAGACATCCTAGATCAAGTTGTCTTGAACACGCATCAAAGATCATACGATGCTGCGTTCTTGAACTACATTCACCTGGATTGTTTGCACATAGCTTCTCTACACATTGAGCCTGTGTATGAGCTGGAATTTGTGGTGCTTGAAATTGCGCCATTGTACTCGTTAAGTAAACAATAGCAGCTAGCAAGATTACTGCTCTAAACATAAATACCCCCAAAAATTTCCTATTCTTATATAATTTTGGTGGGCCTATGCAAAGGTCTTTATAGTACGGCGCAGGGCGAAGTGTTCGTAATCACATTAGGCATTATAAAATTTATCGAGCCTAACCTTCATATTTGGATAGATTTTAAGGGCCTGCTCATACCACTCTTGAGTACTTTCTTTCTTACGCTTCATCTCCACAGATCGTTTAATGATGATTTCGTATAGAATTTCTGAAGAGTAGCCACTATTGATTGTATCAATGGCCATCTTTAGTGATTGAGAAGCAGTGGAGTCTTTGTCACAAACGAGGGCATCCATGAGAGGAGCATTCTCATATTGAGGAAATTTCTCCTTCTGCTTAATTTGAATAAATTTAGTCGTCTTATTATCTGGTGTATGGGCAAGAACAACAAGCATACGTTCTAGAATTGCTGGCTTTGTTGTACAGATTATTGAAGCCTCTTCTAGAAGTTTAAGTGATTCTTTGTATTTCTTGTTAACTGCAAGATCTTGGATTGTTATTTTTTCAAAATCGAACTTATCAAGTTCACATTGAACATAAATAACTAAAGCTGCGGCAATGGCATCCTTGATATCATCGGCCGGTTCATTAACTTTCTTATAGGCTTCATAGTAATTTAAAATCAACTCATGCTTTCTGGCCGCAACAGCAACCATTGAAAGATCCCTAAGCATATCCGGAGAAATAGGGTAGGTCGCATGAAGCTTTAGTGAATACTGAAGTGCCATGTAGTAATTCTTTAAATGCTTATATGTTTTAAAGAATAACTTTAATGTATTGAAGTCTGTTGGGTTTAGTGAATAAGCTTGTTCTAATGACTTGATAGCATCATCATACTTCTCTTCTTTAAATTGACATAGACCTTCAAGGTAGTGTGTTTCAAATGGGTTCTTTGAGAGTTCACGTGCTTTTTGTGTAATTTCAAAAACCTTCTCATGCTTTGTGCCCACGTACTCATAAGCTTCATTAATCAGTTGTCTGTACTCACTAGGGGAAGACTTCATCTTATAAAGCTCTTCCATTAAGGCCTTAATACTATCAACGGTAAACGGGACTGGAAGAACGAGGTCAACTTGTTGTTGGGCAATTCTTGAAATGGCATCAATTGAGTCATTCTGAGTTAAGAGAATGAAGCTATTCTTTGTACGGTTAGGAAGAATTTTTAAGTGTTCTTTTAATACTTGATTGTAGCGTCCTTCGGCGAGAACTTCATAAGAGAATACAAGAGTAGGCTTAAAGCTTCTCATCTCCTTAATGGCATCTTCAAAAGTTTTGGCAAATCGTACATTCTTTCTCTGGACGCCCAGAGTTTTAAACGCATTTTCATAGGCTACGCGTGCGTTTCCTATGGACTCGACTACCAAAACTTCCATGTCGTTAAAAAATGCTTCTCTATTCATTTCTTCAATTCCGTAACTGTCTCTTATTTTTATTCTTATTCGTTGTGTGTGTTTCTATATTGATTTAAAAGTTCATTAAAGCGCTCTTGTCTTTCTAAGATCACCGCCTCAATTTTCTTATGCTCTTTTAAGTTGTCTTCAAGTAAGCGGAATACAACTTTATTCTTTTCTGGCCCATACTCTTCAATCTCAATAACCTCGCTTGCCAGTTTTATGACATTTGCAAGCTTTGTAATATTAGCGAGCTGTCCTTTTGGTACTTGCGAGCTTTGAATAATGTAGAGGTTGATCTTGTGTCCGTTTGCACATGATTTCTTAGGTATAATTGCACAAATACTACTAGGTGATTCCAGCATGAGTATTTGGTTTTTTTCTGTATCGTAGACGTTTGTATTACTTGTGATATTTTCAAACGCTAATATAAATTTATTGCTTTTTTCTGAAGCAATTTTAATAGCTTGTTTATCCATCCCTAAAGATTAGCTTAAGCTTGGAATTGGTGCAAAGGTGACCATTTTACCCACTTATTTAGTTGAGATCAGGGTGTTTTATCGACAAATTAAAGAGGCATTCCGTTTTTTTTATTGACGTAGTTCAGGCCAGGTACTTAAAATTACATTATTACAAATTTTTCATTAAAAACACTAAACACGAGGTTTAAAATGGCAAAGAAAAAAGCTACGAAAAAAGCAGCTCCAAAGAAGGCAGCAAAGAAAGCAGCTCCAAAAAAAGCAGCTAAGAAAACAGCTAAAAAAGCAACTAAGAAAAAAGAAATGCTTCTAGTTGGTTCAAAAACTAAAGAAGCTCTTAAGGGTAAAGGATACAACGTATCTTCAGACGCTCTTGAAGCAATGAACGAGTACGTATACTGGCTAGTTGATCAAGCTCAAAAGAGATGTACAGCTAACGGTAGAAAGACAATTCGTCCATACGATATCCTAGGATAATCGACACGAATCAATTTCGTTAGAAATAAAGAAGGCCAGCTTAGCTGGCCTTTTTTTATGTCTAGGATCGACTATTTTGATATTTCTGTTTGTTCACCTGAGAGCATGTCCTTAATTTGTAACACGCCTTTTTCTTTCTCGGCTTCACCATAGAAGATTACATTTTTAACCCCACGCTTATTGGCGTAAGTCATCTGCTTCTTCATCTTGGCCGAAGTAGGGTAGATTTCAATTGAGTGGCCTTCACTTCTAAATTTGCGAGCAATTTGTAGGTATTCTTTTTGATCGTTGTCATCCATGTTGATGATCATATAATCAACGCTTGCGCTAATATCTTCAAATAATCCGCGATCAAGCATCACATCATAGATTCTTTCTGCACCAAATGAGATTCCAACACCAGAAAGCTTCTCTTTTTGGCCAAACATACTTGTTAGGTCATCATAGCGTCCACCGCCACCGATACTTCCCATTGAACCATCAACTAGCTTTACTTCAAAGATACAGCCTGTGTAGTAATCAAGCCCACGTGCCAGTGTAGGATCAAAGACAAGGTTCTCAATACCAAGCTCTCTTACATTTGAAAGAACAAATTTCAGCTCTTCAAGTCCTAGCTTCCCAATTTCATCTTCACCAAGAAAGTCTTTAATCTTTGCTAGTTTCTCATCAGAGCTACCTTCAAGTGTTAGAAGAGTTGAAAGACGACTTACTTGGTCCTCATTGAAGCCACGATTAAGTAGTTCTTCTCCAACTTTCTCAGCACCAATTTTATCGAGCTTATCAATGGCAATTGTCATATCTGTTAATTTGTCACTAACACCTAGAACGCTTGCAATTCCTTGTAGGATTTTTCTGTTATTAATAACGATTTCAACACCGTCGATTTTAAGGTCTTTAAATACATCGTGATAGACTTCAACAAGTGATACTTCACTCAGAAGTGATTCTGTTCCGATGATATCTCCATCACACTGGTAGAATTCTCTATAGCGTCCTTTTTGAGGACGGTCAGCACGCCATACTGGCTGAATTTGGTAGCGCTTAAATGGCAGGGCCAGGTCATTTAGGTTTGCACACACATAACGAGCGAATGGAATTGTGAGGTCGTAGCGAAGACCACGCTCACACATCTTACTCGAAACTGCACCAAGGTTCTTTTCTTGAAGATCTTCAGGTTTAACTTTCTTTAAAAAGTCTCCAGAGTTCAGAACGCGAAAAAGAAGCTTATCTCCTTCCTCTCCATATTTTCCCGTCAGTACGTTCAAGTTTTCAACGGCCGGTGTTTCAAGTGGCATAAAACCATGAGATTGAAACCTTTTTTTAATTGTTTCAAATATATGATTTCTTCTTGCTGACTCGATTGGTCCGAAATCTCTTGTACCTTTTGCATTTTGCGGCTTAATAGTCGCCATTAAATTACCCCTTCGAAATAAATATATTTGTTTATACCCTGATTTTTAATACTTTTAAAGCAATAGGCCTTTAAAAAACGTGACTTCTTTGCCATAATTTTCTTATGAGACAACACACAAAGCTATTACCACTTTTCTTTATTCTATTTATCTATTCATGTGCTGGAATCAGGCCACTACCACAGCTTGGGACATACGAAGTTGAACAGCGAGTTGCCCATCCTGGTAAGGTCAATAAAATTGTCTTGGAATTGCCAAGTATTGGTGAGAAATTTCGCGTTCTTTGTGGAGAAGACACTCTCGGACACAATGTAACGGGAAATACGCTTGAGACGGTGTGGGCACCAAAATATTGGTACTTTGAGACAAAAGATGGCGAAGAGACGAATGCGCCAACTTCAGTTCATTGCTATTTAAAATCTGAGGTCTATGGCCAAGAGGTTCAATACCATATTGCAACATTTGAAATTAAGCCGTTTGATTATAAGAAATCATATATCAAGGTTTCAAAAAAGCATGTCGACTTATCACCTGAGGCCGTCAAACGCTGGCAGGAAGAAGTAAAGTTACAAAAAGACGCTTATGCTACAGCTGAGCTGGAGAAATCACTAACGGATAAAGAGTTTATTAAGCCTCTCGACTCTAAAATCACGGCCTATTACGGAAATCGTCGTGTCTTCAATAATAAGAAGAATAGCTGGCACTCAGGAACTGATATGCGCGCCAGAAGGCCGACTCCGGTAAAGGCTTCTAATGACGGAAAGGTTATTCTTGTTAAGGACCTCTTCTTTAATGGAAATGCTGTTTTCATTGATCACGGAGCTGGTGTCATAACAATGTATTGCCACTTGTCAAAGTTCAAGGTTAATCAAGGTGACACAGTAAAGCGTGGTCAAATCATTGCTTTAAGTGGTAATACTGGTCGCTCTAGCGCTCCACACTTACACTGGGGTGTTCGTGTTCAAGGTAAATGGATTGATGGCCTTCAGTTCATTAAAGAAAAAGGGCGAGAGCAAAAGGCCCAAAAATATGTTACGCCACAAGTTGAAGGGAAGAACTAATGACTCCAATTATTATTGTCATCGTTTTACAAATAGCGATCCTAGCTTTCTTATTTCTAATTTTTAAGAAAGAGCACACTGTTAACTTTGATGAAGTCACAAATCTCATCCGTTCTCAAAAAGATGATATAACAGAGACGCTTTTTAGAAATAATAATCAGCTAGCGGAGAATTTTTCAAATCTTCGTGAGATCGTGGTTGAGCGCCTAATGGAGACAAAAGGTGCTCTTAATAAAGACATGTTTAGTTTTAAGGATCAGTTAACGCAAGACCTTGAAAAGAAATTTGATAAGACTAATCATGCTATTCAAGAAAAGCTTGAAAAGATCAATAATAAGGTTCAAGAAAACTTAAATGAAGGTTTCAAAAAAACTAACGAAACTTTTACTGGCATTATTGCTCGTCTTGCTAAAATTGATGAGGCCCAAAAGAAGATCGAATCTCTTTCAACGAATGTTGTAAGTCTACAAGAGGTTTTAACCGATAAGAAATCACGTGGGATTTTTGGAGAGGTTCAGCTAACTTCTCTTCTGAAGTCTGTCTTTGGAGAAGGTGATAAGTACTACAAGCTTCAGTATAAGTTAAGTAATGACAAGCTTGTGGATGCCATGCTTGATCTGCCTGAGCCAATTGGAAGACTTTGTGTGGACTCGAAATTTCCATTAGAGAACTTTAAGAGAATGTTTGAGGGATCGGTAGAGGAAAAGACTGTTGCTCGCCGCGAGTTCGTGAAGAACGTTAAAAAGCATATTGATGATATTTCTTCTAAGTATATTATTAAGGGTGAAACTTCTGAGCAGGCCGTTCTATTTCTTCCTGCTGAGGCAATCTTTGCAGAGATTCATGCTTATCACGAAGATATTATCGCTTACTCACAAAAGAAGAATGTTTGGATTGCTTCACCGACAACTTTTATGGCCACATTAACTACAGTTCAGTCAGTTCTAATGAATATGGAGCGCTCTAAGTATATGTCGATTCTTCACGAAGAGATCAATAAGCTAGGAGTTGATTTTGGCCTCTATGAGAAGAGATGGGGCGATCTAACTAAGCACTTAGCGACGGTTACTAAAGATGTAAATAATATTAATATAACGACTGGAAAGATTTCTAAGAGATTTCAGAGGATTATGGAAGTTGAAATCGACAAGGGCCAGGCGCCAGAAGTCGAATTTTCTAGTCAGGAAAGTTTAAATGACCTATAATGGTCTATAGATTTCAAAGAAATTTAGAATAAAAGGAATAATATATGAGTTTAGAAGTATTCGTAGCACTTAGTTTAGTTGGTTTCTGGGCCCTTCTTCCGGCTTCTCTTGCAATTGCATGTAAAGATTTTGATGATGCAATGATGGATGATCACCACTAAGAAATAATCAATTTGATTTTTATTTATTGAAAAATATGAACAGGGACTAGATTAGTCCCTGATTTTTTGCCTGTTCAACAGTTAGAGTTTTTAGCTGTACCGCATGTAAGTCTTCACTTAACTTCTGCTTTAAAATATCCATAACCATTCTGTGCTGAGCTAGAAGCATTTTGCCTTTAAACTCGTCACTAACGATTGTGATACCTAGGTGATCGCCGCCGCCAGTTAGGTCGTAGATCATTACTTGTGAATCTTTGATATTTTCTTCGATGATTGTTTTTACTTGTTCAAATAACATAAATAACTCGCTTTCTGCTTTCGCTCTTTCTTATAGTACAACTTTAGAAGCTGCATAGAAGCTTGTGATAAAAGTTAAAATTCTAAACGCTAGAGTCGTGATACCTAGGTAACGGTGCTTCTTAATAAAGTTAGAATTACCTTTTAGAATCATACGGCCAGAGATAACCATTGCGATGTAAAGAAGTACGCTTGATACCGCAAAGAATAGGTGAATCTTAAGTGCTGTTTGTGACTGGAAAACTTCCATTGCTTTATCGATAGCACTGCGGCTTAATTCAATTTGTAGAATTAAGATAACATCCCAAATCATCGCAGCAGACATAATCTTTACGTGCTTTTGGCGTTTTTTGCTCTGGGTTACTCCATAAATCATTAAAGATAGGATCAGAAATGATTGAATTTGAAAAAATGTCGCAGAAGACATGGCGCACCCTTACGTAATAAAAATATTAATAATATGTAGCTTAGAATAAGACATAAAAAGGTGATTATCAATACGATTTAACAATGATAAATTAAATAAAGGCCTAGCGCCAATGGGAGCAGTAAACAAGCATGGATACGATGAATACAGAAAATAACACACTAGGCAAATGGGCACTTCTTGATATTGAAACAACGGGTGCAGATTGTAGTGTTGATGAAATAATAGATGTTGGTTTTCTTCAATTTGAAGGGACAAAACTCGTTCATAAATATGAATCTCTGTGTCGTCCAAGTTTTGAAATTTCCAAATTCATCCAGAAGTTAACTGGTATTGATAATAAGATGCTAAAGCGTGCTCCACTTCTTGATGATGTCATCGGAGAAGTTCTTGAGTTAGATGGCCATGACATTCTTGCTCATAATGCAGATTTTGAGGCCGGCTTCTTAGACCATCACTTTGAAACCCTCGACTTTAGAGAAGGGCATCGTTGGCAAGACTCGCTCTACTTCTTATCACTTCTTTTTCCACATATGTCTTCACTGAAGCTTGAAAACTTTATTGTTGGTTTTGGGCTAGCTGAAAAAGAATTGCACCGAGGGTTTCAAGATTCAGTTGACCTCTTAAAAGTTGTGATTGTTGCAGCTCTTATGACGAAGAAAGATGCTGGTAAGTATAACTTCATGATGTCTTTAATGCATAAATACTCACTTCAGGACTATTGGTTCTTTAGATTCCTATGTCTCTATGAAGAAGAATTATTTGAGATATCTGAACAGATTGATTTCGATCCGGCAGCTCATATTGAGATGGCCTTAGAGTGGGCATATCCTAAAACACTTGAAGATAAGCAAGTGTATGAGCAAAATTTTGATATGACCTTCAATGGCCAGAATGTGAAGAATATCTTCAGTGACGAAGATAAGGTTTCAACTCTATTTAATGGTTACCGCTACCGTAAGTCTCAAGAAGACTTGGCCCTTAAAGTTGGTCAGTCTTTCAAGAATCATATTCACGCCATGGTGCAAGCGCCAACTGGAACGGGGAAAACGCTTGGCTACTTAGTGCCAAGTGCTTTATTTGCCCTTAGTGAACAAAAGCAAGTTCTTGTGGCAACGGGAACTAAGACTCTTCAGGCCCAGGCCATGAATAAGGATGTTCCTGCTCTTCATAAGCTCTTAGGAGTCTCTCCTAAGGACTTAAAGATTCGACAACTTGTTGGTTCAAGCAATCACTTTTGTGAACTTCTTTTTACCCAAAGACAAAATGAAGAGGACCTTTTTTCTCAAAGTAATGACTTAAAAGATAAATTTGCAGATATCTATTTTGAATCTCTTTTTTATCACAACTCAAATAGTGCGCTAGAGCATATGATCTCAAAAGATGATCTACCATTTGTTCTTCGTATGAAGCTTGAAAACTTTTCACAAGCTCAAAAAGATTTGGCCGTTGATTACCGTGCTTGCTCAAGTAAGCAGTGTCCATTCTATGCCAATTGTACTTATATTCGTGGACTTCGAGATGCTAAGGAGGCAGATATCATTATCGGAAATCATGCTCTGATGTTTTCTTGGACAAAGTCTTTTCCTAGACCTGCTTACGTTGTGGTGGATGAGGCCCATAAAATCGAAGGTGAGGCGACTAAGGCATTCTCTGCAGAGGTGGCACAGAGTGATCTTGAAAGTCTTCACAAGCAATTTCAAAATCTACAAGGTTTAGGTTCTCTTTTCTACCTAATCAATACATTGATTGAAGAGAATCAAGAAGAAGAGATCTCATCTCTTCGAATGTTATCAATTGATACGGCCTCAATGCTTAGGGATCACTTATTTGAGCTTCCTGAGAAGTTTGAAATGATCTTTAAAAAGATGCCTCGCTATACTGACAAGTTTTGGAATGAGCTTCCAATGATTATGCCAACAGAAAAGGAAGCCCTTCGCCTAAGTGTCTTCCACCATCTGGAGAGTATTTTCTATCTTCTTAAATCAGTTTATGAAAGATTATACCCATATACGATTCGCTGGCAGGTGAGCGATATGCAAGGCCAAGGTGAAATTACGGCTTGGACTCGTTTTGAAGCATTTGTGGGGCAACTTGAAGATGTGATGAATGCTCTTGCGGTCTTATTAAAGATTGAAAGTTCTTCTCAGCCTCATTCTCTTTCAATGAAGTATCATGAGCAGCAAGGATTCCTACTAAGTGCAGGGCCAATCAATACTGGACGCATCTTACATGACCAACTACTACAAACTTCTTCATCGGTTGTTTACACTTCTGCAACGCTAGGAAATGAGCATGGGGATCAAGGAAGTCGCGGGATGGAGTGGTCGACAGGTTATCTTTATAGTGAACCTGAGAGGCGCTTTAGAACAGGGCTCTATCTACCTTCAGTATATGATTATAAGAACCGTACAAAAGTTTTCTTATGCGATGATACACCATCTCTTTATGATAAGGACTTTGTGAAAACAATTTGTGATCGCCTAACTCCTTTTATTGAAGATATCGATGGAAGAACTTTACTCTTATTCTCTGCTCGTGCTCGCTTTGAGAAGGCCGTGGAATATATGCTTGATAAATTTGAAGGCAAGCTTCCCGTTTTTGTTCAAGGTATGGGGGCCAATGTTGTTGAAGAATTTAAAGAGAGTGGAAACGGAATCCTAATTGGAATGGAGTCTTTTGGTGAGGGGATTGATGTTCCTGGTGATGCCTTAAGATTTGTCTTTATTGATAAAATTCCAGACCTTTCAATGGAGCAGGTTATTCGTCTTCGCCGTGAGTACTATGAAACAAATATTGGTAACGAGTTTGAAGATTACTATCTTGCCCATAGAACAAGAAACCTACATCAAAAACTTGGAAGGCTGTTAAGAACTGAAACTGATGCAGGTGCGGTCGTTGTTATCGACTCACGTGTAAAAAAGTGGAAGAACTCGACAATGGCAAAGCTTACAAAACAGATGGAGCCATATCAAATTCACCGTACGAATTTTAAAGAAGCACTTGAAGCTTCTAAGGATTTTGTGAATACGTTGGATTAAAATCGGTAACCAAACTCGAGTAGGTACATATAACGATCACCGAAGCTTAATTCTGTGGTCAAACCAAATTCGCGATTTATTTCATAGTTAAGGCCCGCAAGTCCGTGCCATCCACTAGATGAAAGGCTTACGTTAAGAATTATATCTTGGCGTGAGCCGGTAATTTGAATATTGCTGTCTATATACATGGCCCCTGTAAAGATTTGAAGTTTCCCTGCATTGTATCCGCCTCGAAAAGCGATACTATAGAGATTTACATCTAATTCATCTTCAATGATAACGTCAGTTAAGTTGAAATTAGTCATGGCAAACCAGTTATTGTAGCCAGCAACTAAGACTCCTCCAAGATTTGCGACAGTACCTTTTGCTTTAAAAGGTATCTTATGTTGTTGGGCACCGACAATTGGGAGCTGGGTTTTAAATTCAAGTTGAACATTGGAGTGAATCTGACCTAGGCCAAGGTATAGATTAAAGAAAGGGAGTAGCCAAAAATCAGTTCGAATCATATTGATTTTTGTTTCAGTATCGACTTTCACATCACCAGTAACAGGAAGTGCTGCAAATAGGTCTTCACCATTTAAAGTTGCCTTATCAACACCAAATTTTTCATCATGTTCTATTCTAGAAACATTAACCCCATAAGGACGAGGTAGAGTGTAGCCTCGCTTCTTTGCTTCTTCTCCCCAAATTGGAAAGTAGCGAGGTTTTTCCTCACTAACTTTATTGACCGGCATTTCTTGGGCAAAAGTTGATAAGGGACTAAGAAGAATAAGTAGGTAGAATATGATCCTCATTAATTTGTCTTCCTTATATACTTTCTAATATCATCAAACTCTTTTGGAGCGACTGTCTTGGCATAGTCGATCTCTTCTTGGGTTAGGGGGATATAACCTCTGTCATAACTCCATCCATAGCCCCAACGATAAGATGTTTGGTACTGAGGGCCACCGCCAATTCTAACCCCAAGGTACATGACAATCGACATCCAATCAGTGAACTCTTCTTTTACACATGCTTTCAACTGCTGGTCGGCATTAAAGCGCTGGGCCTCTGTGCCTCCGAGCCAATAATGTTGGTCGTGGACAAAGCAACACTTAAGCCATGCATCTGGCTTTGAAATCGTTCCGTCCGGCCACTTCGAACAACCATCTGACATAAAAGGTGAGAGTTGCTGTGAAAGATGGATTTCATTCTTCTTACTTATATCACTTCTACTAGCAGGTAGCTTCGCACAGGAAGTCGCGATTAAGAGTAAAGAAAGGTTAAATATAAAAATATAATTCTTCATATAGCTATCTTATACGTTTTTTGAAGTTAATTATTCTTAAGGTAGTTTTCGTCAAATTCTTTATCGTATTGAGCGATCTTTCTAAAATCTTTAATTGTGAGTTTCTTATTCCAAAGGTGTTTTGGAACGTGCTTAAATGTCTTTTCATATGATGAATCGATTTCAAATTGAATGACTGCAATCTCGTCTAAATTGTAACTCTTAAAAAAGCTTTTCATTTCAAGCACAACTGGATTTTTAAGAGGGGAGGCCGCAATCTCAAGAGGTGCCAGCTTCATTGATAGGCCGTAGTCTCTTTTTTTCAACATGAATTTCTCTGGCAATCTAATATCGATATCCCACCACACTTTGTTGGTTGTCATAAGAAGCCTTTGCGTTTCATCTTTATCGACTGGTTCTAACTCTTTTAACGACTCCTTAAGCCAGGAAGTCATATTCAAATTGTATTGTATACTGGAAAAGGTAAGGTGCTCGTTGATTAAGGCCGAAGCGATCTTGGCGCCAAGAATATTTGAATAGAGATCCTCTGGAGAATAAGCAGATGGTTCCTCTGAAAATATTGAGACATTTCTGTAGCCATGCCATTGAGCAAATTCATGAGAAATGGCCATTTCATATGCAAGCTTTGAAGCAAGTGCCGATGTAAAATAAATCTTCTCTTTACCTTGTAATTTTCTAGTATCAAATGCTTTGAAAATAATTACTCGCTTACCAATTTCTTCGGGTAATTCAATTTTAAAGTCAGTACCTAATTTGGGATAAATCTTATAGAAAAGGGTTAATGTGATATCCGCTGTATCCCTGATGTGAGCAGTATCAATTAGGCCACCTCTTTTCGTATAAATAAGCCCATTAACTTCTGGATTTCTTTTGCCAATTGAGGCCATCTCTTCTTTTGAGAAATTATTAATATTGTATATATGTGTTCCAAGTGATTGGTAGTTGACAGTGTTTCGTTCTTTAAAAAAAGGGATTGGAATGGATAAAAGTTTGATTTTAAAATTTGTCCCAAAAGCACAGCATGGCCTAAAGTTTTGCGAGAACTCGACTTTATCTAATTGGTTAAGTTTTAAATCAAGACTTGAATTCTCTCCATAATCTTTTGATAAGACACTATTTATGGCGTTACTGTCAGGTCTGGTACTTTCAACCCAAATATTTCCAGCACAAGAAGATATCAAAATTAACATAAATGTTGATATCCAAAGCCTTTTCATCGTTAAGTTCGATCGAGGTTGTTGAGATATTTAATCGAAATATTCGTCCCTTGCTTATCTTTTATAATATAGGGAATGGTTTGGTGTTGAGATAGCCAGATACTTAGGAACTCTGGATCTACTTTCATGTCTTTATTATCTTCTGAGTCCAGCTTTTCAAATAACTTATACTGAACGGCCGTTACTGTTGCGCCTGCTATCTTGATTGACTCAGAAGTTTGCGCTGCTCTTTCAACAACGATATTATTATTGATAATAGGGCCTTCATACTTCCACTGATTATTTGAAGAAAAGAATGAGTAGTAGTTCTTTCCAACCGAGTCAAATTTCTTTGACCAAAGAAAGAGCATACTGCAACAGCTTAATGGAGTGGTGACATAGAATTTTGGAGAAGTCGTGATGGATTCTTGATTAACTTCACCATCGCATTCAAATTGATACTTGAGCTCACTCGTCGAATGATCAAATAAGAAAATTTCTTTAGAGATCTGTTCTCCAAGACTTTTAATGATTTGCACTTTGACTGGGGTGTATTCCTTATCAACAGTGTAGGCGACATTGATTTTTAAGAGCTCTCCGGTCATTACACGTGCCAGCATTTCTCCTTCAAAGTAGATTTGGTGGAGTTTTGGCCTGCGGTAGACTTCAAATGTTTCTTCAGCATAGAGATTATCCTTGCGGGAGTAGTTGTATGCACCGCGAAAGATCTTTTCTCCTTTATTGCTGTTTCCAAAATAGCTCATATTAAATATTATATAGTAAATTAAAATTTTGTAGAAGAGGTTAGTTTTGCGCTCCGGCTTTCGCGTATTTGTTGAACGCTTTATCTATTTATTCAAAACCGTTGCTTTTTGGTTTATTACAATCATCGGCAACCTCGGTGTTGTTATCTTCGCCTTCGTCTTCTTACACCTTGAAAAAGGGCACAATCCAAAAGTTATTGAGCTTGGAGATGCTATTTGGTGGGCCTTTACCACAATAACCACTGTTGGTTACGGAGATATTACTCCTGTAACACTATGGGGAAGGGTTATTGCAATTGTTCTAATGATCTTTGGAACGGGGCTATTTGCCACTTATACCGCAATTTTTGCTAATGTCATGCTTGGGCGCCAATTTCTTACGATCGGAAGACGTGTACAAGTCTTAAAAAGAAATGTAGAAGGGATGCAATCAAGTCTACATAGAGAAGATTTAATGCTAGAAAGAGAACTAGCTAAGTTAAATAAAACTTTAAATATATTAAATGATAGAATGACGAGTCTTGAAGAGAGAAATGGAGAAAAGAAATGAGTTATGAATTTTACAAAGTACTTCACGTGTTTATGGTTGTCCTTATGGTTGCTGCCTTTGCACCTCAATTTGTAAGTACTGAAGCGCAAAACAGAAAGCTATTTAAAATTACTTCTGGTATTGCAAGTTTCCTACTTTTCGTAGGTGGTATGGGGCTTCTTGCTCGTATCGGTGTTAGTCATGGTGCTGGTTGGCCTCTATGGGTTAAGGTTAAGGTTGGACTATGGGTTGCCGTTTCTGCGCTTGGGCCAATTCTTGCAAAACGCATGAAAGCAAATCGCCTTGCAGGTCTAGGTTTAATCCTTGCACTAATCTTTGTTGCAATCTTTTCTGCAGTAACTAAATACTAAGAAATTTTAAAGAAGAAATTTTGGACCGTAATTGGTTAACATATAAGGGCCTTTGGGCCCTTTCTATTCCTTCCATCCTCGCATCGATGCTCGAGCCACTAAGTTCAATCGTCGATACAGCTCTTGTTGGAAATTTTGATACGAATATGCTGGCCGCTATGGCCATCGGCGTTTCTATTATGTCATCCATCACTTGGATGTTTAACTTCTTAGTACATGCGCCTATTCAAGCGATCTCGCAAAAGCTTGCCAAGGGGGAGTATGAAAATGTTGTCTCACTTATTAAGGTAACATTTTTAATTGCTTTCTCCATTGGACTCTTGCTGGTTTTGATTTTTGTTCCGGCACGTCACTTTGTTTATGACTTCTTAAGTGTAACGAAAGAACTTTACTCTTTATGTGATGAGTATTTCTTAACGAGACTATATGGACATGTTTTTATTTTATTATTCATGTCGGCCTTATCTGTTCTTAGAGGAATGGCAAAGGTAAATATTGTCTTAGGCATTATTGGTGTGGCCACTTCGGTAAATATTGTCTTGTCTTACCTTGGGCTCTACCAACTCAATATGGGTCTTTCAAGTGTTGCAGCTGCAACAATTATTGCTAATGCAACTGGCTTCTTTATCAGTCTCTACTACATACTTACACATGAAAAGGTTCGCCATCTTTTCTTATCGCAAAAAATTATCCTGGCCGATGCTTTTCATATGGGGAAAAGCTCGATCAATGTTTTCATGCGTTCGGCCTTCTTAACACTAAGTTTTTTCTTGGCCACAAAAGTAGCAAGCTCCATTTCTTTAAAAGCTCTTGCGGCCCATCAAATTATATTAAATCTTTGGCTATTTGCTTCCTTCTTTACAGATGGCGTGGCCACCTCTGGCAATATTATTGGAGGAACACTCTTTAAAAATGAAGGCCATGAGCAGTTAAAAGATATCTTCCATAAACTTCTTGTTATGGGGGGAGCTATCGGGATTATCTTTTGTTTGATCTTCACCTTTGCTAACGGTCCTCTGATCTCACTTTTTACTTATGATGAAAGCATTCATGAAACGATAAAAGGGATTATTTACTTCCTTGCTATTGCCCAGATTCCGGTGTCGATTGCCTATGTCTACGATGGCCTTGTCTTTGGTATCAATCGTTTCGATTTCTTAGGGCGCCATATGGTGATCGCCTTCTTTACATGCTTTCTTCCTCTCGCCTACTTAAGCTATTTGAATCAATCCTTCTTGCTCCTTTGGGGGGCAATTTTCTCGGTGGGTATCTACCGATTTATTTCGAATGCATACTTAATTGGAAAGACATTAAAGGTTAAATCAACATGAAAGAAAAAGGATCACAAGGGTTCTCGAAAGACTATTGGGACGTCAATTACGAGGAAGCTGATCAAATGGATGGAATAGGTAATGTGGAACAACACGTTGGCTATATTAAAAATTTATTTGGTTTAGAGTATATTGATATCAGCTCAATCATTGACTTAGGTTTTGGCCTTGGTCACTTATTTGAGGCACTTTTAGAGGAATTTAAGCCCTATAAGGCCCATGGTATTGAGCCAAGTGAGCACGCTTACAAAATTGTTAAAGATCGCGAAATCAATAAGATCGAATCAACGAAATTTAAGTTAGAAAAAACAGATATTGTTAGTTGGTGTCGAAAGAATGAAAACACTAAGAAGTCATTTGATCTTGGTGTTTGCACAAGCGTTTTTCAATACCTCACAGATGAAGAGCTAGAGTACTGTTTGCCAATTCTAGCTTCCAAATTAAAGTATTTTTATCTAACAGTTCCAACAGATAAAGAGTTGGATCGTCAGATTGAAGATCTTGAGTTTAAAGACGAATATGCCATTCGCAGAAGTCGTACAAAATACCAGAAAATGCTAAGAGAGCATTTTACATTTATTTCTAGTCGACTACTAGAAAGCAAGGTATATTTTGATGAAACAAACACAAATTTTACCGACTTATTATATCGATATTAAATGGAGTTTATTATGAGTAATTCTGGTCTTGATACAAAGACATGTGAAGCAATTGTTAAAGGTGAGGCCAAGGCCCAAACTGCAGCTCAACTTATGAGTGCACGTTACTTTGCTTATACAATCGGCAATATTGATTTCATCGTTGATTCAACACACCCAGATCATAGAGAGGATATGGATGTAAATGAAATCAAGGCGTGGTCATCGCAATCTGAGTGGAAGGGTCTTGAGATCGTTGACACTGCAGAGGGGACAGAGAGGGACGACTGGGGAATGGTTGAGTTTAAGGCAACTTTTGGCCTAGGCGGACAAGACCATGTGCATTATGAACGTTCTGAATTTGTTAAAGTTGATGGAGACTGGTTCTTTGTTGACGGTGAGCCAATCGTAGCGCAGGTAAAGAGAGATGGCGCCAAGGTTGGACGCAATGACCCATGTCCTTGCGGCTCAGGTAAGAAATTCAAGAAATGTTGTGGTCGATAATTGTCGACTAAATAGCCTTTGTTTTAACGCGTTATGGTCTCTTAATCGAGTACGTGATTAGTTAAAATTAGGGTTACAACTTTATGTATTTCTGTTAAAAAACTAATAATTTCATAAATATTTTATTGTTAACAAACCAAGATAACGGGATTTGTCGCTATGATTCACATTAAGAGAGGATTGGATCTTCCTATCAGTGGGAAGCCATCACAAAAAATTGAGGTAGGACCTCAAGTGACTAAAGTCGCGCTTACTGGGCCAGACTATGTTGGAATGAAGCCAACTATGCTTGTTCAAGTAGGTGACGAAGTTAAAAAAGGTCAGGCGTTATTTTCTTGTAAGAAAGTTGAGGGTGTTCTTTATACAGCACCTATCAGCGGAAAGGTTATTGAAATTAACCGTGGTGCAAGAAGAGCGTTTGAAACTTTAGTAATTGAAGTTTCAGGTAACGAGCAAGTTACATTTGAAAACTACAAAGGGACGGGAGTAAAAGATTTAGCAAAAGAAGATGTTCAAGCACTTCTAGTTGAATCAGGTCTATGGCCTACTTTCAGGACAAGGCCATTTTCTAAAGCACCAGCTTTAGCTTCTGAGCCACATTCGATTTTCGTAACAGCAATGGATACAAATCCACTTGCAGCTGATCCAGCAGTAGTAATTGCTGAAGCAAGCGAAGATTTCGTAAACGGTGTTGAGGTAATCTCAAAGCTGACTGACGGAAGAACTTTCGTTTGTAAGGCAGCTGGTGCAAATATTCCAACGCCTTCAACGACTAAAGTTGAAACAAAAGAATTCGCAGGTGTTCACCCAGCAGGAAACGCAGGAACTCACATTCACTTTATTGATCCTGTAAGTGCAAATAAGACTGTATGGTCAATTAACTACCAAGACGTAATTGCTATTGGTAAATTATTTGCAACTGGTGAACTATCAACAGAAAGAATTATCTCAATTGCAGGTCCAGCATCTGTAAACCCAACACTTGTTAAAACTGTTCCAGGTGCTCACTTAGGTGAAGTTACTTCTGGTAAAGTTGGACAAGGTGAGGTGAGAGTTGTTTCTGGTTCTGTTTTCAGTGGACGTGCAATGGTTGG
>NZ_JBEBMT010000001.1:678608-760918 GCF_043196705.1 Halobacteriovorax sp. HFRX-2_2
GTGAAGTTACTTCTGGTAAAGTTGGACAAGGTGAGGTGAGAGTTGTTTCTGGTTCTGTTTTCAGTGGACGTGCAATGGTTGGAACTTTTTCTTACCTTGGACGTTTCCATAACCAAATTTCTCTACTTACTGAAGGACGTGAAAGAGAGTTCTTAGGATGGCACAAGCCAGGTCTTAATAAATTCTCTGTTAAGCGTACTTTCCTACACTGGTTAAAGCCAGGGCAGATTTTTGATTTCACAACTGCTACTCACGGTTCTGATAGAGCTATGGTTCCAGTTGGGTCATACGAAAAAGTAATGCCTCTTGATATGCTACCAACTCAACTTTTAAGAGCACTTGTAACGAAAGATGATGACTATGCAATCGAACTAGGTTGTCTAGAGCTAGATGAAGAAGATTTAGCGCTTTGTACTTTCGTAAGTCCTGGTAAAGTTGATTTCGGTCCAGCTCTAAGAGAAAGTTTAACTACTATTGAGAAAGAAGGATAATTACAATGTTGCGCAAACTTCTAGATTCTCAACATGATAATTTCGCCAAAGGCGGGAAGTTCGAAAAGTTTTATGCTGTTTATGAAATGATCGATACTTTCCTTTATACTCCAGGTGGAGTAGCGAGAGGTTCAGTTCATGTTAGAGATGCACTTGACTTAAAAAGATTAATGATCACAGTTGCTATTGCTCTTATTCCAGCAATGTTTATGGCAATGTACAATACTGGTTTTCAGGCCAACTCTGCTTTAACAGCAGCAGCTGGTATGACTCCTGAAGGTTGGCGTGCTGATATCATCTTAGCACTTGGTGCAGGCTTCTCTCCAGATAGCCTTGTAGCAAACCTTCTACACGGGTTCCTTTATTTCTTCCCAATCTTTCTAGTAACACAAATTGCTGGTGGTTTCTGGGAAGCTCTTTTCGCGATCGTACGTGGTCACGAAATTAATGAAGGTTTCCTTGTTACTGGGATGCTTTTCCCACTAACTCTTCCTCCGACAATTCCTCTATGGCAAGTAGCTGTAGGGATCTCTTTCGGTGTTCTTATCGGTAAAGAGGTTTTCGGTGGTACAGGGAAAAACTTCCTTAACCCTGCACTTACTGCTCGTGCTTTCCTTTTCTTTGCTTACCCTGCACAAATTTCAGGGGATGCAGTTTGGACAGCAGTAGACGGTTTCACTGGTGCAACAGCTCTTTCTCAAGCGGCACTTGGTGGTGTTGGAGCAATCACGACTTCAATGCAAGATGCATTCTTAGGATTTATGCCAGGTTCAATGGGTGAGACTTCAGCTCTTGCTTGTTTAATCGGAGCAGCGGTTCTAATCATTTCAGGTATCGGTTCTTGGAGAATTATGCTTTCAATGGTTCTTGGAGCAGTTGTTACTTCTGGAATCTTAAATGCTATCGGTTCTGATACAAATATGATGTTCTCAGTAACTCCACTTTGGCACTTAGTTATTGGTGGTTTTGCTTTCGGTACAGTGTTTATGGCAACTGATCCAGTATCAGCTTCTATGACACACAAAGGACACTGGTTCTATGGTGCTTTAATCGGTTTCATGGTTATCCTTGTTCGTGTTATTAACCCAGCTTTCCCAGAAGGTACTATGCTTGCAATCCTTTTTGGAAACTGTTTTGCACCTTTAATTGACTACTTTGTAATTCAAGGAAATATCAAGAAACGTGCAAATGGATACAAAACGGTTTAAGGGGGCAGTGATGAGTAATGATAGTACTGCAAAAACTCTGATCGTAGCAACAATCCTATGTGTTGTTTGTTCAGTTGTCGTATCTTGGTCAGCGGTTTCACTGAAGCCACTTCAAGATGAGAATAAAGTTTTAGATGTTAAGAAAAATCTTCTGATGACTGCTGGTCTTGTAAAAGCTACAGCTCAAAAGAAAGAAATCTTAGAAGCATATAAGCAAATCGAAGAAAAACTAGTTGATCTTAAAACTGGTGACTATGTTACTGATATTGATGTGACAAAATTCGATGCTGTAAAAGCTGCTAAAGATTCAAAAATGAACTATGCAATTCCTGCGTCTGAAGACAAAGGGAAGATCAAGTTCCGTGCAAAGTATTCTAAAGTTTACTTTGTTAAAGCTGGTGAAGAAATCAAGTCTGTTGTTTTCCCAATCCACGGTAAAGGTCTTTGGTCAACAATGTATGGTTTCTTAGTTCTTGAGACAGATCTTAATACTGTTAAAGGTATTGGTTTCTATTCTCACGGAGAAACTCCAGGTCTAGGTGGTGAAATTGATAACCCACACTGGAGATCGGTATGGCCAGGGAAGAAAATCTTTGGTGATGCAGGTAAACCACAAATTCAAGTAATTAAAGGCGAAGCTAGCAAAGCAAGCAGCTTTGATATTGATGGACTTTCAGGTGCAACTCTTACTGCTAATGGTGTAACAGGAACTGTTCGCTATTGGATGGGTGACGATGCATTTGGACCTTTCATTGATAAATTCACACAAGGTGGGGGTGAATAATGAACTTTAAAGAAACAGTAGTTTCTCCATTATTTGAAAATAACCCAATTGCACTTCAAATCCTTGGTATTTGTTCTGCTCTAGCGGTTACAACAAAAATGGAATCGGTAGCAGTTATGTGTCTTGCCGTAACTGTTGTATGTGCATTTTCTAACTTATTCGTTTCTTTAATTAGAAACCACGTTCCAAGTGCAATTCGTATCATCGTTATGATGACAATTATTGCTTCACTTGTAATCGTGACAGATCAAGTTTTAAAAGCTTACGTTTATGACGTTGCAAAATCGATGTCAGTTTATATTGGTCTAATCATTACAAACTGTATCGTTATGGGACGTGCTGAAGCATATGCGATGAAGAACCCTCCAATCATGTCATTCTTTGATGGTATTGGTAACGGAATCGGTTATTCACTTGTACTAGTATTTGTTGGATTTTTCAGAGAGCTTCTTGGATCAGGAAAACTTTTTGGAATGTCTATTTTAGCAACAACTGGAGAAGGTGGTTGGTACCAAACTAATGGTATGGCACTTCTTGCACCATCTGCATTCTTCTTAATTGGTTTTTTCATCTGGGGACTACGTACTTGGAAGAAAGATCAAGTAGAAGAAATGTAAGGGTAGGTGAAATATGTTAGAACATTATTTAAGTTTATTTATTAAAGCAGTATTCATTGAGAACTTGGCCTTAGCATTCTTCCTAGGTATGTGTACATTCCTAGCGGTTTCAAAAAAGGTTAAGACTTCTCTAGGTCTTGGTGTTGCGGTTGTTGTTGTACAAACAATTACAATCCCTATCAACAACCTACTTTATAACTACTTACTAAAAGAGAACGCTCTTGTGTGGGCAGGTATTCCAGGTACAGATCTTTCATTCCTAGGTCTAATTTGTTACATCGGTGTTATCGCGGCGATGGTACAAATCCTAGAGATGTTCCTAGATAAGTATATGCCGGCTCTTTATAACGCTCTTGGGATTTTCCTTCCTCTAATCACTGTAAACTGTGCCATCATGGGTGGTTCACTATTTATGGTTGAAAGAGATTATACTTTTGGAGAGTCTGTTGTTTTCGGTCTAGGTTCTGGTTTTGGTTGGGCCCTAGCGATTGCAGCTCTTGCAGGTATTAGAGAAAAAATGAAGTACAGTGATGTACCAGATGGTCTAAAAGGTCTTGGTATTACTTTTATCACTGTAGGTCTAATGGCACTTGGTTTCCTAAGTTTTTCAGGAATCCAACTTTAGTAACGGTAAGTAATAAAAAGGAAATATTATGAATGCAATTATTCTTGGTGTTTTAATGTTTACCGTTGTGGTTCTAGCACTAGTTTTAGTAATTCTTTTTGCTAAATCAAAGCTAGTATCAAGTGGTGACGTTAAGCTAACAATTAACGGTGAGAAAGTAGTTCACATCCCAGCTGGTGGAAAGCTACTAAATGCTCTTGCTGATCAAAAATTATTCGTATCTTCTGCCTGTGGTGGTGGGGGAACATGTGGTCAGTGTCTAGTTCACGTACACTCTGGTGGCGGTGAAATCCTAGAAACTGAAATGTCACATATCTCAAAGAAAGAAGCTCGTGAAGGCTTAAGACTTGCATGTCAGGTTGGTATTAAAACTGATATGGAAGTTGAAGTTGAAGAGTCTGTCTTTGGTGTAAAGAAATGGGAATGTACGGTTAGATCTAACCACAACGTTGCTACTTTCATTAAAGAATTTGTTCTTGAGCTACCTGAAGGTGAGTCAGTTCCATTTAGAGCTGGTGGTTATATTCAAATTGAAAGACCTGCTGGACTTTCAATCGATTATAAAGACTTCGATATTGAAGAAGAGTATAGAGGAGACTGGGATCATTTCAATCTTTGGCAATACAACTCTACAGTAAACGAAGAAACAATCAGAGCTTACTCAATGGCAAACTACCCTGAAGAGAAGGGAATCATTATGCTTAACGTGCGTATTGCTTCTCCTCCTCCAAGAGCTCCAAAAGGAACTCCTCCAGGGAAAATGTCTTCTTATATCTTTAGCTGTAAGCCAGGTGATAAAGTTACGATCTCTGGTCCATTCGGTGAATTCTTTGCACGTGAAACTGATAAAGAAATGGTATTTGTTGGTGGTGGAGCTGGTATGGCGCCAATGCGTTCACACATCTTCGACCAACTTAAGAGACTTCACTCTAAACGTAAGATGACTTTCTGGTACGGTGCTCGTTCAGTTAGAGAAATGTTCTATGTTGAAGACTTCGACGGACTACAGTCTGAAAATGATAACTTCACATGGCACGTTGCACTTTCAGATGCACTACCGGAAGATAATTGGACAGGTTACACTGGGTTCATTCACCAAGTACTTCACGATGAGTATCTTGCTAAGCACCCAGCTCCAGAAGATTGTGAGTACTACCTATGTGGTCCTCCTATCATGAACAAGTGTGTTATCGATATGCTTCTTGACCTAGGGGTTGAGAGAGACGATATCATGCTCGACGACTTCGGGGGATAAACCTCATAAATTCGTTTTAAATGCGTCAGGCCCCCGCAAACCTCGGTCACATACAATAGTATGCTCCCGTCGGTTAGCGGGGGCCTTCCTTTTTAAAAGCAAATTTTTGAGGTTTATCCCGGTTGATTGCCTCAATCTTTGGCTTTTATGTCCAGGACGGACGGTATGTCCGCGGAGGCAGGAGCCGAGAGCGGACGCATGTCCAGGATGGACGGTATGTCCGCGGAGGCAGGAGCCGAGAGCGGACGCATGTCCAGGACGGACGGTATGTCACATATGAAGAAAATTTAAGTTAAGCTAAGTTATCCTTTCTTCAATTGTTCATGTATTCCACTATGTTAGTTTTGATGTATGGATAATATGACAACCCTTTATATCGTACTCTTATCATTTCTACTTCTGTGTGTTGTCAGTACTTATGTTGTTGCAATGGTGGATAAAGAAAGTGACTACCAGCAATTTAAGATAGCGTTAATACTTAATTTCTTTCTCTATGCTACACGTTTTTATTTTGTTCAATGGGGGGAACTCGACGTCATATTCTTTGGTTTAAAATTCATTCCACTATATTTGATATGTAATTTCTTTCTAAATAATCGCTTAAATCAGTATCGAGTTGAGTTGATGAGTCTTTTTGTTTTGAGTGGAATCGCTGGCCTTTCATTGTATTTAGCTGGGTTTAATTTTGAATATTATTCTTTTGCCGTGGCCGTCGGAAGTTTCACTCCGGGGATCTATGCATTGGCCTACTTTGGTAAGCGAATAAAGTATGTTGTGAATTTCTTCTATTTTACTATTTTTGCAATCGCAGCAATGGTCACATTTTCTTATCCATTTACTTTTACAATTAAAGGCTCTGGGATTTGGGGCTGGAGTGCGGGGGTAGTCACTTATATTGCAATCATGTTGGGGCTTCTGATAAAGATTTTAGTAAAGAAAGTTGATGGGGATTATAAATTGCAAGAAGAGCTAAA
The DNA here is from genome assembly GCF_043196705.1 of Halobacteriovorax sp. HFRX-2_2. Classification (NCBI taxonomy): domain Bacteria; kingdom Pseudomonadati; phylum Bdellovibrionota; class Bacteriovoracia; order Bacteriovoracales; family Halobacteriovoraceae; genus Halobacteriovorax; species Halobacteriovorax sp. HFRX-2_2. The sequence continues at coordinate 684,563 of NZ_JBEBMT010000001.1, forward strand.
GCTTATTAATGCAATTTATAAGGCCGTTATTCATGATACTTCAAATGACTTAAATTTTTTGTCGTTGAGTCTTTCAAGGGCGTTAAAAGATGAGAACTTGACCTATGTAAAATTGGCATATGATCGATTAAGTGAGCTTATCAAATTTAAAGCAGAGATTCGTAAACAATTTAATAAGGAAAACCTTTCATATGATGTGGAGCTTACGACTATACTGAAGTCTGTTGTCTCTCACTACCAAGACGACTTTAACAAGAAGCGAGTTCAATTGGTTGTCACTTATCCTCATCAAAGTATCGAGGCATCGCTACCAATTAGTAAGGAAAGTTTAGTTAACTCGATACTAGGTAATCTTGTTTCTAATGCCTTGAAGTTCTCTGAGCCACGTTCAAAAGTCTATCTCTCAATGATTCACGATAAAACTCATGTGTACTTTAGTGTTATTGATTCGGGTGGTGGTATCCCTGACGATATTATTTCATCAGTAACGAATTTCTCAAAAGTGAGGTCGAGTAGTGGTACTAGTAACGAATTAGGCAGTGGAATGGGCCTCAGCATACTCTGCTACATCATCAAACGAATTGACGGTGAAATTAACTTCATGAGCATGAAAAGAGGGACTAAGGTAATCGTTAAAATTCCTTTCTCAACTCAACTATCTGAATCGTTGAATAATAAACGTGATAGTCGCGGTAATAACGTCATATCACACATGTAAAGAATCTTATCTTTTTCTTACAAAGCTAGTCTTATGAAGGTTTATTAGTTCTAATTATGGATATGAAATCGATACTTATATTATTACTTTCAACTTATGTCTTGGCATCTTCGCCTGTGACAATATCTGAATTTTCAAATTCATTAGAAGATGAGTTAGGTCTAAAATTATCGCGTTTGGATGATGTGGTACAAAAAGTTAGAGTTAGGAAGCCTAATGTTTTTGAAAAGTGGCTCATGAATAAGAGTGGGGCAGAAGCGACATATAATGATAAGACAAACACCATCGTTCTACGTGAAAAGAATTGGCGTGGTCGTCGGATTGTAAGTTTATCAGACTTTCCTAAAGGGCAGGAGTATCAATTTTCAATCCTTGCTTCAACGATCTTTCATGAGTTAATGCATGCAGACTTTGATGTGCTAATAAAGGGGAGCCGTACACGTTCAGACATCGCTCTAAAAAATACTCAACACTGGTTCTCACAAAATATTCCTGGAGTTAATGCTCATATCGCTGCCCATGAATTCTTTGGCTATACGGCCTCTGATTTAATTTTAGGAATTAAAAGTAAGCTTCAGGATCTCTATCTTGCACATGGGATTAATAGTTACAAAAATACCTGTTTTGGAAGAAGGGGATTAGAGCGAATAAAGAAACGCCTTTTTCCTGATGGTGATATTCAATTTAAAGACACATTAAATATTCCAAGTTTTGCAAAGGAATTTACTCCAAATACTATCTTTGTGAAGGGGAAGGATATCAATATCAAAGGTAAGAATTTTCCAGAATCTTTTCGAAATGAAGTCTATCAGCATTTTGTTGAAAATTACCATGCACCTTCTTCATCTCAAGATTTGTTAGAGGTTGCAAGAAGACAGTATGGTGATTTGTTACAAAAGTGCTTTGAGGATATCTGACCCTGGTCTTTTCTAAATAGAAATACTTTCTTTTTTGGTTGGATTGTCGGCAAGTTCTGCATCGCTATTAAGAATCTTGGCCAAAGGTTACAATATATATTGTGGTGTAAAGTTAAAGAAATAACTTAAGTTGCCATTTTAAATCTTATAGTGATAATCAGTATTTATTGTTTGGTAAGGTGTATTTAATTGGAAGTAAGTAATAAGGCATTAGTCGCATATTTCGATGGTGTAAGCTCAATGGGGGATTCCGTTGAAGACTTTATATCTGAACTTCCTGTTAAAGATAAAAACCTCTTAGATGTAAAGTCACGCATCACGTGGCAAGAGTTTAAAGACATTACTATCTTCTTTTCTGAGAAGTATCCAAACTACACTGAGATTATCAGTAATACTGGTGTTTCAAATAGGGTTATTAAACCATTTTTTGACATCGTTACTTACTTCATTAGTTATAGCTTACTTTATGAATTCTTTTTGAAATTATCTTTCAAAATGCTTTATACAAATATCAAGATTGATACAAAGAAGTTAAGCTCAGATTCTTTTCAAATTATTTTTGAATTTTCAGACCCAGCACATATCTTTCATGAGTTCATCAATATGTATGTTGAACTTTTTAAAACGATTCCTGTAAATTTCATCGGCTGTCGTACATACTCGAAAGTGAAATATTTGATTGTTGAAGATAGAGTGGTGTTTTCTGTAAGAAATGCAGCCTTTGCAAAAGTTAGTATCCCAAATCTCTTATATAATTTCTTCTTCACAAAGAAAAAACTTCACGAAGTTATTTTGAAGAATGTGGAATATTCAAATCTTCTAGAAAAGCAGAATCTAGAGCTTGAAGAGTATCGAAAAAGCTTAGAGTTACTAAATACAGAGTTAAATCTGAGTAATCGTACACTTCATCATGATGTTGCCAATAAGCTTCTTAGTCTTGAAGTCGCTAAGAAAAGAATTGAAAATGGAGAGTATGAACAAGCGGTTAATAAGATTAATCAATTTTCAAACTCTGTTAAAGGAATCATTCAAAACTCAATTGTTACAACTCATATTGATGGTGAACTTTTTGAACTTGAAGAAATTAATTTATACGACCTTTTAATTGAGGCAGTAACTGAATATGACGATATTGCTATTCAAAAAGGTGTTCGTATTATTCATGATTTTAAAATTGATCAAAACTTAACTATCTATACAAATAAAATCGCACTCCAAAATAATTTAATCTCTAATATTATGTATAACGCGATTAAGTTCTCACACATGAATGATAGTATCGTTTTCTCGGCGTCTGTGTGTGATGAGAATCTATGCTTACGAATCGTTGACTTTGGTGTTGGTATCCCAGAAGAGAAGCTTAAGTTAATTAAAAAGAATGTTGGTCTAATTGGTTCGACAAAAGGAACTAATGGTGAGAAGGGATCAGGTCATGGGATGAGTATCATCATGGATACTGCTAATGCACTTGGATTCAAAGTCAATATTTCTTCGAGCCTAGGTAATGGAACCTCAATTGAGTTATTGAAGAATATTTCTCAAGAAGAAACTGATTTTAACAATGTACTCTACCTCGATAGTCAAAGTTCTAAGTCTTAATTTTTCCTCGTAAGTATCAAGTATTACAAGAGTGTGCCAAGTATTTTTGCTGAGGTCTTGAAAAGGCCCGGTTGTAACTCCCCAAATTCTCCAAAAAAAATATTTTAATTTATACTCTCACGTTAACTGGAGGGTAGAGATGTTTTCAAGAAATATTGGATTAATTACTCAAGAAGATCAAGATAAGTTGCAAGGAGCATCAGTTTTAGTTTGTGGTGTTGGCGGTATGGGAGGTGTCGCTAGTGAAGTTCTTGTTCGTATGGGAATCGGAAAAATTAAAATAGCGGACTTTGATCGTTATGAAGCGCACAATTCAAATCGCCAAATTCACTGTAATGCAAAGAACTATGATCGATACAAAGTCGATGTTTTAGAAGAGGAGTTCAGAAGTATAAACCCCGATCTTAAAATTGAATCATTTAACGAAGGTGTTACAAAAGATAATATTGAAGCACTCCTAGATGATGTTGATATTGTTATCAATGGTATGGACGAAATGTTTTATTCATTGATTTTGGAGAGAGCTGCCCGCCGAAAAAGTATTACAATTGTTGATGCCTGGATTACTCCGTTTGCGTCGGTATTTGTAATGACTCCTGATTCTCCCCACTGGGAAGATTATCTTAATTTATGTACTAGAGACGTTGCTATTGAAGACTTAACTCCTGACTTGTGTAACCAAGCCGTTAGGGAAGAGGTCGATTTTACCTTTAGTCACTTTTCTCCCTATAAATATATATCTAAGGATCTCGTTGATAAAATTGTAACTAAAGAAGCTACTAGACCAAGCTTTACGCCTGTTGTTTGGCTCTCTGGTGTATTAATGGCAAATGAAGCCTATAAAGTTATCTGTGGACTTCCCCACACTGACCACTTAGGTGTGTTCTTTGACCAATATGAGTTTCAGCTAATGAAAGCGGGGACAAAGAGTAAGAAAGGAAAACAAGTAAAGAAAGCTGCCTAGGGAGCATTTATGAACGAGATTAAATGGGGGAGTTACTCCTTTAGAACATATTTTAGGCCAGGTCTTCACTTGGATGATTTTAACTTAAAGCGCTTGTACCGTTCAATTGTAGAAATTAATAATACTTCTAAGAAAAAAGTAAATATTAGATATCTTCAATTAGAGGATATGGATGAAATTAAAAGCTTTCTGAGTCATATTATTGTTTCAGTTGTTCATACACGTGGTAAGGATATTTCATTTTTGATGAATTATATAATTGAAGATGGTTCTGTTAATATTCTTCATGTTGGAATTATGGTTGCAAATTCATATACAGGTAATGATGCAATGGCCATGTTGGCATGTTTCAATAAGTTAGAATATTTCAAAAAACATAAGAGTTTTTATACGACAAATATATCTGCTACACCTGCTGCAATTGAAGCATTCGATAAGATAAGTCACAAAGTTTGGCCATCTCCAAAGAGTCAAATTAAGAAGCCTCCAAAGGACTATATCAACGTTGTTAAACTCCTCGAAGAGTTTTACATTAAGAAGTGGTTTCAGGACCCAAAAGAGTGCAGTATTGACCCTTATCGCTTTGTTCTTAAGTCTCCATGTAAGAAGATGGGATTTAAAACGAATATGTTTCAGATGAGTCGAGCAAATAATATTGAATATCAAAACTTTTGCCATAGTATCATTGACTATGAAAATGAAGAAGATTTAGTACAAGTTTCAAAATCTGGATATCTTGAATTTTTAAAGACTTACCTACTTACAAGTCTTTTTCTACACTTTAAAAAGCCACCAAAATACTATGGCCAAGAGAGAAAACTAAATGAGCACACAGAGATCGAAAAGATAGCTTAGTAACTTAAAAATTAGGCCTGAGGTATGAGAATTACACTTGGGCCATTATTTAAAAAAGTCGATATAAATAAATAATGTGTTCAAATGATAATTATTCTTAAATTAAATTAACCACGCCTTAGGAAGCCAGTAAAATCAGGTATTTATAGGCTGAAAAAGATTCACTGTCTTAATAAAGTATATTTGTTTCTGTTTGTTTATGGTACTGAACACTCGTGGATTCAATTATAATTTTATACGCCATTTTATTAGGCTTCCTAGTACTATGTACTGCGAGTGTATTTCTCGTATCTGCCGTTGATCGATATCAAGACTATCTTGATTTTAAGAAATTTCTGGTCACAGTCATTTTGGCGTACTTTATTAATTTCACTGTCGGTGTGACACCTCATTTGGCCGCTGGCTCTTTCTGCCTTCAGTTCTTTCCAATATTTTTCTTAAGTAATTATATATTAGCGGGACAAAAGAGATTAAGCCTTCGCTACTTTGGTCTTTTGCACTTAACTGGGATCAGCATTAGTTTCGCTCTTTCTTTTTGGACACAAAACTTTACAGCTTTTAGTCTTCCCTTGGTCTTGAGTGCATATTCACCTGGCTTTGCAGCGATATACTATATTCTAAAAAGAAAAAGCTCGCTTACAAATTTCTTCTATGTCTTTGTTATGTCACTTGGTGCATTGAACTTTATTTCATTTTCTGTATTTCGCTTTGTTCCTGGGACTGAGCTATGGGGATGGAGTGCTGCCGTCTTAAACTATATCTTAATCATGTACTGCTTTTTTCTGATGATTCTAGATAAGAAAGTTATTCTTGATGCTGAGTTAAAAGATGAGTTGAAGCTTACCAATACTCTTTATAAAACTTTGATTCACGATACATCTAATGATTTGAATTATTTGTCCTTTAGCTTAAGTCGAGCAATTAAAAGAGATGATATCTCTTTCGTTGAAAAGGCCAATGAAAGATTAAATGAGTTAATAAGGTTTAAAACGGAGATAAGAAAACAGTATCAAAGTGATAAGGGTATCAGTCATAAAGTTAGTATGATTAATATTCTTTCGCGAATTGAAAATAACTTCTTGGATCTCTATCGATTAAAAGGAATTCAGCTCGTAAAATCAATAAAGAATGAGAGTGATGACATTAATATTCCTATAAGCGAAGAAGTTTTAATTAAAACAATTCTCGGTAACTTACTCTCAAATGCACTAAAGTTTTCGCCACAAGGCGCTCAGGTTCATTTAAGTATAGATGTGTGTATGGATATGATGCATATACAAGTCATTGATTCGGGGAAGGGGATCCCTGAGCACATTGTAAATGAGGTCAAAACTTATAGTAAAGTTACTTCTAGTACTGGGACTAATCACGAAATGGGTACTGGTATGGGGCTTGGAATTGTTTGTTTCGTCGTTGACCGTGTCAAAGGTGAAATTGAATTCACGTCACGAAAGAATAAAGGAACGACTATTGATATTAAAATACCAACAGTCGCATCTCAATTAATTAATGGTCTAAAGTCTGATGATCAAATAGTACACTCTACGCTGCTGCATTAAGCTCCTCATAAATTGAATTCAAGTTTAATTCCAGATCACTATTTGATTTGAATTTTTTAAATAATTGCTCTGTTATTTTAAAAAGAGGATGTGCATAGCGAAGTTTACTCATTATACTTGCATCTGTTGAGAGAATATCAACGTAGTCTTGAGCTCCATTTGAAAATTTAAATAGCTGATTTTCCACTAATACTTTTGCTCCAACTGATATACTTGCTTGGGATACCTTCTTATTGGAATTTGTACAGGAAATGATTGGCCCATTATTTTGCATTAATGATCTCTCCATTAGTGTGACAAGTACTAATGCCTTCCATGGGAATTCATCACTCTTGGTATTAAATTTTGAAGTAATGGTAAAGTTACCGCATGCTAGAATATGATTTCCTTCAATCTTATTCAGTACTTGTTTTTTGATAAGATCATTCCAATTTTTAAAATATGATGAGTTTTGATCGATATTACTTTCAAGGTTAAATACTGTATTGGCCCCTCCTCCAACAAATTCTCCCTTGTAGTAAATTGCTACTAGTTCATCTTGTTTGTAGAGCTCATCTGAATAAAGCTCAATATCTCCCTCCCTAAGTCCTAGCTTCTTATATGCACTAGTCCACGTATGCTTCCACTCATTATAAAATTGCTCATAGTAACAATAGAGAGGGTCATTCAAATCAGTATTTTTTGGTGATAGGATAATAAGTTCTAAGTCATTTATATCGATACTCTTCATTTTTACTCCTACTTATGCTGCAGTTTTATCTTGTTTTTCGATATTTGCTTCAATTGCATCTAGGATATTGAAGAATATCTCCTGTGAGTATCTTCTGTTTTCAGCAATAAAGTTTTGTATATTTTTAGGTAGGGATTCGATTAATTTTCTCGCTTCTTCAACATGATCTTCATCTTCCTCGTAATGTAGTTTAATAAAACTAGAAATCTTGCCACTTGAAGCACTTATTTTCTCGTGGACGTATGGGCCAGCTTTTGCAACTAAGTCTTCCAAGAAAAATATATAGCCCATTAAAGCAAGAGGGTGCTTATACTCAATTTGATAGTATTGGCCTTGATAAAATGCTTTCGTTAAAGAGTGCTCCTGATGACTTTCAATATTAGACCCAAATCTTTGTAGATCTCTTATGGCCAATTTATCGTGAGCACTTTCTTCATTTAAATGCTCTTTAAAACGACGAAATATTTTGTCATCATCAAGTCGTGCCATTGCTAAACAGAGTAACTTCTCTGAATGGGATACGTAAAAGTATGTCTGTGCCAGATACTCTGCTACAAAACACTCATTCTCCCATGGATAATTTTTAACTTTTTCATAAATATCAAACTTACTTGTCATCCTACGTCCTTCGTTAAGTTAGTTGATACATGGTAACTGAAATTTATTGTCGGCTTTATTTATTGTATTAAATGCGTGAAAGTAGTGTGTAAATGTTTTTTGTTTTTGATTTAAATGCCAAATTTTTAGGGTGATAGCACAGCAACTATCTGTATTTATTAGCTTATTTTTCTTCATTGATTAGCTCTCTTTTGCTAGTCTTTAGAGATGAAGTTTAAACTCAGGGATTATCAAGTTGAAGCTGTAGACAAGGTTGTGTCTCACTTTAGAAAATGTGGTGATCCTTCTCTTATTGTTCTCCCAACAGGTGCTGGAAAAAGTTTAGTAATTGCTGAGCTTGCACGCATTGCTCGAGGTCGAGTTCTTGTGATGGCCCATGTAAAAGAGCTAGTCGAACAAAACCATGCAAAGTATGAGTCCTATGACCTAAAGGCCGGGATATTTTCAGCTTCCATGAACCGAAAAGATAAGGACGATAAAGTTATTTTTGGTTCTATTCAATCGATTGCACGTGCACCCGAGGACTTCTTCAAAGACTTTTCCCTTATTATCATCGACGAATGTCACAGAATTTCTCTAGAAGAAGAGTCTCAATATCAGCAAGTATTTGATAAGCTCAAAGAAATGAACCAAAAGGTTTTCTTTCTTGGCCTTACGGCCACGCCATATCGTCTGGGAATGGGGTGGATTTATAATTACCATTACCATGAAATTCTAAGAACAAAAGAAGAGCGCTTTTTTAAGCACTGTATCTATGAGCTACCTTTAAGCTATATGATTAAGAATGGCCATCTAACGAGGCCCATTAAGATAGATTCTCCTGTTGCTTGTTATGACTTTTCAAAACTTGAAGTAAATGAGAATTCTGGAAAGTTTTTAACTGAAGAGATTGAAAAGATTTTAAATGATAGTGCACGCGTTACACCAGGGATTGTAAAGCATATCGTCCAAGAGGCAAAAGAGCGAAATGGAGTCATGCTTTTTACATCAACTGTAAAGCATGCCAATGAAGTCTTGAGTCTTCTTCCTGAAGGGGAGAGTGCAATTGTAACAGGTGAAACTGATCAAAAAATTCGCGATCAAATAATCGAAGACTTTAAGAATCAAAAAATTAAATTCTTAGTAAATGTCTCTGTTCTAACAACAGGTTTTGATGCTCCTCATGTGGACTTGATCGCTATCCTTCGCCCCACTGAGTCCATTAGTCTTTATCAACAAATTGTTGGCCGAGGACTTAGGCTTTATGAAGGAAAAGAAGACTGTTTGATTCTCGACTACACTGGACTTGATCACGATATATTCAAGCCGGAAGTAGGTGAGGTTCGACCTCATGGTGAAACTCAAGAGGTACAAGTGATGTGTCCTGATTGTGGCCACGCCAATATCTTCTGGGGAAAGGTTGATAGTGAGGGTGGAATCACTGAACACTACGGCCGAAAGTGCCAAGGGATTCATATTGATGAAAGTGATATGAGTGTCGAGGAATGTGGTTTTCTCTTTCGCTTTAAAAGTTGTGATAATTGCGGTCAAAGTAACGATATTAGTGCACACGTTTGTGCTCATTGTGAGCATGAGCTACGAGATGCTGATAAGAAATTAAAAGAGGCGATGCAGCTTAAAGATGCTCACATCATGCGCGTCGAGGAGATGATCTTTAGCGAATATCAAGGTAAGAAGGGGCGCTCGCTTGAGGTGAGTTACTTTGATGTAAATGGAGAGTCTCTCAAGGAATACTTTCAATTAAATAATAAGTCGCAACAGATGGCCTTCTATCACGCCTTTGTAAAAAAACACTTAAAAACCCCAGAGCTTAAGTACTATATTGATGATCTCGATAAAATTTTGAAAGATCGCAAATACTTTAGAGAACCGAAATTTGTGATTGCTCGTAAGAAGCAGCGTTTCTGGCAAATAAGAGAGAAAATTTTTATCGAAGAACTAAAGTCGGCGAGATACACGAAATAGCTTTTCCATCGCAAGCTCTCCCAGTGTTTCAGAAAACATTTCAAAGAGTGTGTCTGGGATAGAAGATTTCTCTCCCTTCCAGTAACTCTTAGAAAAGAAGAGGCACTTTCCGTCTGAAAGTTGTCGAACATTTATTTCACCTTTTAGTCCTTTTAAAAATCCCTTATCAAATGTGAACGGATAAGTTCCAGGTTTAGTGATGCGTGGGATTCTAAAATTTAGAGACATGGGAAATGGCATCAAAGTGTGATCGAGATAGAGATAAATTTCTTTCTTCTTTTCTGAGTAACCTGATAGTTTTACTAGGTCGATATATTCATTGAATTTTTCGTAGCGCGACAATTTCCTTAACGCGACTTTACATTTATTTGGATGAATTCCATATATTTGGTAATCTAAACTTTGTTTGTTTTCTTCGGTCTTAACGATGGCCTTTCGGTAAATTCTTTTTTTATCAACTAAAATTTCTTTGATGTCTGCATCAATCCCCTTGAAATCAGAGGCGATTGCGAGATTTGAAAATAGCAAAATCAAGTAAAAAACTACTGTAATTATCAATGGTTGACGCGTTGTAACTTTCAAGGCCTTTAAGTTTCCCTTATTCTTTATAGTAAATTCATTATAGCACGAAGCTAAGATAGGGGAAAATTTAAGCATGGGACGCAGCATTGAAAAAGTGAATCGTAAAGGTAAGACGAAAGACGCTGTCATTGAGAGTAAAGATCAAAGATGGCACTGTCGAAACCGTATTACGCTCGTCTTTGGTTCTAATGATATTGAAGATTTAGAGACATATGTCTACGAAGATAAGTCAGTCGATTTTAAAACGGTAAAATTTCACCAAGCAAAGTCAAAGGCCATTGAAGAGCTTTTAGATAACTGTATTGATGAATATTATCGTGGACACGTTACAGAAATTCATACTTCACTAAGTGAAGACGGGAAAACAGTTACTGTTGCTGATAACGGAATTGGTTTTCCACTAAATAAAGTGAAACAAGTTTACTCTGAGTTTAGAACTGGTTCTAAATTTAAAGATGAAGAAACTGATGAGAAGGGCTTTCTCCATCGAACTCTTGGACAAAACGGTCTAGGGGCCGCTGCAACTTGTCTTACGGCCGATGAGTTTTTTGTTACGATTAAGCACTATAACTCTAAAAAAGAGCAAACAACGAAGTTCATCGATGGTGCTCTTAAGGTTTCACAAACTAAGCCGAAGACCTTTAAGGGTGCTTCAGGTGTTTCAATCCAAGTAACACTGGCCAAAGAGGTATACAAAGACAATAAGATCGATGAAAACCTTTTAAGAAAGCGTATTATTGACCTTGCCTATAATAACCCTGGTCTTGCTTTCTACTTTAATGGTGAAAAGTATCACTATCAAAAAGGGCTCTATGAGCTAGCTCAAAGAATTGATGAGGAAAATGCTCACGACTTTGGTGAAACAGCTTATATCTACGAGACAATAAATACGAAAAAGAAAAAAGTTAAGGGAAAGATTGATATGTCTCTTTCTCTAACAATTGATAAAGGAAGCGAGGAAAGAGAAAAGTTTATTTCTTTTGTTAACTCAACTCCTACATATGACGGTGGTTTCCACCATGATCGTGTAAGAAGAATCTTTATCAATGCTGTAAAAGACAAGTTAGAGCGTCAGGCAAAGAAAGAGAAAATCAAGTTAGTTGATAATGATGTTCTTTCTGGCCTAACTTTCGTTCTTGGTGTGACAATGCCAAACCCAAGATTTGAGTCACAAACGAAACGTAAGCTCGTTCGTGATGTACATCTTGAGAAGGCCCTTGAAGAACTAATGAGCAAGTCGATGGATAAGTTCATGAGAAAAAATAAGGACTATCTTGAAGTCGTTATTGAAAGAGGGAAGTCTCGCCATAAGTATCAGGTTCTAAAAGAAGCAGCTTCAAAAGGCCGTAAGCAAAAAAGACAAAGAGTTGAAAAGCTTCTTGATGCTAACGAAAGAAAGAAGCGTGAGCTGTGTACACTATTTATTTGTGAGGGGGACTCGGCCATCGGTGGTCTAAGGTCAGCTCGTAATAAATTATATCAAGGTGGAATCGCTCTTCGCGGTAAGCCGATGAACGTTGCTCAAGCTGGTATCAAAGATATTCTAAATAATCAGGAATTCTCTGACATCATGGCATCAATTGGTCTTGTTCTAGGACAAGAAGTTGATGAAAAGAAGCTTCGTTATTCAAATATTGTCTTCCTTGCCGACTCGGATGTTGATGGTGGACACATTAATACACTTTTAACTAATTTCTTCTACCAGTTCTGGCCTGAATTATTTGAGATGGGTGCAATTCAAATTGCTAAGGCTCCTCTTTTTGAAGTCGTGACAGATAAGAAGACTCTATATTTTGAGTCAGATAAGGAACTTGAAGAATTTAGAGATGCTGGTGAAGTAAAGATTAAAGAAATTCATCGAAATAAGGGACTTGGTGAGATGTCACCAGAGGCCTGGAAGTATGTTTTATCTAAGGATGAGTACACTAAGATTGTAATAGACCAGAAGTCTAAGGCCAAGGAGATGCTTAATATCTGTTTTGGTAAGGATACAAATCTAAGAAAAGATCTACTTCTTGATGAAGATCAATCTGAAATAATGTCTGAAGCGATTTCTGAAGATAAGGTTGTAACAAAGCCTAAGGCCGCCAAGAAAGTAGCAAAGAAAGCGGCAAAGAAAACAGCAAAGAAAACTGCCAAAAAAACTGCAAAGAAAGCCGCAAAAAAAACGGCCAAAAAAGCTGCAAAGAAAAAGGCCAAAAAGGCCGTCGCTAAAAAAGCGGCCACTGGTGGCCTAGCGGACATGATTGATTACCTTGATTAAAAAGTATTAGGAAGGAAATAAATAATGCAAGAAACTTATCTTCATTCACTTGAATCAGTAAACTTAGAAGATATCGTAAGAGATGAGTATCGCACATATCAGATCTATACTCTTATGGATCGAGCGATCCCATATCTTCAAGATGGCCTTAAGCCAGGTCAAAGACGTATTCTCTATACTCTATGGAAGAATCAGTCGAAGGGACTTTTAAAAGTTTCTGCGGCAACTGGTTTAGTTCTAACTCTACACCCACACGGTCCAGCTTCAATCGAATCGGCGATTGTTAATATGGCCCAAGACTATACCTTCTCAAATAATTATCCACTTATTGATAAGAAAGGGTACTTCGGTGAGCGAATGGAAACAGATCCAGCGGCCGGTAGGTATATTGAGTGTAAATTGGGTAAGGTATCAGATCTCTTATTATTTGATGATATGAACCAAGTTGAAATGGTTCCAAATTATGATGAACGTTCAATGGAGCCTGTAGGACTTCTTCCTAAACTTCCTCTGATGTTACTTAACGGTGCAGAGGGGATTGGGACAGGTTTCTCTTCGACGATTCCAAGTTTTCATCATAAAGATCTAATCAAGTCGATGATCTCTTTTATTGAAACGGGAAAAGTTAAAAAGCTTAAGCCATATGTTCATAATTACTCACTTCCTATTCATGTTGATAAGAAGAGCGGTAAGCTAACTTTTGAAATGAGTATCGAAGAAATAGATGGAAAGTTTTTTATTACAGAACTTCCACGTGGATATGATGCTAAGAAAATCTATCGTCACCTGACAAAATTCATTGATAGTGGATTCATTAAGGATTTCGTTGATGCATCAGTTGATAACGAAATCAATATTGAGCTTCTTTTTAAGAAAGGACAAGAAGTTACTCTTAAAGAAGTTCAGGATACAGTTGGAGCAACTTCGTCTTTATCACCAAACTACACGCTAATTTCTGAGCGAGGAGTTAAGATTTTTGATCAGGCCGAAGAGATTATTGAGATCTTCACAGGTGAAAGGCTTAAGGTCGTTACTCGTCGCTATGAACTTCTATGTCTTGACCTTAAGGACTCGATTACGAAGAATAATGAAATCATTAAGTTCATTAAAAATAAAGAATATGAAAAAGCGACAAAGTCTAAGAACAGAAAGTCATTTGTTGAATACCTAGATAAGAAAAAATATGTCTATTCTGACTATCTAGCAGATATGCCAATTTATCGTATGACAAAGGATGAAGTGGAGAAGCGCAAGTTACTTGTTAAAGACGAGACTAAGAGACTAAATGAATACACTAAAATTGCAAAGTCTCCAAAGCTTGTTGCTAAGAAACTTGTGGAAGAGCTAAATGAAGTTGATACAAAATTAACTGATTGGCTTAAGAAGAAAGATGCTGAAAAGCACAAGCTTCTAAAGAAGATTGCCAAGGACCAGGAAAAGCTTGGTAAGAAAAAGGCCAAGAAGAAGGCCGTAAAGAAAAAATCTAAGTAAAAAAGTCGGAAATATATAAAAAAAATCCCCAGCAGAAGTAAGAACTTGTGCTGGGGATTGTTCATGTCAATACGCCAATTTGACAAGAAGAAGTTGATATAAACATAGTACATGGTATTTATTTAGTTGCTCAACTTAAGCTTTTCTTAAAACTGGCTTAATTGACGAGTTAACGCCAAAAAAGGCTAAGTTATTAAAATGAAATATATTTCCCACAAAATTTTTTTTGTGAAATATTCATAATTCTGCTAACCTATTAATATATAAAGGTTCTTTTGATTCATGGAGGAATGCAATGAGCTTGACTAAAGCTGATATTGTCGAACGAGTTTATAAGGAAGCAGGGTTTTCTAAAAAGGAAGCTTCTGATCTTGTTGACTTAGTTTTTAAGGTAATTAAAGATACTTTGGCCCGCGGGGAAAAAGTAAAAATTTCTGGTTTTGGAAACTTCTCAATTCGCGATAAAGCATCAAGAGTTGGCCGTAACCCACAAACAGGTGAGGCGATGGAAATTTCTGCAAGACGTGTTCTTACTTTTAAACCATCACAGGTTTTAAAGGAAGATATTACTGGACGCTACGTACACCGTATCGACGATAAAGGTAAGGAAGACACTTCAATTGCACCTAAGGAAGGAACTCCAAAAGCACTAACATCATTCAGAAATGATACTGATGATGACTATGAGAGCGAAAACGGATTTTAAATGCTAGAAACATTATCGATTCCACAGAAATCGTTATTTAAACTTGATGAAGTTTGCTCAATCGTTGGTGTAAAGCCATACGTATTAAGATTTTGGGAAAGTGAATTTGATGAAATTTCACCTCTCGTTTCTTCAACTGGTCAAAAACTTTTTGAACAAAAAGATATTCAAATGTTGGCAAAAATTAAAGGCCTTCTGTTTGAAGAGAAAATGACTATTGAGAAAGCTAAGCTAGTTTTAAGAGGTCAACTTGATCTTTCTAAAGACACTAGTGGAGCTCCTAAGAAGAAATTAAATACAAAGCCTGCAAAGTCTTCTAAATCAAAAGTTGCAAATTACAATATTGATTTAGATAAACTTGAGCAAGCAAAGAGCATCCTTAATCAATTGAACCTAAAGAGTCAAAGTATTCAACAAAGAAATAATTGGATCTAAAGAGGCGGGCCTAGCGCCTGTCTCTACATTTAAATGACCAGTTATAGTTTCTTTATTAGGTTCAATAATACTAAGTATCTTTCCAAGATATTCTCCGTATACTAAACGGATATTTTCGCACGCATACTTTTCAAAAAATACTTTCATATATTCAAGATTAGATTGTAGTTCTGCAAAACAATCCTGTCCTCTTGTTTTCCATGGGTTAATGGCCTCTTCGTGCTCACTTAATACTTCATCTTCAAGTTCACAAAGATCATCAAGAAGTTGAAAGGCAATTCCCATATGGTGACCTAAGCGGTGTAGTGCTTTGGCCGTCTCTAAATTTGCATCATCGTTGAAAAGATAAGGGCCAACAATTGAAAGTTGGATAAGACGTGCAGTTTTTAATTTATGAGTGAGGATTAGATTCTTAAAGCTCTCTGTCATGTGGTGACCAAGATCTAAGGCTTGCCCAAGGATGAGACCTTTTGCTCCTAAGCACCAATGAGCATAATTTAGAATCTCATATTTATTCTTTACGTTAATCTTATTAATTAAATTAAAGCTAAGAGATTGAAGTGCATCTCCTGCAAGGAGTGCTTGCCATTGGCCAAACTTTGCATGAGTTGAAAGTCGTCCACGGCGATATTCATCGTCATCCATACAAGGCATATCATCGTGAATTAGTGTATATGTATGATGAATTTCTAATGCACATGAGAAGCTCTTAACTGACTTTCTAAGCCTCTCATCACTAAAGTCTATACCAAAGTCTTTAGCTGTTGCATAAGCGAGCATAGGGCGAAATAACTTTCCAGCTGGTAAGAGGGAATAATCATAAATCTCACTAAAGAAATTTTGATAATTATTCTGATCGATAAATAATTTTAGGTCAGCTTCAATTTGCTGCCTTGCTTCTTTAAGCTCTAATACAGATTGATTTTGCATTGAATTAAGATGCTTTAAAGTTGGCCTTTAGTCAACTAGCGCTTAATCATTTTCGGTGTGTTTGGACGTCCAAGAGTACCATCAATTTTCATGTGATAGAAACCTTGCTCATCAGGAGTACCATTGCCTAGAAGAAGATTGATAATAGCGAAACTTTCAATAAACTCTGGCGTGAACTTTACCTGTGCTTCGATATCTAGACGAGAGTTTCTGATATTTCTTTTATCAAGAGTGATAGTACCACTGGCATTGGCACGAATAGGTGAGTTACTGTCCCCAATAATAAGCTCTTGAATTTCAACTGCTCCGCCGTCTTCAGAGTGGGCCTTGAAAGAAAGATTATTAATTGCAAGAGTAGGTAGCTCAAAGCTTTGGATAACTTGTGTTGGAATCGTAAAGTCTTTCGACGTTAGATAGATATCAAGGTCTTTAATGGCCTTAAGGTCTGTGCTAACAAGAGCATTTAGATTGATTGTTCCATCAAGTTTAAAGTTATTCATTAGTGGAGCAAGAGCATCAAAGCTAATAACTGTATTTTCAACCTTCACGTATTGAGTTGAAAAATTATGAATTGATTTAACGTTGATTTGATTATCAAGTCCTGCGATCTTATTAATTTCAGTATTGAAAGTAAGTCCCATTGGAGCAATACTTGGAAGTCCTAGAGAAATATCTGCTTCTGAAACTAAAAGTCCAGAGCGTGAGTTTAAACAGCGAGATGAAATATCAATCTCTTTTAAATTAATCCCTGGCAAAAAGTAGCTTAAACTAGCACTTTGATAGTAGATAGGGCAGCTACGATTCTTTCGTAGGCCATCGTAAACGAGATTCATAATCTTGTCTTCGACAGAGAAGTTAAAGATAAAACCAAAAAACAATGACAAGAAGGCGAAAATAGAAATTAGAAAGATTGTCTTCTTATTGATCTTATAAACATCTGTTTGTTCTGCTGCTTCACTCATATTATTCTTTTGATTACCTAAATTTTCCTGCATTAATTAACCTTTGCGTAAAATTCAACAAGGAACTTTCCTGAAACGAATTTTCCATCTGCTGTTTTTTCTAGGTCGATCTCTGTGATGATGATCTTAAACTTGCGATGAAGTTCATTTAAGAGGCCAACAAACGCCTTATTTGTGAACTTCTCAATCATGATACTTGTTTCAATGCGGTTAATTGAACCACCAAGGTTTTCTTTTTGAAAGCCGTCAACATTAAGTTGATTTCCTTTAATATTAAGCCTTGAAGTTGCGTTATTTAATTTACTGATAAAATCAGATTTTTCATAAATTGCTTCATTGATTACGATAGGGCCTTCTTGGGCCTTAAGCTTAATATTACCTTCTTTAAAGCTAATGATTGTTTGCTCTAATTCTTTTCTTGTATTTAGATCATTTACTTTGATGGTTCTAAAGATAAAAACACCAATAAGAGCGATAATTGGAATAATAATGACAAGACCAGAAAGGGCCTGATTAATAATTTTCTGCTCTGTTTCTGAAAAAGAGCGGAGTTGATCAGCAAATGATTGAAAAACACCAGAGTTTCTAGCTTCTTCAATTTGCTTATCGATAGCGACATCAATTTCTTTAAATACGCTTTTCTGTGTCATTATTTACCTTTAAAGCTAATTGTAATCTTATCTTTATTTGAGTCGTCAATATTAGCGTCGTTTACATTAAGGCCTTTAAGAACTTTAAGTAATTGCTTTGTATCGCGATCACTCTTACTTTGGAATTGTGCAAAACCAGAGTTAAGATCACCTTTGTATTTTGTCAGAGAAACTTCTTCATTTCTTTTAATTGCACTTGTAACAGTATGTAGATTTGCAAGAGCACTCGACTTCGGCACACCTGCTAATACTTTTAAATCAACTTCGATTGCTTTATTTTTTTGTTTAATGATCTTTGTTAATTTATCAGGTGATTTTCTAAGATATCTTTCCTGTTTTTTTGTAATATTAAGATCACTTGATTTGATAAGCTTTTTAATCTCTCTATCTGTGGACTTAATGTCGCGGTTTACGAAATAAAGTGATTCTACTAAAAAACCAGCACAAAGAATTAGGCAGACAAGAGCAAGACGATAGAAAGTAAAAATTGTATTTTCTAACTTAATTCCATCTTTTAATGCCGATGCAAACTCTTTTGTGAAAAAGTTTTTTGCAGGCTCTCTATATGTATTTGAAGCACCCATTGTGTAGGCGAGTGTAAGAGAGTTGTACTCCTGAGGAGAAACCATTCTCTCAAGACCTGGAGTCATAAATTGTGAAACACTAACATGTAGTCTTTCTGTAATATAATTATCGATATTCTTAATATTGGCACAGCCACCTGTTAAGTAGATATGTTCAATGCTTTGACCAGTTTTAACTCGATGACCTAATAACCAGCGATCAATTTGAGAGAGTAGGTCTTTAAAAGTATGGTGCATCATCAGAGCAAAGTCTTGTTGCTCTTTTGTTACGCTGTCCAGTTGTGACTTTGTTAAGAAGAAGCTATTTTCGTGTTTGAAAATTCTAGCTTCGGCCGGACCGATATTATAAGTTTTAGAAATTGCCTCATCAATGGCCGCACCAGCGACATATGAAATATGGTGAGTATAGATAATACCGTTATAAACTAAATAGGCCTTCGTTGTTTGATGACCGATATCTAGAATACAAACATTTGATTCTAACTTCTTTTCTTCGACAAAGCTTTGGTAAATACTAAGTTCCGAAGTTAAGTTTGAAGGTACAGTATGATAGGCCTGTAGAAAGTTTCGATAAGTTGCAAAAACACTCTTTTCTGCAATTTGAACAATAGCAGAAAATTGGCTATTAATTTTCTTATAAAGATTAACAATATAGTGAGTATCAGCAATATTAAATGGTAGATCTTCTTCCAGTTGGAAAGGGATCATTAGTTCCGCATCCTTCTTACTCTTTGCTGGAAGATCAAGGTAGCGATTCGTTAAAAACTCGTTAGGTAATTGAGTAATAATTCGACCGTTATAGTGTTGGTCTTTTAGAAAACCAGAGATGATTCTTTGTTGAAGCTCGTGTACAGAGACTTCTTGGTCACTAGGGCCACGAACATCCTCGAGTAGAACTTCTTCAATATCATCAATAATGAATCTTTTTTTGTGTACTCGGCCTTCAACAAATTTAATACTGTAGGCACCACAGTCTATTACTAAAATACTCATAAATTTATTTTACCAAATTTCAATAACTTTGCTGTTTTTTTTTGAATGAAAAATTTGCCATTAATAAGTGCGAATTTCAACAACCCTTGGGCGTAAGAGATAGCTCTTTCCTGTGGGCTTTTGTCCTTGAGAAGCAGATCCCGACTGTTGTTGTCCGTTACCACCGTCATCATCTTCATCTGGATTTTGGGAGCCGCCGGCCTGCTGTCCACTCTGGCCTTGGGATGTCGTCGATGGAGCTTGGGGCTTAATTGGTAAGTCGATAAAAGCAGTCAACTTATAGATCGTATCAGCATAGCTACCAATTGATTCTAGTTTAAATAACTTTCCACCTGTTCCAATAATGATATCGGCATCGGCAAATTCCTTGATTCTCTTATCAAAGTCAGAAGATTCAACTGCACCAATTCGATTTGTGATTAGCTCTTTAAAATCCTTATCACTTTTAAATGAACTTGGTGAAGTTCCATTTTCTTCATCACCGTCGCGGTATTTAAAGAACTCTTCAAGGGCAACGTCTGACATCTCTGGAAAAAGAACTTTAAGCTGATTAATTGTAATTTCGTTTACATTAATTACCGAGACATTGTGAATAGAAATTCGATCCTTGATTAAGTTCACGATTTCATCATCCCAACCAGCAAGAGAGTAGAGTTCATCAGCAGTTTCAAAGGCCGCATGCTTTGCTTCCACACCAAGGTTTTGGTAAGTTCTTTCGATATCGGCCTTTTCAGGTTCATCGTAATCTTCTTTACCTGAAACATAGTATTTTAATTCTTTAACAAGTAGCTTTGGGTCTAAGTTTGAATAGTGAAGGGCAAAGTCTTCATTATTTTCAATCTCATTTCTAAAAGTTCTCTCAAGCATATCTGTAAACGTTTTCTCCATAAATTGGTGTGGCGTAATTGTTGAACCATCTTGACCACTTTGACTTGAAGATGACTGAGAAGAGCTTCCGTTGACAGGCTTAATAACTCTTAATGTATTTGGATTGAGAAAGCCTGTGATTGGCTTTAGGCTCACTGAAATTGACCCTTGAATGAGAGATTCTTTTTCAAATTCTGCAATGGCATTCTTTTGTAGTGCATTGAGCTCTGTTGATACTGGAATAGGAACAATAAAAGGCTGAGTGGCAATCGCTTCAATATCACTTTTTGAAATAGTCGATTGAAGAGAAGTATTATCTTCAAGTTTATTCCATGCTTCGCGGTAAACTTTTAGCACAGAAAGAGCGTAGTGAAGTCCTGCTTCAGCGTTTAGTTTCGCTTGTACTTTATCAACTTGTCCTTGAATTCTAATCTTATTAAGTTTTGTTTCGTAAGTGAACTGTGCAAGTAGTACTGTTAAAATAGCAACAGCGGTCGTTACCATGATAATGGCAATTCCTGACTCATTTCTAAGTATTGTCTTCTTATTTTTTAAAGTCATACTTTTCCTTTAAGTCTTCGCTAGAATTAAATTCTGGCCACATAACACGTATTGTTCGGTTAAGTTGAAGCTCATCACCATTTTTCGAAACATAATCAATATTCATACGAATTAGGCGTGGGGTATTTCTTAGCTTATTTAACTCTCTAAGAGATGAAACAAATTTTTCTTTTTCAGGGCTGTAGAACTCAAAGGAGAAATCTCTAAGATTTTCAATCACTGGATATTCTTTGGCCTTACCCCAGTCGAGTTCTTTATTGTAAATATCAACAGGGATGACTGTTCTGGTAAGTGAGTAAGGAGCCTCTGTATTCTTTTCTTCTTCGTCTTGGCCCTCTGTCGAAGTAGTCACAACACGGTAACGTACCCACATTAAATTAGACTGCTTCATGTTTTTTACAAGCCTGCGGTTGGCAGATGATAGAAAAACAAGAGAGCCTTTTTCTTCATTTAAAAGAATTGGAATAGGAACATTACCAGCTGAAAGGTTATCAAAATTCTTATTCTTATAAAGATGAGTCGTCATGACATATTTTTTTGATTGCTGCTGTTGTTGCTGCTGTTGACTTGAACCACCAAGTCTTGATCTTGACTGAGATTGGGACTGTGATGTGTTATACGCCTTAGCAAAGGCCTTATTGTCATCGGCCTTAGATGATTCATAGTAAAGGGGAGAGTTGATTAATTCGATATCCCTTTCTATTCGCATCATACCAATTTCTAACTGAAGTCTTTCACGATCTTCTTTTGTGACACGATCATTCGTATTTACACTACTATCGACAATTGTGTAGATGGCCGTCATAAGAACAGAGAGTATAGCAATAGCGATGAGAACTTCAATTAATGTAAAGCCATCTTCATTTTTGTGAATATGATTTTTTTCAATGCTTTCCATTAAAAACCTAGAGTCCGTTTATCTGCACCTTGTACTTATCATTTGATAACCATGTACTAATTGTATATGTTTCATCAGTTGTATCATCTTTAACTGTGACACTAACTTGCCAAAGAAGCTTTTCAAGATTCTTTTTTACAACACCAAAAATCTGCTTTTGAATAGCATTATTACTATCATCACCATCGTCAGGTGTTTCAGACCCTGAGATCTTTTCAAAATCTGGAACAGTAAAATTCTTCCATTCGACGCTATAGCTAATATTGTCATTGCTTTCAAATTTTCCAGACTCTGGCTTGAGCGTGATGCTATCTTTTAGCTCTGGTGGATAGGCTAAGATTTCATTCATTTTCTCAATGCCATACTCACGTAGAGTAATCTCTGTGCGCATTTCCATTGAGTCAGTAATATTTAAGCCTTGGGCAGTAATGTATGAAGTGATAAAGACTGCGAATATTGCGAGCGCAATAAGAACCTCAATGAGGGTAAAACCTGAATTATTTTTTAATTGCTTAACCATTCGTTATAAAGTTCTTCTGCTTTAGTTGTTAGTTTTTCAATATAGTCGTCACTAGAAAAGTTCACATCTTCCAGGCCCACGTATTCACGATTGATTACTTGAGTATAGGGCTCAGTTGATAGTGCGACCATTTCATCTTCAGTTGCAAGAATAATTATAACAGAATCTTTCTCACCTGTGGGGTAAAAGTAGACATATGGTTTGCCAGTTGTGTGTAATTTTTGTGTCAGGGTGCTGCCTATGGCAACAATACGAACTCCACCAGTTGGACGAAACTCGTTCGCATCAAAGTCTGGAAGTGGCATAAATCTTCCTTGCTTATTTGCTTCTTTTTGTTCTTCCGCTGTCAGGTCATCATAATTCTTTGTCGAGTCCATATCGATAACAAAGTCATTACTTTGGGCCATTTCTAGGGAAAGTTTTTGGTCGATATCTTCAATATCAAAACCAACTCGTAAGAACTTATTTGTTAGACTAGCTTCATCACTTGAGAAGCGAATAATACGTTCTATATTTTCAATCGTGTCATCGAGGTTGCGGCGAGAGGAAAAGGTTGATCCTGCAACCATGTAGAGAAGTAGGGAGGCTAAGGCCATAGATACCAGAATTTCAATTAATGTAAAACCTGATTGTCCATGTGCCTTATGCATAACTTCCCTGACTTTTAATTTAAATTACTTCTTATCTCTTAGGTAGATATCAGCAGCGAAACCTTCTCCGCCTTCTTCGTTATCATTACCATAAGACATGATATTGTAAGTCTTTCCATCTGAAGTATAAACATACTCCATATCCCATGGATCTAATGGAATTTCATCTGCATCGATAAATCCATTTGGTGGATAGTTCTTACACTCGCGTCCTCCAGACGGCTTTGAGATAAGTGAATCTAATCCCATCTCTGTCGTTGGGTAGAAGTTACATTTTCTTCTAAAGTCTTTAAGAAGTGACTCTAGTGACTTCATTTGAATGTTTGCTGATTTTACACGACCTTCTTCTAGTGAGTCGAAAACCTTACCTGCAATAAATGTCCCCATTAATGAAATTAGAGTAAGGGCAATTAGGATTTCAATTAATGTCATCCCGGCCTGACTCTTCATTACTTGGCGCTTAAAAAAATTGTTCTTCATTTAAAATCTCCTTAAATGTCTTCTTTCTTTATATCCTCTAAAAAAGCTTAGTTGATTGAGTTTAGTTCCATCATCGGTACGACAACTGACATAACAATGAAGGCAACAGCTCCACCCATACCGACCATCATAATAGGTTCGAGAACAGATGTTAACCCACTCAATTTAGATTCTACCTGATCTTCGTAGTTTTCTGCAATGATGTTAAGCATTGGTTCTAGTTCACCTGATTTCTCACCTAAACTAATCATATGGGTAACCATGATAGGGAAGTATCCTGATTGTGCAAGGGGCGCCGCCATGGAAGAACCTTCCGATATATTAACACGAGCACTTTCAATGGCATCTTGCATATGAACGTTGCCAATTAGGTTTTTCACAATTTTCATGGAAGCAAGAATTGGAACACCTGAATTTAAAAGTGTTGCTAGAGTTGAGGCAAAGCGCGATACGTTCACCATTGTGATAAGTGAACCAAAGACTGGAAGTTTCAGAGTAACGTAGTCCCACTTAGCACGACCATTCTTAGTATTAATATAGCGATTAAATAGCCAGTAAAGCCCGAAAGCTCCAATAATTACGGCCCACCAATATTGTTGTAAAAAACCAGATAACCAAATTGAAATTTTTGTCGGTAGTGGTAATTCTTTTTTCATGGAAACAAAGATTTTTGTAATCTTTGGAATTACCAGGACAAGAATGACACCCATAACAAGGGCACCAACAAGAAGCATGATGATTGGATACATCATGGCACCTTTTACTTTATTTTTTAACTTAACTTGCGCTTCTGTGAATTCTGCAAGACGAAGAAGAACGATGTCTAATGTTCCTGACTGTTCACCAGCTTCAACCATGTTGACATAGATATGATCAAAGATTTTAGGGTAGTCAGAGAATGCTGATGCAAGGGAGCTACCTTCATTAACTTTTTGGCGTATCTCTGAAAGGACAACTTTAAGCTTCGGGTTCTCACACTGTTCAATGAGGGCGTTAAAGGCCTCGACAATTTGAATCCTTGCTTTGACAAGAGTGGCCAGCTGTCTTGTCATAAGAGAGAGATCGTTGATTGAAACGGTACTACCGAAATTTAGTTCAAAAGAAGTCTTGCTAGAAGACTTATGTTCTTTAATCGCTGTAAGCATAATACCTTGAGCACGAATCTTGGCCTTTGCTGCCTGTTCGTTCTCTGCTGTGATATTACCTTTCTTTTCAGTTCCGGTGCGATCAATACCTTTGTAATCAAATATGGCCATTTCTTTTTACTCTTTGTTATTCCTGACTTTCGTCTTCGCCTTCAATATTAATAGCACGGTTCATTTCTGCAATTGAAGTAATTCCCATAAGAACCTTTTCAATAGCATCGTCTCTAAGAGTTTTCATTCCGTACTTCTGGGCAACTTTTTTAATTTGTCCAGATGGGGCAGAGTTAATAATCAGCGAGCGAATTTCATCGTTTATCATTAGAAGTTCTGCAACAACAGTCATCCCCGAGTAGCCTTTATTGTCACAACTTGGACAACCTGCTGATTCGTATACTGTTGAACCTTCTGGTATCTTATCAATCCCTAAAACTTCGAGATCGAAATCTGTAATATCTTTTGGCCTCTTACACTCTTTACAAAGAGTTCGAATAAGTCTTTGCGCTAGTGCACCTGAAAGAGAAGAGGCAATCATGAATGGCTGAACACCCATATCAATCAGACGGTTCGGTACAGATGAAGCGTCATTGGTGTGAATTGTCGAGAGAACAAAGTGACCTGTAATTGAGGCCTGAATTGCCATTTCTGCAGTTTCGTAGTCCCTTGTTTCCCCAACCATGATAACATCAGGGTTTTGACGAAGAATGGCACGAAGTGCTTTGGCAAATGAAAGTTCAATCTTATGATTTACCTGAATCTGTGAAATTCCTGGTACTTCATATTCCACCGGATCTTCAACTGTAATAATCATTCTATCTGGTGTATTAATTCGACTTAACATTGCAAATAGAGTTGTCGACTTACCGTGACCAGTTGGACCTGATACATAAACAATTCCATCTTTTCTTTGCGAGAGGGCATCGAGATCATCAAGAACCTTTCCATGGAAACCAAGGTGGTCTAGCTGAAGGATATTATTATCTTTTTCAAGAATCCTCATAACGATACGCTCACCATTTTGAACAGGTACCGTCGAAAGACGAATATCAATATCCTTACCGGCCATCTTAATAGGAATACGCCCATCTTGTGGAAGACGTTTTTCTGCAATATCTAGCTTTGCCATAACCTTAATACGTGAGGCAACAGCTGAGTGAGTCTTAAGAGGCTGTCTTAAAACTTCCGTCATAACTCGGTTAATACGAAAACGATAAATCGACTCTTTTTCATAAGGCTCGATGTGAATATCGGTCGCGCGCTCTTTTACTGCTCTAAAGATAATTGAGTTTACGAAGCGAATAACAGGGGCCTCATCAGCTCCTGCATCTAAGATATCAATTGGCCCATCGAGATCAAGAGACTCATCGAATTCATCTTCAAGAGACTGAACCATATTCTTATTGGCCTTCTCGTAAACACGGTTAATGGCATCATTAACTTTTAGAGGCTGGGCAACAGAGATATGAATATCTTTTTTAAAGATCTCTCTTAAATCGTTAATAGCATCAAAATTGAAAGGGTCAGTGATAATCACTGAAACAAAGCGGGGAGTTTCCATCACTGGAATAAGCTCCTGAGTCTTTGCATAATTGATTGGAATATTTGTAATAAGTTCCGGGTCAATTGAGTCCACGTCAATTTCAGACTCATATGGAATTTCAATTTGGTGACAAATTACTTTTGTAATATCGTGAGGGTGAATATAGTTCTTCTTAAGTAAGATTTCACCGATAAGCATGCCAGATTCTTGTTGAATCTCTAGCGCCTCATCTAATTGCTCACGTGTAAGAGAGGTGTGCTTAATTAAAAGCTCACCAATCTTTTCTTTACCGTGTTCAAATGTTTCTAGCATTTGGTTTCTCATTAACATCAAGCCTTTTTAAATTACTTCTTAATCACAACTTCTTTATTTGCAGACTTTACTTTTACAGCAGGGGCCTTCTTCGTTGCAGATTTCTTAGCGTTTACTTTTTGAACGACGTCATTGTAGCTTGGCTCAATTACTGATTCGTTCATTACGCTATCCTGATTTTGTTGCTTGTAATACTTATTACGTTGCTCATCATAAAGAGGACCTTGCTCTTGTTTTTGAGCTTTATTATAAAGACCCTTAGCTGTTGACTTAAATGGATCTTTTTCACCATGGAACTCTTTAAGGTGAGAAGCACGACGGTTTAAGCTCTCTTTAACAGTACTTGCAACGTCTTCTTGATAGTTATCAAGAATCTTTGGTGTTAAGAACATTAGCATATTAAGTTTTTCTGTTTGAGTCGTCGTGTTCTTAAATAGCCAACCAAGAACTGGGATATCACCAAGTAGGGGAACCTTACTTACTGAATCAGTTGTCTTATCTCTCATCATACCACCCATTGCAATTGTGTCGCGGTCACGAACAGTTACAGTTGTTACGGCACTTCTTACAACAGTACCAACACCTACTGCTTGTACACCAGATGGGAGTGCTCTACTTGAGAAATCTTCAAAGTTTTGGTCAATTTTTAGTTTGATATATCTCGTTACCTTGTTAATTTGAGGAGTTATCTTCATTTTTAACGTAACGTTTTGTGTCTCAAGTGATGTCGTTGTCGAACCATTTGATGCTTGAGTTTCCTTCGGTACAGGGATCTTTTCACCAACTTCAAATATACCTTCAGTATTATCTTGAACGAGTAGTTGTGGAGTTGAGAGAACGTTTGTATCCCCATTACTTGCAATTGCTGAAATTAGAGCATTAACAGAGTCGATCTTAACAGTTTGACCATTAATCTCTGTTTCAATTTCGTTACCAAGACCAACACCTGCAAATAGACCACCAATTGATGTCCATGTTCCAGAAATTAGCTGAGTAAGGATTGAACCTGAAGTTCCGTTAATTGAACCAGCTCTATCAGCTGCACCAGAACCGTAGGCCCCAACAATAGAAACACCAAGGTCACGAGACTTTGAGATATTTGTTTCCATCACAAGACCTTCGATAAATACTTGGTCTTTTGGTTGGTCTAGCTTCTTAATAACTTTTTCAAGTGTAAGCCAGTCAGTAGGTGAGGCCGTAACAACAAGAGCGTTATTTGATTTATCTGCAGTAATTCTTACTTCTGCATTGAATAGTTCATTATTGTCATCATTTGAAGTTCTAGAAAAACGAGAAGTCCTTCTCGTGCTCGATGATGATCTCGACTTTGATCCACTAACTAGCTCAGATAATGTCTTTGACATATCTTCTGCATCACCGTGATAAAGGTAGTAAACGTGGATTTGTTCGTTATTTGAAGCAACTAACTCAACATCAAGCTTATTAATAAGCTCTTTAAGTCTCTTTGCCCCACTTGAATTGGCCATGGCAATAATAGAGTTCGTACGTGGCTCAGCAGTAAGCTTAGAAATAATTTGCCCACCTCCATCTGAACTTCTTCTTGAAGAAGTCTTCTTTGATGTATCATCTTTTAGAATCTTATCTAGAAGCTTAGCAATTTCAGAAGCGGAAGTATTTTTAACAGGAATAATTTGAAGAGTTTCTTCGTGTCCAGGAACATCGATGAATTTAATTAAACTCATTAAACGATTGATGTTAGAACCAGTATCCTGAATGATAATTGTATTTGTTTGCTTGATTTCAATAATACGCCCGTAACGAGACATGAAAGGTCTAAATGAACGAGAAACTTCTGTTGAATCAATATTCTTAAGAGCAATAATCTTCATTAGGTAATTTTCTGTTTCTGGAACATAGTTACCTGTGTAGATCTTTGTAGGGATGTAGCGAATATCTCTTGCTTGTACAATCTTGTAGAAAGCACCAGATTTAACCATTGTTAAACCATTCATATTAAGCGCTGCTAAATAAGCTTTCCATGCATCACCAACTGTAATTGGAGTTGGTGCTGAAATTGAAATCTTTCCTTTGAGGTCCTTGTCGATAATAAGGTTAAGCCCTGTAAGCTTTTGCATATGCTTTGTCAGGTCTTGTAGGGAAGTGTCTTCAAAATCAAAGCTTGTGACAATCTCTGGCCCAAAAGCAGTTTCTGGGTTTAAGTTAACGTAAGCATCGTCAGACTTCTTTGGTTGAGTCGCTGTTCTACCAAATGCATCACTTCCTGACTCTGCATTCCCACTATTGAGTAGGTTGGCAGCGGAAGGAGTCGCATCACGATTAACCTTCGTTTTTGATTTAAATTGTCTAAACTGGGCCTGCGCCGGATCTGCGGCCAGACATAGTAAAGATAGTGCTGAGAGATTTAAAAATAGTTTCTTCATCCATGATCCCTATAATTATTCGACAAAATTGTAGTTGTAGCTTTGCTGAACTCCGTTTCTCTTAATACCGAGTTCGTAATAGTCCGTAGACTTAATTTTTCCAAACATTCCCATAATTTGATTCATATTCTCGATTTTTGCGCCGTTAATTTCACAAATTATGTCATCATTTTGAACATTTAAGTATGAATAGATTGAACCAGGTTTAACTTCAGTCATTTTGAAGCAAAGTGATCCATCTGGATTCTTAATTGTAATGGCCTTGGCCTGCGTAAGAACGTCTCCAATATTACTTAGAAGAGAGTCACGAAGTTCTTTCTTGATTTTAAAGTTATTTCCTTCAACTTTAATATCTTTATTGAATTCCGGCATAACTTCTTTCGCTCTACTTGGAGGAAGAATCTTTGTATTGGCCTTGCGTGCAAAGCGTTTCGCTTTCTCGTCAACATTTGCAATGAATTCACATTCACCAGTTCTTAAGTTTTTAAAGATAACTTTTTGGCGAGTGATACTTCCAATTTCTGCAATATTATTAATCTTTCCACCAACACGAACATTTTCAACTTTTCCACGGTTAGAAACACTAGCAACTGACTTCTTTGTATTTTGTAGAACGATCGTATTTAGCAGCTTAAAGCCAAGTCTTGATTCTTGATCGGCCGAAAGACAAACCTTAACAACATTCTTTGGACGCTTAACTTTTGTTTCAGCTTTTTCATTCTCATCTTCTTGAATATTGAAAGGGTTGTAATTTCTAATATTAGCAATCGATGGATTGTGGTCGTATGTAGTAGGGCGACTAAAGTTTGTTTGAAATTTTGCACTGCTATCTTTTCCACTTAGAAAAAGAGCGGCAAACTTTCCAATCTGATATAAGAAGGCACAAGTTAAGAGAATTAAGAAGTAGTGATGAATCTTTGGACGAGACTCATTACTTAGAAGGTTAGGCAGGAAGTATTGGGCACCTGATTGGTGGCCTTTTCCTCTTTTTCCAGCGCCAACTTTTGATAAATCAAAGTCTTCAGTTTTAGATTTAATCTTATCAAGCATACGTTGCATGACATTGTACTTATTGCCTGATTCAGCCTCTAGCTCGTCTTCTTCATCATCTGAAAATTCCTCAGAGTCTTCATCTTCAGTGTCATCTTTTGATTTATTAGAGAGCTTACTCTTTAGCTTTGATAAGAAGCCTGCGTCTTCTTCAGAGTGTGCCTCAAGGTCATCAATGTAGACTTCTAGAGTTGGGTCTTCCAACACGTTGTCATCTTCTTGATGTTCGTCTTGATCTTCCTCTTGATGATTATCTAGTTGAGCAGTTGGAGGGGGTGGAAGAGGGATGTCGACATCTTCTTCGTAGACTTCGCCTTCGTCGCCTTCGTACTCTTCCTCATACTCTTCGCCATCGTGAAGAGTTTCTTCATGCTCAATAAATTCACTGTCATCCTGTTCCTTGGATAACTTCGATTTAATTTTTGAAAAGAATCCTTTCTTTTTCGTCATTAAGTTTCTTCTTGAAAGTTTTTATATTTTAATACCTTATAGTATTTTAAGGTTGTTTACCCAAAGCATCAACCATTGATATATTCGGTAAGAATTTTCTTTATTTGTGACCGAGTGTTTTTGTCGGACAAACTTTAGTAAGTGTTTGCTTTGATTATTTGACGTATGTCGTGCTAAAATGTCAGGGAATTCTAGTCAATCAAATTTCTACCCACATAGATGGATTTAAAAAAGGACTTAATGATGAGTGAAGAAAAGCAAATGATGGACTCCATTGTTGGAGATCTATTCTTTGGTGAAGTTAAAGAAGACAATGTATTTCCATACCCTGGTTTTACTGATGAGCAGCAAGACTTTGGGCGCGAGATGGTGAACGCTGTAAATAAGTTCTGTGAGGGGACTTTAGACGGTGAGAAAATGGATCATGAAGGTGTGATCCCACCAGAAGTAATGCAAGGTCTAGCTGAGCTTGGGCTTTTTGGGATGGGTGTTCATGAAGACCTAGGTGGTCTTGGCCTTGACTATACTCTTTATAGTCGCGTTTTTGCAGAAGTTGCTTCTTTTGATGGTGCCGTTGCGACAATGATTGGTGCTCACCAGTCGATTGGTTACCGTGCACTACTTAATGAAGGAACTGAAGAGCAGAAGGCAAAGTGGCTTCCACAACTTGCTTCAGGTGAAAAGTTAGCAGCATTTTGTTTAACTGAGCCAGGATCAGGTTCTGATGCATATTCGATTAAGACAAAGGCCGTTGATAATGGTGACGGTACTTATACAATCACTGGACAGAAGCTTTGGATCACAAATGCTGGTACAGCTGAATTTTACTCAGTATTTTGTAAGACAGATCACGAAGTAGATGGTGAAACAAAAGAGAAGATCTCTTGTTTTGTTATTGAAAAGGGAATGGAAGGTCTTTCATTTGGTGAAAAAGAAAACAAAATGGGAATCCGTGCATCAGAAACACGTGCGGTTTACTTTGATAAAGTAATTGTTCCTAAAGAAAATATTCTTGGTGAGCTTGGAAAAGGTTTCAAGATTGCCATGAACGTTCTTAACTCTGGACGTCTTTCACTTGGTGCAGGATGTGTTGGTGGAATGAAGACAATTCTTAAGCTTGCAACTGAGCACGCTAAAGGACGTAAACAATTTGGTGCGCCAATTGCTGAATTTGGTCTTATTCAAGATAAGCTTGCTCTAATGGCAGCAAGAATCTATGCAACAGAATCAATTGTTTACATGACAACTGGTAATATGTGTAAAGGTCTAAACGACTACTACCTAGAAACTGCTGTTTGTAAAATTTATGGTTCTGAGTCTCTTTGGGAAGTTGTTGACCAAGGGATGCAGATTGCGGCCGGTAATGGTTATATGAAAGAGTATCCATACGAAAGAATTATGAGAGACTCTCGTATTAATATGATCTTTGAAGGAACAAACGAAATTCTAAGAATTTTCCTTGCTCTTTCTGGTATCAGAAACCCGTCTGAAAGCATGAAAGCTCTTGGTAAGGCGGCAGACGTTTCTAAAGCTCTTCAAGATCCGATTAAGTCAGTCGGTGTTTTAACAAACTTCGCAAAAGGTCGTCTATCAAAGATGATTGGGCAACGTCTAATCACTAAGCATCATGCTAAGCTTGATAAAGAAGCAGGGAAGTTTAACTCTCTTCTTGGTCAATTTGCGATTCAAGTTGAAAATACACTAATGAAGTATGGTAAGAATATTATTGGAAATGAGCTTCCACAAAAGAGAATTGCTGAAATGGCGATGAACCTTTACGTAATGCTTGCTGTAATTTCTCGTACAACTTCAATCCTTAATAGTGACAAGATCGAACAAGACAAGAAAGACTATGCTCTTAACCTTGCTCGTGTCGCACTAAAAGATGCAAGAGCTGTTGTTGTAACAAATCTTAAGGCAATGACTTCACATGATGATAAAGTTGTTAAAGAAACTTCTGATCAAGTTTGTGCAAATGATGGTTACGGCCTAGATATCATCAACTTCTAATTATTTTCAAGACAATTTAAAAAATAATCTCTTAGGCCCTAGTAAAAAATGCTGGGGCCTATTAGAATATTGATATGAAATATTCTCTCCTGCTACTTTCTTCGGCCATACTCGTAACTTCTTGTTCTAGTAAGGTTTTTAAAAAGAAAGAAAAGAAATCAAAAGCTAAACAAGTAAAGCTCAATTATGGGCCAACAAAGTCATCTTCGAAATTTGTCGATGTGACGAAAAAGCTTGGACTAAGTGGTATTAAGGCATCGCGTGTTTACGTCTATGATATCAACGGCGATGGAAGAGAAGACCTTGTTTTCTTAAATGGAAATTATTCTGTGCCTCAGTTTTATTTGGCCACAGATGAAGGTTTTGTTAAAGCAAAGAATATCTACTTTGAAGATGATGTTCAGGTGACATTCTTACAGTTTGCAGACCTTGATAAGGATGGAATCGTCGATGTTGTTACTGGGATTCATAACCAGAAGTCGGCCTTAACAAAAAAACCACTTGTTTCATATAAGGGAAGCCCTTCCCGCAATAATGGTATCGTCTTCAGGAAATTTGGTGAGACAAGCTTTGACTTCATTGCTCCTATTTCAAACGTTAACCTCTTTGATTACGATAATGACGGACTCTTAGACTTCTTTGTCGCTAATTGGTTTGATCGTAATAAAGAAGGGGAGGCAATTGAGAATCGCCTCTTTACTTATAAGAAGGGCAAGGTCTTTGAAATCTCAGGGGCGCTTACAACTGAGCTTGATCAACGTGGTAGCACATATATAAATATTGCACCCACTTTTTCTTCAAGTATTTGTGATATCAATAATGACGGCATTCCTGATATCTTAACGAGTAACTCTGCAGGCCATCCAAATAAGCTTTGGCTTTCAACAAAACGTGGGAAAAATATTGTCTACACTGATGCTGGCCAGAGTTCTGGTTACAGCATGGATACAATCACTAGTGGTGGCCGCTATAACGGCGGAAACTCTACTTTTGCAATTTGCGGTGATTATAATAATGATGGCTACTACGATATCGCCATGGGAGAAATCTCTCACTCTCTTGATCTAGCTTCTCGTGACCGTTCAAGTATTTTGACGAACAAAGGTGTTAAAAAGATATCATTCATTCGTACTGAATATACAAACGATGAGGCGAAGGCCAATTGGAACCAAGGTGACATGAGAGGACTTTGGAGTGACTTAAATAACGATGGACTTATTGATTTAATCGTTGATAACTCTGGCTTTCCTCCTCACTCAAGACTTGTCTCATTT
Source organism: Halobacteriovorax sp. HFRX-2_2 (assembly GCF_043196705.1). Taxonomy (NCBI): domain Bacteria; kingdom Pseudomonadati; phylum Bdellovibrionota; class Bacteriovoracia; order Bacteriovoracales; family Halobacteriovoraceae; genus Halobacteriovorax; species Halobacteriovorax sp. HFRX-2_2. The sequence goes on from NZ_JBEBMT010000001.1 coordinate 718,240, forward strand.
GTACAGGAAAATGATCATGAGTTAGTTAACCGTGCGCCAGATCTTGGAATTGATATTGTCAATCCAAGCTCTACTGTCGTCCTAGACTTTAACGATGACGGAAGAATGGATATTCTAACGATTCAAACGAATACTCGTGATTTTAGAATTACGCCAAGAGTTTACTTATTCGAAAATCAGCTTCCGCAAAAGAACTTTATCAAGCTTAAGCTCATTGGGAAAAAGTCTAATAAAGAAGCCTATGGTGCGAAGGTAATCGCAGATACTGATAAGGGCAATACTCTTACTCGCCAGCACTATCCATCTTTTGGCCAATTCCAACCTCAAAATTCATCTTATATTCACATTGGTCTTGGAGATGAGAAGGTTAATGAAGTTGTCGTTGAATGGCCTTATTTATTAGAAAATGGGAAGAAGCTTAGAAAAACTTATCCTGTCTTGATGAACTCAACGACAATCATAAAAGAGTAGGTGCCATGCTCCTTTGGTTTCGCACCTGCTAAATACGCCGGGAAGTTCTATTATTCTTAATTTTAAATTCAGGCCTTGTTAAACCATCTCTAATTTTATTTGATGAAAATTTTTCGTCTTCTTGGTTTACCCACTCTAGGAAAGTTATAGGATCACCAATTATTGGTTCTTTTAATTTAAATCCTAAATCTTCGTTATTAATAACATAAGATAGAGTCGAAAATTCATAATCCTGACACAGTTGTGTAATCCCTTTGCGATTGGGGTTTTGATAAATATAGCGTAATACAGTTTGATAATACTTTTGGTCCTTAACAATTGACCACTTATAGCGATCTCCAAAGATACGATTTATTCGACCTGTTTCTCTTCTAATCAGCTTACTTAGGTGTGAATTCATAAAGAACATAAAGCGATCGATATCACAATTTGGTGTCCAAATTAAGAGGTGATAGTGGTTTGTCATTAAGACAAATGCTTGTATCTCTACTGGGTGGTAATTTTGTGCATACTTAATTGACTTTAAACAATAGCTCCAAACGGTAGGCATGGGAATGTCAAACCATTCTTTATTATTTGTTCTGATATAAATGTGGTATGGACAAAGATTTGTTCTAATGATTGGTTTTCTTGGCATTCAGCACTGATAACTGAGTTTAAGAATGAATAAAATAAAAAAAGGGATTATTTTGTTGAATATTTCGTATGTGAAAACAGGGGAGAGTATGCACCCGCTTGTTAGCAGGTGCGAAACCAAAGGTGCATGGCACCTACATATTCTTTTTAATAATTGAGATCATTTCTTTCACTTGGGCATCGCTTGCTTTTCCATTGATCTTGTAAACAAGGCTACCTTTCTTATTGAAAACTAGGATATTCGAGTCATCATCTTTAACGATTCCTTTCCACTTTTTAACGATTACTTTTTCAAGGTCTTTTACATAAAGAGTATTAGGATATTTCTTTTGCTTGTCTTCTAGAGCACCCTCAAGAATTGAGTTTGGAAGCCAAGTTGCGTCCATATTAATAACTGCAACAGAAGCATACTTTGTAAGGTCAAACTTTTCACGTGCCAGGGCCTCTGAGGCATGATTATTTAAGTCTTTCTCGTCAGGGTCAACGTAGAATAGAACGTGAACTTTATCTTTTAGTTCTGATGAAGACCAGGCCTTCCCATTTAGGCGACCACCATTTTCACCTGAGATTTCAACTGTTGCAGGCTTCATTGCTAAAGTCGATACACATAATAGTGCCATCATAAAAATCTTCTTCATTCACTTCTCCTATTCGATAAAAGTTTTATTAAATATTTGTTTTAAGTTTAGACTAAATTTAGAGTCTTTTTGAACTGTCTTCTTTAACACTTTTGCACGAAGTTGGTCATTATACTCAACTAGCTCTTGCATCAGTTCATCAAATTGGTTTAATTCAATAACATTTGGCACTCTCGTTTGAAAGAAGTCTTTTAGCTGCTTGATGCGATTCTTTTCAATATCGAGAAAATTTGTCAGCTTATGTTCTTCACTGCCGGCAGACTGCTTCTTAGGAGGTGGGGCAAACTCATCTCCTAGAACCTTCTTTATATGTTGATCAATTTTTTTAAGCTCGTCATTACCGTTATCTTCTGACATTTTCGTCTTCCATGATTGAAATTAATTTTTCAAGTTTTGCACCTTCTTTGGCAAGTGCTTTAATGATTCTTTGTGAAGAGATCGTGCGTCCGAATTCATCAAGACATAACTGTACATCTTCATTTCTTATATTAGAAGCTGAGATATCAATGAAGTCCAATATCTTCTGTTCCTTGTTTGTAGGCCTGGCCGCTTCAAATTGGTAGTACTTGGGAAGATCCTCAAGTGACTTAAAAATAGGAAAACGAGTCCAAATATCTTCGATATCTGAGATGATGTAGAAAGGGTAAGGAAACTTTGGAGAAAGATTTTCTTCCTCTAAAACATTAGATAAGAGTCCCAGTAATTTAATGAGTCGATCTCTTTGGAGTTTCGATGCATCTAGATAAAGTGGCTGATGACCAACACGGTAAGTTTTCATCGCCAATTTAATTTCTTCTTTATCAATGGCCTTGAGTTTAAATTCTTCTAAAATGGGTGTTTTCATAGATCTATTATAACAGCAGCAGCTTATTAATATAAAGCTGGAATCTCACCTAAATCTCATTTATCATAGTTTTATGGAATTAGATTATGTAGAACTTCCCGAGAGATTTTGTCAGTTACTTTTGAGTGATGTTTCAAGCTCTAGTAACACATCTGTCGATTTACAAAGATATCTCTTTGAATCACCTGCGATGGCCAGGATTCTTTATCGTATTTTAAATGGCGGGGAGGAGACTGATTTAACTTCTCTTGTGAAGAAGTATGGTTGGCATGGAATTCGTGATCGTCTCTTGGCCTACTATATGAACTTTCTCTATAATAGTAATCACCCTCATGCTGTTGTGACAGAAGAGGTTGAGGATATTAAAAAAATTGAATCACGATTTCGCGATAAAACGGTAAGTGGCTACTCTCGTTTAATTTCACTTGGGATGTACCTCAAAGTTTCTTGTTATGAATCTGATCTTGAAAATATTGAGGACCACCCTTATTTCCCTGATCGTAGAATTGATCAATTATTAGCTCAATCAAAAAATAGAAATATTCGTATTGATATCTTGATACTAATGCTTGTTCACTTTTTAAAATACTTAGGTGAAGAAAAGCTTTTTGGATTAATTAGAGCGAAACAGAGTTTTGATACAATTGAGTCAATGTTAAGCACTGATCAAAAATATCAATTACAAAAAAATATAATCAATTACGCCTTAAGTATTGGAGACACTGACTTGATTGCGTCAAAAACAGTTTAAGTTAGTGTGAAGAAGGAAGTATATGGCAGAAAATAGTGTGTGGAAAATGTTAGAAGACCTTTCGACGAAGAAGGGAATTTCTGAAATCGTGATAAACGGATCAAAGAATGTTTTTGTTGAAAGAGGCGGAGAGTTTATTGGACTTAATGTTCCTCTTAATAAGAAAGATATTCTTGAATTTTCAAATGAAGTCGCACTATTTAATAAGAAGAAGTTTTCCAATGAAAACCCAATCTTAGATGGGAGACTTCCCGATGGCTCACGTATTAATATTATTAGTGAACCATACGCTTCTCAAGGTACTTCAATTACAATTAGAAAATACCTTTCTAATAATTTCGAATTAGATAAGCATTCTCAGCTATTTGGTATTAGTGAAAAATACGTTCCTTTCTTTAAGTCACTTATTAAGGCCAAAAAGAATATTCTCATTTCTGGTGGTACAGGTTCTGGGAAAACAACTTTTATGAATATGCTTCTAAAGGAAGTATCTCCAGACGAAAGAATTATCACAATTGAAGATACGCTAGAGCTTGTCGTGGGTAATACAAATTGTGTAAGGCTTGAGGCCGGCCTAACGAGTGGAAAAGAAGGGCTCTCAATGAGTCAGCTTGTTAAGAATACTCTTCGAATGAGGCCCGATCGAATCTTTATCGGAGAGGTAAGAGGGGCCGAAGTTTTTGATATGATTCAGGCCATGAATACTGGACACGATGGAAGCATGACTTCGATTCATGCTAATTCTCCAGTGGAGTGTTTACAAAGAGTTGAAGCATTATTTTTAATGGCCGGTTTTGATCTTCCATACCATGTTGTAAGAAAATATATTTCAACTGCTGTTGATTTTATTATTCAGCTTGGAAGAACGGATGATGGCCGAAGAAAGGTCACTCAGGTGATGGAAGTGAATAGTATGGAAGGAAATAATATTCTTACGACTTCTGTTCTTGAAATCGAAAACGGTGAACTCGTTTTTGGTGGAGCGGTACCAAGTCTTGCAAATGAATTAGCGAAAAAAGGTGAGCTTCCAACTAATTACTGGAATAGTCTATAAGATCATTGTTGCATCAATCTTAGTAAAGATATTATCACTAAGTTCATCTTTATTTACTGCCGTAATCAGACAGTAGCGGTCGATATCCAGAATAAAGGCGGCTTCGTCAGTGATAACTAAGGACTCTTTTGAACCTTTTAACTTCAATTTATGAGCAGCTTCATTTAAGCGAGAGTAATCAATTTCGCTAAAGTGAATTTGGCGCTCTAGCAGTCTCTTCTTTGCATGTTTTGAAATTGTTAATTGGTGTGTGACTCTCTCCATATAACCTTCCTGGCCTTGGCCCAAATGACTCTCAAGTCATTGTGGCACTTTGCTGGACGCAATAGTAGGTAGGCAAGGGTAAAGAAAATCTTATAACTTCTTCAGCTCATTAAGCTCTAATAAAATACCGAGCTGTTGATGTCTTAGGTTTTGACACCCTGATTTGAAGTAGTAATTTCTTGTGTTCTTAATAAGTGATTTAATTCGATTTCGAATGTCATCATTTACTTGAGAATTTTCTGTGATTTTCTTTTTGATGCTTATGAATTCACGAGTATTTTCATAAGCGAGATTTTGGTCGAGCTGCTCACATGGCAGGCTGGCGTACGCCTTGATTGAAACTAAAGTAACAGTTGCTGATAGCAAAATAGACTTCATGAAAACTCCTTGTGCGAGTCCCTCTCTCTCATCCACGTTCTATCAATAGCACACTAAGATGCAAACTTACACATTAGTAAGAAGTTGTGATATTTTTTTCACCTTCCATGATCGCGACGCCAGAACTTGTTCCCAGTCTTTTTACACCCATTTCTAGATATTTACGTGCGTCCTCTAGGCTTCTAACACCGCCAGAGGCCTTGACTTCGCACTTTCCTTGAGCCTCATCAATCATTATTGAAACCACTTCAGGATTGGCCCCTTCGCTTGAAAATCCAGTGGAAGTTTTAATGAAGCTAGCTCCAGCACTTATGGATGCTTTGGCCGCTAAACGAATTTCTTTTTCATTTAAAAGACATGTCTCAAAAATAACTTTTACAACTTTTCCGTTGGCGGCCTTAACGACTGCTGCAATATCTTGCTCAACATATTCAAGATTGCCTTCTTTTAATCTTCCAATATTTAAAACCATGTCGATTTCATCAGCACCTTTTTCAATGGCATCTTTTGTTTCAAAAACTTTTGTCTCCGTTGTCATGGCCCCAAGAGGGAATCCAATCACTGTACAAATTAGAGACTTACTTGGATCAATGTGTTTCTTTGCTTCAAGGATATTGCTAGGATTTATGCATACTGATTTAAAGCCGTACTCATTTGCTTCTTGGCATAGCTTCTTAATTTGTAGGCTACTTGCTTCAGGCTTTAGTAAAGTGTGGTCAATAAATTGAGCGATGTCTTGCATAAATTCCTCGATTTAAATTCTTTGGTATATTATTGAGATTATTTCCTTAACTTATAGTGCCAATAATTGCTAATATTTGCAATATGGCACTTATTAAACGCGGACCATTTTTTATCCATCCACTCTTTATCTTTATATCGAGTTTAGTGGCCTTAGGGATTTCTTTATATCTCTATATTTCTTCTTATTTAGAGGTAAACGCAAAGTTAACGGACTTTGTGAAGAAATCTAATATCCCTCTTGTTCAGTTTCAGCAGACTGAGACATGGGTTATGATTCTCATTTTATCGATCCTTGTGTCATTGATAATCGTGGGCTTCAGTATGGTTTTCTATTACTACCAGAAGCTTCGCCAGCTCTATCGTATGCAGCAGAACTTTATTAATGGCTTTACCCACGAGCTAAAGACTCCCGTTGCTTCGATCTCTATCTTTATCGATACGCTAAAGCGCCACAATTTTGAAAGAGAAAAGCAGTTAGAATACCTGGATATCATGAGGCATGATACTGAGCGATTGGGAGATAATATTGAGCAAATCCTCCAATTAGGACGACTTGAAGAAAAGAAGGTTGAGCCAGATCTAAGGCAGATTAATATTCGCCAAACAATTGAAGAGTTTGTTCATCGTAATCGTCATAATTTCTCGGAACTAGAAGTTTCTTTTGTCCATCTCGATGATGAGGAGTCAATCGAGTTTGATCGCAAGCTATTTGATATTCTTTTAATGAATATTCTGACAAATGCCATTCGCTACAATAGCAAAGAAGTTAAGACAATGGAGATTATCTTCCAAAAAGGCAAACGCTTTAGTGAGTTATTCTTTGTCGATAATGGGGATGGGATTGATGATAAGGATATCAAGAATATCTTTAAAAAATTCTATCAAGCAGGTAAGTCTTCAAAGGGAAGTGGCGTTGGCCTTTATATGGCGATGCAGATTATGAGAATACACGGTGGCCGCATTAGTGCAGATAGTGAAGGCGTAGGCCATGGAACAACTTTAAAACTATTATTTAAAAATAAGGTTAGTTAGTATGAGTCGTATTTTACTTATTGAAGATGAGCAAAATATTGCAAAAGGAATTATCTTAAATCTTGAACTCGAAGGTTACGAAGTCATTCATGCAAGTCGCGGAGACCTGGGGATTAACTTTTATCGGGAGCAAGATTTTGATCTCGTTGTTCTTGATCTTATGTTACCTGTTTTAAGTGGTGAGGATATTCTCGTACAAATTCGTGAGATTAATGAGAAAACACCTATTCTTGTCCTTTCTGCTAAGGATAGCTCAAAGTCAAAAGTGCGCTGCTTTAATTTGGGAACAGATGATTACCTATCAAAACCCTTTAATCTGGATGAGTTCATTTTGCGCGTAAAGCGTCTTTTAAAGCGCTCAAGTTGGACGAAGAAGGAAGTGTCCGTTTATCAATTTGGTGCGAATGAAATTAACTTTTCGGACTTTAAGGCCAGCTCACAAGGGGAGGAGTATACTCTCACAGAGCAGGAAGTGAAGATTTTGACACTTTTAACTCAAAATGAGGGTGAAGTGGTGACGCGCGGTGAGTTACTTGAATTATTAGGCTACAAAAAGGATTCAAATACTCGTACCATTGACAACTTCATCGTACGTTTTAGAAAATACTTTGAAGAAAACCCAAAAGAACCAAAACACATAATTAGTATCCGCTCTGTCGGCTACAAATTTATTAAATAATAAAAGAAAATGGAGTAATAAATGGGAATTTTAGAAGGAAAGAAAGTTCTAGTCCTAGGCCTTGCAAATGACAAATCAATTGCATGGGGAATTTCAAAGCAAATGAAAGAACAAGGTGCACGTCTTGCATTTTCATACCTAAACGAAGCTCTTCAAAAAAGAGTTGAACCACTAAGTGAAGAGATTGGTGGAGAGTTTACATTTGAATTAGATGTTCAAAATGAAGATCACATGACTCAAATGGCAGAGATCGTAAAAGAGAAATGGGGTGAAGTTGATGTTATTGTTCACTCTCTAGCATTCGCAGATAAAACAGATCTTAAGGATCGTTTCCATAAAACAAGCCGTGAAGGTTTCAAGATGGCACAAGATATTTCAGCATACTCTCTACTAGGTGTATGTAATGTGCTTAAGCCACTTATGGCAAAAGACTGTTCTGTAATCGCTCTTACTTATCATGGATCAGTAAAGGTTCTTAACGGATACAATGTAATGGGTGTTGCTAAGGCATCTTTAGAATCAACAATGAGATACCTCGCTGACGATCTAGGTCCAGAGGGAATTCGTGTAAACTGTATTTCTGCAGGTCCTATTAGAACTCTTGCAGCTTCTGGTGTTCCAGGGCTTAAAGGTTTCTTAAATGATGTTGAAGAGAAGTCGCCACTTCGTCGTAACGTAACTCAAGAAGATGTTGGTGGAGCAGCTGTGTTCTTAGGTTCACGCCTTGCAAATGGTGTAACTGGACAAGTGCTTTACGTTGACTCTGGTATTTCGATCTTAGGAGCTTAGTTTTGGCTAAAATTTCTAGTTGGAACGTCGCAGGTCTTAGGGCCTGCGAAAAGAAAGGTTTTTACGATTGGTATTTAGAAGATAATTCAGATGTAATCTGCCTACAGGAAACAAAGGCATTACCTGAACAATTAAGTGATCGCTTAAATAACCCTGATCATCACGAAGTGCTTATCGCACCGGCCGAGAGAAAAGGGTATTCAGGAGTAGCAACTTGGGTTCGAAAGGGTGTTAATGTTAAGCACACGATTGGACTTGGGATTGAAGAGTTTGACTGTGAAGGACGAACGATTATTTCTGAATTTGACGATTATATTCTTTTTAATTGCTACTTCCCTAATGGGCAAAGAGATCACGGACGTGTTCCATATAAAATGGACTTCTGTCGTGCGGTTGCTGATAAGGCCTTAGCACTTAAGAAGAAGACAAAGAAAGAGGTCGTGATTTGTGGTGACTATAACACTGCTCACACTGAAAATGATCTTGCAAATCCAAAGACAAATAAGAAGACAACGGGGTTCTTACCTTTAGAGCGTGAATGGATGGATGAGTTTAAGGCCCAAGGCTTTACTGATCTCTTCCGCGAATTCACTTCTCCAGAAGAAAATGGCCACTACACTTGGTGGACTTATCGTGGAGACTGTCGAGCAAGAAATGTTGGCTGGCGTATTGATTACTTCTGGTCAACGGATGATTTCGTTTCTCGAGTAAAGAACTGCTGGCATCAGCCGGATGTGATGGGTAGTGATCACTGTCCACTTTCAATTGAATTTAAGTAATAAAAAAGCCAGCATTAAGCTGGCTTTTTTTATCTGATCAAAGTCGAGAGATATCCTATCTATCAAGTTCGATTGTGAATGCTAGTGCAAGTTTCGCAAACTTCAGAGCGTGATCAGCAGTTCCACCCATATTATCTAGAGTGTCACGAGAAGAGTGGATTTTTCCATTCATTTCACGTTTGCGAGTTTCAAATGGTGTTGAAGCAGGGAAGCCTTGAGCAGTCCATGAAGCATGATCTGAACAAGCGTAACCACAAGTATCACGTCCCCAAGATAATTCTGGAAGATACTTATCTAATAAAGAACCTAGGAAATTGTTTTGTGCTTCATTTGTATAATCAGTAATGATTGTGATGTCATCATTTGAACCGTTGAAGTTTGTCATATCAAGTTGCATAACACCAACAACGTTCTTACCTTGTCTTTTAAAAGTTTGTGCAATCTCTTTTGAACCAAGAAGGCCAACTTCTTCAGCTGCATAAGACATGAACATAATTGTCTTTTCTGGTTGGTATCCACTTTGAGCAAGAGTCTTTAGTACTTCTGTAACAGTTGCTACACCTGAAGCGTTATCATCGGCACCTGGTGCGTGAGCGTTTGTGCGTCCCCACCAACCTGCGATTGAGTCACCATGACCACCGATTACGATAACATCGTCAGACTTTCCTTTGATTGTCGCGATAACTGATGGCTGTGGATATGAAGAGTGGTTGAAGAAATCAACACTGATATCAGAACGGTGTGATGTTAGGCTTGTCCAATGGTCTTTAAGCCACTGTTGAGAGTCAACACCCGTTTGAGACTTGTAGTATCTATTATTGAAACTTGAAAGCTTCTCAATAACACTTCTAATTGAGCTTTCTTTTGTATTTGCAATGGCCGATCTAACAAGGTCTTCTTGATTGATTGTATAATCAGCTAAGAATGCATTAATGTTAGAGTTTTCTTTTTGCTCTTTAACAAATTGAAGTGCTTCTTCTTTTGTTTGGAATGCAAAGAAACCACCACATCTTTGGTGCTCTTCGTGAGCAAGGTGAGAGATTTCGGCCTGCTCGCTCATTATTTTTGTTTTTGCAATAACAAGGTCTTTTTCAACCTTGATAATATCGATTTGTAGATTTGAGTGTAGACTTTGTGTCGATTGGAATAAGTCCTTTCCTGTCACAATGTAGTTGTGCTCAAATGCATAAGAGTTAAATGTTAGTAGTGAGAGTCCTGCTAGTAACTGAAAACAAATCTTGCGTGTAATTTTCATCTAACCTTCCTTGGTTATTATATAACTGTAACTAAATTATTTTAGGGGCAATCAGTTAATTAAAATAGAGATAGATTCTATTATCTTCTTACATAGATGGTGGAGAAGGCTTATAGGAAGGGAGTTTGGGCGCTTTGCGCCCAAATAATTAATATTGGAATCTTGTTTGAATTAACTCGACACTCTTGCGTACATTTTCTTGGTCGATCCACTGAAGACAACCGTGGCCAAGTCCGCAAATCCATTTATTCATCGGTGCATTGGCATTTTGTACTGACTCGTATAGATCCATCCATTTCTTCTCTAGAGTCTCCCAAGGAAGTCCTAGGTATGCTGGCTCAAGGTTCCCCTGAATATAGTAGTCATTTCCTAGAGTATTTAAAACATGACCAAGGTCATGACGCCAATCAATTCCTAGAACATCAATATTGTCATCTTCGATAGCTTGTAGGTATCTCAGGTGAGTCATTTTTGAGTAGTAGATTACTTTTTTATTTGGGAATTCTTTTTTGAATTCAGCTGTTACTTTCTTTAGAACAGGAAGAACTTTTTGTGTGTAATCTTCAAAGTTAAGTTCTCCAGCGGCTGTATCAAAAAGACACATTGCGTCTGCACCACCAACTGCCTGTGCTCTCATTTCTCCAAGTAGCTCAGGGATAAGTAGGTCAACAAATGCATCCCAACGTCCATCGTATAGTCCAATTTTTGAGCTATAAAGTGCTCCAGCGTGTGAACCTTCAACAGCATATGTATATAGAGTAAATGGAGCTCCAACAAATCCTAGAAGAGTTTTGTTACTTGGAAGAGCATCTTTTAGTAGAGTACATGCTTCACCTTGGAACTTATAGAAATTCTCTGCTGAGTCTAGAAATTTAAGGCCCTTTACATCTGCAACTGTTTCAAGCTTCATTTCAAGCTTTGGTCCTGGTGCGTACTCTAGACCCATTCCCATTTGTTCTAGTGGGAAAAGTAGATCTGAGAAAAGAATAGCAGCATCAAATTTAAAATCATTGATTGGCCCCATTGTTACTTCACAGGCAAGCTCAGGCTTCTTACAAAGCTCCATGAATGTATTTTCTTTCTTCATACCTTGGTAGTGGTCATGGTAGCGCCCAGCTTGTCTCATGAACCATACAGGTACAAATTCTTTTCCATTTTCATTTTTGCGATCGTTAAATAATCCCATTTTTATTCCTTTATAATAAGCTTGTAGCCAATTCCACGAACACTTTGGATCTCTAGTGAGTTCTTAGAGTCGCTTTCGGCCCATTTTCTAAGTTTAACAATATAGTTATCTACAGTACGTTGTGATGGAAATTTATCCTCACCCCATACCTCATCAATAATAAAATCTCTTTCTACTGCTTCATTCTTCTTCTTAAGTAAGATCTCTAAAATGGCGCATTCTTTTTGTGTCAGGTTTAGAATCTTTCCATCGCCATCTTGCACTTCAAAACGCTTTGGCCAAATCTTCAAATCACCAATTAGAATCTCTTCTTCCAGTGAGTCAATATTAGTCTTAAAGCTTAAGAGTCGATCAAGCCTAATCGTTAGCTCTTTAAGAGCAAATGGCTTTGTAATATAGTCTTCACCACCTGCTTCAAATCCTTCAACTTTTGTTTGAGGGTCATTTAGGGCAGATAGGAAAAGGAGAATAAAATCTTTTCTAATCTTTCTAAAGTCTTTAGCAAGATCAATCCCATTTCCATCAGGAAGCCCAATATCCATTAGGATAATATTTGGTTTAAAGTCCTCAAAATAATAGCGAGCATCTTTAACATTCTTTGCTAATCGGCATTCATGGCCAATATCGCCTAAGTACTCACTTAGAGTATCACCAAGATTGTTATCATCTTCAACGACAAGAATTTTACCAAAATTACTCATCCTTTCCTCCGTCACTTTGTTCAGACATTGGTAACTGAATATTGAAGATAAGGCCTTTATCTAAAGTAATATCAAAATGTCCTTTCATCGTTTCAATAAGCTTCTTGGATAGGTAGAGGCCAATCCCAGAACCTTTCGTCGATTGATGCTTGTAGAAAAGTTTTCCAAGCTTTTTGACATCTCCACTGAAGCTGCCACGATCGTGGTATCTGATATGAACGGCTTCGCCTTTTGTGCTAATGTGAATCTCCACTTCATTTGAATCTGTATGGGAAATTGTATTTTCTAAAAGGTTCTTAAAAATAATACTTAAAGCAAACTCATCTGCTTGTAGGCTTATATTTTCGGCGTCTTTATTTATCGTAACCTGTAACTTATCTTGGTAGCCACCTTGAATGATTTTTTCAAGGAAGTGATTAATTTCAATATCTGTCGAGTTTAAATTCCCGCCACGCTCAATTCGAGAAAGTTGCAGGATTTTATCCATTTGATTCTCAAGGCGAATCGTGTCGTCAATTAGACGAGTCGTAAGTCTCTGTAGTCTTTGATTAGAGTCTTTTTCAACTTCATCTTTAATCACTTCTGATTGAAGCTTGATACTTGCCAGTGGGGTCTTGAGTTCATGAGTAAGACCAGCAAAGAAAGCTGCAATTGAGCGATTTTTTCTCTGATCTCTAATAAAGAGGAGAGTGTGTGAACTCACTAGAATGAGTATCAGAACTAAGAATGTAATTCCTTCCCATTTTATAAGTGAGCCAATATCTGGGCCCTCTGTACTATTTAGTTTTGCCAAGCGATCACTCATTTTAAAAATTAAAAAGAGCCACCACAGGCCAAAGAGCCCGATTAATCCCGTCGTTATTGTCGAGATCAGAAAGAATGGAGAAGAAGATTTCTTTAGTTCCAAAGTCTGTTCTCTAAATCCTTAGCAACTTCTTCATTATGTGCAAGTGAACCAAATCCTACTTCATATGCATTTGGAGATAGGTAGATTCCTTTTTCAAGAAGTAATTCAAATAATGGAACAAAGTCTTCACCGATATTACCTGGAATATTTCCAACTGACTTAATCTTATCTCCTGGAACGATCCAGAATAGAGAAGAGTGGTGAATGATATTGTAATTCGAAAATTGGCCATCATTATATTCTGCAAGCCACTTCTTAAAGATATTCACAATTCTAAGAGTGTTATCTTCAAGCTCTTTGTAGCTTTCTTTTGTCATCTGCTTAAGTGTTTCAAGTCCACCAACCATCGCAAGTGGGTTTGCACTTAGTGTACCAGCTTGATAAACACCACCAACTGGAGCAAGGTGTTCCATGATTTCTTTCTTAGCGGCAATTGCACCAACCGGAAGACCGCCTCCAATTACCTTACCGTAAGTTACGATATCAGGTGTGATTCCTGTAAGCTCTGCCATACCACCAAATGCAACACGGAAACCAGAGATAACCTCGTCAAAAATTAAAAGAGCATCGTTTGCTTTTGTGATTTCTCTTAAGCCTTCAAGGAATGCTTGGTCTTGAATAAGGAGACCATTATTAGCTGGTAGAGGCTCGATGATAATTGCTGCGATCTCACCTTTGTGATCTTCAAAACACTTCTTTACACCGTCTAGGTCTTCAAGCTCTAGAATAAGTGTGTCATCAGCGACACCTTTAGGAACACCAAGTGAAGAAGATTCAGCTGCTCCTGCAAGACCTGAACCTGCTTTAATTAACATGGCATCAACGTGTCCGTGGTAACAACCATTGAACTTGATAATTTTATTCTTTCCAGTCACACCACGAGCAAGACGAAGAGCTGTCATAACTGCTTCTGTTCCTGAGTTTACAAATCTAATTTGATCAACGTGTGATAGACGTGAAAGTAAGTATTCTGCTAAATCTACCGAGTATGGCTCACATGCTCCGTAGCTCCAACCACGACCTAGGGCCTCAGTTAGTTTTTCTTTTACAGTATCGTTTTGGTGACCAAGAACAAGTGGCCCAAAGCTCATGCAAAAGTCGATATAATCTTTACCTTCAATGTCAGTAAAGTAAGCACCCTTAGCGCTCTTAAAGAATTTAGGAGTTGAAGTCATTCCTTTGAATGAACGAACAGGTGAGTGAACTCCACCTGGAACCATCTTCTTACTCTTTTCAAAAATTTCTGTGTGCATATTACTCATATATATTCCTTTAATTTAATAATCTTATTTTTTTAGCCAAATTTTAAACTCTTCCATGCTGGCAAATGGACGTACTGTGATATCTTCTTTTGAAAGTTGTTCAAATGTCTTACCAAGTCCACATGCATGAAACTTATCTTTAAGCTCTGGTAGGTGTTCAATATAAGTTTTGTACTGAGAGTAGCTTGTCCAAAAGAATACATCGCACTGTCTAAGCTCATCGAAAAAGTTCTCACGTACTTCTTTGTCGCTTTTTTCGTATGATTCAAATACTTGGCCATAGTCAGAGTAAGAGTCTTTATGAGTTAAAATAGTTAGCTCTTCTTTTGGCCCATTCAGTACTTCAATGGCCTTTGAATCACGAATCTTATCTAGTACATCTTCACCAAGTCCGTCACATGATCCATGAACCCACTGGCCGTTTTGTGCCAAGAGCTTCCAAGTAGAAGTACCTGCTGTATAAACAGATTTTCCGTGATTCTTTAGAAGGCTTACACCATAGCGTGCAGAAAGAAGAATGTCGTTATTTGGCACGCGTGCATTCTTTAGCGCTTCTTTGTGAATTAACTCACAATAGATATATTCTTGTTCTCTGTGGTCTGCGTGTGGAAGACCAATAAAGGCTTTCGCTTTTGAAGCAGGTGATGGAAAGCTTCCTTCAAGGTGTCTTTCATAGATGACCTTGTCGTCAACTTTTCCTTTGTGAGTATGAATATAGTAGTCGCCCTTTTTCGTAACGTTGATACCAACTGCTAGGTGACAACCACCTCCGTAGCTTGCAAATGCTTTACGCTCACGGCTTACTTCACTTACAGTATCTTTATCTTGAAGTTTTTGAAGCTTTTCTTCTAGCGCCCCATTGTCATCACGATTCTCTAGGCATTCGATTCCAAGAGCTCCTTGAGAAGCTGCTGCTGGAAATTGGCTATGCGGAAGAACTGCATAAGTCATTCCTGCCAGTAGTACTTCTAGCTCTTTTCTTGAACTCTCTGTGATGGCAAGTCTTTCAATACCTGGCATAGCAAGTACAATGGCATCGTAATTATCTTCTCTAAGCTTTTGAATACGTGAATTTACGTTTCCGCGAAGCATTTTAGTCGATACCTTTACGTTATCTCCGTAAGGTAGAAATTCAGAAAGAGAACTTTCAATATTTACAATTCGACGTGGAGACGATGTTCCAACAACAAATTCTGTCAGTTCTTTGGCCATAAGCTTACTAACCGTTTCTTCTTTAATTAAAAGAATATCGTAAGCGTATGCTCTTTTTGAGATTGCAGCTAACTTAATACCTTCTGGCCTATCACTTCCTAGGTCCTTGTATGAATGTACGACTAAGTCGATCTCTCCCTGAAGCAGGGCCGCATCTAATTCTTTTGTAAAAAAATCTTTTCCCTCAAGTTGCCAAAGTGGCTTATCAACAATTTGATCACCTTGAGTTTTAATTACTTTTAATTCAAACTCGTCACCAGTTAGTTCTTCGAGTTGATCTTTTACTTGATTACATTGAGTCAGGGCCAATAAAGAGCCACGTGTTCCGATGATGTATTTCAAAATAAATCCTTGTTTATGGTGTGAACGTAAAATACATTAGATAACTTACTTTTTTGTCATGAAATTGTCATTAAAACCAAGTATGCGCGACGAGTCTATTGTTTGATTTTTAACTGAAGTGGTCCCATCTCCGAGTGAAAATGTAAGAAAAAGACATTTTCTATATCGTTTTTTTATATATACACTTAAGTCATTGAAATTTTATTAGCAAAAGGAATTGCAAATGAATCGATCGATCTTAATAGGGACAGTCCTAATTTTATTAGGTTTTTTCCTAAATATCACAGCTAAGGCATCGTCTCTTAGCATCAACCCAAAACGAATTATTGTAAAGTTAAAGAATGGTAAAGAAATACCATCGATAAACGGAATAAAAAAATCAGTTTACTTTTTTGAAACTACATATGTTCTCTACACAAATGGTGATGAAACCCTTCTTGATAAATTAAGGTCTCACCAAGATATTCAAGATGCTCAGTTTGATACATTCTCAAAACGTGAGCCACTTCCAACACCTGTTGAAGCGATTGAATCAGAATCAGTTGAGGAAGGTGATGAGATTTACAGCTCTGTTTTAAATGATCCTAAACTTTCAAAGCTATGGGCATTTAAAGATGCAAGTAAGCACGGAATGAGTGTTAACAGAGCCTATGAACAAAGTGGACTGGCCTCGTCTAACGAACCAGTGATCGTTGCAGTTGTCGATACTGGAGTTGATTACAACCACGAAGACTTAAAAGATGTTATGTGGACAAACGTAAATGAAATTCCAGGCAATGGAATTGATGATGACGGCAATGGTTATATTGATGATATTCACGGTATCAATACTCTAGAGCGTGACAGTGATGGAAATGCGACAGGGGATATGATGGATGGCCATTCGCATGGAACTCACGTTTCTGGAACAATTGCAGCAACTCAAAATAATGGAGTTGGTATTGCTGGTGTTGCTTCCAATGTTCGCATCATGGGACTTCGCTCAGTTCCTAGCTATGGTGATGAGACAGATGTTGATATCGCTGAAAGTTTTCTCTATGCTGCAAGAAATGGAGCAAAAGTAATTAACTGCTCTTTTGGTAAGTCTCATAATGAAGGCGGAATATTAGTAAAAGAGACAATCGACTATATCGCTAAAACTTATAACACTCTGGTTGTTGTGAGTGCAGGTAATAGTTCTCAAAATATTGATACAAAATTAACTTACCCTGCTTCTTATGACAGTGAGGGGATGTTAGTTGTCGCTTCTTCAACTCGCTATGGACGCTTTTCTTATTTTTCAAATTACGGTTTTGTAAACGTTGATGTTGCAGCACCAGGTTCTTCTATTTATTCAACGACTCCAGGGAATCGTTATGGAAATATGTCAGGGACTTCCATGGCCTCTCCTAATACGACAGGAGTTGCTGCTGAAGTTCTTTCAAGACATCCTTATTTAACTGCCGTTGAATTAAAAAATGTATTAATGAATAGTGTGACAACAAAGTCCTCAATGGATGGTGACATCCTAACAGGTGGGGTTGTTGACCTCTATTCTGCTTTAGAAAGTCTTTAATTTATAGAGGCCCTAGAACTAGGGCCTTTTTTATCTCTTATCATTTCGTCCTAATGCCAAAGCTTAAATTTTTCTTGATGTGGGATATTGATCTCAACAATATTGCCAGGGCCAATATAATTTAACTCTATTCCTTTCGTACTATTAGCTATTGCAATGCCTTTTTCTGTCTCATTAATCGAGTTACTTAGGTTAGGCCTTAGGTATTTCTTAAAATTAAAACCATCTCCACCATCAATAACAGAGATACGGTATGAATCCTCTAGCTTTTCATAAGTTACAATGACCGCTTCTTTGTTTCGATCGCAAAGTATGTCGAGGTAACTTTCATAGTCACCATTATCCTTTACTTTTTGTCGCTCATTCTTATCGATTTTTAACTGTCCATGTTCTAGGGAGTTTAAAATGATTTCAAAGAAGGCTCTTTCTTGCGTAATCGTTGCGTTGGTAAATAGTTTTAAAGTTCTGGCACAGCTTGCAATATCGGCCAATGTCCTAAGATGCATTTGCGCATTGGTGACGATATCAAGGCCACTATTATGATCGATAGAGTAATTGATGATCGAGTTAATTCTTGATTGAAGTTTTATTTTTGAGTTTGCAAGTTGTTTAATGAGGGGGAAGCTTTGAAGATCGATAAAGTCATTCAAGTCATTTTCAAGATAATGTGATTTACGCTTTTCTGTAATCTCTTGTGCTAAGACAATAATAGGTATGTTTGAGAAACGTGGATATTTTCTTAATGTTGAAAAGATTGAAAGATCCTTATTTAAGTCTGAGTCATAAAAGAGAATAAGGTCGATATCGTTTTTCTTAACATTAGCAAAGACTTGCATGATCATCGAAATGCTATCTCGTTGTACTATATCATATGTATCATCTAGGACTGTCGTTAGTCGTTCAGTAATGCTTTCATTGTTGCTTATAATGAGAACTTTCGATTTCTCTGACTGAGTCTCTCGTTCTTTTAAGTCCTTGCTTGCACTAGCTTCACTTGTGATTTCTTGAACCGCCTGTTGTATTCTTTTAAACATATTATCTCTCCGTTAATGCGTAACTTAATGAAGTATCGATCGGCTGAAGTAGGTAACGTAGGATACTCTTTTCCGCTATTTGTATATCTGCGTGAACTTTCATTCCTGGAAGAATTAAGTTTCTTTCCTGGTTCTGCCCAATATAGTTTTTAGAAAGTATCACCTTAATCTTATGATAACTTGATCCATTACTTGTATAAAATACACTTGGGGATATGGACTCAATCCATCCGGAAACAACTTGATTGCGATGGGTTTGATGAGAGGTGACTTTTATCTTTACTATCATCCCTTCTTGAAGAGGCGCTAAGTCTTGTGGGGTAATTCTTACGGTCGCGATTGGCCTATCATCTATTGGAAGGATTTTTACAATATTCCTGTCTTTACTTACATTTGTTCCAACTGCTTTATAGTCAACCTCATTAACAATTCCAGTAATAGGTGATCGAATTAAGAGGATCTCTTTACTGACTGAATTATTATCTTTATTCTTTTTTTCATCAATAAGGGTGTAGAGTAAATCACCCGCCTTTATGTATTGTCCATTCATGACTTCAAGAGAATCTAGGATTCCTGATTTATTGTGCTTGATAAGGTGTGTGATTGTGGTTGCTTCAATTTCTCCATTGGCCTGGATGACTTCGTTAACTGTTGAGAAGGAAGACCATGCAAAGAATGCTATCACCGTAAATAATGAAAGAAGGATAATTGACTTGGATACATATGGGATTCTTGCTTCTTCTAAGAGAAGGTCTTGTCCGATATAGTCTGTTTGCTTAGCATAATCAAGACTACTACCAAACGAGAATCTTTTTCTTTTATTCTTCATCATTATCCTCCTTATATGAGGGCGTTCTCTTCAAGGTATTCAAAGAGTTTGTCCTTTGTCCCGGAAGTGAATTCTTTGTTAGGTGCCATGTAGATTATATTATCTGCTTCTTTCAATATTTCTTTGTGTTCACTACAGAAAACTACGGCAAAGTTTTTCTTAGATAGTTTTAAAAACTTCTTTAATAGCTTGAACTGTTTGTTAATTATGCTTGAGGGAATATCTTCAATGAGAACGACTTTTGCCTGAGTGCAAAATGGAATTGCTAAAACTATTGCAGAGTATAGTTCATTTGTGATTTTTAGTTTCGATTCGCCGCTAAGAGGGGTGTCAATAGTTAGTCCATTTTCCTCAAGAAGCTCTCCAATTCCAAAGAATCCCAAATATATCATGATATCATCTCGAGTGATTAGAGGATTAATATATTTGATATTTTCGTAAATACTCATATCTTTCAATAATGACTTCTTTAAGTTTAGCGTTAGGATATGCTGTCTAAGATAGAGTGTGTCGAATTGTCTATGATCGATTCCCCCAATGAGAATTGAGCCTGATTGGGGAAGGTAGGTTTTGTTGAGTAGTTTTATAAAAGCACTCTTTCCTGATCTTGCACCACCATGAATGCCATAGACCTGATTTGGCCTTATTTTTATATTGATATCACTGAAGACATTTTCCAATGTATCTGGGTATTGAAAAGAGACTGATTTAAAATTTATTTCAAAATTTTTCGTATAAAGATCCTCACTTGAGCGGTATGTTCTCGTCTCACTTCTTTCACAAAAGAGCTTGTGCAATTTTCTAAATGAGCAAGATATAGAGTCTAGTCTTTGTATTGAACTCGGTATTTGTTGTGCTGTTGTGAGTATATTCCAAACTAAAACTAAAACAGCGATAAAGTTAGCGATAGCTAATTCTTGATTCCAAACAAGTAGCAGGCCTATGATTGTGGATGCCAAGACAATCGTAATGGTGATGACTTTTGAGAAGAACTCTGTTCGGTAGGCATTCATCTTATATTGTTGTTCCTTAAAGCAAGACATTGAGCTAAGGGATGATAAACGATTTGAAAATATTGGAAATAAGTTCTCCAGATAGATCTCTTCAGAACCTCTTTTAAGTTCATTGACTAGATTATTCTTATTTTCATGTAATTGATCATAGGTTTCTTTCTTGATTCTTATCTTCGTAAGCTCTGAGTAATAAAGAAAAGTTACCATTGGTGCGAGAAAAACGAGAGGGATGGCCATCTCCCATGATAAGAAAAAAATTGGAAAAATGAGAAGAGTATTAAAAATTGTGTCAATGAGCTTCAGGTTATTTTCAGATGAAAGAAATTTGACAGCATCTTTAATGTCCTCAAAACGGTTAACCTGAAAGTCAATTTTTTCGATCTCCCTTTGATGATCTGACATTGTGGATATTTTTTCTAAAATTGCTATCTCGAGAATATAGTCAATGCGGTTTGTACACCAATTGATAATATTTGATCTAATACCACGTGCAAAATAACTAATTACTTGTAGTAAGATAATTCCAGATGTTGCTGGGATGAGGACTTCTAAAGGCCTAGCTCCAGTGATCATTTCGTAAATAATAAGAACATAAATAGCAAAGGCCAGTGTGCTTAGTGTATTGATTAAAGATAGGATGATTAGCTTCGATAATTCTTTTTTAAACCTTCTCGTAATCGCCCTTGTCCAAGAAGAAAATTTCTTATTTGTATTTCTAAATATCCTTTCATTTCTAAGCTCTACTTCATTAAATTCCCTAATTAAGAGTGTATATTTGATAGGGAAGCTATCAATATCAATTTGTCGTTTAAGGTCATGGTCATTTATGAGATAGAATTTTCCTTTTTCTTCATCTTTTTCTTTTTCGTAAGTAAGTATTAGGTGATCATTCTTTGCACAGAAACCTTCAAGATCGATATTTGATATTAATAAGCAGGGAAGCGCGTCGATTTCAATATTTTTTAATTCAAGCTCTATTTTTTTTGCCTCAAGGCCGATCGTTGCTAATGCGTTTATCAAGTCAATTTCTTTCATATGACGATATGACATTAGTATTTCATTTACATCTTCACTGTAGTCATCTTGATACTTTAGTTCCATGAAATTATGAAAGATCATTTTTATATTGGACATACCTCTCCCTAGACTAAGTAAGTATCAATCTCTCCGATACGATTGTTCAGAAGATCACGGTTACATAGTTTTAATAAGTTTCTATCTCTTGTGTTTACGAAGATTATTCGGGACTCTCTAATACTTGCTATATAATTAAATATATTGATGTAATTCTCACGATCAACTCCTGCTTCAAATTCATTTAGAACGATGACTTCAGGCTCAAGTGCAAGTTGTCTGGTAATGTAGATAAGCGATTTCACTTCATCAGAAATATTATCTTCGACTTCAGAAGTAAGCTTTGTATCGAGTCCATGAGGAAGTTTTTTTATGATTTCACCTAGTCCCAAGGTATCGATATAGCTCTGGGCCTTCTTCTCATTAACAAGCCCGAATGAAGTAATGTTATCCCTTATTGTTCCATTCCATATATTTGGCCTAGCATTGATAATGGCGATATTTTTATAAAGGCTTAGATCATCAATATCTGATAGTTTTAAATCATCGACATAGACTTTGTTTGTAATAGACCTAAGATTTGGAGCAAAGAGAAACTCCTTTGTGTCTTTGTCTTGATTCTTTAAAGAGATAGTATCACCCTTCATGAAAGGAATCTCATGCTTCCTTCCTCTGATGTAAATGGGGATTACCATTGAGTAAATCTTATCAATATTTACCTTTTCTTTTTCCTGCGATCTTCCTCTTGGGTGAACAATAATATCCGTCATAACTTTTACTTCATGAATCTTTCTTAAGGCCTTAAATATTTTATCTGTTGGCGCGATACAACGATTGGCCAAAATTAGTGACGCTGCAAGGGCGCCAATACTCATCAGGCCATTAACCACTAAGTAAGATCCCGTCGCTATGATTGCGACAGATGTGAGCTGTAACATAAGTTGACTCAGATTAAAGTGAAAGTATGCGTAACGACCAAGCAAATAGTTATTCTTAGTTACCGCTGCCTGTTTCTTTTTGAAACGATTATTGAATAGGTTGATTCGACCAAATTTTCTTAGGAGAGTGAGGTTATCTAAAATCTTATAAAGTAGGTTGTTTTGCTCAATATCTGTTATATGTTTAAGCTGAATGATTCTAGTCATTCTCTTTACGGCGTAAAAAGAAACCATCATATAGACAGAGAATGCAACAAAGGGCACGAAGGCCATTAATGGATTGAGGTAGAAGAGAAAACCAAAATAAAGACATAGAAATGGAAGTTCTAATAATGTGACAAAACCTTTGCCCGCAAAAAAATCTTTATTTCTTTGTATTTCCTTTAGTGAGTATTGGAAAACTCCAACATCATAAAAATCAGTGTCGGTAATTATTTTCTTTATCAACTCTTGTGATTGTTTATTTTCAAATCGTGCTGATGCGAAGGTTACAAAGTAGTAGCGTAAGTACTTTAGTGCTGACTCGGCCAAAACAAAGAGTGTAAGCCCAAAGAGAAGGACAATGGCGCTACCTGTATTGTGGCCCGGAATGATACGATCAAAGAGCTGCATTAGAACAACTGGTAAGGCCAGGGATGTTGTACTTATGACTAGACTCAACGTTAATAAGATTCTTAAAGAAATAAGATCCTTATTAAAGACTTTTGAATTCTCTCTTATCCATTTCAGTGTAGTGGATGGAATATGGCCGACACTGCTTGGGATATTTATTTCCACGACGTCTCCTACAGTAATTTACTGTAGATGACTGATCGACTAAGTTATCGGTGCTTGTGAGTTAATTAAAACTAAAGATTTGCGCGAACGTTTGCCAGATGCTTTGCTCTTTTTTCAACAAGAGTTTCAATGGCCAATTTTGCTTGATCTAGCTTCTCAATTTTTTCTTCATCTAACATTTTACCGTGATTAAGAATATCTCCTAAACGGTAAACACCTTGTTTCTTATCAAATTGAGTATCAATGACAGAAGGTGAGCCAAGGTCGACAAAGATTGAGTTGCTTGGACAGTGACCAGCAAAGAACTCTTCAGCAAAGATCTTTCCTGAACATCCAATTGTGTTCACATAGCTATTGAATTTGAAGTATTCGCTATAATTCTTCCACTCAATTGCCGTGATATTGATATTAGGAAAATCGTTGATGATTTCTTGTACTTTTTGTGGGTTTCTTGCACTAATGTAAACATTGTATTTTTTCATTAAGTGCTTAATTGAATCTCTTGCGAGTTGTCCTGATCCTAAAATAAGGACATCACCAGAGTCGTACTTTGATTGAATGATTCTTCTTGTAATACCAGCATAAGATTGTTGTCCAATCTTAATGAGGTGTTCTTTTCTTACTTCCTTAGCGTCTTTAAAAAGTTTTTCTAAAACTCTAAGAATAAGTGAAGAACGAATATCTTCTTTAAGGTAATTTGAAAAAGCTTCCTTGAATTGGGCAACGATTTCACTTTCACCTTTGAGTTTACTTTGTAGGCCGCAAATTGTTTCTAAGAGAAAGTGATATGCTTTTTTTCCAAAGTAGTATGTACCTAGTTGAGTGTCTTCTTGAGAAAATTCTGATGTCGTTAAGATAATCGTTCTTTGACATGTAATAAGAACAAACGCACCTGGCATTTTCAGTAGGTGAGTTGGTATATTTTCACTCTTCGTTTGAATGTTTAATAGGTGTATTTTTTGTAACAAAAAATCGTCCTTGCACTGTGTCGTCTGTGGTCCCTGTGACTAAGATTACCGAAATCGATACCTAAAAGTGTCATGGAATTGTAGACCCTGTTTTTCTTTATCCGTCTTTATAATTTCTATGTGATATTGCCCTAATTTGTATTGTCTGAGTGTATTAGTCAATATCTTCTTCCATAATATTACTATCTTATATATCTGGATTGGGCGCCAATAGAAAATCTATATGGTGTCATCAATACTTGTTCAAAGATGCCTAAAATCCTTTTCACAGCTACAATTCTCTGCTAATTTGTGCCTATCATGAGCTCAATCACTAACAATGCAAACGAAGTAGATAAGAAGAAACCAGAGCAGAAAACTGCGCTACAGTCCTTTCTGGAGCGACTAAAGGCTCCATTCCTGGCATTTGATCGCAAGGTCGATGGTGCTATCTCGTTCTTTATCGCTCACTACGGTAAAACAAAATTTATGGTGGCCATGTCAAAGAAGATTCAATATCTAGGTATTGAAGGTCTTTGGAATAAGGGCCCAAAAGCTTTTATTTATTTTTTCCTATTTTATCTGATCCGAGATACAATACTCTATATTATTATCCCTATTTGGCTGGCCAAGGCCACTTCGTAAATCACATAAGGATTTGTATCAAATAAGTCATGGAATACTTGCAAACGATTTTATTTTTCATTTCGGGACTCGCTATTTTCTATTACGGACAACGAATTATCTCTGCTGGTATTCAGAGTTTGGGTTCTGGTGCAATTAAGCATATTGCCTCAGATATTGATGGTAAGAATTTTGTCGTCAACTTCTGGAATGGGGCAAGACTTAGTCTTTTGGCCTTCTCTCCGACGATGGCCAATATCGTGACGGTGGGCCTCGTTAATGCAAATCTAATAAGAAAGAATCGTGTGATACCAATGTTATTTGGTTCAGTTATTGGTGCAGTTGCTATCTTTCTTATATTAATGCTTTCAAGGCAAGAGCTGGCGCTTAATCTAATGGCATTTGCTCTTATTATTGGATTGATATTTTCTCAGCGTTTTGTAAGAAAGCTTACTAAGTTACTCTTTGGACTGGCATTTCTATTTTTAGGAATCTCAGTCATGCATGAAAGCTTTGTGTCTCTTTTAACTTGGGACTTCGTTCAAGATCTAGTGGTGAGATTTGTCGACTATTCTTTATTTACAAATCTCTTAATT
The DNA here is from genome assembly GCF_043196705.1 of Halobacteriovorax sp. HFRX-2_2. Taxonomy (NCBI): domain Bacteria; kingdom Pseudomonadati; phylum Bdellovibrionota; class Bacteriovoracia; order Bacteriovoracales; family Halobacteriovoraceae; genus Halobacteriovorax; species Halobacteriovorax sp. HFRX-2_2. Next base: position 743,551 of record NZ_JBEBMT010000001.1, read on the forward strand.
GGTTTTGTTATTGGAAGTGTGATCTCTTTCATTTTAAGAAGTCAAACAATGACATTAGCAATTGCTGTTGTCATGATATTTACAAGAGTCTTTCCAGCTAGTATTTGCTTCTCAATTATTTGTGCCTCAACACTAAGTTCGTTCTTTATTAATTTTAATACTGCACGAAAGGTTGCCAGGCCTCTTGCGATACGACTTTCTCTTCACCCACTTGTTCACTACTTAGTTGCTACATTTGCTAGTTTCTTACTTATTGTCATTATCGACCACAATGTTGAAACAACGGTGGGGAATCTTGGCCTCATTATAGTGGGACAATTCTTTGTGATCTCATTAGCAATCTTAAATTACTTCTTCTTTAAGAATATTGTGTCTGAACTGATTAAAGGAATGTATCCAGATGCGAAGTTTAAGGATCGCCCAAAACTAAAGTTCTTGGGGGAGAGAAGACATATTTCATCAACAATGGCCTATGTTTTAGTCGAGTTAGAGATTGGGAAATTACTGGATATTGTTTCAAGAATGTTTGAAAAATGTCACGAGTATATTGAGAGTCCTACCAAAGGTGCTCGAGCTTTAGCAAAGATTAAAGATTACGAAAAAATTATTGATAATATTCAATTAGAAATTAATGATTTTATCTCAAAAGTAATTGCTAACGGTGCTGAAGAGGTTGAGAGTCGCAATGCCATCAAGCTTATGCAAATTGCCTCTGATCTTGAACAATTGGCAGATAGCCTCGATAAGCTTACTACAATGCTCACTAAGTATTATGAGAATTGGAAGTTATCAGCTGATGAAACAGACCGTCTACTAAGTTACTTTTCTGAAGTACAGTCCCTTTACCAAAGAAGCATTGCTGTCTATAAGGGGCAAGTTGCAACTGAAGAAGAGATCAATGAAGTCGTTGTTAGCACTCGTGAACTTAAGAGACATCTTATGACTGAAAGAGAGGACTTTGCGAAAGTTCACCATAAAGAGGATGGACGTAAGCATATCTATTATTCAGATATGATGACATCGATTTCAGTGGTACGTGCAAATGTTAGAGAGGTCTACTTACTCCTAACAGGTGTTATTTAATTCCACTTATTAGTTAATTCATTCTTACACACAATAATTGGTAACTCTTTCACAATTGTGTTTTGATTCTTATTTATTTCGTAGGGAAAGAATTTTTTTGTCGAGGCAATCTTTCGATCAATCATACTTTCCTTGTGTCGTCGCGAGGCCTTAACTTTACGGTAACGAATGCACTTCTTTCCTCGCATTCGAACACACTGCTTTATAAGAGCAACCTGATCAATTTGATTTTCGTAATATTGAATTTCTTTTTCGAGCTCATGTTTTGTATTTGTAATGGGGATAAACTCTTCTCCCTTTGTCGTTCTAATACGATACTTTCCAAATGGCCGATTTGGCCTAAGTGTTAGGAGGTCTTCTTTCGCCCGCAAGTTTATGTCTAACTTATACTCATAACAATTATAATTCTCGTCTATGACCTCACTCTGGACATCAATGGAGACAATTTCAATATCGAAGAAGTTAGGAATTTCATAGAAACTTCTCGTGATCTCGGATAGGCGCGATTCTTTAGGGCGCTCTTGAGTACAAGATAAGGCCACTAGGAAGATTAAGGGGATGATTAGTAGAGCTTTCATAGAAATATGATAGGTTCTACTTAATCTTAATTTAAAGGTCGGTAAGGCTTAATTTAGTTAAAGATTCCTAAAACCAAAGAGCTTGCATACGTCTAAATGAGATATCTGTATATTCAATCTCTTCAGTACTTGAGGCAAGTCCTCGTCCAACATTAACTTTCTTCTTTGTTGAGAGGTTGTCGATTAGAAGCTTATTGAAAACTAAACTCGTCTTAACTAAAGAGTTCGCACCTTCACTTGTACCAGCTGCAACTTTATCACTCTTTGCAAGAGTGATATAGTTCTCAAAAACGTAGTAGTTATCAGAGAAGCCATTGTCACATAACTTTGTTAGTTCATAGTGAGTTCGATCCATATGCTCTTGCATCGCAAGTGGGAGAGTACTCTTAGTCGCACGCTCTCCATCATATGGTAGATGCCAAACGATATTTTCAATGCTGTCATCAATCTCTTCTTTTAGCTGATAATCCCAAATACGTGGTTTATCATTGTATGAGATGAATTCTTGGTGAAAGTATGCACAGGTCTTAACTTCTTTTTTGAAGCTTGGATAGAGCTGTGAAAATGTTAGGTATTGTTCATAGAGCGAAAGAAAGTAAACTTTCTTATTATCAAGTTTTGAAATATCTTTAGTAGGCTCTTCTCCAACACTTGCTGGGCCACGACTTTTCTTTTTAAAGGCCCTAATTTTATAAGAAGGGATCGGGTTAATTTCACTATCAGAGCGGTCTTCAAAACCTGCAATTTTGTTTTCAATTGTTTCAGTATGATGTGTGCCAGTAGCACAGCTCATTAATGAAGATAGTAAGATTAAAGTTGCTAATTTGTTCATATGATCCACCTCTTATCTATTCTTATCGTCAAAATAGATAAGAGGTTTAGGCAAAATATGCTCATTTTAGATGAATATTTAGCTTAGATATTATTTAAAATAATAACGAGCAAGCCCTAAAGCTCTTTCGTGGTCAAGGGTTCCACCACTTGTGCAAAGGTTGCTTAAAGTAGTCAGTTTCTTGGCCGACTTCTCCAGTATGTCTTTAACCACTGAAGCTTCAATGTCTTTCTTGTAGTATTGGGCCATGGCAAAGATCATTGCTGCAGTATTCGTGACTTGTGGTGCAGCTTGAGATGTTCCGTTAATTGGAATATAGCGATCTCCTGGAGTACATGAATTAATAGCAACTCCTGGTGCAAAGATCGTCACAGTCTTCTTTCCAAAATTAGAAAAGTAGGCCTTGTCTTTATTGTGTTCGTCAATTGCTGCTACTGAGATCACATTGTCTGCAATGATCGACGAAGGATAGTGAAGAAGTGTATCGGTATCATCCTTCTTATTTCCAGCAGAGAAAACAAAGAGCATTTTTGGATACGTTTTTACAACTGCCAGGCCTTTGTTCATCAATCCATTCATATAGTCATCACGCATTTGAGTAATGAGCTTTTCGTATTTTTTATTAACCTCTTTTTCACTTAGGTCGAATTCATCTTGGAAGTGGCCATTGATCATATCATAGGCAGGCTCCCAGCTCTGTCCCCAAGAGGCATGGTAAATATGAGAAAACTTTGATGAGTACTTCACTGTCTCACTCATTTTAGCGATCATCCAGTCCTGATAATAAGTAAGATAGTTTTCAATATTTCTAATCTTAAGATATGACTTCTTATACTTGCTAGGAACAAAATCTTTCTTTGCAAATAGGCCAACAGGATCGTCTCCGAGATAGCGAATCGGTAGAAATTGAATATCATTAGATTTTAATTCGTAAGGCAGGGCCTTTGTATTCATGGCCAAACAAGCAACGTGTGAGCCGTGAGTATATGAAGAGAAGTCATCTCGGCTATCCATGAAATCATCGTCTTTACGAATTTCTTTGTACCACTCAAGTTCACTCTCAGTGGCCGTTTTAAGAGTCTTCTTTTTTCTAACTTCGTAGTATTCAAAAACTCTTGGATCAAAAGTACCAATTAGGCTTGAATCAAAAACCTCTCCTGAGTTTTGAATATAATTCCACCCATTAAGATCATCGACTTTGCCATTGTGATCGCTATCCTTGCCATTGCTATACTCAAGTTGATTTGTATAGAGTTGACCTTTAAGATCAACATGGTTGATATCAATTTGATTATCACTAATAGCAACAACAGATGTTGCAAAAGTTGGTAACGCAATAAGCCAGATTAGTATGTGTTGTGTAATTTGATGCATAGAAAATTTTTTAAATGATCTTTTTCATCCTTGCAATTGCATCGCGTAATTTTAAGATTCTTCAATCTTATTTCAATAGCTTATAAATTGCATAAACAGGGTAGTGGTCTGAAGGATTATTCCAAATATCAGAGCGTTTGCGCGGCGGGCCTAATACCTTACCCACAGAATTGCGATAGCGGTAAACGGCCGCATCTGTAATTTGAGATTTAAATCTTTCATCGATAAAGAGGTAATCCAGTTGTAGTGGATGTGCTGCCTGGCCGACAAATTGATAAAAGGTCGTTCGATATTCAAGTGGGAGTTGAAAGATTCCCAAAACATCCTTGAGATTTGTTTCACTATAAAGTGAAGAAAATTCTTCGTCCGTATTCTCACTTGAAGCATTGCCATTGAAGTCACCACATAGAATGACTGGGGTTTCATTGTAGAGAGTACACTCTTGTTTATAGACGTGAACTAATAATTCGAGTTCTGCCTTTCTTCGTCTCGCTGAGCGAAAGTCATGACCGGTGTCATCATCACGTTGTGACTTTAAGTGAACATTCAATAGACTCATTATATGTTGTGTCTTTTCTTGATCTTTAAAGATTCGCAGGTGAGAGAAGTCTCTTGAAAGAAAGTAATTAGTCTCATCTTCATCGTGTAAGCTAAATTCAATTTCCTTTTCCGTATGAGATAGATGCTCAAAGTAAAAAGGAAGCCCTTTTCTTACGAGAAAAGCATTCTCGATTCCACGGTCACTATTGCCTTGGTTGTGATAGACCTCATATTCGTTAGATAAGTAATTGTCATTGAAGTAATGGAGGCTTTCAATATAGCCAATTTCTGTTAGTGCATAGATATCAGCGTTAACTTCATTAAAAACAGTACGAAGCTGATTAAGGTTTAATGGTGACTTGAAGTAGTTGAGGTTTGGCGGATGATCAAAAGCATCCTTGATAAAGAGATTCTCTAGGTTATAAACACAAAGCTCAATTTCTTCTATTTGTTTCTGTTGCAATTAACAGCTCCATCCAAAAATATAGCGAAAGTACTTCTTCGCTCTTACATCATAGATAAGCTTACAATATGCACTCTGGTAGAGCTTTTGACTATTGATTTCCTTAAACTTAGTTAAGAGCTCTTCACTGCAAACGGCACCTTGTATTTCATGATTCACAAAAGCTTGTGTGTAGAGAGAGACTTTCTCATTTTCAACTTTAAACTTAAAATCGACCCCGCGATACTCTTGTTGAAAGAAGATTGCGTCCCCATTTGTATAAAAGGGAAGAGTGTGACGAGGTATAATAATAGGCTTCTCTTGTCCTTCTTTAAGCATAATATTAGGCAGAATATCTTGAGAACTTTTTAATTCTTTTGTGCTTTTAAGAAATCTGATCCCTTCGTAGATTGGTTGCCTATCGTTTATGATCTTTCCAAATTTATCTTTTTGTGGACGATGAAAATTACACTTGGATTGGTAGGTGATTGTATCATTGTCTTTTGGGAGAGTTGTCCAGAATGTGAAAGGAAGGCCATGCTTAGCTGCAAATTCCTTTTTCGTTTTAAGACTACCTTTTAAGAAAGTCCTCTTAAACGTCTCTGATATACTACCCATTTTTGTTGTACATTCTGAATTCTCAGGACACCCTTTTATAAGGTGTTCAACCATATGAGGTTTAAACTCAACCTCTTCAATTACCTTTGGTGGAACTTGAGGACTTAGCGCAATCGAAAAATGAGCGATATTAGTAATGAGAAGTGCTTTTAAGTATTTATTCATATCTAAATTGTATATGGAATTTGAATATTTCTCAAAATAAAAAAGCCCGCTTAATGCGGGCCTTTAAAGGGGGGAGGGGTATTTTTATTATTGTGATCTTGAGTTAACTGATCCACCTAGGATAAAGTCAATTTGATCATCAACTGTGTACTTTTCTGTTGTTTCACCTCTGCGGATATCATTGATCGTTGGCTGGTTTGGATTAACACGATCGCTATTTCCTTTTTGGGCCATGAAGTTTTGCTTTTCTTGAGCTTCAAATTTTACGATAACTTTTTGCTCATCTTCATCGCTATCAATCTTTGCAGAGTTTACTCTTGTTTCAATCGTAGTCTTTGTTTCAATATCATCTAAAGTATCTTTTTCATTTACTGGGTTGTTAATACATTCTAGTTTCGAGAACTCAAGCGCTCTAATATCACTTGCAAATGTTGAAATTTTTCCGTTGGCCTGTAGAACTCTAAGGTCTGCATTAAATTCCATACGCTCTTTTCTTGATGTTTCAAAGTCTTCTGTAACAGTTCCTGACTCTACATTGTCACCAAGATCAAAGATTCCTCTCTTTGTGATTTTAAAAGCCGCTGAAGAACCAGCTCCATCAAATCTCGTCTCTAGTTGATCACTAACTTCTTGAGGTGTGCGAACTTGTCCCATATGCTCTTTTTCAGCAATTGAAACGAGTGCACTCTTTGCTTTTGCTTTCTTGTCTCCTAAGATATTTTGGCAAATTGCATTTGCATCAGAAATCTTTTGCAGATAGATCTCTTTGTTACCGTCAAACACCTTATACTTTAGTGATGCACGGTAAGCGATAATAGGTGAGTTATCATAGTAGTCTCTTAGGTCTTCTGTTGTCAGTTCAATTGACTCACGATCTTTGATGAAGTCAGCATGCTTCTGCTCATCCTTTGCAATATTAGTTTGCTTCTTTTGAAACTTCTCTTCTGCGATCTTATACTTTTCTAGATCACATCTTTCTTTATATTTATTGTACCTTTCTTGGAAATCTTTATCGAAATCGCTAATCTTCTCAAAACCTTTTCTTTCAAATTTTCTCTCCACGATCGTACAAATATTTGCATAAGTCGAAAGTGGAATTAATCCAGTGAAGATGGCAACTTTAATCAGTGTCGATAGATTTTGCTTTTTCATAGTTTCCCCATTTGGTTTTCATTTTTAAAATTAGATACTATGTATAAAGCAATAGGTGTGCCAAAAAACGGATAGGCCAAGTTGTTGAATTTTAGTTAGGTGTGAAGATTGTGCTGTCTAAGAAATGAACAGTGTCTGAATCTTATTCACAGTAGAAGTGGTGATTCCAACGGAAACCTTTAATGAAGCTTGAGTAATTCGCATCATCAGCTGTTAAGTCATCCATTGAATCGACAATTGAGTTATAGCCTTGTAGCTGTGTATCTTCTGTAAAATAACCAGCAGCAGGCTGTGGATAGTAATTATCAAAGGCGCTACCTGTTCTCACTTTCCCAAGCTGACAGAAACGGTTACCGATTTGATTTAGCTTTGATTTAACTTGATCAGCATTGGCACCCTCAACAAGTGGAAACCCTGTTCTTAAGTCATAATGCTTTTCTGGATCAAGTGACATATCCGCACTCTCTGTAACGATACCCTCTGATGAGATAAACAGGTTTAGATATGTGTTGATATTTGTCCCACTAGGGAGACGACACTCATATGTATTATCTTCGTTTAAGACACCAAAACCTGAACAACACATAGAACCTGGGTCTGTGACATTTGTTCCAAGCTTTGAACAACACTTAAAATCGTTTGCCGCAAAGATTTGTGGTAGGGCAATCGTTGATCCATCAGTCTTGTAATAGACTTGGTTATCAATATCATCAGCAGTTCCAATATTAGGATCAGTTGCTGGAATTCGATCAGGATCTGTAAAGAACGGATCACTTACTTCATTATAGATACCTTCAACAAGTCGTCCTTCATTTGAAGTATGTGCTAATGGGTTTGCCTTTTCATCATTACAACGAATGGCCTCATACGTTACTTGAGGTACACCAAGAAGTTCATATCTTTCAAAGATACTCTCGTAGTACTTTTGACCACCAGGAATAGTTCCAAAGGCACTAGCTGGGAAGTCATATCTAAAAGAAACCCAACCAATTTGCATCGGTGTCGGCGCAGAAAGTAAGTCATTATTAATTCTAAAGAACATATATCTTAGATTATTCTCAGTTACTGTACAGTAGGCTGGCTGACCAATTGATGCAAGAGCAAGTTCTGCACCTGCAACCGATGGGCAGATAACTTCTGTCATGGCCGCTTCATCGTGAGTTGATAGATCTGAAAAGTCTGTCGCATCAGGATCTGTAATATAGTTTAGGATAACATCATTTATTGTTGCACCATTAACGTAGTCAGGAATATAGATGGCAAGAGTTTGTTGCTCAAGATCATCAGCTCCAAGTGCCGGGGCAATAGGGTTATTGAAACCAGCTGGCTTCACAACGACTGGTGAGTAAGGTGCATTGAATGTATCATTAAAACCTGTGTTCTGATAAAGTCCAAATGCGATTTTCGTATTAAATAGCGTTCCTGACTCATCAGCAGGGTAGAAGCTAATACGCCCATCAATAGGTGAAGATGTATTGATATTTTCAGGAGTTGCACTAGAGCTTGGATCAATATTTGCTTGAATACTTCCAATAGGATCACCTGGTCTAAGCCATACAAACGGCTGTCCAACTTCACCATTATAAGTACGGTATCCACCAATTGAGCTCATGAAAGAGTACTCCATTAGCCAATTATTACGATAGAGTGGTTGAAGCTCTTCACGCCAAGACTTCATCGAGTAGTTAAGACATGCTAACTTTGTCGGTGAAAGGTTTAAGCGTCCACCAGCAGTCCAGTTATTTGTTCCATCTTCAAATTTTCTAATGAAACCACCACCACAACAATTTGATTGTCCTGTTTCGTTGATGATTAGGGCCTGACCAGTATCTGGTAGAGCTCCTGGTTCAATCTTCATTTCAATTGAACTAGTGTTATAAGTCTCTGAAGCAATATAGCGTGAATAGCGTCCTGTTGCATCTGGAGAGTCATTAGATGTTGTTCTTGTGTTTAATGCCTCGTTTTGTGAGTCATAACCAGGGAATGACGTATTTGTCTCAACCTGTGTGTACATTGTGAAGTCTTTTGAGATTTCACGACAACAACGGTTTTGTCCCATGTCGTAGTTATAATAACTACCAGCAAGAATTGTATTAAGTAGAGGCTCTTGTTGGCTTTGACCACATACTAGCTCTTCTTCCCAAAATTTCTGTTCTGCTATTGTGTCACCAAAGCTAGAAGGAGAGAGCCCTCTGGCAACATCTGCATGAAGGCGGTTAGGTCCGCAGTCTAAATTTGTATGGCAAACAGCTCCTGCTCTTCTAATACAGGCATTTGCTGCAAGTGTTTCTGTTTGTAGTTGAAGGATATCTTGGACAAGTCCTGCTTCAATTGATTTGAAAGAAGAGGACTCGTCAGTGTCAACTGAAGCAGCTGAACACATATTTTGTAAAACAGAAGGTACATTGATTGAAGCATCTTCAACTGTTACATAATTTCCATCAGTATCAAATACTGGACATGAACGTGTACGATTTACTCCTGTTGCATCTTCATTACAAGAAGCGATTTGAGAGATATAGTCGGTACGATTCTTATTATCCTCAGACTCGTGACGGCTTTCAAAGCCATTTGTTGTATCAGTTGATCGTCCTGGAACACAAAGTCCAACATCACCTGGGCCAAATGTTCCAGATGCTGCGTAAATCGATAGGTTAGCAGCAATGGCCTGTTGAATATTTGTCGGTAACTCTTCCCCGCGGTTACTATAAGTAATTGGTCGACCTAAAATGCTGGCCGCTTGTCCATAGAGAATTGCTGTTGGCTCATTAGGTGAGCGAATAAGTTCTTTTGAAAAGCTTGCTGAATCGAGCGCCGCACAGTAAAAATTTGGCGCACAAGTTAGAAGCTTTGTATGAGTTGATTTCTTTACATTCGTTGTTGGACTTAGTTTGCAAAGAGAACCAGCTCCACGGTAAACACATCTCTTATTTTGCCCACTACTAATATTTGTATTTAGGATAGAAGAGAGTGAAACACCTTCTCTTGAATAGTTATTTCTTTCAAAGGCATCAATATCAAATTTAGGCCAATTTGTTTTAACGTCCGTTACTTGGGCACAGGCATATTCCCAACCAAGCTTGGCAACACAGTCACTATCAACATTACAGGCATGCATATACTGGCAACTAGCACCGTAGCCTTGTCCTGCTGCTGATGGGTCTTTTGAAAAGTCCCAATCGTAATCTGCTGCTGTTTGTCCACCAAGGTCTTCGACCACTGATACTGTGTAATTTGTATTCTGAGCAAGGTCTGCAAATGGAGCATTGATTGCTAGAAAAAGCTTTTGAGTTGTTGAGCGAACACGTCTTCCTGCTCCAACTGAGAACCACGAAACTCCATCAAATGAGCCAATAAGTGCTCCTTGATTAAAACCATACCAATCTCTTTGATAACCATTAACAAACATGGCCGCTTGAGTTTCAAGACGATTTCTTCTTTGAACACCGGCATCTGCATAACTAATATGTGAACTAGGTAGCATCGTTGGAGGAACCCAACATGCACGTCCAAAAATAGTATCTTCATAGTTTCCGTATGTTGTATTACTTCCAATTTGTGCACGGTCAGTTGTATAGCCACGCCAAGTTAGACCGTAACCCTTACTTGTCTCAGGCTGTGAGCTAAATACTTTTTGCCAAGCATCTTGCTGACAGTATGGACAAGGAGTCGCGTAGCCACTTGTAACTGAAACGATATAAACCTTATCAACTTCAACATCAAGGGCCTTGGCCGGTTGAGCTTGTTGAAGATCAAGTGTCATCTGACCAATAACTGCATTCATATTATATGAAGTTTCTAAAGGCCCTGCCTTATTGGCATCATCTAGGTAGTAGAATGTATCTCCCTCTTGATTTGTTCCTTCTGGAATCTCAGTTAGGTCATCATAAGGAGTTCCCGCAAGAGAGAAGAAGCGGTGAGGGGCACTCTTTCCTGAAACTAGAACTGATAAATTTTGAAAAGGCTTATCTTCATTTTCTAGAACTGGAATATCACATTGAATATTTAAAATATTTCCGTTGGCATTCTTTTCTGCCTTTAGTCCGTAATCAATACAACGAGAGTCAAGCTGTAGTTCACCACCGATATAAGTTGGCTCAAATGAACATCCACATTTCTGCCATACTTTTACACGAACGCTATCGAGATCTGGATCACAACTATCGAGTTGTCCAAGTAGACACTTATAGTCTTCAATGTCTTTTAATAACTGCTGGTTGGCATCGTCGATTGGGTCACCATCAGAACCGTCATCATCATCTTCATCTGGGTCGATATTAATCGGACATACATAGAATAGTTCAGGATAATTTTTGAAGCTATTAGCATCTTCTAGAATCTCAGCTAGAGCAGTTTTGTACTGGGAGCTATTTTGATCCGTTTCTGGACGAACTTCACCATCAATAACACATTGGCCATTCAGACAACAATTATAACCTTGTTGCTGACATGAAGTATTCGTACAACTACCACCTGGTGTTGTAGAAGATCCATTAACATTCGTTGTGATCGATAGGCCCGAAAGATTCACAGATGTACTTGAAACTGGTGCTTGTTTTAAGATACCAGAAACTGACTCATGAAGTGTCAGAGTTATCGTTGTAAAACTTGTTGAACATTCTGGACAGATCGTCGCAAGGCTATAGGCCGCTTCATTTGCATCAACTAAAACAGATGAGCCTGTCGAAGTATAGCTTACGATATTGTTTCCACCACAAAAAGCAGCGTTGTCAGCAGCATTGGCAATATTAACTCTTAAACTTGTCTCTTGCGACTTGCTCGACTTAATAGGAGTGGCCACAAGTCTTACCTGAGGCTTCTTATCGACTCCCGTTGAGCTTGCTGTATTAATTGATCCAATTAGACAGAAAACTGAGTTCTTCTTATCTTGTGAAACAATGTAGTTATTAACAATTCCACCAACAAGATAGATACTTCCCGTATCTTCAGAGTTAAGGGTTAGGGCACCATCAACATATTGGCCTTTGGCATACCATGAAGGGTCTGTAGGATTTTCGACAATATAATCTGAAGACTCTTGTTCCGAGTCGTTTGAATCTAGATTAGAGCGGCGGTTATTGGCCGCTTCCATACAAGATGTAAGGAGCATCAGTGTGCTTATGAATGTGAGTAAACTTATTTTAAATTTCATTGGTTTACATTTTCCTACCCATTCACTTTTCGTGAAATTCGAAGCCTTTCTTTATATTAACCTGTTGATATTAAAGAAAAGGTAAGAAATACCTAGTTCGCTCTAAGTTATTGATATGACGAGGTTTGAAACCCTCTTGTTTAGAGGTGAAACTAATTTAGACGACAAGAATTTGTGCGATTTAGGGCCAGTTAGAAGCTGTAGCCATAATTGGCATAGAAATCATATGAGCTATAGAACGGGTTGTTGCTACCACTAAACATTCTCTGTCTAGAGAGGTCGAGCTTATTCATATACCAATCATAGTATTGTTGTTGGTAGGCGAGTTGTTGCTGTTGCACGCGACCTGTGTAGATATAGCCTGGAATTTGGGCCCTAAGCTGTTGTGTTGAAATCATCGGACCGATGAAGGCATAAGAATTTTGAGCAGCATACATGGCAACTTGAGGCCAGAAGCTCTTTCTATGCTTTCTTTTCACCATTCTTTCAGAGACTGGATCCCAGTCAAAATACTCGTTACTTTCAAGTTGAACACTACTATGAGCAAATGAGTTCTTCTTTAGGTTACAAGTTCGAACGTGTAGGGCACGACAGGCGTAATCGAATTCATCGCCACGATTGTCTTCGTCGTTACCATTAGCTCCATTCTCAACCACAGCACCATTACAGCGTTTATTCTTCTTCTTGTGGCAGTAATCTTGTAGGTATCGATCTGTCATACGATAATCATTTGGCTCTTGCTCACCGTAGAAGTAGCGAGAGTAGTCCTCTGTGATTAACTTGTCATCCATTCCATCACTTAATTTTGTGAGAATTGAAATACCTTCATTACCAGTTTCGAGCGTTGGCATACAAGAGATATTAGCTTCTTTAAAGCCACTACAGTTTAGCTTATATGTTTTTAAGTTTAAGGCTTTTAGAACTTCTAAATCCTTCATTGGCCTTGTTGTGAAAATCGTCGCTATCTGTTTTTCAACGTTGCCTAGGGCCTCTTCACGTTCTTTGATTTTTTGATTTAAAGCTTCGTCATTCAACTCACTTTCAACACAACCATAGAGAATATCTGTTGTTGAAGCTCCTGGTGTTCCAGGACAAAGCTCTGCAAGGTTATCCGCTAAGATTTGACCAAAGTTGTGATTACTCTTACTTGTTTTATTTAAGGCCTCGACCTTGTCACTAGCATCTTTTAAGAAAGAGTGAATGTCATTTTTTAGGTCATCTCTTCTCTTTTTATCTGCCTGCTTTTCTTCTTCACTCGGGTATAGAGAGATACTTTCAAGTGTATTGTAATTTCCAATTGCCGCCCTAGAGTCGTTAATAGCATTCTTGATTTTTTCAAGGTCACCACTTGCATCACACTCTTTGATTTTAATACGACAACTTTTAAGGCCAGTTAGTGCTGTTGATAGATCACTAAATGACTGATCAGAGATTCCACTATCTAAGTAGAATGAAGCGTATGAACCTTGTTGAGTATTGAAAATATTAGGGTCATCATTATGGTCAAAAGTTTCTTCGTACAGCTTTAAAATAGTATTCTCATAGTAGTGCTTAAGCTGATCATTATGAGAGAGGAGATTTAAGCTATTTCCTGATGTGTTGATTTTTATTGAAGGTGTTCCTTCTTTTGTCGTTGTTAAGGCAATGTTTACAGTATCGTCCTTAAGAGCTTCTAGGTGAGCCTCTAGGAAATCATTTGCATCATTTTCAGTTGCGCTTCCGGCGTAAATCTTTTGCAGGATAACACCATAATTATTAATCGTATCCTTGGCCATATCTTCATAGCCTTGGTCCATTTCGAAGTTATTTGTAAAATCATTAAAGACCTCACATTCTTTTTGTACACTAGCGTCCTTTCCTCGACACGCAGACTTAACATAAGAGAAGAGATCTTTTCCGTTTCCGTCCTTTAAGTGATTAAAGAGTTTTACAAAAGCATTCTCTTCTTTGTTATTCTCAGCAATACTTGCGGCCTGCTTCTTTGCTAGTGCTGACACTGTCGAATGAATGACAGCATATTTTGTGACTGCCTGAGTATGAGTTTCAAGCTCTTTTAAGGCCTCGGCCGTATTTGTATCAAATAACTTTGCGACATCTAGAACTTCTGCTTCTTTTTTAAAGCTTAGGTATTCATTGCGAATTTTCTTTAGTGCTCTTAGGGCAACGACTTGGGCCATTTGAGCGTCGCGAATTTTTTTGAGTTCGATAAGAGTAGGAGAGTCCGCCTTATCGTCTTTCTTCATTTGGTCTTGTTTTGCGTGAATGGCAGAGATTTCAGTTTCAAGGTCTGTACACATATCTGAAGCCGTCGCATTGAAGGCTAACGTACTAATGAGTACTGTATTGAAAATGTTTTTGAAAAGTCTCTTCATCTCTAAAATTAAGTATAAAGTAATTTACACTATCTCCACTTACGCCTCTTCGACATTTCAAGTGGAAAACTTTAGTATGAGAAGTGATTTCGGAGTCTTAGCCGTGTCCTCCGGCCATAAAGGCCTGAGTTAGATCTAATTTCTTATGATCATTTTTTATGGCATCGAAATATTCACGTGTTACCTTCATCGTTTCTTCGATATCAGGTGTTTGGAACATTACATTTCTAAAGTGAGTTACATTTGGGAAGCCTGCGGCCATCCAAACGATATTCTTTCTAAGGGTGATAAGAACTGTTCTTTCGCGATCAGTGTACTCTTCCATATAATCACGAAATCTCTCGATGACTTCAAGGTAGTCACTTGGAGTGAAGCTGATATCATCATCTTCATTTAAGAAGCTTTCTAGGAATATAAATGGATTTCTAAGAGGTCCACGTCCTAACATCAGTGCCTGGCAACGAGTTGCCATGAGGCGCTGCTTTGTCAGAGGCGCAGAGTGAAGGTCTCCGTTACCAATAATTGGCAGGGGAGAAGTCTCGGCAATACTCTCAAGTAGATCCCAATTAGCAGAGCCTTTATAGGCTTGAGTTCTTGTTCTACCGTGAATAGCAACGAATTCAACACCCTCTTCTTTGGCAATATGAATAACCTCTTGGGCATTAATTGAATTCTCGTCCCAACCAGTTCTAATTTTAATTGTAAGAGGAACTTCAATAGCGTTCTTCATTTGATTAAAGAATTTCCCAAGCTTTGATGTATCTTTTAGAAGAGCGGAACCACCACCCTTTGTTACAACTTTACGAACTGGGCAACCCATATTGATGTCGATAAACTTTGGTTCTCTTTCCTCGGCCACTTTTGCGGCTTCGGCCATCGCTGAGCCATCTTCACCAAAAAGTTGAAGTCCAATATTCTTTTCACGTGGGTGAATCTCAAGCATCTTCACCGTCTTTTCATTCTTGTAATTGATTCCGTGACAACTTACGAGCTCACTTACTGTCCCACCGCATCCTAGCTCTTCCATCAATAAACGATATGGAGCGGTACAAATACTACTCATCGGTGCTAATAAAAGTGGTGAATCAAATGAAATATTACCAAGTTTGACCTTTGGGCGACGTGCCATTAGAGTGTCAATCTTAGCTTGAAGAGATGGTGAAAAAGTGCGATTATTGGCCATGCGTTTATTTAGCAAGTAGCTAGAATTAGGTCAACATATTTCAATAATTTGGAAATAATTACTAATGTTTTTTGAGAATCCAAGAGGATATATTGTTTTTGATTGTGACGGAACTTTAGTTTCATCTAAAGAAGCCGTTATTTGTGCCGTGGCCGAGATGATGACGATTATTTTAAATCGTGAGGTATCGATTGATGAGGCCCGTTCAAAATATGGACCAGACCTTGTTTATACGGCAAATCAATTTGGCCTTGATCCAGTCAACTCTGAGCTACAGAGAAACAAGCTTATGACGACTTGGAAAGAAGTGACGGCAAAGCAGAGCAATAACTACAAGCTCTTTGACGGGATGAAGAAGCTAATCTTAGATCTTCTCGATCACGAATTCCAACTCTATGTTTGGACGGCACGTGATCGCAGGTCAACTCTTAGAATCTTAGATGACCAAAATGTACTCCAGCATTTCTTGGAACTTCGCTGTCTTGATGATACGACTCCTAAGCCACATCCTCAGGGGCTAAGTGAGATGCTTGAAGATATGCCAAAGAACAAGATTATGATGATTGGTGATAGCTACACGGATACGCAAGGTGCAAGAGGCTTTGGTGTCGAATCAATTGGCGCTCTTTGGGAGAGTGGAATCACGAAAGATGGCTTTGGCGATCATAGTGCTGACTACTGGGCCACGCACCCAAGTGAATGTTTAGAAATAATTTTGAATAAAATAAAATAAGGACGACAAGAATGTTTGATAATTTAAGTGATAAGTTTTCAGAAGCGTTTAAGAATATCTCGGGTAAGGGAAAGATTACTGAAAGCAATATTGAAGATACTCTAAAACTTGTAAAGACTGCGCTCCTAGAAGCTGATGTTAACTTTAAGGTTGTAAAGAATTTCATCAACAACGTTAAAGAAGAAGCTCTTGGTGAAAAGGTTATCAAAGGTGTTAACCCTGAAGAGCAATTCATTAAGATCGTTCACGATGAACTTGCAAAAACGATGGGGGATAAGAATACTGAGCTTAACTATGTTGAGGGCGGTATCACTCCAATTCTTGTTGTTGGTCTAAACGGTCAAGGTAAGACAACTTTCTCTGGTAAGCTTTCACTTTTCCTAACAAAGAAAGAAAAGAAGAACGTTCTTCTTGTTCCTGCCGATACTTTCAGACCTGCTGCCAAGGACCAGCTAATCACTCTTGCTAAGTCAATGAATATGGACTGGTTCGATTCAGACCTTGGAAAGCACCCTAAAGATATCGCTGCAGATGCCATGGCCTACGCAAAAGAGCATGGTAAAGAAGTTGTTATCATCGATACGGCCGGACGTCTTCACGTTGATGAAGAGCTAATGGGACAAATCAAAGAAGTTCGCCAAAGCCTAGAGGGACTTAATCCTGAAGTTCTAATGGTTGCGGATGCAATGACTGGTCAAGAGGCCGTAAACGTAGCTAAGAGCTTTCACGAGGCGGTAGGACTTACTGGTGTTGTTCTTTCAAAAATGGACTCTGATGCTCGTGGTGGTGCCGCACTATCAATCAAGCACGTAACAGGTGTTCCAATCAAGTTCATCTCAACTGGTGAGAAGATGAAAGATCTTGAACTCTTTCACCCAGATCGTCTTGCTGGGCGAATCCTTGATATGGGAGACGTTCTAACTCTAGTTGAAAAAGCAGAAGCTGCAATTGATAAGGATGATGCTGAAGGCATGATGAAGCGTTTAGAGAAAGGAAAATTCTCTGTTAACGACTTCATGAAGCAAATGGATATGATGAAGAACTTAGGTTCGATGGCATCAATCATGAAAATGATCCCTGGTATGGGTGGTATGCTTAAGCAAGTAGGTGACTTAACACCTGCTGAAAATGAAATGAAAAGAAT
>NZ_JBEBMT010000001.1:761016-787539 GCF_043196705.1 Halobacteriovorax sp. HFRX-2_2
CGCGTTATCATCAACTCGATGACAAAGAAAGAGCGCGACAATTATAAGATCATGAAAGACTCTCACATTAAACGAATTGCAAAAGGTTCAGGTAATACTGAGGCTCAGGTTCGTGACTTCATTGCTAAGTTTAAGCAGATGGAGCAGATGATGGGTGGACTTTCTCAAATGATGAAAGGTGGAGGAATGCCGGGGATGCCTGGTATGCCAGGAATGGGGGGAGGTGGAATGCCGAATCTTCCTGGGCTTGGTGGGAAAAAGAAAAAGCCTCGCAAGAAGGGCGGCCCTTGGGGCGGTGGCTTCTTTTAAGCGCTCCGCAAAATTGGCCGCCCAAAGGCGGGCTATTGTTTGCGGCGCTAGCTCCCCAGTCTTTAGCTAGTAATCTATTTCAACAAGCCGACGTTTATGTCGGCTTTGTTGTCTCAGGAGCAATGGGAAAGTTGTCGAATTGAGCAAGACGTCTGCTGCGCTTGACTTCGGTTATGTCCACGATGGACGGTATGTCCACGAAGGCTGGAGCCGAGAGCGGACCGGTGTGGCAGACCACACCTTCCCTCGTCTTGCATCAGCATCCACAGCAAGCTTTAACGAGTTAGTAACTCTCATAATTTTTCATTGTCTTTTTCTACAATGAGGCTTTGTCTTTTCTAAATTAATTTTAAATTATTGTAAGGAGATATCGTTTAGATTCCGATAAGGACTTCATTCATGTATTTAGAATTGGGGGAGTGATGAATTGGAGAGAGATTCTGCTTGGGGCACTAATTACCTTGGGTGTTACCGTTATTGGTGGTTTGATTACTTATGAATATACACGACTTGATATTAAGGAGAGTAAAGAAGTTCTTACTTATAACTTAGAAGATCAGGTATCTTTTGAGGGAGGAAACGAGAGGTTATCTATTGGCATTGTAAAGTTCGCCAATATTGGAAATATAAAATCAGAAAATATTAAGGCAAGATTGAAGATTTCTTCTGCTGAAATAGATGACTATAAAGTTCATAATGATAAAGGTGCTACTGTAAACAGTGTGTTGAGTCAAGATAAGAAGCTATTAGAGATAAGTGTAAATAAGCTTTTACCAGAAGAAAGAATAACTATTACATATCTACTTAATAAGAAAGAGAGCCCAGAATTCTCATTAAGATCAGACTCTGTGATTGGGAAAAGAGGGATGGTATATAAATTAGTAAGTGATAGTAACTCCATTTTAAATAACTTCCTTGGTGATTTTACTCCGCTACTTATGTTGCCTCTATTGTTTTACTTTTTATACTTTAGAAAAGTCTATAACAAACCTTCAAATTGTAGAAACAATACTGGTTTTGTGTTGTTACATAAGGGGGTTTTTGATGAAGCCCAAGTTTTACTTAAGGATTCTATTCTAAGTGGCGACGGAGGTGCTTTGGCATTGTCTAATTATGCTGTCACTTTGGCTATCGATGGGAAATACGAAGAGTCTAAGAGGTATATAGAGGCGTCAAAGTTTTATGTTCATGAGAAGAGTCATAGAGCAGTTTGTTTATTGAATGAGTCATTTGTCTTATTTAAGAACTCAGAGGTCGAAAAGAGCCTAAATGCATTAAAGGAGTCCTTGAAGCTCTCTAAAAGAGGAATATTAGAATATTTAAATAATAGTGTATTGTGGAAGGAAGTTTTAGATAGCGATAGAAGGTTTTCCGAGGTTGTTGCAAAAAAATGAAATTGTTTTTACGGCTTCGCCGGTGGCTCGGGCTGCGCCCATCGCCTTTGCTTGAGCTGCGCTCGTCGCTGCTGGGACTTCGTCCATCGCAAAAAAAAAGCGACACCGAAGTGTCGCTTAGAAGTATTGAATTATTTTAGGATGTATGGAGTAATTGTTGACTCTTTTCTGTCGTGACAGATGTCGTAGCTATACTCTCTAAGTAATGAAACTTTTGTGATTTTTACTTCTCTGTACTTTGCTTCAAAGTTAACTTCAAGCTGCGCATCGAAAACATAGTTGAATGCTTCGAATTCGTCACAACGGTAACCGTTAGCAACAACGTCTCTGTCTAGAGATCCTTGAACTTTATATAGGTAATCTGAACCAACTACTTCACGCTCGACGATCTTTCCTGTGAAAGACTTTAGTTCACCGTTAAATACTGCTCTAAAAGTTACAGTTCTTGCGAAGATGTCAGAGTTTAGGTGCTCAACATCTGTAAGAGTGATTGTTTCAAGAGCTTTGTAGTCATAGCTAGCTTCAGAAGCAACTGTGTTTGAAAGTTGGTAAGTGTTAGCGAAAGCTGAAAGTGTAACAAATAATGCGATAACAAGTTTCATAATAATCTCCAAGTTTGTTTATGCTGGTTAAGTACCAACCAAAGACTCAAAAGAAAAGTTTGGTTTCTGTTAAGATTTGAATACTGTCTTGAAGAAAAGACGTGACACAAGTGCCACGCCAGATACTTAGAGAAATAGAACTCAGGCTCGCGTACCTGAGCTCTAAAAAGAATATGTAATTTAATATGTAGTTGGATTAAGTATATAACGGCACACCAAAAGCGAACGCTCTAGTGAAGTAAACCTTATATCCCCCTACAGATATATCTAAATTTTATTTGTAGTAACAATTAATTGACCGAATGAAAAGAGAAAAGTTGAAATGGAATCGCGGCAAGTTTCAGGGGTCTTGCCGCGAGTGTGTTCTCTAAACCTGATTACTCTATGCATATGTAATTAAGTGGAGAGGATATTGTTCTTGTGTTCTCAAAGAAAATAACAAGATCCTCCCCACTTGCAAAGTTGAGATTCTGTTAAGATTTAGAAGAAGTAATAACCGATATCGAGAGTTAATGTTCCATTTTTATGAAAGTCATCAATGATAAGAGCGTGGTCATTATCTCCTGATTGGGCAGCTGTATATGTTGCATAAAGTTCAACAAAGCCATCACCTTTGGCATATCTTAAATAAGGAAGCCAAGCTACGAATCGATCGTCTCCTGATTTTCTTTCACCGTCTCTGTGGTCAGTATACCACTCGCCACCAAAGCCAAGAGACCAGTTGTCATTAAAGTTGTAAAAAGCAAAAGTTCCAAACATTGTACGCCATGTGTTTGCATTAGGATTCCTTCCGTTCTTGTTATAAACCTGCAAGTAAGTATTTGCTTCTAGAGTTAGTTTTCCGTCCGCAACTGTTTTTGATGATAGGAAGTAGGCTCTGTGATAAGAGTCGTAACCACCGTTGCGATCCTCGCCATCAAAAATATAATTTCTATTTTGAAAGTTTAAGTTAATACCATGCTTATCTTCTGTAAGGATGTTGTTTACATACCACCTTAATGAAGAGTAAGCGTACTCACCTTGAAGAGTTTTCTTTCCTTCTTGCCCAATTGATTGAGTGTATACAGGAACCCAACGAATATTTTGATTCTTTGTTAAGTTGTAACGAAAGTAGAAAAGGTGATCCATTGTGAAGCCATCTCTATTCTTTGCATTCATCTCTGTATAAGTTGAATTTAAATAAAGAAATTTAAAATTCTTTGACAGGGAATCAAGAAAAGAAGCTTCTTCAATTGAAATTTCATTTACCTGTGCATAGGTAAGGTTTATTACTAGTGAAAGTAATAGTGTTGCTATCTTTTTCAAATATGCCTCCAAGCTTACTTAAATAGGGTTCGACCCTGAACTTAGAGGGAGTATGATAGTTAATTGAATTAATCACAAAAAGATGCGGGCAAAGTTAGTGAGGGTTCACGTTCATTGCCCACAATCGGGTATATTATTTACACTTTGAGAACTTAGATTCGATTTCAACCTGAACAACGTTCCAAGTTTTGCCTTCGTGTAGAGCTAGACATGCCTTATTAATGGCCGAAAGATTTTTCCCTAGAGCAAAGTCAAGAACATCAATTGTTCCTTCTGCTTCTAGTTCACCATCTTCAATGTCATACTTCATTGGAACCTTCACAGTCTTTCCTGCTAAAGTCATATCAACATATAGGTAGTTGCTATCTACTTTATTTACAACACCTGAAATCTTCATGTCTTGAAAGAAGAATTTTTCAATCTTAGCATCACGAGATTTATCTTTTGTGTGTACAGAGTTTACGTCGATAGTGAAACGTGCACCACGAATAAGCTCTTCGATCTTACCTTGTTTTTTAGTTGCCTTAATGTCGAATTTCTTAAATTCACCTTTTACACCGACTTTCTTAGCAGTCTTGTAGGCTTCCCACTTTATCTTCGTATTCGCATTACTTACTTCGTAACAATTTGCAAATGTCATACTAGAAAAGAGGAGCCCAGCAATAATAAATTTCATTGTCTTTCTCCTTTGAATTAGATAAATCAAGTATATGAAACAAAACGATTATCCGAAAGATTTTTATGTAACTTTACAAAATAATGACAATCTCATTGGCCAGATTGAAGTTAATAAAACATCACGAGGATTCAATGCAGATATTGCAATCGTCTATAAAGAAACAAAAAAGATTTTCAAACATGTAGATCAAGTTTTTAACGCAGAGGATGAAACGGAAGCTTGTGACATTGGCATGATGAAACTTTCTCGCTTTCTAAAGTCAGTGAAGTCAATTTAATAACACAAAGACAATATGTGTCAGTCATAAATGTGACACCGTCATTTCTTAACTTTATATAAAATCAGAGCCTTTTCGACGCGTCAATGACTTGTAAAAGTTGGCACGGGCCTTGCTTATATATAAACGTGTGTGTGTTGGAGCAGAAGAAAGGATTTTTTCACTCCGTCAAAATGTCTCTCTTTAAGAAGCCGGATCTCTGATCCGGCTTTTTTTGTTTGCAGCATTTGCAGGAGCAAATGATGCAATACAACCCAGAGGCGACCACGAAGGGAGCCTTCGGGTACGGTCTTAGCAAATCAAATCAACTATTCATTGAAATACCACCCAATCGCAACACTTCACGAAGTGAAGTTAGCAATTCCTGTAAACCAACAAACCCAATACCGAAGCTAGACACTCCAGTATCTAGCAATTAAACTTTTCTAATCTAAATATTTTCCTAAGGATCATAATGCAAAAGTTTAACTACTTAATCTTTCTATCTTTATTAATTATTACTTCGTGCTTTTCTCAAAAGGAAGAAGACTGGGGAGTAACGTCAGATAAACTGGCCGAAGAGTTTACATTTGCGCTTTCTGATTTAAATCCTGAAATAGGCTCATCATTTGGTTATGAACAATATGATAAGTTAGGGACAAACCCCCGAATGGAGCTGGATGAAGCTTATGATAAGTTATTCATTCAGTGGATTGAAAAGCTTGAGAAACTAGAAGAGAAAACTGAGTTAGGTAACCTTAAGGTAGATTATGAGATTCTTCTAAGTGTTATCAAGAGAATGAAGAATCGAGTTGATACTTCAAGACGTCTTGGTGTTATCGGTGCTTCTAATGTTTCTGAATCAATCTATCAATCACTTTTTGGCCTAATTAATCCTCAATCTCCAAAGCATCGAAAGGAAGCAGGGGTTGATCGCTTTAAATACTATATGTCTGAAAAAGGTAAGAAGTCTTATGTAATGGGAATGCTTAGTGAAGAGAAGCGATACCTTGCTCTTTATAAAGATAAGATTTATCCATTCATAGGGGAAGTTACAAAGAACCTCGAAAATTCTCCGGCCTACGTTGCAGGAGTAAAGCAACTGCTTGAATCAAGTGGCCGTACTGATTGGCAGAAGGAATATGAATTATTTCAAAAACAAGTTCTTGAGTATGATGCATTCATAAGAAGCGAAATTCTTCCACATGCACGACAAAATCCAAATTTACCAAAAGAGCTATATCAAATTGCCTTAGGTGATGCTGGTGTTGATATTAGTGCGGATGAATTAATTAAAATTGGAAAGAAAGACTTTGATGAGCTTTATAAAGAATACCAGAAATTAGCATCTCAAATTGCAAAGAAAAATAATCTTAAAAAAGAAGATCCTCTTTCGGTTATTACATTTCTAAAGAAGAAGCAGGTAACAAAGCTTGATGATGTTCAGAGGCTTTATGAAAGAGCTGCAGATAAGTTGGAAAAAATAATTGCAGAAAATGATCTTGTTTCACTACCTAAGCAGAAGTTAGTGATTCGAATGGCCGGGGATGCTGAATCGAGAGCGCAACCTGTTCCTCACTTAAATCCTCCACCACTAATTGGAAACGACGGAAGTATTAAGCCTGAGTTTGTTGTACCGACGTCTTCAACAGGAAGCCTTCCTTTTGATGACTTCTCTTATGAAAGTGCTGCAACTATTCTAACTGCGCATGAGGGGAGACCAGGGCATGATCTACAATTTAGTCGTATGCTTGAAGAGAAGACTTCCTTAATTCGCGCACGTTATGCAATGAATTCTGTGAATGTAGAGGGATGGGCATTATATGCGGAAGATCTTGTTTATGATTATCTAACTTTAGAAGAGAAGTTTGCAGGCCTTGAAATGAGACTTTGGCGTATTGCTCGCTACTTTCTTGATCCAAGTGTGCAGCTTGGAATGGCGAGCGCTGAAGATGTCGTTGAGGTTTTTCACAATAAGCTTGGTGTTTCAAAAGAGATGTCAATGCTTGAGTTTCAGCGTTATGCATATAGATCTCCGGGGCAAGCAACGGCTTACTACCACGGATTAAAAAAAATTAGGGGACTTAAGGCTTCAATTGAAAAGGATTACGGAAGAATTAAGCTTAAGTGCTTTAATGATACTCTTTTATCTTTTGGACTTATGCCACACGATTTAATTCTTCTTTTTAAGGATAAGTTTAAGTCGTGTAAGATTTAGGAAGTTAAAAGTTTGACGTATCAAACACTCTTTCCTAATATTTTGAAAATTAATTTTTTGGGACACACACAAAATGAAAACATTATTTATCCTCACAATCGTTCTGGGTGCTTTTGCGGCCCAGGCCGATCAACTTGATATCAAGCTAAAACGCTATATTAGTGACTTTAGATTAAAGGCCGTTGAAAAACCTAAGGGGAGGAATCCTCAAATTTTCAAATTGGGACAAGAACTCTTTAATGAGAAAGAAATTTCTGGTAATCGCAATATCAGCTGTGCTGATTGTCATAGGCCTGAATTTGGAAGTGGTGATAAGCTTCCTGTTGGAATTGGTGAAGGTGGAAAGTGGCAAGCAGGTGAGCGCTTAATTGCTAACGGCCATGCGATCCCAAGAAACTCTCAGCCTCTTTATAACCTAGGGGATAAGAATATCGAATTTCTTTTTTGGGATGGGAGAGTTCACTACCGTAAGGACTGGGATGTTTATACGACACCTGTTAAGGCCCTAAATGGTGATTACCCTGAACGTTGGGATATTACAGAAAACTTAGGAAGTGCCCTTGCTGCCCAAGCTCTTTTTCCCATTACTTCACATGAAGAAATGAGAGGAGTTAAGGGAAGCAATGACATTGCCAACGCTGTAAATGAAGAAGCTGTTTGGAAGATCGTCATGAAGAGACTATTGGCCATGCCAAAGTATCAAAAGCTTTTTAAAGAAGCATTCCCAAAAACTCCAAAGGCCGAGCTTAATATTGGTCACTTCGGACAGGCCATTGCCCATTTTGAAACGCATGAGTTTGCCGCATATAACACTGGTTGGGATAAGTACCTTAGAGGTGAGCGTATGGCCCTTAACCAAAAGGCAAAGCGTGGAGCTGTGATCTTTTTTGAAAATGGTAGTTGTTTCTCATGTCATTCTGGTGATCTCCTAGGTGGTCGCGGGTTCTTCTCTGTTGCCTCTCCTCAGATTGGTCCAGGTAAGAATGACCCTAGAAAGAATGATGAAGGTCGATTCAATGTAACAAAACGTGACTTTGATCGTTATCAGTTCAGAGTTCCGCCTCTAAGAAATATTGCCCTCACTGGTCCGTACTTTCACGCTGGTGCCTACGGGACATTAGAAGAGGTAGTGGATCACTATAATAATGGAATAAAGTCTATTGATACTTATGATAGTTCTTGGGTGGAGAATACATTCTTGAAGAATTTTGGACGTAAGTTATTTGTTGAAACTAATAACTATATGAACTTTAAGAAGAAAAATGCCGCAGATACAATCTTAAAAGATCACCTTATTCGCCTTAATAATTCTCAAAAAAGCGATTTAGTCTACTTCTTAAAGTATGGGTTAACTGACGAAAAAGACCTCGATAAAATAATGCCTTAAATAATTGGTAGCGAAATTTGTATAAACAAGCAGATTTCGCCCATATTTCACCAATATTCCCGCAACGTGTTACAATAAGTATTGTCGCGTTAAACTTATGGGGAAGTTGATGAAGAAGTTGGTATTATTTTTAAGTATCCTAGCAATTTCAGGTACATATGCAGGTACAGCAGATCCTAATTATGAGGAAATCACAGATGTTCAATTTGATGTTGTTCGTTCATTTGATGTTCTAGATACCGAAACTGGTTACTCTCACCGTATTGATGCCCCAAAAAGAGGTGGCGATAAGAGCATTAAGGTTCGCATTGTTGGTCAAAATAATTGGGCCTATAAAATTAAGATCGAAGTTGATGGAATTGAACACGAAAAAACTTATCACGTAACAAAGAGATACCTTAAAGAGGCCCTTGATATGGCAACGGCCTATAATTATATTCGTCTAAATCGTACTATTGGAGAGGTTGGAAATCCTCCTGTTGAGCCTTGTGGTGATAATACTGTATCAACAAGTCTTAGACCTAAGCCACGCCCTGTTTATGTTGATGAGATCTTTGAAGAGCCTGAAAATATCATTACGAATAATCAAAAGTGGAAAGCAGGTTGTGAAGTTCTAGAAAATCGTGGGTCATTATCAGCACAAGATAGTGAGTCAAAGTCGAAGCTTGCTCAGTGTATGAAGAGTATTCAAAACTCTATTACTCGCCAAGGAACTCTTACGAATCGTGGGCAAATCTTTAAGAATCTTTATCGATACCTAAGGCCAGAAGAGCAGCATTTTGCAGCAATGGTTTTTACTGCTCAAGGTGAAGCGGGGATTCTTGTTCGTGATATTAATGGTGGTGAAAGACATCCTGAAGAGATGATGATGATCATGAAGGTTATCGACAATCGTGTTCGTAATTCGAATGAAGATGCGACGCGAGCTGGAAAGAAAGGTGATACAAGAGCTCTCGATATTGCTTTAGATCCTTGGCAATTCTCAATGTACAATCATAATGAAGATAACTGGAGACAGATGATGCTTCCAGGACGTAATCAGGAGTTTGATACGGCCATTGATGCTTATATGAAGTTTGGAACGGCCGACTTTAAGCCTAAGCCAGATGTTGATCATGTTTATCATTACCATGCTAACTGGATGCTTCCGACAAATGATGCTTGGGGGGCCAACTTTAGAGCAAACCAAGATAATTGGGAGTTAAATGTTAAGGTTGATGGAGATCTTCTAAGACAACCAAACCCGATGTATAATGAAAACAATGCAAGTGATCGCAAGAAGATTGCAAAGAGTTGGAAAAGACAACGCCATATTTTTTATAAACCGATTGATACTGATGGAAAGATCGTTGATGGCGACGATTGGCATTGGACGGTAAGAAAGCCATTTAGGTCATAATGAAAAAGCTATTATTAATTTCGACATTTTTATTTCAAGCAATTGCATTCGCAGGTGTGAGTGACTGGTCAATTGTTAATATCAAAGGTGATTTTTGGTTAAAGAAGAAGGACTCTAAAACACTTAAGGCCAAGATCACAAAGCGTACAGGTAAGAGTAAGGTCACTGAAACAAAGTCAGTAGGTGAGAATTATGAACTTATCATTTATTATTCAGGTTCAGCAGGAACGTTTCAGTTAATCGATATTTACTATGCTGTAATCTTTGATAAAAAGAAAAATCAATTTATTGGTGATTATCCTTGGGCATATAAAGCACAAGAGGGCTCTAAGAAGGTCGATAACCCAAAATGGGATATCTCAGACAAGCTTATTAAAATCACTGATGAGCAAACTGACTTGAATAAAACAATCGAATTAAGATCAAATTAAAAAATCATAAATGAGTGAGGCGAGGGCGCGTGCGTCCTTTGCCGATAGCTCATCAAATAACGGATTGTATTCGTAAATTCCTAAAATTTGTTTTTTATTAACAGTATTCTCTTTGTATTGAGAAACTAGCTTTCTTAAAAACTCAAGCGGAATACCGTCGTGGTTTACTGCGCTTACTGCTTGCATATCTGCTGCTGCAATAGCATCAGCATCAATACTAAAGAGGATATCTCCATCGTGATCTTTATAGATCTCATCCATAAAACTAATATCACTAAAAGTATGTGATAGCTCTTTTAGTTTCTTTGTATCGATAATATCCATCTTCATTCCCTCGTAGTTTTGAGGAACGTTGGCATATTGGTGAATTCCAATTTGAAGAATCTTTACTTCTTTTTGATTGGCCACTTGGCGAAAGGGTGTCCCTGAGTGATAGACATCATCACTTCTTGTATCGAGATGAGCATCAATATTAATGAGAAGTGGATTCTTAAGTTCAATTCCCATGGCCAGAGGATAGACATGGTCATGGCCACCGCCTAGGTGAACAATTTTCTTGGCCGTAACATTCTTTATCGTCTCAATCGACTGTGACTGCATTTTATCAAAGTCTAATTGTCCTTGGTTTGCGACGCTGATGATACCAAGTTCTTGCAAATTATTATGATCGGCAAATTTTTTAAGCTGTGAAAGAATGACTTTCGGTCCATGGGAGGCGCCACGACGTCCACCATTTCTAACGACTCCAAGATCATTCTCACTTAAAAGAAGCGCTTGTTGTGTCTTAAAATCATCAAATTTGAAGCGAGTAGCAATAGATTGTGATTTTCTTTTGTTAAGATTGTCATCTATTTCTTTCCAGCCCATGTAACTTCCTTTAAAGTATAACTATGCAAAAAAATTGGTATATTAATCAGTCCGGTAAAAACAAGGGACCATTCAACGCTCAAGATATTATCGACTTTTATGATAAAGGTCTAATTAAATCCTATCAACTTTGTTGGCGCAAAGGGGCCAAGAATTGGAAGCCCGTATTTGCTGTCATACAAGTTGCCCGCAACGAGGCCCAATCATATTATGAATCTAAGGTATTAGATGATGATCACGATCTTCCTGAAATTCCTATTCACGAAGCAAAGTCCTTTGATGACTATGATGATTTTAATGATGACGATATTCCGCCACTTTTAGAAGAAGAGTTAAGTGAAGAACTCGATCAGGAATATGACCAAGACGCCCTAGGATCTACTTCTTCATTTGATTTCAAGGATACTGAAGTCGAATTAGAGGCACAGATGCCTAGTAAATTCCCGATTTACTCAACTGTCGTGGCAAGCTTTATTATTGCTGTTGTTGTGGTTGTGAGCTTTTATATGGCCGCAGGCCCTAAGGTAAAAGAAGTCGAGTTAAAAAATATTTCAATTAGCGCTTTAAATGATTTTAAAAAGCCTGTTGGCCCTAATGATGTTCACTTAATTGTAAATAAGGATATGTCTACTCTCTATATCAAGCTTCCTTTCCAAAAAAGAGTGAGTGTAGAGTTAATCCTCCATCGAAAGCCTGATGAGTTTCACCGTGGTGATGTTCTTGTTAAGGCCCATAATATCGGTGAGGGTGGAATTATTGAGTTCAAGGACCTAACACTAGAAGAAGGTCAAAACTTTATTCCTGGCGCATACGCAGTCACATTCATTTATGATTACTTAGGTTTATTAGATAATATTAAAAGTAAATTTGGTAGTGGCTCAAATCGTGAAGTCTTAGAAAAGAAAGTCTTTCTTGTTCCTGAAACTCGCGAAAAATATATTGAGAAGATTACAAAAGTTGAAAAGAAGAAAACAGTAGCTTCTAAAAAGAATATTGCCGCTATTAATGAAAAGCTTAGAACTTTAGAGGCCATTATTTCTTCAATGTCGATTCACTATCGACTCTCTCTAAGTCAACAAAGTGGCTGGCTTGCTCATAAGGAATTTAAACAGCGCTACGCTAAGAATATAGCACCTCTCTTACAGAGCATCGTTTTATCAAATTATGACCTCAATAATACAAAGTTATCTAATGAAGAAAGAAAGCTTGAAAATGAGATTCATTCACTTGGTAAAGATATTAGTGCTTGGAGTGTGAAGCTAACTGAAAAACTTTCTCGTTATGGCATGCTTAATAAGAAGAAGCGTCTTTATCTAAGAAGATTCATGGATAAGGATCGCGTGAACTTTCAGGCCTCAAAGAACGAAGTTCAAAAACAAATCAAAGAGTTGCTTTAAGTTTACTCTAGTTCAACTGGAATATACTTACCGCGCTCATTTTGCGTAATCTTTGCACTGGCATATTTTGGGTCATGTTCAAAGATTACGCGAAGATCTTTCTCCACAATCATCTTTAAGAACTCAATCTTATCCATTGTTGTCTGCCCTGGAGCAATGTCGTAGCCCATAACCCACGGGACGTGGACATGATTAGACGTTGGGATAAGGTCGGCCAAGTAAATATATTCATTAGTATAAGGATGAATAAGGTGAGGGGTGTGGCCATAAGAGCATTTAAAGCGCAGGCTATCATCACTTAATTTTAAAATTTCACCTTCTTTACCTGTTATCCAATGAACACGTCCGGCCTTATCAAATTTCTCAATTGTTTCTTTAAAATATTGCGTATGGAATGAGCCACCATCTCTTATTGTTGGATTAAGTGCATACTCCCAGTGGTCTTTATGAAGATGAATTGTGGCATTTGGAAAGACTGGTGCAAATTCACCATTCTCATCCTTATATACCATTCCACCAACGTGGTCGAAGTGAAGGTGAGAGATCACAAGGTCTGTCACATCAGCACAATCAATTCCCTTATCTGCAAGGGCCTTAACGAGAGGCGAGTGTTCTTGGCGAACATCAAATTGTTGATCAAACTTTTCACCGTGATAATCACCAATTCCAGTATCAGTTATAATGATGCGATCTTGGTCTTTAATAATCCAAAGTCTGAGATCAAGGTCAATGCGGTTATAATCATCAGCAGGATGAACCTTGTTCCATAATGGTTTTGGTATAATGCCAAACATGGCACCACCGTCTAATCTAAATTTACCAGGGCTAATCAGTATGTTTTCCATGCCATAATTGTGCGAAAGTTTGGAAATAGCTTCAAGACTGTGAGCGTTATATTGTGGATAACTCTTATGTTCTAAATCTTAATCATTTAATGCACAAAAAAACTTGGGGAAAATGACACGACTCACCTAGAAAGATATGGTCTTGCCCTCTATTATAAGCCAGTAAAATCATGAATATTTCATAGACTAAAAACTTAGGAGTTTTAATGAACGTACATGAGTACCAGGCCAAGGGTCTAATGAGAGATATGGGCCTGAAGGTTCTTAGAGGTGAAGTTGCAAAGACTGTTGATGAAGCAGTTGCTGCGGCAGAAAAATTAGGTGGAAATATTTGGGTTGTTAAAGCTCAAATTCACGCAGGTGGGCGTGGTAAAGCAGGTGGTGTTAAGCTTGCAAAGTCAATCGAAGAAGTTCGCTTACACGCTGACGATATTCTAGGTAAGACTCTTGTTACTCACCAAACTGGTCCAGAAGGAAAGAAAGTTCACACTCTTTTCATCGAAGAAGGTTGTGACATCGAGCACGAGTACTATGCTGGTGTTGTTCTAGACCGTGCAACTGGTAAAGTTACAATGATGGCCTCTGAAGAAGGTGGAGTTGAAATTGAAGAAGTTGCTCACAAAACTCCAGAGAAAATTATTAAAGTAGCAATCGATCCTGCAGCTGGATTTACTCCATTTGTTGCAAGAAAGCTTGCATACGGAATTGGT
Source organism: Halobacteriovorax sp. HFRX-2_2 (assembly GCF_043196705.1). Classification (NCBI taxonomy): domain Bacteria; kingdom Pseudomonadati; phylum Bdellovibrionota; class Bacteriovoracia; order Bacteriovoracales; family Halobacteriovoraceae; genus Halobacteriovorax; species Halobacteriovorax sp. HFRX-2_2. The sequence goes on from NZ_JBEBMT010000001.1 coordinate 774,816, forward strand.
CTTAAGACAAAAGAAGAAGTGAAAGAAGCTTCAATCTTCTTTAAAGGTCTATATGATCTATACATGAAGTACGATTGTTCAATTGCAGAGATCAACCCATTAGTAAAAACTAAGCAAGGTGATATCTTAGCACTTGATGCAAAGTTAAACTTTGATTCAAACGCTCTTTTCAGACATCCTGAAGTTCAAGAACTAAGAGATCCAACTGAAGAAAGTGAAAAAGAACTTGCGGCAAGTGAATTTGGTGCTGCATATATTGAGCTTGATGGAAATATTGGTTGTCTTGTAAACGGTGCAGGTCTTGCAATGGGTACAATGGACATCATTAAGCTTCACGGTGGTGAGCCAGCTAACTTCCTTGACGTTGGTGGTTCAGCAACTAAAGAAACTGTTCAAAAAGCATTCTCTCTTATTCTTCAAGATGAGAACGTAAAAGCAATTCTAGTTAATATCTTTGGTGGGATCATGAAATGTGACATCATTGCTGAAGGTGTTGTTGCTGCTGCGAAAGAACTAGAACTAACAGTTCCATTAGTAGTACGTCTAGAAGGAACAAACGTTGCTCTAGGTAAGAAAATATTAAATGAATCAGATCTTGCAATTATCGCTGCTGAAGATCTAGCTGACGCTGCTAAGAAAGCAGTTGAAGCAGCAAAAGGGGAGGCGTAATGGCCATTCTTATTAATCGTGATACAAAACTAATTACTGTTGGTTTTACAGGTAAGCAAGGTACTTTCCACTCACTACAATCAAGAGACTACGGTACTAACTTTGTTGGTGGTGTAACTCCAGGTAAAGGTGGAACAGTTCACGAAGGTTTCCCTGTTTTCAATACAATTAAAGAAGCTATGAATAAGACGGAAGCAAATGCGGCCATGATTATGGTTCCACCTCCGTTCGCAGCTGACTCAATCCTTGAAGCAATCGATGCAGAAATGCCACTTATCATTGCTATTACTGAAGGGATTCCTATCCTTGATATGGTTAAGGTAAAAGCAGCTCTTAAAGGTTCAAAGTCAAGACTAATTGGTCCTAACTGTCCAGGTGTTATCACTCCAGGTGAGTGTAAGATCGGAATTATGCCAGGTCACATCCACATGCCAGGTCGTGTTGGTGTTATCTCTCGTTCAGGAACTCTTACTTACGAAGCTGTTTACCAATTAACTCAAAGAGATATCGGACAATCAACTTGTGTTGGTATCGGTGGTGACCCGGTTAACGGAACTAACTTCATCGACGTACTAGAACTTTTCGAAAAAGATCCAGATACAGATGCAGTTATCATGATCGGTGAAATCGGTGGTTCTGCTGAAACAGATGCAGGTCGTTGGATTCAAAAGAACATGAGTAAGCCAGTTGTTTCTTTCATCGCAGGTGCTTCAGCGCCTCCAGGTAAGAGAATGGGGCACGCTGGTGCAATTATCTCTGGTGGAGATGATACTGCAGAAGCTAAGTTTAGAATTCTTGAAGAATGTGGTGTAACTGTATCACGTTCTCCAGCTGAGCTTGGTGAGACAATGGAGAAGGTTTTAAAGAACCTTTAATTAAAGAATTTTGGAAATTTTCCACAAGATAATTTTAAGGAGATTAAAATGGAAAGAACTTTTAGTATCGTTAAGCCAAACGCACTACTTGATAACAACATCGGTAACATCATTAAGAGATTCGAAGAAGAAGGTCTAAGAATCGCTGCACTTAAACTTACTCACCTTTCTAAAGAGAAAGCTGAAGGTTTCTATATCGAGCACAAAGACAGACCATTCTTTGGTGAGCTTGTTGCTTTCATGACTTCTGCACCAGTAGTACTTATGTGTCTAGAAGGTGAAAACGCAGTTGAAAGAAACAGAGAAATCATGGGTGCAACTAACCCAGCTGAAGCTGCTGAAAACACTCTAAGAAAGCTATATGCTAAGTCAATCGGTGAAAACGCTGTTCACGGTTCTGACTCTCTAGCTTCTGCGGAAAGAGAACTTGCTTATTTCTTCGAAAAAGATGAAATTTGCCCACGTTTCTAATTATCTTTTAATTTAAAAGCATAATAAGAGAAGGCCCTGTTTTTGACAGGGCCTTTTTTATACTTGGTCATATTGTGTTAATCGTGATAAAAATTATTTATGAGAACGTTGATATTAATCGCCACACTTTTTAGTCTAAGTGCTTTTGCTAATAAAGTACCTAGGCAGAGAATTAAGATATTCAATCAAAAACTTCATAAGGAAGATAAGGTTGTAAAAGTCGACTACTTCACAAAAATTCCAAGTGTCGAATTTGATTTTTTCGACCCATATCAACAGCATAAGAAAATTAAGGTCACGGCACTTTCTCTAGAAAGTCTCTTTGTCTACTTTGCTCCTAGTGCTACCTCTGTGAAGCTTAAGGCGATTAACCTTTATAAGGTACATATACAAAGGAACGTCGAGCGTTCGAAAACGACTTATATTATGTATAAGCAAGATGGGAAGTGGCTTCAGAATTCAGAGCTAGGCCCTATGCGAATTATAAGAAAAGGCTTAGGGGTCATTGCTAAAGATAAAATTACTGAAGAGGGAGCTGACTGGATTTGGATGATAAATGAGATCGAATTCGTCTACTAGTAAGCTTTCTAATAAGCACTTATTCTATAGCTTTCTAATTATCCTTGTCCTTATGCTTTCAGCTGGATTTGGAGCAGGTCTTAGAATCTTTGACAAGGAAGAACACAGACTCTTTAACTCAAGAGTTGTTGCTAGGCTTTATTTTCATGTGGCCTATGCCATTCACGATACTCATAAAAAACTCATTAAATTCAAAGATACACCAACAATTGAGAACCTAGAAGATGCCTATTTAAGAATTGATGCTAGCTTTGGGCAAATTAGTGCTCTTAAGAGTGAGGCCTTCATCTTAGATGAGTTTGAGACGAAGTCGTTTCAAGACTACTTAAAAGTCGCAAATAAGATACTCACGTCTGCTCGAGGAATCATTGAAGGAGTTCTCACCAGGGCCGAAAGTACAGATGGGTATGAATTTCAGGAGAGTGACTTTAAGGAAATTGCTAAGTCGATTGTTATCTTAGAGCGCTTAAGTGATCTAAACCTAGAGCTTGAAAGTGAGTTCTGGCAGATCTCTGCTTATGTTTACGGTGATATCACTAGCTCTTTTGATTTTAAGCGTGCTGTCTACGTTGCTTCTTTTTCAGGGCTAACGATCTGCCTTATCGGTTTCCTCGTTATTCTTGTGCTTAAGATTCGAAGTGATGAAAGGCTTGAAGAAAAGAATGTTGAGCTCGTTAATAATTATCGTCTGGCAAACCTTGGTGAATTTGCGGCCAATGTTGCACATGAAATAAATAATCCGCTTACTGTGCTTCTGTGGAGTGTGAAGAGATTAGAGAAGAACACGGTCGATGAGGAAGAGAAGAAGCGCTTTAATATGATTAAGAATCAGGCCCAGCGTATTGATCAAATTATTAAAGGGATCAAACTTCTTTCTAAAAATTCAAATCATCTCAATAATAGTGCCATTGATGTAGATCGACTTTTTGATCAACTACAAGAGCTGGTAATTCATAAATGTAGCGCAAATAATATTGCTTTAAATATCGAAGGTGACTGCGATGGTTGCCAGATTTGGGGAAAGGAAGTTCAAATTCTTCAGGTGCTAACAAATTTTGTTTCCAATTCTGTTGACGCAATTGAAGAGATGGAGAAGGGACGAATTACCATTCGCTATAAATCTAATAGTGAGAATCAGCTGATCATTCATATTGTTGATACAGGAAAAGGGATTGAGCTTAAGGATCAAAAGAAGCTCTTTGCTTATATGTATACAACCAAGCCTGAAGCCGGTATGGGGATTGGTTTGGCCCTTAGTACCCAGATTATTGAGTCCATGAATGGCCATATCAAGTACCTTAATGAAGAGAAGAATACGACATTTGAAATAATGCTACCTCTCTACCGTTATTCTTCTAAACATAAGTCATTGAAATCATAGGGCCTGCTCTCTACAACGAACTGTCTAAAAATCAAAGATCATATGTAAATCTTACAAGGCTCATTGAGACTGATGCTGCGTCGTAGTATATTCAATGGGAGAGAAAATACCCATGGAGGTAGAAATGTTTAACATTGGAGATTACGCAGTTTGCCCTGGCCACGGTGTGGGACAAATTGTGGACATCGAAGATCGCGAGGTGGGAGGACATAACCTTTCATTCTACATCATCAAAGTTGTAGCAAATGGAATGACTGTTATGGTTCCTACGAATTCCAAAGACGGAATTAGAGTACTCGTCGACGAGAATGAGATCAGTGAAGTATATGAACTTCTTAACGATCACGATGTAACAGTTGATAATTCAACTTGGAACCGTCGCTATAGAGACTATATGGAAAAGGTGAAGACTGGTTCACTTTTAGAGATTGCTGATGTCCTTAGATCACTTTTCTTATTAAAGAATAAGAAGAATCTTTCGTTTGGTGAAAAGAAAATGCTTGAGCAGTGTAGAGACTTAATTGTTCAAGAGATTTCAATCAAGAACGGGGCAGAGAAAACTGAAGTAAAAAATCAAATTGAGAGCTGTTTTAATTAATAGCTTTATAAGTTCAAGGTTCTTTTGAACTTATTCTCTTGTGTTGTGTGTGTGAAATAAGCGTTTGTGGGGTAACTTACAAACGCTTTATTTTTTTGTATCGATACCATCAAATTACAGACTTTCAAAATACCTTTTTTCAACGCTCTCTAGAAGTTCTTTTGGTGTAACTTCCATGATGTACTCTGTGTTGCCTTCGTAATTGATTCTTTCATGAATTGGTTTAAAGCCCCAGCGCTTAAATGATCGGGCCCTTATTTTATCCGCTTCAATGACAATGCGATCAAGGCCTTCTACTTTTTGTGCCGCAAAGGTAACTGCTGCTATGAGGTCATTCGCATTGAAAATGGAATCATTACCATCAACAGCAAAACGTCCAATCTCTGCGATTATTTCACCCCTTCGTCTTTCTACTTCATGGCCTGTAAAGATCTCAAGAGGAAGTTTTTGATCAACTTCTTTTGAAAGAGTAATTGAAATGGTTCCCGAAATATCAATTTCATCCTTTTGTCTAGAAAGGTAGCGAATACCAGAGTCATCATATCCTTTAAATGAGTATTTCATATTGGAGTTTCGAGCTGCCGCAAGAACGATTGTTCGGCCCTCTAATTGCTCCGTAATTTCTTTTAGCTTATCTAAGTCTTGGTCTTCAATATTTAAGCGATTCTTATACTCATTAAAGAGAAAGTCTCTAACGGTATTAACTAGCTCAGGGCGTGATTCATAATCTCTTATTGCATCAATCATATGAAAGGATGCCTTCACTTCATTATCATTCATATAGGTAAAGCTTTGGACTTTCTTTACACCTCTTTGAGCAGTGAAGAAGTTTTGATTGTAGTTTAAACTATTTAAAAAGTTTGCAAACATCGTTTGGTAACTTATCTCTTCACTTTCATTTGCAGAAATATCAAAGATTGAGTTGCTCGTTGAGGTCGAGTTATCAAAATGGACAAGAGTTCTTGTTCTGCCGTGAGAGTCTATATGAACTGGTTCGTGTAACTTATAAGAGTTATCTCCAAGCTGTGCATATGGGACGTAGTCCAATTCTCCGCGGTAAAATTTGATAAGAGTATTGATTCGTTGATATTCACCAAGAAGATAATCGGTTACTTCTTTTTCATCTTTCTTATGAGCTTCATAAATAATCGTGCTGATATCATTTTGATACTTATAAAGTTTGGAAATATTATTCTCATATTGCTTTTGATGATAATCGCTTAGCTGTGAAAGGGGAGTTGTGGCCTTTATTTTATCGGCCTTAATAAGATGCTGCTGATTAAGAGGAATTTTTCTATTACCTCTTAAAGTAGTAAAAACTAAATGGCCATCTTCTATCTTACGATCTAGTCCTGAACGATGAATATAAGAAAGGTTAATGCCCTTATACTTATCTTTCAGATATCTCATGATTTGTGCAGTCTTTGTGTCATACTTAGGATCTGTTCCAAAATTAACAAATTCAGAGATGGCCTCAAGACAGGAATTAGGCCTATTAACACTTGCGATTGAACGACGTGCAACTTCATCCTTACTCAGAAAAAAACTAAGAATAACTAGAATGGAAAATACACAAGATATTAAAACCTTCACCAATATCTATTCGGAATTTCGAGGATCATTCTTTAGCTATTTAGTCGGTTAATGATCGTATCAAGCCTTTTTGTATAGGCCTTTACCTCTTCTTCTGGATCAATTACATTGTAAAGGCTTAATATCTGGATGATGGCACCTGTTAGAAACTCATGAATGGCCTGACCAGCAAGCTCTGGGTTTAGGTCTTTTACGAGCTCTCCATCCTCTTGAGCACTACGAACGAGCTCGATAATTCTCTTTCTACCGGTGTGAATGAGGTTAGCTGCAGTTTGTGAGACCTTTTGATCAATTGAGGCCCGATAGTATAGATAGAGAATAGTTTTTGCCTCGTTAGGACGGTCAATGAGCCATTGGAAATTAGCGAGACAATGTTTTTTTAATTTTGTTAGAGAAGTATCTTCTTCGCAAATTGTGTTAATGACTCTAGCGTGATTCTTTGTAACGATATACTCAAGAACCCCAAGAAAGAGTTGAGACTTATTTTTAAAGTAGTGAAAAACTGCAGACTGACTAACTCCAAGAGTATTTGCAATTTTTTGAAAGGATGCACCATCAATACCTTTCTGCGCCATCTGATCAATTGCTGTTTCAATGATCGCGGTCTTTCTTTTCTCACCTTTAGGTGTTTCACCTACACTCATTTTAAATCCTAATAACAATTCGTATTTTGACTATCATATAAACTTTCTATCGAGTTTACAAAATCTAACTTGGTTATATTAATGATACCTCAATTTCACTGTTTTAAACTAAGATAATGAGATAAAATAGGCACATGAGTGAAAATGTATTTAATTTAAAATCAAAGTTTAAGCCTTGTGGAGATCAGCCTGAGGCGATTAAAACAATTGTTGAAAAGTTATCTAGTGGGACTAAAGAGCAAACATTACTTGGAGTAACAGGTTCTGGAAAAACATTTACCATGGCCAATGTTATTCAAAAGCTTGGAAAGAAAACTCTTATTCTTGCTCATAATAAAACACTCGCAGCACAGCTCTATGCTGAGTTTCGTGAGTTCTTTCCCGATAATGCTGTTGAATACTTTGTTTCTTACTATGACTACTATCAACCAGAAGCCTATGTTCCTGGTAGTGATACATATATTGAAAAAGACTCATCAGTAAACGATGAGATTGATAAGCTTCGCCACTCTGCAACTCGTTCACTATTAGAGAGAGATGATGTCATCATCATTTCATCTGTGAGTTGTATTTATGGGATTGGTTCTCCTGATGAGTATGCAAATATGAGGGAGACTCTCTTTGTCGGTGATGAGAGAGATCGTGATGAATTCTTAAAGTCACTTGTGGCCATCCAGTACGAAAGAAATGATATCGACTTTGTTCGTGGTTGTTTTCGTGTACGTGGTGATATCGTTGAAGTTTTTCCGGCCCACGAGGATTCAAATGTTGTACGAATCGAATTCTTTGATGATGAAATCGAAAGTATTACAATTGTTGACCCTTTAAGGGGAACTAAGATTCAAGCACTTCAAAAAGTGACAATCTATCCAAAGTCTCACTATGTCGTTGGTGAAGAGCGAATGGAGCATGCTTTAAAAACAATTAAAGTAGAGCTTCGAGAAACACTACAGGATTTAGAGAAGAAGAATAAATTAGTTGAGAAGCAAAGACTTGAGCAGAGAACTCTTCTGGATATTGAGATGTTAGAGGAGATGGGCTTTTGCTCAGGGATCGAAAACTACTCTCGTCACATGACTGGAAGTGAGCCTGGGGATCCTCCTCCGACTCTTATTGATTTCTTTAGAAAAGACTTTCTGATGATCATCGATGAGTCCCATATCACTGTGCCTCAGGTTGGTGGAATGTATAGGGGAGATAGAGCAAGAAAGATGAATCTTGTTGATTATGGATTTAGACTTCCTTCTGCTCTTGATAACCGTCCTCTTAACTTTGAAGAGTTTAAAACTAAACTAGACGATATTCTTTATGTGTCTGCGACTCCGGGAAATTATGAGTTGGAGAGAACACATGGAGAGTTTGTTGAGCAGATTATTAGGCCAACTGGTCTTCTTGATCCCATCATTGAAGTAAGGGATGCAACTAATCAGGTTGATGACCTTTTAGTTGAAGTTAAGAAGATTATTGAAAAAGGTCAAAGAGTTCTAATTACGACACTAACAAAGAAGTTGGCCGAAGAGTTAACTAATTTTTATCACGGTAGTGGGATTAAGGTTAAGTACCTCCATAGTGATATTGATACGATTGAACGAGTTGAGATTATTCGCGATCTTAGGCTTGGTGAGTTTGATGTTCTTGTGGGAATTAACTTATTAAGGGAAGGGCTTGATATACCAGAGGTTTCACTTGTTGCTATTTTAGATGCAGATAAGGAAGGGTTCTTAAGGTCGGAAAGATCACTTGTTCAAACAATCGGACGAGCTGCTCGAAATAGTGATGGTAAGGTTCTGATGTATGCTTACCAGACGACGAAGTCGATGGAGCGTGCAATTGGCGAGACAAAGAGACGTCGAGCGATTCAGATGGAGTATAACGAGGCCAATGGAATTACACCACAGACAATTCTAAAAGAAGTATCTGGTGGAGTTATTGAAACTCTTCGTGGAAATAAGAAGAAGGGGAAAAAGAGTGCTCCAAAAGAAGTCACGATGTCTCCTGATGAGATTAAAAAGCGTATTGCTGAGCTTAAGCTTGAAATGAAAGAAGCTTCTAAAGATCTACGTTTTGAAGATGCTGCTAAGATTCGAGATGAAATTAAGTTCTTAAACGAATCATTTCTAGTCTTTGGCTAACCTCAGTCGTGATCGGCATGCTCTTTAAGAAATTAAAAAGTCCCAGGGCATGGCCATGACGAATAGAAAATTCATCTGCTTCAATTTGTTTTGTCATCTCACTTAGCTGTGACCTCATCGTAAAGTGACGATAGTAGAGGTGTCCTAACTCGTGGAAGATGACAGCTTGGGCCATCTCATTATCTGCGGAACGAATCATTTTGAGTAATTGAGGGTAAATAAGAACAAATGTTTTATCACCATGTGATGGGATAACACTTGAGTACATTCCTTGGCTTTCTAAGAAAACGAGTTGTCCATAAGATGCTAAGCTTTCACATTCCTCATCATCAAGTTGGCCAAGTATATCTTGAAAGAATCTGAAAATATGTGGGTTTGAAACAATCCAATGGTGTGCTGGATCAGAAAAGTCCACTAATGGTAGGTTTTGTTCTTCAGTATTCTTTGTAAATGTTTTCTTTATTGCGTTTATCATACATTCTTCATCGGATCGAAACTTTCGTGACATCAGTTTCAGAGTACATTAGGCCGTTACTAGGTAAGCTTTGCCAGCTATAATCGATAAAATATTAAATAGTTACAATATAAATATGAATAATAAACAATTAACCTGCCTCTTTTTCTCCCTTATGTTTAGCTTCTTATTATCTAATGATGTCTATGCTCAACAGAGAATGGAGAGGGCCGAAGCATTTATTGTGACGGCCATGCCTAGTTATTACAAAGTCATCTCTCCTGCCAAGACGAGGAATGGTAGGGTCGCGGTTATTGTTCAGAATAAAACTCTCACTCCTATCCGTGGGAAGTTTATTGATGAGTATGATAAGAATTTAAAATTTATTACAGTTAAGTCTGATATGGAAGTTAGTGTTGAATTTGATTTTAATACTAAGAAGAAATTTTTCTTCGTTCCACTAGACCCTGCTTTTCAAAAAGTAGTCTTGAATATAGGTAAGTCGGCGTATGAGATTCCTTCGCAAAAATAATTCAAAGAAAACCATTATTGTTATTTCTGATGTTCATTTAGGAGCAGGAGAGTATGTTGATGGTGTAAGAAATTATCTAGAGGACTTTCATTATGATGAAGAGCTCGTGGACTTTCTTGAATACTTTAGTAAAGAGGAATATGCCAATAAGGAAGTCGAGTTAATTATTAACGGTGACTTCTTTGATCTCTTGGCCGTACCTTATATAAAAGTTTATGATGATGAGTTTTGGTCAGAAGAATCTTCTTTAAAGAAGCTAAAGATGATACTTGAAGCTCACAAAGAAGTTATGCAGGGCCTTAATGATTTTCTTAAAGCAAAGAATAAGAAAATAACATTTATCATTGGAAATCACGATGCTGAGCTAGTCTTTAAATCACTACAGGATTTAGTCCTAGAATGTTTTGATGAGAGTGTTCGCTCACGCTTTGAAATTCGTCACCTAAATGACGAGTATCGCCCGGCCGATCGAGTGGTGTTAAAGCATGGACATGAATACGAGATAGCTCACACCTTTGATGAAGAACATTGTATTATTGAAGATGAGTCGGGGAAGAGATACTTCAATCCTCCTTGGGGATCATACTATGTCACAAGAGTTATCAATAAATTTAAGGAAGAACGTGACCACGTTAATGCAGTAAGGCCAATTAATAAATTTCTTATCAATGGGCTAATTTACGACACATTCTTTACGCTTAGATTTATGCTGGCAAACGTAATCTATTTCATTATGGTACGTTCAATTTTTCTCTTTAAAATAAGTGATAACTTTGGTGATTGGCTTAAGCTTTTCTTTAAAGAGCTTACGCTATTTCAAGATTATGAATCTCTAACTTTTGACTATCTTCAACAGGCCGAGGATACAGACGTTCTCATTGTAGGTCACACTCATGAGCCGATTTGCCGTACATATTCTAACGGTAAAACATTTATCAATACGGGAACATGGACTCGCATGTATAATCTTGATTTTGGGAAAGGGACTGGAACAACTCAGTTAACTTTTGCAAAGATTGAGGTGATGGATAGCAAGAGTGATGAGGATGTAAAGATTCAGGCAAACCTTCATACTTGGATGGGACGTAATACTCTTCCATATGGAACGTTTAGCTAGAGATTTAAGACACTCGTAACATGAGGCCTAATTCGTCCACTATAGTTAACATTTAGGCCATTTACGCCGGCCCCCGCATCAATCATATAGACAACACTACTTAGTGATGTTTTTTCTCCAGTAATTAATCCGTAGCTATATTCCATTATATGGGAGATAAACTCTAGGATCTCGCTACTAAGGTTTAGACCTGCTTGTGATATTTGGTCTGGCATACCTGAGCCATCATATTTTTCGTGATGACTATCGATGAGCTTTTTACATGTGTCACTAAGTTTAATTCCACTCTGATCAATGAACATACGACTGAATTTAACGTGCTTGTAATATTGTTCTCTTTGGTCTGGCGTAATTTCGGTGTGATTGCCGTGAGTGATATTAGGAGAAATTTGAGTCAGGCCAATATTTGCTAAGAATGAAGCACAAACTAAATCTGCCAAGTCATTAGTCTTGTCGATCATTAGTTTTTTAGCAAAGAAGTAGCTTAGGGCAACAATACGATTGGTCAGATTATCTTTATTAAGATGAACACCTGCAAAGTGACGTGCAAGGGATACAGTATGACTAATATCGATTGAAAAAAGCATGATTTCTTTTTGTGCCCTTAAGATTATTGGAAGAAAGTCATCCTTATCAATTGCCTTTGAAACCATACTACGAAGAGGAGGTAGTGCGATATGCTCACTAATTCTGTGTTCTTCGATGATATTTTCGTACTCTTTAAGTATTTCAATTTTTTGTTTCGTTTCCTCAATAACCTTAGGTTCAATCTCTTCAAGTTCGCCCACTGTTGCGAGGTAGGTCATCCTTTGTGATAGTTTGACAGCGATCTTGCCTTTTTTACTCTCTTCAATATAGCGAAGTAGCTCATAGCTATCTTTTGTTAAAGGCGTATTGGCCTTAAGAGATAGGTTATAGGTCTTATCTTTTAAGTTATAGACATAGAGTGAGAAAGCAAAAGTCTTAATATCCTTAAGGGAGCTTAATTTAATAAAGAAGTACGCTCTCATTTCTTACCTCCAAAGATTCCTTTAAAGAGTCCATTAACTGATTCAGAAATAGAACCACTCTTTTTTGATGCTACTTTTGTTAAGGCACGATCCTCTCCACTTAGGTAGCTCCCTTTTAAGACCTGGAGGCATAATTCGACTCTTTTTGGATTCTCACTAGATCTTGCAATTTCATCTTTTGAAGTTAGAAAGAGGAGGAAGTTATGATATTTTCCATTTTCTATAATAGGGATGTGATAATAGAGAAGCTCGCTTTGAAAAGTTGTATCATTCCAACTTGGTTTTCTCTTGGCCTTTAAAACATTCTTTATGGCATCAAAACGATCATCCACATCCTCATTACCTAGGATGCATTCATTTTGAATATTATAGACAACGACAGTTCCATGGCAGAAGGTATTAATATATTCATTTGTGAAATTCTTGATACCATCGCCATCAATGACAAAATTCATGGCCTCGATAAAGAAGTTCATATCTTTTGGATCTGGAACAAAGATTGCGCCTAGGGCCTCTTCTATTTCTTGCTCATTTCGAAGCCTTTCGGCCTCCGCTTCAGCTAGTGCTTTGGCACGTTCGGCCTCAATTTCCTTCTGCTTAGCTTCCTCTTGTTTTCTTTTTGTTTCCTGTTGCTGTTGTAACTTTAGTTCTAGGGCAAGGCGCTCGGCT